>JBBRVZ010000075.1:0-14974 GCA_038246445.1 Mycobacteriales bacterium
CAGCCGTACCAGGGCCAGCCGTACCAGGGCCAGCCGTACCAGGGCCAGCCGGCTCGGCCGGGCCAATCGCCGGCGTGGCAGCAGGCACAGCCGGTCGGTGCACCCGGGTGGCAGCAGCCCACACCGACGCAGCAGTTCGGAACACCCGGTCCTGCCGGGCAGTTCGGACCCGGCGGCCCGGGCTTCGCTGGTGGCCCCGGCAGTCCCTGGTCCGAAGAGCCCGATCGGCCGCCGACGGGCAAGAGCCGGGCGCCCGTCCTGGTCATGGCCATCGCCGTGGTCGTTGCGCTGGTGGCCGCGGCGGCCGTGTACCTCTTCGCCATCCGTGACACCAACACCTCGACCGCCAGTGGGCAGAAGACCCCGCAGGAGTCGGTGACGGCGCTGTTCACCACCCTGAGCAACTCCGACCCGATCGGTCTGGCCGATCAATTGGATCCCGCTGAGGCCGCCCTGTTCACCGACCTGAACACCGACGTCATCACGGAGCTCAAGCGACTGGAGGTGCTCAGCCCGGCTGCGTCCGCCGACTCGATGACCGGCAGCTCGATCACCGTGCAGAACCTGACCTTTGACGGCGCCACGGAGACCATCAACCCCAACCTGCAGATCGTCAAGCTGACCGGCGGCACCGTCACCATCTCCAGCGATCCGAACGCCATCCCGCTGAGCAACAAGATCAAGGACGCCTTCGGTAGCGCGATCGACAAAGCTCAACCTCAATCACAGACGGTCAACATCGCTGACCTCGTTGCCGAGAACGACGGACCGGTCCGCGTCGCGACGGTCCAGCGCAACGGCCAGTGGTACGTCAGCTTCTTCTACACGATTGCCGACACTGCCGTGCATGCAGCGGGTCTGGCCAACCCCACCGAGGCCGACAAGATCCCGGCGGCCGGATCGGCCAGTCCCGAAGCGGCCGCGAAGAAGCTGGTCGACGCGGCCACCGCGGGCGACCTTGCCGGCGTCATCGCCTTGACCTCACCGGACGAAATGGGCGTGCTGCACGACTACGGCAAGTTGTTGATCAAGGAGGCGGACGCCGGAAACCTCAGCTCGGACGTCAACGACCTCGGTGTCAAGGTCGACAACGTGTCCTGGACGACGTCCGAGGTCACCGGGGGAACCAAGGTCTCCCTCGCATCGCTGAAGCTGACCGCTGAAGGTCAGACCGTCAGCCTGACCCGGGACCCCGCGGCGAACTCCATCACCCTGTCGTTACCGGGTGCGCCGAAAGTCACGCTGGACAAGTCCACCATCGACAGCTACCTCACCGGAGCTCTGGGATCGGGCGACCTCGATCCGCGACTGCTGGACATCATCAAACGCGAGTTCACGCAGCTGATCGGGCTCGGCGTCGTCACCGTCCGGGTGGGCGACCAGTGGTACATCAGCCCCATCCGTTCTGTCTCCGACGTGTTCCTCTCGCTGCTCAAGGGCCTCGAGCCGGGCGACGTCGACTACCTCATCAGCCTTTCGAAGAACTGATCGCGCGACCGGGGGCGGGCGCGCCGCCTGCGCGACCGCCAGTCCCATTCCGGTCCCGCTCCGCGCCCCCGGCGCGGCGTGGGCCTGCCCGACACCGGCCCCGGACGCTCAGCGCCCGGGGCCGATGCCTGTTCGTGCCTGCGTTTGCGGCGTTAACAGGACAAGCGTACTGTTTGGGCCGAGCCGTTGGGCGCCAGCCCGAGGTCGACCGACCCACGACGAGCCCCGTGCGGAACAATGGCCCGACGTCCACCAGCACCGCCGCCGGAGGACCTGCCGCCACCAGAAGCAAGGAGAACTCCGTGCCTGCCGCCAGCAAGGACAGCTTCGCCGCCAAAGACACCCTCACCGTCGGTGAGAAGAACTACCAGATCTACAAGATCGCCGGGATTGCGGGTCTGGAGAATGCGCAACGGCTGCCGTTCTCGCTCAAGGTGCTGCTGGAGAACCTGGTGCGGACGGAGGACGGCGCCAACATCACCGCCGACCAGATCAGGGCGCTCGCGAACTGGGATCCAGACGCCGACCCGAGTGTCGAGATCCAGTTCACACCGGCCCGGGTGATCATGCAGGACTTCACCGGCGTGCCGTGCGTCGTGGACCTCGCCACCATGCGCGAGGCAATGGCAGACCTCGGCGGCGACCCCGACCGGATCAACCCGCTGGCGCCGGCGGAATTGGTCATCGACCATTCCGTCATCGCGGACGTCTTCGGTCGGGCGGATGCTTTCGAGCGCAACGTCGAGCTGGAATATCAGCGCAACTTCGAGCGCTATCAATTCCTGCGCTGGGGGCAGACCGCGTTCGACGAATTCAAGGTCGTGCCGCCGGACACCGGAATCGTCCACCAGGTCAACATCGAGTACCTGGCCCGGGTCGTCATGCAGCGCAACGGGATCGCCTACCCGGACAGCTGCGTGGGCACCGACTCGCACACCACGATGGTCAACGGCCTCGGTGTGCTGGGCTGGGGTGTCGGTGGCATCGAGGCGGAGGCCGCGATGCTGGGCCAGCCGGTCTCGATGCTGATCCCGCGTGTCGTCGGGTTCAAGCTGACCGGCGAGATCCCGGCCGGCACAACAGCCACCGACGTCGTTCTCACCATCACCGAAATGCTGCGCAAACACGGCGTTGTCGGCAAGTTCGTCGAGTTCTACGGTGCGGGCGTCGGTGCTGTACCACTGGCGAATCGGGCGACCATCGGCAACATGAGCCCCGAGTTCGGTTCTACCGCGGCAATCTTCCCGATCGATGACGAGACCCTGAAGTACCTGAACCTCACCGGTCGTCCCGCCGAGCAGGTCGCGTTGGTCGAGGCGTACGCAAAGGCGCAGGGCCTGTGGCACGACCCGGATCTGGAGCCTGTCTTCTCGGAGTATCTCGAATTGGATCTGTCGACCGTGGTGCCGTCCATCGCCGGCCCGAAGCGGCCGCAGGACCGCATCGAACTGACCGATGCCAAGGCGTCGTTCCGAAAGGCGATCCACGACTACGTCACCAATGGTGATCAGGTCCCGCACACGGCGGTAGACGAAGCGTCGGAAGAATCCTTCCCGGCGAGCGATCCGCCCTCCATCTCCTACGTGGATGAGGACGCCGACAAGGACGTGGCCGCCGCGTTGACCCCTTCGGCGCTGACCCACTCCGCTGCCGACGGTTCCTTCGGTCGGCCGAGCAAGCCCACCCAGGTGCACAGCGTCGAGTACGGCGACTTCGAGCTGGATCATGGCGCGGTCGTCATCGCCGCCATCACCTCGTGCACCAACACCTCGAACCCGTCGGTCATGCTCGGAGCGGCTCTGCTGGCCCGGAATGCGGTGAACCGGGGGCTGACGGTCAAGCCATGGGTCAAGACGACGATGGCGCCGGGCTCGCAGGTCGTCACCGACTACTACGAAAAGGCAGGCATGTGGCCGTATCTCGAGAAGCTCGGGTACAACCTGGTCGGGTACGGATGTACCACCTGCATCGGTAACTCGGGGCCGCTGCCCGACGAGATCTCCGCCGCCGTCAACGAGGCGGACCTGACGGTCGTGTCGGTGCTGTCCGGTAACCGCAACTTCGAGGGCCGGATCAATCCCGACGTCAAGATGAACTACCTCGCCTCTCCCCCGTTGGTCATTGCGTATGCGCTCGCCGGCACGATGGACTTCGACTTCCAGACGCAGCCCCTCGGGACCGACACCGATGGCACCGACGTCTATCTCGCCGACATCTGGCCGAAGCTTCCGGAAATCCAGGAGGTGGTCGCCGGCTCCATCAATCGGGAGATGTTCAGCTCGAACTACGCCGACGTGTTCGACGGCGGCGAGCGGTGGAAGTCGCTGCCCACGCCGGAGGGCAAAACCTTCGAGTGGGACCCGCAGTCCACCTACGTCCGCAAGCCCCCGTACTTCGACGGGATGCCGGCGCAGCCCGAGCCCGTCACCGACATCAGCGGCGCGAGAGTCCTGGCCAAACTGGGCGATTCGGTGACCACGGACCATATCTCGCCGGCCGGCGCGATCAAGGCCGGGACGCCTGCGGCGCAGTACCTGTCCGATCACGGCATCGACCGCAAGGATTTCAACTCCTACGGCTCACGGCGCGGCAATCACGAGGTGATGATCCGCGGCACCTTCGCCAACATCCGGCTGCGGAACCAACTGCTCGATGACGTCCAGGGTGGGTACACCAGGGACTTCACCCAGGCCGACGCGCCGCAGGCCTTCATTTACGACGCCGCGCAGAACTATGCCGCGCAGGGAGTTCCGCTCGTCGTGTTGGGCGGCAAGGAATACGGCTCCGGATCGTCACGGGATTGGGCCGCCAAGGGCACCGCGCTGCTGGGTGTGCGGGCGGTCATCACCGAGTCGTTCGAGCGGATCCACCGATCGAACCTCATCGGCATGGGCGTCATCCCCTTGCAGTTCCCGGAGGGCGAGAGCATCAAGACGCTGCGGCTCGAAGGTGACGAGAGCTTCGAGATCTCCGGTATCACCGAGCTCAACCAGGGTCGCACCCCGCGGACCGTGAAGGTGAAGGCAACCAAGCCGTCCGGCGGTGTGGTGGAGTTCGACGCCCTGGTGCGGATCGACACACCGGGCGAGGCCGACTACTACCGCAATGGCGGCATCATGCAATTCGTGCTGCGGAGTCTTCTGGCCGGTCGCGACTGACGTTCCCCGTGCAGTTGTCCGGCGCCAGTTGTCCGCGGCAAAGGTTCGTCCTGTGGAGGTGATCGGCGCTGATGCCGAAGGTCAGCGCGGATCACCTCCTGGCACGTCGTCAGCAGATCCTGGACGGTGCACGGGCGTGCTTCGCCCGGCACGGGTACGAGGGCGCCACGGTTCGCATCCTCGAAGAGGAGATCGGCCTGAGCCGGGGTGCGATCTTCCATCACTACCTCGACAAGGACGCGCTCTTCCTGGCTCTCGCCGTCGAGGACGCCGAAGCGATGCTGGACACCGTCGAGCAGGACGGCCTGGTGCAGGTGATGCGCGAAATGGTGGCTGCCCCAGACGCCGGCCGGCTCGGCACCCAACTCGAGCTCGCCCGGCGACTGCGCACGGACCCGTTGTTCCGCGCGCTCTGGGCTCCGCGGACATTGGCACTGGAACAGGCCGTACGTGCCCGACTTCGGCGGCAACGGGACGCCGGCACACTCCGGCCCGGCGTTGACATCGACCAGCTCGCAGGCTATCTGGAACTGGTGATGGAGGGCCTGGTGGCCCATCTCGCAGCCGGGCTGCCAGCCGACCGGCTGGACGGAGTGCTCGACGTGGTGGAAGCCTCCATCCGCCGCAGCTGAGCGGGGCACCGATCTCGAACATCCCCAAGGGGCTGTGCAGCGCCTCCGGGATCCAGGCGCCGGCCTTTCCTCCGCGCGCCCATCCGGCCCGCGGCATCGTCGATGGAAAGCTGAATCTATGAGTACACAGAGCAGCAAAGGCGGCTTCACCGCGCTCAAGGACGCGATCCGCACTCAGCTGTGGCCGCTGCCGACGATCGGGGTGGTGGTCGCCGCCGTGGCGGGCGTGCTGCTCCCCGAATTCGACAAGGTGATCAACGATAGTTTGCCGAGGGGGTTGACCGACTACTTGTTCGGCGGTGGCGCCGCCGCCGCCCGGTCCGTACTCGAGGCGATCGCCGGATCGTTGATCACCGTCACGTCGCTGACCTTCTCGCTGACCGTGGTGACTCTGCAACTTGCCAGCAGCCAGTTCTCCCCGCGTCTGCTGCGCACGTTCAGCAGTGACCGTTTCGTGCAATTGACGCTGGCGTTGTTCCTCGGCACCTTCACCTACGCGCTCACAGTGCTCCGCACGGTTCGGACACCGCTGGACGACCAGGAGTTGTTCGTCCCCCAAATAGCGGTGACTCTCGCCTTTGTGTTGACGCTGACCAGCGTCGTCGGACTCGGCCTTTTCCTGGCCCACCTGGCGAAGGAGATCAGGGTGGAGTCGATGCTCGAGAACGTGCATCGGGACGCCACCGCCACCGTCGAGCGGGTGCTCGAGCCCCTGCCGGATCAGCCGGACCCGACGAGCACGACGATCGGGTCGACGCCAATGATCGCCGGCCGCGTCACGCCTGTTCTCGCCTCGGCCACCGGCTTTCTGGTGCGCGTCGACGAGCGATCACTGTTCGACGCCGCGGTGGAAGCCGACGCCGTAGTGGTGATCGACCTGGAACCTGGTGGCTCCCTGGTCAGCGGGGCGCCGGTCGGCAAGGTCTGGCCACGCCGCGGGCAGAGCTTCGAGAACCAGGACGCGCTCGACGAACTGCAGAAGGAAGTACGCAAGGCGATCTATATCGGCATGGAACGCACAGCGGTCCAGGACGTCGGCCTCGGCCTGCAGCAACTGACCGACGTCGCCACCAAGGCGCTGTCACCCGGCATCAACGATCCGACGACGGCGATCCACGCGCTCGGGCACCTGTCCGGACTCCTGGGCGAATTGGCGCGGCATGATCTCGGCCCGCGACTGCTTCGCGACGACGACGACGGCGTCAGGGTAGTGCTGCATCGGCCGCCGTTCGAGGAGCTGCTGGAAACGGCCATCGGGCAACCACGCAGGTACGGAGCCGCCGACCCGATGGTGCTCGGGCGGCTGTTCGAATTGCTCGCTGAAGTCTATTATGTCGCCCCACTGGCAGACCAGCGCCGGGCCATCGTCGACCAGCTGAGCCGGCTACGCAGGACCTGCGCCGACGGTGATTTCGACGAAGCGGAGCGAGCTCGTTTCGACGCTCTTGCACTTCGCGTGCTCACTGCGGTGCGCCAGGAAGGCGGCCTGGACTGATCACCCGAAGGGCAGTCGACGTCACGGACATGATGACGCCGAGGCACCGCCGGTACCCCCGCCATGGGGTTGCCCCCAGACGCTGACCGGATCAGCCTCCGGTCAGGGCGGGCACCGCACGTCCGGTACGACGGGGTGTGGGCCCGCCCAGGCTCCGGCCGCTGCTCAGGCCACGACGCCCTCTCGCCGACCTTCACGCTCGTGAGCGCGCTCCAGCGACGAGCGACGATCCTGCTCGTTCTCCTCATCGATCCGGCGTGCCGCGTCGGCATCGTGGGTCAGGTTGTCGCCGCTCTCCGGGTCGAAGATCATCATCCGCGCGGGATCGAACCACAGCTTTGCCCGGTCGTCGTCACGGACCCGGCTCTCGGCACTGAGAGCGACGACCAACTGGGTGCGCATTCCCTCGCCATCGAGGTCCCGGTCGAGCTCTTCGAGCTTGGCGGCCACATCCTGATGAGTCTCGAACGGGATGTAGGCGTAGAGCTCGGCGCCGAGCCACTCGACGACGTCGACGTCAGCGTCGAAGGTCACACCGGTCTCCACACGGCGGTCGCCGAGCACCGAAGCGTCCTCGAAGTGCTCGGGCCGAATACCGACGATGATCAGCGAACCATCGCGAACCCGATCGCGCACCGCTGCCGGTACCGGCACTTCGGCGAACGGCAGGATGAGGCGATCGCCCTTCACCTCACCGGGCAGGAAGTTCATCGGCGGCGACCCGATGAAGCCTGCGACGAAGAGGTTGACCGGATGCTCGTACAGCGCACGAGGGCTGGCAACCTGCTGCAGCAATCCCTTGCGCAGCACGGCAACCCGATCGCCGAGCGTCATCGCCTCGGTCTGATCGTGCGTGACGTACACCGTGGTGGTGCCCAGCCGCCGTTGCATTCGAGCGATTTCGGTGCGCATCTGACCGCGCAACTTGGCATCCAGGTTCGACAGCGGCTCGTCGAACAGAAACGCCTGGGCCTCCCGGACAATGGCCCGGCCCATGGCCACCCGCTGCCGTTGTCCACCGGACAGGTTGGCCGGCTTGCGGTCCAGGTGTTCGGTGAGTTCCAGCGTTAACGCCACCTTTTCCACCTTGGCGTGGATCTCCTCCTCGCTGAACTTTCCCTTGCGCAACCGCAACGGGAACGCGATGTTCTCGAAGACGGTCAGATGCGGGTACAGCGCATAGTTCTGGAACACCATGGCGAGATGCCGGTCCTTGGGCGCCCGGTCGTTCACCCTGTCCCCACCGATCTCCAGGTCCCCGGAGGTGATGTCTTCCAGCCCGACGATCATCCGCAGCAACGTCGACTTCCCGCAACCGGATGGTCCGACGAGAATGATGAACTCGCCGTCCGCGATGTCCAGGCTGACGTCGTTGACCGCGGCGAACCCATCGCCGTACTGCTTCACGATGTTGGTCAGGGTGATGGCCGCCATGAGATGTCCACTTCCTTCGAGAGAGGTCGGTTGCCGGCAGGGCGGTCAGCCCTTGACGGCACCTTGAGTGAGGCCGGAAACGATCTGACGCTGGAACAGCACCACCAGGACGACGACCGGAACGGTGACGACGACAGCGGCCGCCGAGATGGCCCCGGTCGGTTCCTGGAACTGCGATGCCCCGGTGAAAAAGGCCAACGCCGCCGGAACCGGGCGGGCCGCGTCGGACGAGGTCAGGGAGATGCCGTAGACGAAGTCGTTCCAGGCGATGAAGAACGCGATGAGCGCGGTGGTGAACACGCCCGGTGCGGCCAGCGGGATGATCGCCTTGCGAAACGCCTGCCAGGTGGTCGCACCGTCCACCTGGGCCGCCTGCTCGAGCTCCCACGGGATCTGCCGGAAGAACGCGGCCAGCGTCCAGATCGAGATCGGCAGGGTGAGCGACAGGTACGGGATGATCAGGCCGAGCCAGGTGTCGTACAGCCCGATCGCCCGCCACAGGTTGAACAGCGGGGTGACGATCGAGATGGCCGGGAAGATCGATACGGCAAGTGCCGAGGTCAGGATCAGTTTCTTGCCCGGAAAGTCCAGCCGCGCGATGGCGTACGCGGCGAACGTCGCCAGCACCACGGCTATTGCGGTCGCGATCAGCGAGATGCCGATCGAGTTCCGCAGGGCGGACAGGAACAGCTGCTGTGCGGCGCCGTCCGGCGACAGGATCTGCGTGTAGTTGTCGAAGCTCCAGGTCTGCGGCAGAAAGGTGCCGAGCTGCAATTCGCTGGGCAGTTTGAACGAGGTGGCGACGATCGATGCCGTGGGGAACAGCGCGTACACCAGCACCAGCACGGTGCCGACGGCCCACCAGATCTTCTGCTTCGTGGTCAGGTGCGTGCTCACTTCTCACCCCTGGTGCTGGACAGGTCGACTTTGAACAGCTTGATGGCAACGAAGCAGATCAAGATGACGCAGAGGAACAGCAGCACCGAGATCGCCGAGCCCAGACCGATTTCAAGCCGGCCGATGGACGTTCGATAGGCCAGCAGGGACAGCACCTGGGTGCCGTTGGCGCCGTTGGTCATGATGAAGACGTTGTCGAAGATGCGGAACGCATCCAGCGCGCGGAACAGCACGGCGACCATGATGGCCGCCTTCATGTTCGGCAGCACCACACGCTGCAAACGCTGCCACCAGCTCGCCCCGTCGACCTGGGCGGCCTCTTCCAGATCGCCGGAGACCTGCGCGAGGCCGGCCAGCAACAGCAGCGAGATGAATGGGGTGGTCTTCCACACCTCGGAGGCGATGATGACGAACAGGCTGGTGCCCTGGCTGGCGAACCAGTTCAGGTCGGCATTGATCCCGGGGACCCACGAGAACCAGGAGTTCACGAAACCGGAGTTGATGTCGAACATGTAGAACCAGGCGAACGCCGACACCACGGTGATGATCCCGTAGGGGACGAGGATCACCGTCCGCAGCAGACCGCGTAGTTGCTTGATCGCACGGTGCATGACCAGGGCCAGGGCGAAGCCCAGCACGACTTCGACGAGCACCGTGACGACCGTGATCAACACGGTGATCAGGGTCGCCTGCCAGAACACCGGATCGGACAGCACCACGGCGTAGTTGTTCAAGCCCACGAAGGCCCGGTCATCCGGCGCCGTGAGGCGGTACCGGAACAGGGAATCGTAGACGGCCTGCAGGATCGGATAGAGGGTGACGGCCAGCATGAGGAAGAACGCCGGGCCGGCAAGCCACCAGCCCAGTCGGGCTTCCGCCCGGGCGCGGTCGCTGCGTCGCTTCCGCGGGCGACCGGACTGGCGATCGGTTGCGGTTTCAGTATTGGCCTTGACGGCGCCAGCGGCCGTTGACGTCGTTGTCACAGCAATCGGTCTCCTGCCAGCACAGCGGTGATGAGGTCGGTGGCCACCTGCGGCGTCGTCGCCGGATCAACAGCTGACGGCGGGTGCCAGGTCTCCTGCAATCCCAGCGAGACCTCGTTGTAGTACGGCGTTTGCGGTCGCGGAGCGGAGGCTTGCAAGGAATCCCGGATCAAGGTGGCCATCGGGAAGGCCTTCTGTACAGCCGGATCGTCGTAGGCCGTGGTGTTGGACGCCGGGTTGCCATTGGTCACGAAGTACTCAGCCTGATGCTCCGGCGTCACGATGCACTCGGCCGCCTGGTAGGCCAGATCCACGTTCTTGCTGAACGCGCCGACCCCGAGGTTGATGCCGCCGTAGGGCGGCGCCGATGGCTTGTCAGCCGACGTTCGCGGGTACATCGTCCAACCGACGTCCTTGAGGAAGGAGGCATCCAGTGTGCCCGCCTCCACGGCCGCGTTCATGGCCGACCAGACGAACGGCCAGTTCACCATGAACGAGCCGCTGTCGCTCTGGAACAGTGTCAAAGAAGCGTTCTCGTCGGCGGTGGGCAGCCCGGGACCACCGAGCCCTTCTTTACCGATTGTGCCGATGATCTTGGCCGCCTCCTCGCCGGCCGGCGAGGTCAGTCCGAGCTTCACCTCGCTGGCCCGCACACCCTGGTCGGTGATGATCTGCCCGCCGGCCGATTCGATCAGCGCGTTGATCCACACCGTCAACGATTCAGCTTTGGCGCCCTGCACCGCAAGGTCGACATTGCTCGTGCGGGCAACATCGATGAGCTGATCCCAGGTCACCGGTTTGCTCATGTCCAGGCCGGCCTTTTCGGCCACCGACTTGCGGTACCACAGCAGTTGGGTGTTGGCCCAGAACGGCACCGCCACCAGCTCGTCCCGCCACGTCGCACCGGCGAGCGCACCCTTGACCACGTTCTGCGAAACCCGCTCGGCAACGTCTGCCGGCACGGGCGCCAGAAACCCGGGCTCGGCGAGCTCGGCAATGAACGGCGGGTCCAGGCTCATCAGGTCGATGCCCGAGTCGTTGGCGGCCAACCGGCGTGCGAGCTGCTCACGTTGCGAACTGGCGTCGCGCGGCAAGGTTGAGACGTCGATGCGGTAGGCACCGCCGGACTTGGCCGTGCAGTCCTCGGCGATCACGGCCTGCCCGCCGGCATCGGGGTTGATGAACCAGGTCAGCACGGGCGGCCCGGTGGCGGAGCCGCAAGCCGCGAGTGATCCGCCTAGTACCACCGCCAGCGTGGCGGCGATCCACCTTGATCGTTTTCCCACGTCACTCCTCACTGGGCGAGGGCGGTGCCGGCTACGGTGCCGGGTCGCTTGCGGCTGGGTTACCCACCGCACGACCCGGCAAACTTGCCGTTACACAATCGCGACACAAAGTCATCCGCTGGTCGGCTTGTGACCGCCCGCCGTCGATGATGGTGTCCCCGAAGATGATCGACGGCGCCGACGACAGCGTCAAGCTCGGACGGGCCACCTTTCTCCCGGCGAGATAAACCGCACCGCGGTAAAGCTCTCACCCCTGCTGCCCGTCAGTCAGTGCCTCCGGTACCACCGGCACTGACTGACCGAACGCGATGAGTTCCCCTTCCCACTCGCTGCGCTCCTCGCGTGTCTCCCCGGCGGGCCGAACGGATCATGCAGTCTTGCGGCGACCATGACTCTGCGGGCGCTCAGCGGCGGCCTGCTGAGTACGGAGTGACCGCAGGGACACCGGCCGAGGACGGGACCTTGGACCCTGTGAACGTTCATTCACCGTTCTTACGATGATCGAGTCCCGGCTGCGTTGCCAGGACGTCAGCCTTGACAGCGTGACGGATGCCGCGGGCGGCCGTCGCAAGACTTGTCGATGAATGTGACGGCGGAGGTTCGAATGGTGATGTGCCGTCGTTCGCCGCTGGTGGCACCCTCTGCGCAGTGGTGGAGGTGATGAGTACACCCGTCCGTTCGCTGATGGGGCCGCCCATTCCGTCCGTCCACGCCGGCGACTCGGTGATGACGGCGGCGCGCAAGCTCAGGGCACACGCGACCGACGCCTTACCCGTGCACGGTGACCACGATACGTACCTCGGAATGCTCACTCGCGCAACGATCGTTGACGAGTGCGTGGCGGCCGGCCGAAACCCTGGGACCCTGGCCGCCGCGGCCTTGATCACCGCGCCAGGCCCGTTCGTGCAACCCGAGCAGGATGCCGGATCGTCGGTCATCGAACTCATCCTGCGGCACCGCGCGTCTCTGCTCCCGGTCGTGGACGAGGGGCGGCTGGTCGGCATCATCACACTCGACGCCATCGCGGGACACCTGGTGGACAGTGTCGGCGCGCTCGGTGACCTCGCTCACTCCGCGGATTTCGCGCCCTCCGGGGACTTCGCGCACTCCGGGGACTTCGGGCACTCCGGCGATTTCGGGCACTCCGGCGATTTCGGGCACCCCGGCGATTTCGGGGACTTCGGGGACGCCGGCCTTGGGCTTTCTCCTTTCTGGGATGGCCGCTGACGCTACCTGCAGGTGCGCATCGCGCAGCGCAGCCGGACCAGGAAGCTGTTCTTTCAGCCGTTTCCTATGCAGCACCGTCGGGGACGTGCATGGAGGATACGTCCAGTTGCACCATTTATCGAGGCGTCATGAACGCAATCCTTCTGGTCGTGCACAGAAACAATCGGACCACCATTGATCCGGAAATTAGTCCGATGGTTCGGGGGAATAGCACCCCCGGGTTCGCACGGAACGGAGCGGTCGCGGTAGGGACCGCCCTCACGGGCGGCCCCCCGAGACAATGGCCTTTTCCGAGCAGAGCCCGTTGCCGGCGGGGGGCCTGGTGAGGTACTCGCGGTAATACACCAGCTGACCCGCCTCGCCCGCCGCGGCGCCCTCGGAAGGAACGAACAGCGTGGCGACGACCGACGGCTGGCCCGAAGGCGAAATCACGTTGCTGACAGTCGGGTTCGCGAAAGCGGTACTCCCCCCGTGGGTGCTGACGGGTAGCTGGGTTGCCGCCCCTGTCTGCCAATTCCGGAGGTACAGCCGCCAACTGGCGAAATCGTTCTTCGAGTACTGCACCTCGTACACCGTGTACCGGACGTTGTCGAAGACCACGGTGTCGCGGTCGCCGATATTGCCGCTGACGACCCGGCTTCGGGCGGCGGCGGCGGCGCTGAGGAGGTCGTCCGCGCTGTGATCCCCGGCGGCAGTCCAGGTCCTGAAGTTGGTCAGTCGGCCGCGGGCCTGTCGGTCCAGGTCGCAATGACGTTGGTAGTGGAACCCGAGGTCGATGATGGAGTGGTCGATGTCGGGATTCAGCCACACCGAGTAGATGTTCGGTGTTCCCTCGTTGCACGCAGACAGGGATCGCTTCAGTGTTCGCTCGCGGTTGCACCTGCCGGCGAGCAACGCCGGCAGGTTGGCGTAGTGCCGTACTCGGAGCCGGCCACCGGACCCGGCCTGATTGTTGTACTCGGCGGCGGTCAGAAACCCACCTGTCGGCAGCGCAACGATGGTGGGCTGGGTCGCCTGCGCGTCCAAGGTGCGAAGGAACGTCCAGTTCAGCAGGTCAATGCTGGTAGCCAGGTTGACGTTATCGGCCGTGTGGTAAACGCCGAGGTAGCCGCCCACTGGATTCGTGATGATCTTGAGCGTATCCATGGCGCCGCCGGTATCGTCCGTCGTGGCATACCGATGTCCGGTCGACCCGACAACGTCGCCGAGGATCGCCTCAATACTGTGATCGGTTGACATCCATCCGAGTGTGCCAACGCCGGGAAGGCCACGCCATGATCCGGCAGCGTCACCACCTGCGATTCCTGGCAATCCCACCGCCCGGCGGTGGACACCTTCGGGAGTCGGGACGATCATGGGCACATCGCTGCGAGAAGGAGGGTCCGGATGCGCGCGAAAAGGGTGACAGCAAATCTCCTCGTGACTGACATCGAAGCCACGAAAAGCTTTTATACCGGCTTCCTCGGTCTCAGCACCGAAGAATTCAATATGGGATGGGTCGCCCGCTTCACCTCGCCCGACTCCGGGGCGAATGTCCAGCTCGTCGCCGGTGACGCGACGTCGCCGGCGGACCCCGTCATTTCGGTCCACACCGATGACGTCGACGCTGCGTATCAGGAAGCGCAGGATCTCGGCTACGACATCGTGCACCCCTTGACCACCGAGGCTTGGGGTGTGCGCCGCTTCCTGGTGCGGGCGCCGGACGGAAATGTCGTCAACATCGTGCTGCACCGGGACTGAACCGGAGCGGCCCGATATTGAAATTCGTGAGTCCCTGGCCGCAGCCGCCGGCCGGTGACCTGGCCTACTTCGAGACCATCTGTGCCACAACGGAAACTGATGCCCTCCCGGACATGGTCGGCGGGCATCGCCAGGGTCAGCGCTGCGACGGCTCCCTTGCCGGCCGCATACAGCGCCCGCTGCACCACGCCGGTTGTGGCAATCACCGAACATGTGTTGACGATGCTGGCACGCCCGGACCACCGGCCGGAGCAGTGGTAGCGCGGCCCTGCTCACCCTGGCGATGGGCGACGACGTCGACATCGAGCACCGGTGCCATTCGGCGTCGTCGTGCGCCGCGATGTCCCCACCGGCCCGGCACTCGCCGGCCGCGTCGATGGCAGCGCGGACGCCGGCGTCGTCGGTGACCTCACACGGGATGCTTATCGAGATCGTGCCGCCGACCCCGTCGACGTTCCGATCCAGCACCGCGACGGCGGCGCCCCTACCGATCAGCATGGCGGCCGATGCCGCTGGCGCCGCCGGTCACCACCGCGGTCAGCCCGGTGACATCGTCCATGCAGCCACTCTTTCCGGTTCGTTCGCACAGAACGGTCAGAGCCGTGGTTCGACGTGGATCTTCGGGCCCGCGCCG
>JBBRVZ010000076.1:0-14948 GCA_038246445.1 Mycobacteriales bacterium
CATTCATCACCGAGACGTAGTCGGCGGTCGCGTCTTCGACGACACCCGACTTTTCCGCGATGACGACGTCGCCGGCGTCCTTGGCCGCGCGGGCCTCCATGCCGGTGCCGACCAGCGGCGCCTCGCTGCGCAGCAGCGGGACGGACTGGCGCTGCATGTTGGCGCCCATCAGGGCCCGGTTCGCCTCGTCGTGCTCCAGGAACGGGATCATCGCCGTGGCGACCGAGACGGTCTGGCGCGGGGAAACGTCCATGTATTCGACCTCGTCCGGCGGGACCTGGTCGACCTCGCCGGAACCCTTGCGCCGCACCAGCACCCGGGCCTCGGTGAACCGGCCGTCGCCGTCCAGCTGGGCGCTGGCCTGGGCGATGATGAACCGGTTCTCCTCGTCCGCGGTCAGGTACTGGACGTCGTCGGTGGCGACACCGTCGATGACCTTGCGGTACGGGGTCTCGATGAACCCGAACGGGTTGACCCGGGCGAAGGTCGCGAGCGAGCCGATCAGGCCGATGTTCGGGCCCTCCGGGGTCTCGATCGGGCACATCCGGCCGTAGTGGGACGGGTGCACGTCGCGGACCTCGAGCGAGGCGCGGTCACGGGAGAGGCCGCCCGGGCCGAGCGCCGACAGCCGGCGCTTGTGGGTCAGCCCGGCGAGCGGGTTGGTCTGGTCCATGAACTGCGAGAGCTGGCTGGTGCCGAAGAACTCCTTGATGGAGGCGACGACCGGCCGGATGTTGATCAGGGTCTGCGGCGTGATCGCCTCGACGTCCTGGGTCGTCATCCGCTCGCGGACCACCCGCTCCATGCGGGACAGGCCGACCCGGATCTGGTTCTGGATCAACTCCCCCACGGTGCGCAGCCGGCGATTGCCGAAGTGGTCGATGTCGTCGATCTCGACCGGGCGAACCTCGCCCATCAGGTTCGTCCACTCCTCGTCACCCTGGTGCAGACGCAGCAGGTATTCGACGGTGGCCAGCAGGTCGTCCTCGGTCAGCGTTCCGACGCTGGTCGGCTTGTTGACGCCGAGCTTCTTGTTGACCTTGTAGCGGCCGACCTTGGCCAGGTCGTAGCGCTTGTCCTTGAAGAACAGGTTGTCCAGCAGGGCCTGTGCGCTCTCCTTGGTCGGCGGCTCGCCCGGGCGCAGCTTGCGGTAGATGTCCAGCAGCGCCTCGTCCTGACCACCGATGTGGTCCTTCTCCAGGGTCGCCAGCAGTACCGGCGACCAGGAGAAATGCTCCCGGATCCGGTCGGCGTCCCAACCCAGGGCCTTCAGCAGCACGGTGACCGGCTGGCGCCGCTTACGGTCGATGCGCACGCCGATGGTGTCACGCTTGTCGATGTCGAACTCGAGCCACGCACCGCGGGACGGGATCACCTTGACCAGGAAGACGTCCTTGCCGGCGGTCTTGTCCAGGTTGCGGTCGAAGTAGACGCCGGGCGACCGGACGAGCTGCGACACGACGACGCGCTCGGTGCCGTTGATGATGAACGTGCCCTTGCTGGTCATCATCGGAAAATCGCCCATGAAGACGGTTTGTGACTTGATCTCCCCCGTCTCGCCGTTCATGAACTCGGCCGTGACGAACAGCGGTGCCGAGTACGTCATGTCCTTGTCGCGGCACTCCTCCTCATTGGCCTTGACCTCGTCGAAGCGTGGGTCGGTGAAGGACAGCGACAGGTTGCCGGAGAAGTCCTCGATCGGCGAGATCTCGTCGAGGATCTCGTCCAGGCCGCTGGGGGTCGGCTCGGCCTGCCGGCCGCGCCACTCAGGCCCGCCGACCAGCCAGTCGAACGAATCTGTCTGCAGTGCGAGGAGGTTCGGAACTTCGAGCGGTTCACGGAGTTTTGCGAAGGAAACTCGCGAAGATCCGGAGGTGGACCGGGACGTGCTGGTGACTGCCAAGATGCGTCCTTTCGAGGACAAACACTGTGTGGACACTCGCTGGTGGCGCTGACCCCTGCCGATCGCCGAGCGGCTGGGGTGACGTGCGTTGGCTGGGCTCCTGGGATCGAGGGCGACGTGAGGTGGCGGACCGTGATCTGTCTTGCCGACCCGCGCGTGTCATCCCAGGCCAGCAGCAGTTCCGCGGACGTACGCGAAGGCTCCCGATCCTGGGCAGCACAAAGAGGGCAGCACAAACATGCAGCTTAGCATCGAAGAGCGTGTCTGTCTAGCACACCCTTCGAGCCGAACTGACGGCGGCGAGGAGCGCGGGGACAACCCGCACCAAACCATCAAGCCGCGGACAGTTGGTCCGACACGCAAGCCCTGCATATGACCGCGCAAACATAGCGTGGCCCCCGGACCGGCATCCGTCAAGCACCCGATCGATTCGCGTTGCGCACGGTCGAGTCGGAGGTCCGGACGGAGGTCTTGAAAAAACCGCCGGACGTCGGTGCCGGGCCGAAGTGGGTAGTCCCGCGGTGCCGACCGCAGGAGGCCGCCAGTCGGGCGGCCGCAGTGGACCCGCCGGAGTGGGCCGAGCCGGCGGCCGCCCTGGGGTTCGCTGATCGGTCGCACCTCACCCGGGTGTTCATCGCATCATCGGCACGCCCCCGGCCGGCTATACCACCGCGGAGCCGGCGTCATTCCCGGCCGGTTCGTGACGCGCCGGTCCGTCAGCGGGCCGCTTGCACCGCCTCGGCAAGCGCGGCGGCGCCGGGCTCGCTCATCACGATCGTGTAGTGATTCACGTCCGCCACCTCGCGGACGTCGATCGCCGGAAACTCCTGCTGGCACCACTTGATCCAGTCGGGCGCATACAGGCCCGGTTCCTGGTTGATGAGGTTCCTCGGCGCCCGGAGGAACGGCGTCCCGGGCGGTAGCGATGTCAGTGCGTTGGGTAACCACTGACCCCTGGACAGGAAGTCCTCGGTGTCCTGGGTGACGGCCTCCGGTGTCGTCGCCGAGCGCAGGTTCGGCGGCTCGCCGACCAGGTCGTAGTCCACGTAGTCGGTGACGTCGTCGGACCAGTTGCCGACGAACGAGGGATGTACACGGAAGAAGTCCCGGTAGGACTCCCGGTCCGGGAACGTCATCGACAACCGTTGCAGCGCAGGACCCAGGGTGGCGGCGCTGGCCTGTTGGATCGTGACCCCGTCCGGAATCTGCAGCGGCAGGCCGCCGTCGACGAGGATCAACGAGGACAGCCGCTCCGGGTGCCAGTGATGCACCGCCATGGCGACGAAACCGCCCATCGAATGGCCCAGCACCACGGCCGCCGGAACACCCAGACGATCGAGCGTGGCGGCGATGTCGTCGGCATGTTGGGACATCCCGAACGGTGGCGGCAGTTCCCTGGATCGACCGCGGCCGCGTAGATCGGGCGCGATCACCCGCCATCCAGGCAGTGCCCTGACCAGTGCTGGCCAGCAGCGGTGTGACGCCGTGACGCCATGGATCGCAAGCAGTGTCGGCCCATCGTTCGCGTCCTGCGGCTCCCACACGCCGACTCGCAGCATCCCGCCGCGCACCGGAACATCAATGGCCCGGTACCGATCCGTCTCGATTCGTGCCTGAGTCATGTCGCCGTCCCCTTCGTCGTCGATGTTCCTCCGCATCGATGAAAAGCACCTCACCGCAACAGCATGTCAACGGTAGGGCAACACCGTCGACGACTGCGCAAAGGGCACCCGCGCCTACGTCGCGGCGCCGACCGTCCGGCCGGCGTCCGCGAGCCCGACTGTGCGTGCCCTGGATCCGAGCCGGCGAAGGCGTTCGGGTCTGGTCCCGGTCGGTGGCGACCGGATTCCGGCGGGACGCCGAGCCGGGAAGGCGCCGTGCCGGGTGAACCGCCACCCGGCACACGGAGCCTCCGACAGCCCGTATCGCACGGTGGCGGTTCGATCGGGAGGCCGTAGGCACCAGGCAGCCACCTCCGCCCCCGCATTCGCACGCTGTCCCGCCTCGGAAACAGCAAACGGGGCGGGTCCCCGCGAAGGGACCCGCCCCGTTGCAGCGGTGCGGTAGCCCGGTTTTCGGGCTGGCGCTCAGCGCGACCGGGTCAGCAACTGCTCCGAACGATCAGCACAAGGTCACTTGACGGTGGCCTTGGCGCCGGCCTCTTCCAGCTTCGCCTTGGCGGCCTCGGCGGCCTCCTTGGGAGCCTTCTCCAGGATGGCCTTGGGGGCGGCGTCGACGAGATCCTTGGCTTCCTTCAGACCCAGACCCGAGACGAGCTCGCGAACGGCCTTGATGACCTGGACCTTCTTCTCGCCTGCCGACTCGAGGATGACGTCGAACTCGTCCTGCTCCTCGGCAACTTCAGCGGCAGCGGCCGGACCGGCCGGACCGGCCTGAACGACCGGGGCAGCGGCGGTTACGCCGAAGGTGTCTTCGAACTGCTTGACGAACTCGGAGAGCTCGATGAGGGTGAGCTCCTTGAAAGCGTCGAGCAACTCGTCGGTGGTCAGCTTTGCCATGATGGGCGTCCTTTCACATCTGTTGCCCGGCCGCGCTTGTCGGCGGATCGGGCGGGATTTCTCGGTGGAGGAGATCGGGTCAGGGACTGAACCGACCGGTGGTGCGGGGTCGGATCAGGCCTCCGGGGCCGTCTCCTCGGTGGAGGTCACGGCACTAAGCCCAGCGCTGTCCGCACCCTCGGCCGGAGCCTGCGCGGACACCGCCTCGGGAGAGCCGCCCTCATCGGCGGCCTGCGCGCTGTCCGCACCCTCGGCCGGAGCCTGCGCGGATACAGGTTCTTCGAGAGCGGCCGCACCCGCGGGCGCCGCATCGGTGACGGGTGCGTCCAGGGTTTCGCCGTCGGCAATCCGCTTCTCCTGCAGAGCCGCCGCCAGCCGCGCGACCTGCGACGGCAGCGCGTTCAGCACGATGGCTGCCTTGGTCAGGGTGGCCAGCATTGCGCCAGCCATCTTGCCCAGCAGAACGTCGCGGGACTCCAGGTCGGCCAGCTTGTTGACCTCGCCGGCCTCGATGGCCCGGCCGTCGAGCAGGCCGCCCTTGATGATCAGCAGCGGATGTGCCTTGGCGAAGTCGCGAAGCGCCTTGGCGGCGTCGACCGGCTCGCCGCGGACGAACGCCACCGCGGTCGGTCCGACGAACAGGTCGTCCAGACCGGTGACGCCGGCATCGGCTGCGGCCCGCTTCACCAGGGTGTTCTTCGCGACGGTGTACTCGGTGCCCTTGCCAAGGGACCGGCGGAGCTCGGTGAGCTGCGCCATGGTCAAGCCGCGGTACTCGGTGACAACCGCGGCGGCCGAGTTGCGGAACCTGTCCGTGATTTCGGCGACCGTTGCGACCTTTTCGGCCTTCGGCATGCGTCCCCTCCTTCCATGACATGTATCAGTCGTATCGGTGCGGCAGCTGCGGCACCGTCCACGCAGAGCTCGTCATGGCCCGGAAACGGCGAACGCCCCGTGCAAGGGCACGGGGCGAAGAATGGTGCCGAAAGGCACCGATCTGACCTCGTCCTCCTGCGTGGGCCGCCCGGATAATTCCGGAACCTTCACCCGCAGCTCTGCTGACGCAGGGCAAGCGGGAGCCGACGGTCTTCGGTGGATCAATGACAACTGTACGTGAGCGCGCCGGACGCTCAAAATCAGCGCGGAACGACGCAAACGCCAGAACCGCCACCAACCCCTGACGGTTGATGGCGGTTGCAGACCACGCTGAACTACGGGGTCAGACTTCTTCTGTCTCGAGCAGGTTCCGCGTACGACCGGGGTCGACCAGGATTCCCGGCCCCATCGTGGTGGCGAACGCGATCTTCTTCAGGTACCGACCCTTGGCTGCGGATGGCTTGGCCCGGAGCACCTCGTCGAGCGCTGCCGCGTAGTTCTCGACCAGCTTCTCGGTCGGGAACGAGACCTTGCCGATCACCATGTGCAGGTTCGCAGCCTTGTCGACCCGGTAGTTGATCTTGCCACCCTTGATGTCGGCGACGGCCTTGGTGACATCCGGGGTCACGGTGCCGGTCTTCGGGTTCGGCATCAGACCACGCGGCCCGAGGATGCGCGCGATGCGGCCGACCTTGGCCATCTGGTCGGGGGTGGCGATAGCGGCGTCGAAGTCCAGCCAGCCCCCCTGGATCCGGGCGATCAGGTCGTCCGAGCCGACGGCGTCGGCGCCGGCCGTTTCGGCCTCGGTCGCCTTGTCACCGACGGCGAACACGATCACCCGGGCGGTCTTGCCGGTGCCGTGCGGAAGGTTGATCGTGCCCCGAACCATCTGGTCGGCCTTGCGCGGGTCGACGCCGAGCCGCATGGCGACCTCGACGGTGGCGTCCATCTTGCTGGGCGAGGTCTTCTTGGCCAGTTCGGCTGCCTCGAGCGGCGAATAGAGCCGCGCGCGGTTGACCAGTTCGGCGGCCTGCCGGTACGCCTTGCTGCGCTTCATTGCTGTCTCCTGTTTCGTGAGTGCCGGGGTCTCCGTGAGGAACTCCGGGCGGGAGGTCGTGGTGACCGGGCCGCGCGGCCCTCCCACGTGGTGCTGGACTACTGCTGCCCTCGTTGATCATGCAGCTCAGCACGCCTGAACCGGCGTGTCGTCGGCGTTTCGCGTGCTGACCCGCATGATCAACGCCGAACTCGCCGCGCGCGGTCAGTCAGTGACGGTGATGCCCATCGACCGCGCGGTGCCGGCGATGATCTTCGCCGCGGCGTCGACATCATTGGCGTTCAGGTCGACCTGCTTCAGGGTGGCGATCTCGCGAAGCTGTGTGGTGGTGACCGAGGCGACCTTCGTCGTGTGCGGGGTGCCTGACCCCTTCTCGACACCGGCGGCCTTGAGCAGCAACCGGGCGGCCGGTGGCGTCTTGAGCTTGAACTCGAAGGATCGGTCCTCGTAGATCGAGATCTCGACGGGGACGACGTCGCCACGCTGGGATTCGGTCACGGCGTTGTACGCCTTGCAGAACTCCATGATGTTCACGCCGTGCTGGCCGAGCGCCGGGCCGACCGGCGGTGCCGGGTTGGCCATGCCGGCCTTGATCTGCAGCTTGACGATGGCCGCAAGCTTCTTCTTCTTCGGGGGCATTTCCCTTGCTTCTTTCCTGGTAGAGCGGACCGGGCGGTTCAGGCGCTCCGGTTGGGGTTCGGGTGCAGTTCCGGGGTGGGTATGGAAGGCGGATCGGAGGTCAGATCCTGGAGGCTCAGATCTTGGCGACCTGGGTGAAAGCGAGCTCGACCGGCGTCTCACGCCCGAAGATGGAGACCAGCACCTTGAGCTTCTGCGCGTCGGCGTTGACCTCGTTGATCGTCGCGGGCAGGGTCGCGAACGGCCCGTCCATGACGGTGACCGACTCGCCGACCGAGAAGTCCACCTCGGTGCGGGTCGGCGCGGCGCCACCGGTGCTGGCGGCCACCGCCGACTTGCGCGGTGCTGTCGGGGTGAGGATCTTGACGACCTCGTCGATGGACAACGCCGACGGCCGCTGCGCTGTTGCGCCGACGAACCCGGTGACGCCCGGGGTGTTCCGCACCGCGCTCCAGGAGCCGTCGGTCAGGTCCATCCGGACCAGGATGTAACCCGGGTAGACCTTGCGCTGCACCTGCTTGCGCTGGCCATTCTTGATCTCGGTGACCTCTTCGGTCGGCACCTCGATCTGGTAGATGTACTCCTCCATGTCCAGGGACCTGATCCTGGTCTCGAGGTTGGTCTTCACCTTGTTCTCGTACCCGGCGTAGGAGTGCACGACGTACCAATCGCCGGCCGCGCGCTTGAGGGCCGAACGGAGCTCCTCGGTCGGGTCGACCTCGTCCTCATCGGCGGCGACCTCGTCGGCCACGACCGGATCGGTCACGACCTGCTTGATCATGGCCGCATCGACCACAACCTCATCGACAACAACCTCGTCGACCGCACCCTCATCGACCACGGCGTCGACCGCGATCTCATCGGCCGTCTCAGCATCGTCGGAGCCGGACTCCGCGATGGCCTCGATGGCCTCCTCGATCTCCGCCGATTCTGCGGCGGTGTCGTGCTCGACGGAGGATGCCGCGGGGTCATTGCCACCAGGAGCGGTGACGATGGTGGTCGCCACGCCGTCGGTCACGACGAAGCTGCTCAACGGTTCGTCCGCGTGGTCGGACGGGTCCGGGGTTTCGACGTGGCTCGACACGGCTGTGCTCGCTTCCTGATACTCAATTGCTCTTCGGTCGGCCCGGCATGCTCTCGCTGGGCCCTGATGTGTGTTCGTCCGCTGTCGTGATTGTTGCTGTGGAGAGTGTTCGCCGTCGTGATGTCTGCTGACGGGCGTCAGCCGAAGACCGCCAGCACGCCCTTGGCGAACAGCAGATCCAGGACACCGACCAGCGCCACCATGAACACCACGAACACGATGACCACGATCGTGTAGGTGACCATCTGGTTCTTGGTGGGCCAGATGACTTTGCGCAGTTCGGCGACGACCTCGCGCAGGAAACGGGAGAACCGCGCGAATATGTTCGGCCGTTTGACGGTGGTCGCCGCGGCCCGCTTGGGGGTGGCGGCCCCCTTGGCTTCGGACACACCGGCCCGCGCCGCCGACCGTCGGGCAGCCGCCCTGGCCGAACCTGCGGCAACCGGGCTGGACCCGGCCACCGGCGCCGCGCCGAGTTCGGATCCAGACGTCACACCATCAGCGTCCGATGCCGATGCCGGCGCCGTCCGCGCCCGTTGCCGACCGTCACCGGATGGAACCGCGGCAGCCGCATCGGCGGCCGACAGGTCAGCGGCCTCGTCCGACGGAACGGCGCCGACGGGATCGTGCCCGTCGCCGGTCACCCCATCGCGATCGTTGCTCACTCGATTCCGTCCTCACGTCCTCGTTTACTCGCCACCGGCTCGGGTCCTCCCGGCGACGCCATCCATTCGTGTACTGCAGGGGCGACAGGACTTGAACCTGCAACCTGCGGTTTTGGAGACCGCTGCTCTGCCAGTTGAGCTACGCCCCTTTGGCCCGGGCTGGCCGTCATGCCGGCGAACCGCTGCAGCCAGAGGAACCCCTCTCGCACATCCGGGATGTGCCCACTGCCCCGTCACGCAGGCAAGCGGCAGCACACCCCAGAACGACCAGTGTAAGCCACCGGGCACCCCTGCGACGAACGAGCGCGCGGGCTGCACCTCACCGTCACCGGAGCCGCCCCTGCGTGCCACGATGACTCTATGAGCATCAACGCCCCGGAAGGCACCGTCGCCGACTTCAGCCAGGCGCCCGTCCATACCCCCCAGCAACGCCGGATCTCGGTTCGCATCGGCGGCATCGCCGAGTCCGCGACCCTGGCGGTCGACGCCAAGGCCAAGGCACTCAAGGCTGCTGGTAGGCCGGTGATCGGTTTCGGCGCCGGCGAGCCGGACTTCTCCACGCCGGACTACATCGTGGCCGCGGCCGTGGCCGCCTGCCAGGATCCGGCCAATCACCGGTACAGCCCCGCTGCGGGGCTCCCAGCCCTGCGCAAGGCGGTGGCGGAGAAGACGCTGCGGGACTCCGGCTACGAGGTGACGCCCGATCGGGTGCTCATCACCAACGGCGGCAAGCAGGCCGTCTACCAAGCCTTCGCCACCCTGCTCGACCCCGGTGACGAGGTGCTGCTGCCGGCCCCGTACTGGACCACCTACCCGGAAGCGATCGCCCTCGCCGGCGGCGTCAGCGTCCCGGTCGTTGCCGATGAAAAAGCCGGCTACCTTGTCACCGTCGCACAACTCCAGGCCGCCCTCTCCCCGCACACCAAGGTGCTGCTGTTCTGTTCGCCGTCCAACCCGACCGGTGCGGTGTACCCGCCGGAACAGGTCGCCGCGATCGGCCAATGGGCCGCCGCCAACGGCCTCTGGGTCGTCACGGACGAGATCTACGAGCATCTGGTCTACGGCCATGCCGAGCACGTGTCGATGCCCGTCGTCGCCCCGGAGATCGCCGACCGCTGCATCGTGGTCAACGGCGTCGCCAAGACCTACGCCATGACGGGCTGGCGGGTCGGCTGGATGATCGGGCCCAAGGACGTCATCAAGGCCGCCGCGAACCTGCAATCGCACCTCACGTCCAACGTCTGCAATGTCGCGCAGCAAGCGGCGCTGACGGCGGTCACCGGCTCGCTCGATGCGGTCACCGACATGCGTTCCGCGTTCGATCGCCGGCGTCACCGCATCGTGGAATTGCTGGACGCGATCCCCGGGGTCAGCTGCCCGGAACCGGAGGGAGCGTTCTACGCCTACCCATCGGTGACCGGCCTGCTCGGCCGCTCGTTCGACGGGGTGCGCCCGCAGTCATCCGGCGAACTGGCCACGCTGATCCTGGAGAAGGCCGAAGTCGCGGTCGTGCCAGGTGAGGCCTTCGGTACGCCGGGCTATTTCCGGCTGTCGTACGCCCTGGGTGACGACGATCTGGTCGCGGGAGTGACCCGGATGGCGGAGTTC
Organism: Mycobacteriales bacterium; assembly: GCA_038246445.1. Classification (GTDB taxonomy): domain Bacteria; phylum Actinomycetota; class Actinomycetes; order Mycobacteriales; family Nakamurellaceae; genus Nakamurella. The sequence goes on from JBBRVZ010000076.1 coordinate 10,352, forward strand.
CTGGCGACCTCGCAGGACTGAGGCCACAGCACTGACCGACTTACTCCGGGCGGGCCGATTCACTCAGGGCGGGCGACCCGGCCCGGGCCATCCAGTCCGGCCATCCACCAGCCAAGACGAGCTGTCGGCAAATTCAGTCCAGCGCGACCAGCATGCGGGCCTTGCCGAGCACGGTCTGGCCCTGGAACTTGGCGGTGATGTCGACCCGCGCGGTGCGCGCAGAGGCGTTCAACGCCCCGACAACCGCTGTCAGCTCCACCTGGGCGCCGGCGTCGTCATCGGCCACCACGACGGGACGGGTGAATCGCACCTCGTACTCCTTGACCTTGCCGGGATCGCCGATCCAATCGGTGACGACGCGACCGGCCGAAGCCATGGTGAACATGCCGTGGGCGATGACGTCCGGCAGACCCACCTCGACGGCGACCCGCTTGTTCCAGTGGATCGAGTTGAAATCACCTGCCGCGCCGGCGTACTGCACCAGCTGCTTGCGGGTGACGTGATATGTCAGCGGCGGGAGTTCGTCCCCGACCGCGACGTCGTCGAAGGCCGGGGTCACGCGGTGCCCCTGGCGACGAGGGTGCCCAGCGCGGTGCAGACAGGATTGCCGGCGGGATCAGTGACCTCGGTGCGCAGGGTGACGACGTCATTACCCGCCATCACCCGCACCTGGTCGACGTAGGGCGTCGCGGTCAATTCGTCACCGGCGACGATCGGCCGGTGGTGGATGAAGCGTTGGTTGCCGTGTACGACGACGTCGAAGTCCAGACCCAACGCAGGGTCGAACAGCAACTTGTCCTGCGCCTTCATGATGACGGCGATCGCAAACGTCGGTGGCGCAATCACATCCGGATACCCGGCCCGGCGAGCGGCATCCCGGTCGCAGTACAGCGGGTTGTCGTCGCCGATGGAGCGGGCGAATTCACGGATCTTCTCGACGCCGACGCAGAACGCCTCGTCGTACGGGAAAGCCTTACCGACGAACTCGTGATTCAGTGCCATACCCGGAGGTCAGCGGGTTTCCTTGTGCTTGCGATGGCACTTGCAGTTCGGGCAGAACTTCTTGATCTCCAGCCGATCCGGGTCGTTGCGCCGGTTCTTGCGGGTGATGTAGTTGCGGTGCTTGCACTCCTCGCACGCCAAGGTGATCTTGGGGCGGACATCTGTGGCGGCCACGGTAGCTGCCTCTTTCTCGTTGCAGGTGCTCGGACGGTCGGCTGGTATTCGCCGTCCGCATCGGTCGACCGCCCCTGACGAGGCGGTTGGTACTACTGGGTAGCGGTGGCCGGACTTGAACCGGCGACACAGCGATTATGAGCCGCTTGCTCTGCCAGCTGAGCTACACCGCCTTGCGGCCCCAACCGGGAGCCAACGACCATGCCGGCGGTGGTATTCCATCGACCGCCCGCGCCGCCGTCCGAGCCCCTTTACGGAATCGAACCGTAGACCTTCTCCTTACCATGGAGACGCTCTGCCGACTGAGCTAAAGGGGCCTGTGCTTGTTGTGCTGCTCGGCTGGTCTCGCCCGGCCGGCAGGGTGGAATCGAAGGTCCGGGATGGAAATCCTGGATCGGGCCGAACCCGCCCGCTGACAGCCTGGGCAACTCTACCCCAGCCTTGCGGATGCACGAAAACGGTGCGCGGGCCTGCGGTGGGCGCAGCTCCGGACGGCGTGCGGTCAGCTCATCATCCGCAGCACGTGGGTCGTCGACGACGGGTCGTACATGCTCACGGTACGGGCCTGGACCCAGGCATCGAACTTGTCCATCGGCATCGGCCGGGCGATCAGGTAACCCTGCGCCTGGTCGCACTTCATCTCCAGCAGCGCGTCCCGGGCGGCCTCCTCCTCGACGCCCTCGGCCACCACCCGCAGCCCCAGCGAATGGCCCAGGTCGACGATGGCACGCACGATGGCCAGGTCCGACAGATCGGTGCCCATCCCGAGCACGAACGACTTGTCGATCTTGATCTCGTCGATCGGCAGCCGGCGCAGGTAGGCCAGCGAGGAGTAGCCCGTCCCGAAATCGTCCACCGACAGCCCGATTCCCATCGAATGCAGCTCCTGCAGGATGGGCAGCGAATGCTCCGGGTCCGCCATTACGCTGGACTCGGTGATCTCGAACGTCAGCAATTCGGCGGGGACCTGATGACGGCACAACGACTTCTCGACCATGGTCGAGAAGTCGTCACCGAGCAGGTTGCGGACCGACAGGTTCACCGCCGCGGTGATCCGGATGCCCTGCTCGGTCCATTCGTGCAGCTGCCGCAGCACCAGGTCGAGCACGTGGCCGAGCAGGATGTCGATGGAGCCGGTGGCCTCGATCGCCTCGACGAACTCTACCGGCGACACCAGACCGAACTCCGGATGCATCCACCGCACGAGGGCCTCGACGCCCACCAGTTGACGCTTGGCCAGGTCGACCTTCGGCTGGTAGTGCACGATGATCCGGCCCTGCTCCACCGCCTGCCGGAATTGCGTCACCAGCTGGAATCGGCGTCGGTAGACCTCGCCCATGCTCGGCCTGTACACCTGCAGCGATTCCTGCTTCGCCTTGGCGGACAGCATGGCCATCTCCGCCCGCTGCAACAGCGTGCTGGGATCGACACCGGCGTCCGCGGAGGCATCGACAGCGTCGGTGCCGGCAGCCAGCGTGGCGATAGCCGGCGATCCTGCTCCGACGAAGGCAATGCCGACGCAGGGTTGCGGGTCCACCTCGATGCCGTCGATGGAATAGCCACGTCCGACCGCGGCCAGCACCTGGTACCCCAGAGCCATCAGTTCCGACTCCTGCATGGCGTTGACCAGGATCGCGAACCGGTCGGCCTCGACCCGCGCGACCGGACGCGACTCCCCGACGAGGCCGACCAGACGTTCACCTGCCATCCGTAGCAGCCGCTCTCCTCGGTCGTGACCGAGCGCGTTGTTGACCTGCGACAGCACGTCGAGTTCGACGAGGATGATCGCGCTGCCCCAACCCTGACTGAGCGCGGCCTGCCCCTCGACGTGCAGGCCCAGCCGGTTGCGCAGACCGGTGATGGCGTCGTGGTAGGCCTCATGACGCAGCGTCTCCAGCAGCCGCAGATTGTCCAGCGCGGTGGCGACATGCCCGCTCAACGTCTCCAGCAGCTGCAGATCCTGGTCGCGGAACCGACCCCAACGGCTGAGCCGGTCGCGAACCTCGAGATAGCCGCGGTCCCGGTCCCCGGACCGCAGCGGCACCACCAGCACGTCCCACGCCTTGCGCGCCAGCAGCGCGTCGAGCACCGCCGGTACCGGTTCACGGTCGGTGGAGGCACGGGCCCGGCCGGTGATGCGCGCGGTCGTCAGCAGCGGGTCGTCGTCGCCCATCGGCGGTTCGTCGATCACCCCGTCCGTCCCGAGGGCCAGGGTCCGCGGCGTGCCGTCGCCGTCGCTGAGCCGTAGCACGGCAACCTCGGCATTGAGCTGGTCGCGGACCTGCTCGAGGATGCCCTGCCAGTCGCCGATGGACGATCCGACGCTGGTGACCCGCCGACCGAAGGTGTACATCCGGGCGAGATCGGTGTGCTGGCGCAGGAACAGGAAGTAGGTCCGGTAGAGCACCGCCAGAACCGCCGTCAACGCCAGGCAGACGACGGGCCCGTAGATGGTCCCGGGACCGCCCGCGTTCCAGACGAGGTAGCCGACAAGCCCGAAGGTGACGATCGCGCCGGCGACGAGCATCGACCGGCCGAGCATCCGCGCCAGTGGCTCGGACTGACCCATCAACCGGTAGGTGAGTGCGGCTCCGCCCGCGGACGCCAGTGCCCCGGCAAGGACGCCGAGGGTGACCGCGAACAGGCGCAGACCCGTCTGCGCATCGCCCTTTTCACCGAGCAGCAGATGGGCCACGAGCGTCGCGGCACCCGCCTCCGCCGTGATGAGCGACATGTTCAGTGCGATGTTGCGCAGGCTGTCCCGGCGGATCAGGAAGACGACGGCACCGGCGGCAATATGCGTGACGCCGACCAGCCACGGCGGCAGAACAAGAAGACCCAGCACCATCGGCAGTTCCGACCCGGTGACCAGGATCGTCTCTCGACGGACCTCGATCTGCAGCGGGAACAGCTCACCGGCCAGGAACGCCGCCAGCAGCAGGGCAGCCCCGATGATCATGGCGACCGGCCCGACAACGTTCTCGGCCTCGATCGCGCCGATGATGACCGGTGTCCAGAACAGAGCCGACAGGGCAAACATCAGGGCGGTGACGACAGGGAATACCTGCTGGCCGCTGTATGTCCGGCGTGGTTTCTCGACTTGCTGCACCGTCAAGGTGAGGGCCTTTTCGCTCGATCGGGCGGCATTCGGGAACAGGTCCCGCCGTTGTCACACGGTGCGGTAGCCCCGGGCCTTCTCGTTCTACGGAGCGTAGTCCGCTCGGTATCGGTATCGCACATTTTTCCCAAGAATTGCGCCTTCCGAATACTGCTCGAGGCCGGTTTCCGCTGATCGGCGGCTTGGTATTCCGCCACTGGTGACGACGAAAGAACCGCCTCTGGTTCGTCCGTCCGTCACAGGCTGTGCAAGTCAGGACCAAAGTCACTGGGCAGCCCGGCTGTTGTGTCTTTACCTTCGTCG
>JBBRVZ010000077.1:0-14813 GCA_038246445.1 Mycobacteriales bacterium
GAGGCCGCCTATGCCACTCCGGAAAGGGGGTTGCTGCAGAACTGACCCTCGTCATCCGTCGTTGCGAGATCCTGCCCGCGCTCCTGACGCCCGGCCCACACCCGCATCGGGCCTGACACGACTTCCCCCGTGCCAGGACCGCATCCGGCCCTGACACGACTTCCCCCGTGCCAGGACCGGAGCGGGTGGGGACCAGGAATCAGGATCCACCCGGGTCCATCGCTCGGCACGCCAGCTCAGCAGTGCGGCAACACATCTGAAAACACGTCCACCGATACGCACCAGCTCCGAACGGGGCACCCGCAGCAGAGAGGAAGGCGCCGATGGGCGGCAGTTCGTCGGACGCCGATAGCGGAAAACCGGTGCCGGACGTGACACCCGACGGGCACGTTCCCGTCCTGGTGCGCCGCGTGGACGAATTGCTCGCTCCCGCGATCCAGGCGGCGACGTCCACCGGCGCACAGGATGTCGTGCTGGTGGACGCGACCCTCGGGATGGGCGGGCACACCCTCGCGCTGCTCTCCGCGCATCCCGCGCTCCGGGTGATCGGGATCGACCGGGACCCGCACGCGCTGCGGATCGCGCAGGCTCGTTTGCAGCGCGCCGGGCTGACCGACCGCGTCGAGTTGGTGCACGCGGTCTACGACCGGATCGGCGAGGTGATCGGCGAGCGGGTCGGTACGCGCCGGGTGCAGGCGATCCTGTTCGACCTGGGCGTTTCCTCGGTGCAGTTGGACGAGTCCGACCGTGGTTTCGCCTACGCGCAGGATGCCCCGCTGGACATGCGGATGGACCCGACGACGGGTATCACCGCCGCGGACGTTCTCAATACCTATCCCGGTGCCGAGCTGACCCGCATCCTGCGGGAGTACGGCGACGAGCGGTTTGCCGGCCGTATCTCCAAGGTGTTGGTGGCCGAGCGGGCCAGGCAACCGTTCACCACCAGTGCGCGGCTCGTCGAGCTGGTGCGGGCGGCAATTCCGGCGGCCACCCGGCGCACCGGCGGCAACCCCGCCAAGCGCACGTTCCAGGCGCTGCGGATCGAGGTCAACGACGAGCTGGGAGCCCTCCGCCGGGCTATTCCGGTGGCGCTGGCGCATCTCTCGGTGGCCGGCCGGATCGTGGTGATGTCCTACCAGTCGCTCGAGGACCGCATCGTCAAGCGCGCGATCGCGCCGCTGACGGTGTCCACCTCACCGCTGGATCTGCCGGTCGACCTGCCCGGCCACGACCCGGAATTCGGCTGGCTGACCAGGGGCGCCGAGATCCCCACCGAGAACGAGATCCAGGCAAACCCCAGGGCCGCGTCCGCGCGACTGCGGGCGGCGCAGCGCATCAGGGAGGCAACATCGTGACCACCATCGAACAGCCGGCGGCGACCGGTACCCGGACGGCCGGTGGCGGTAGGCCGGCGGCCGGTCGGTCGGCGGCCACCACCGCGTCGTCCCGTCGGGCCTACGAACGTCGGCAGCGGCGCACCTCGAAGATCACAGCGGCCCGGCTGGTGGGTCCGGGTAAGCCGGTGAATTCCGCGCTGAACCGGGCGCCGTTCGTGGTGGTGCTCATCGTCTTGCTCGCCGGCGGCATTGCCGGCGTGCTCTACCTGACCACGGTGAGCGACGAAGCGGGCATGCGGACGTCAACCGCGCGCAGCGCGACCACCGACCTGAGGTTGCAGATCGAGGCGCTGCAGAGGGACGTTGCCATGCTCGACGCGACCCCGCGGATCGCCGATGCCGCCACCAAGCTCGGAATGGTGCCGGCCGGCGACTCCGCGATGCTGATGGTCAACGGCTCGGGTGCCGGCTCCCTGATCGGTGAGCCCTCGGCCGTTCCCAGTCCGCCCCCGCCCGCTCCGTCGGCCCCGTCCGCCGCCGCCCCCGCCCCCGCCGCCGCCCCCGCCGCCCCTGCAGCCGGCCTTGCAACCGGCGCACCGGCACCGGCGCCCGCACCGGCCGGCGCTGCCGCTCCGGCTCAGGGTGGGCAGCGGTGACGGCGTCCGGTTCGTCGGACGATTCCCGCGGCACATCGCGTCGCGGCGCCAACGGTCGCCTCGCCACCAGCAGCAGGACGGCGGGCAGCCGCGCCGCCCAGCCGCGGTCCGCTCCGGGGCCGGCTTCTCCGCAGAGTGCGCGGCCGCCCCGCGCACCGCGGCCGGCGACGCCCGCCGAGTCGCAGCGCCCGGCACGCCCAGCCCCACGGGCCCCGCGCACCCAGGGACCGGTTCGTGGCCGCCGGGTCGGTCGGGGCAGCACGACGATCGCGAACCCGCGCCGCCGCGGCCGGCTCGCGCTGGTGGTGATGCTGTCGCTGCTCGCCATCGCCGGCGGCAAACTTGTCGCCATCCAGGCCATCGATTCGGCCGGGTACGCGGCCAAGAGTGAGGCGCAGCGGACCCGCACCATCAGCCTGCTCGCCCAGCGTGGTTCCATCACCGACCGCAACGGCACCGCGTTGGCCTTCACCGTCGAGGGCCGTGCGGTCGCGGCGCGGCCGGCGTTGTTCACCGACGACAAGCAACGCCGTCTCCTCGCGCAGATCCTGGTCGAAGGGGTCGGCGGGATGACCGTGGACGACGTGATGAAGAAGCTGACGTCCGGCAAGGCCTACGTATATCTCGCACGGAACCTGATGCCCGCGCAGGCGGACGCGCTGATGCTGCAGGTCGGAGCATTGTTCGACGACGCCCACCGGGACGCGGTCGTCACCGAGCGGCAGGATCTGCGGCAGTACCCGGACGGCTCCGCCTCGGCGGCGCTGGTCGGCGGCACCGACTACGACGGCAACGGGCTGGCCGGCGTCGAGGCCAAGTTCGACACCAAACTCGCCGGGAAGGACGGTGAGCGCGTCGTCGACGTGGACGCCCGGCATGTGATCATCCCCGGCAGCCAGCGCGAGCAACAACCCGCCGTCGACGGCATGAACCTGTCGCTGACCATCGATTCCGATTTGCAGTACACCGCCCTCAACATGTTGACCAGGGCGGTCGACAATTCACGGGCCAAATCCGGCTGCGTGGTGATCATGCAGGTGTCGGATGCGCAGATTCCGGCGATGGCCTGCTACGAACCGGGGAAGACACCCAAGCAGACCGGGAACCGGGCCGTCACCGACTCGATCGAGCCTGGTTCGGTGAACAAAGTGGTCACCTTCGCCGCAGCGCTGGAGAAGGGCCTGATCAGTCCCACCACGGTGCTGGACGTGGACGGCGAAATACCCATCGGGGACATCGTCGTGCACGACGCATGGGCTCACGGGCCGACCAGGATGACCGCCACCGGCATCCTGGGGAAGTCGTCGAACGTCGGCACCCTGATGATCGCCCAGAAGGTCGGCCAGGACGCGTTCATCGACATGGCCAAGAAGATGGGGCAGGGCGTCAAGACCGGCATCCAGTTGCCCGCCGAGACCTCGGGCCGTTTCCCGGCCCTGTCCAGCTGGTCGGTCAGCACCTTCGGCAACCTGCCGATCGGCCAGGGAGTGTCCATCTCGCTGCTGCAGCTGGCGGGGATGTACCAGGCGATCGCGAACAACGGCGTGCGGTTACAGCCGTCGATCGTCGCCAGCACCACCGCCGAGGGGCAGACGACGCTCACGCCGCCCGGCACCAGCACCCAGGTGATGAGCCCGAAGACCGCACGCACCCTGCTCGACATGCTGCGCGGAACCATCCAGGACGGTGACACCAACCACCGGGGCACCGCCCCCCGGGCGGCCATCACCGGCTACCAGGTCGCGGGCAAGACCGGCACCGCCCAGAAGGTGGACGAACAGACGCAGGACTACTCGCAGAGTGCGATCACCTCGACGTTCGCCGGCGTGGTACCCGCCGACAACCCGAAGTACGTCGTAGCGATCATGCTGGACGATCCGAAGGGCGATTCCCCGGCGGGAACGACCAGCTGCGCACCGCTGTTCCACGACATCGCGGCGTACGCGATGAGGGCGGCGGACGTCCCTCCGTCGCCGACGCAGGCGCCGATATACGACCTGTACGTGGGTTAGCGGGTAACCTTGCCGCCCGTGTCTGACTCGTCGCGCTCGCTCCGCCCGCTACAACCGGTCGGGGCAAGCGTCACGCAGATCGTCGCGCACACCGGCGCGACAGTTCACTGGCCGGCCGCTTCCGACGGGGTAGTCGAAGCCGGCGATATTCGGCAGGCGCTCGATGACGTGCGGCTCGGTGGGATCACGCTCAGTGGGATCACGCTCACCGGGGTCACGCTGCGGGCCCAGGACGTCCGGCCCGGAGACCTGTTCGCGGCGCTGCCCGGCAGCAGGGTGCACGGCGCCAGTTTCGCCGGCGAGGCGATCCTGGCCGGCGCCGCGGCCATCCTGACGGACGAGCAGGGCCTCGCACTGCTGCAACGCTCGGCAGCGGTCCGCACGGTGCCCGTGCTGGTCGCGTCATCGCCGCGGAGCCTTTTGGGCGGCATCGCCACCGTGCTGTACGGCGATCCGAGCAGGACGCTGCAGGTCGTCGGCATCACCGGAACTGCGGGGAAGACGACCACCTGCTACCTGCTGGAGGCCGCGCTCGGTGCGGACGGCTCCCGTACCGGGCTGATCGGCACCGTCCAGACCCGGATCGACGGCGAGGTCGCGCCCAGCGCGCTGACCACCCCGGAGGCGCCGGAACTGCAGGCCCTGTTCGCGGTGATGCTCGAGCGCGGCGTCAGCGTGGTGGCGATGGAGGTGTCGTCACACGCCTTGGCCCTGGACCGGGTCGGCGGAACCCGTTTCGCGGTCGGCGCCTTCACCAACCTGAGCCAGGACCACCTCGACTTCCACCGCGACATGGAGGACTACTTCGCGGCGAAAAGCCTGCTGTTCGACGGGCGCTCGGACCGGCATGTGCTGGACATCGACACCTCCTACGGTGCCCGGCTCACCGCGGTGCACCCGGACGCATTGACCGTCAGCGTCACCGGGAAGGACGCCGACTGGACCGTCGAGCGGGTTCAGGTCTCGGCCACCGGTATCCAGCACGTCACCCTCGCAGGGCCCGGGCGCACCGTCACCGTCGATCTCGCGATCCCCGGCCACTTCAACGTGGCGAACGCCGCGGTGGCCATCGCGTGTGTCGACGCATTGGGTCGCGACGTGCAACTCGCCGCTGACGCGATCGCGGGTGTGGTCGTGCCGGGGCGGATGGAGCGGGTCGACGCCGGGCAGGACTTCCTGGCGGTGGTGGACTACGCGCACAAGCCGGCAGCGCTGGCGGCGGTGCTGGACGCGATCACCGAGAACCTGCGCGGCAGGCTGATCGTGGTGGTCGGCGCCGGGGGTGACCGGGACACCGGCAAGCGTGCGGTGATGGGCGCCGAGGCGGCAGCCAGAGCTGACCTGCTGATCGTCACCGACGACAATCCCCGGTCCGAGGATCCGGCCGCCATCCGGGAGCAGGTTCTGGCCGGTGCGCGCGGCGCGAGAACCCACGCTCGAATCGAGCAGATCGGGGACCGGCGGGCGGCGATCTCCTCGGCCGTCGCGGCCGCCCGCAGCGGTGACGCCGTCGTCATCGCCGGCAAGGGCCACGAACTCGGGCAGGAGATCGCCGGTGTGGTGCATCCCTTCTCCGATCGCGATGAGCTGACCGCGGCGCTCAACGAGCGCGCCGTCGCCCAGGAATCAGCAACATCGCAGGGCGCGGCGCCGGGGCCAGCTACCGTGCTTCCCGTGACCGAGCCAGCCGCAGCACCCCGGACCCACCGATGATCGCCATGACGCTGGCGGAGGTCGCACGGGCGATCGGCGTGCCGGCGCCGCCCGATGCCGATTCGGTGACGGTGCGCTCGGTCGAGTTCGACACCCGCCGGATCACCCCCGGGGCGCTGTTCGTCGCGCTGCGCGGCGAGAACGTCGACGGGCACGCCTATGCCGGTGCGGCCGCCGCCGCGGGTGCGGTCGCGGTGCTGGGGACGATGCCGATCGACGCCGACCTGCCGCTGCTCGTCGCGGGCACCCCGTCGGCCGGTTCCGGGACCCCGACAGATCCTGATGACACCGACCCCAATGCGGCGGTGCTGGAGGCGCTGGCCAAGCTGGCGCATGCTTCGGTGACCGCGCTGGTCCGCGATCACGGGCTCGACGTCATCGGCGTCACCGGGTCGTCGGGCAAGACGTCGACCAAAGACCTGATCGCCGCCGTGCTCCGCGCAGGGGGGCAGGACCCGGCGCAGGTCGTCGCTCCACCGGAGTCGTTCAACAACGAGCTCGGTCACCCTTACACCGTTCTGCGCGCCGAGGAAACCACCCGGTACCTGGTCCTCGAGCTGTCCGCACGAGGCCCAGGGCACGTCGCCATGCTGGCCCGGATCGCGCCGCCGCGCATTGGCGCCGTGCTCAACGTCGGATCCGCTCACCTGGGGGTATTCGGCTCTGTCGAAGCCATCGCCACCGCGAAATCCGAGCTGCCACAGGCACTGCCGGCCGCCGCCGACGGCGGGATCGCCGTTCTCAACGCCGACGACTGGCGGGTTGCGGCGATGGCCGCGGTGACCGCGGCGCGGGTGGTGACGGTGGGCCGGACACCGGACGCGATCGTCCGCGCCGAGAATGTCAGCCAGGACGACCACGACCATGCCCGGTTCACGCTGGTCGCCCCGGAGGGCCGGGCGGAGGTCGCCCTCGGCGTGGTGGGCGCTCACCAGATCGGCAACGCGCTGACCGCGGCGGCGGTCGGTCGGGCGGTCGGGATGTCGCTCAGCATGATCGCGGATGCGCTCGGAGGGGCCGGCGCGTCGTCGCGCTGGCGGATGGAGGTCACCGAGCTGCCCGGCGGGATCACCCTGATCAATGACGCCTACAACGCCAACCCGCACTCGATGAAGGCCGCGCTGCAATCGCTCGCCACCATCGGCCGCGGCCGCCGCTGTTGGGCAGTGCTCGGGGAGATGGCCGAACTGGGCGACACGACCAACGCCGCGCACGACGAGATCGGCCGGTTGGTGGTGCGACTCGGGGTCGAGCGGTTGATCGTCGTCCAGGGAGCCGGCGGGGCCACCGGCGCCGCCGTCGGCGGCCGCACCGGCGCACGCGCCCTGCATCTCGGGGCGCACCTGGAGGGCTCCTGGGGCGGGGAATCCGAACTTGTGCCCGACATCGAGGACGCCGTCGCGATTCTCGAAGAAGAACTGGCGCCCGGCGACGTCGTCCTGGTCAAGGCTTCCAGGTCGGCGGGACTGGAACGCGTTGCGCTGCGGCTGATCGCCGACCTCGCGACCGCCCGTCCGGTCGAAGTCGAACCGGCAACCACCCCGAACGCGCAGTGAAAACGATTCTGGTCGCGGCGCTCGTCGCGCTCGCGGTGTCCATCCTGTTCACCCCGTATCTGATCCGGGTGTTCTCGAAACAGGGTTTCGGGCAGGAGATCCGGGAGGATGGGCCGCAGCACCACAAGAAAAAGCGTGGCACCCCCACCATGGGCGGTGCGGCCATCATCGTGGCGATGTGGGTCGGCTACCTGGTGTCCATCGGCATCGAATGGGCCACCGGCGGCGGCGGGCCCACCGCATCGGCGTTGCTGCTGCTGTACCTGACGACCGGGATGGGACTGGTCGGGTTCCTCGACGACTTCATCAAGATCCGCAGACAGCGCAACCTTGGCCTGAACAAGAGGATGAAGTTCCTCGGCCAGACGTTCGTGGCCCTGACCTTCGGTGTCGGTGCGCTGTTCTTCCGCAACTCCGAGGGACTGACCCCCGCCTCGACATCGCTGTCCTACACGCGCGACCTGGCGTTCCTGTCGATCGGCGCCATCGGGTTCGTGATCCTGGCCTGGCTGCTCGTTGCGGCATGGTCCAACGCCGTCAACTTCACTGACGGACTGGACGGTCTGGCCGCCGGGTCGTCGGTGATGGTGCTCGGCACCTACGTGACGATCGGCTTCTTCCAATTCCGCAACGCCTGCTGGACCACGTTGAGCGAGGCCTCGCTCGGCGGCTGTTACGACGTGCGCGATCCGCTGGACCTGGCGGTGGTGGCGGCGGCCGCGCTCGGCGGCTGCGTCGGGTTCCTCTGGTGGAACGCGCATCCGGCCCGGATCATGATGGGCGACACCGGTTCGCTAGCCCTGGGCGGGCTGATCGCCGGGCTGTCCATCCTGACCAAGACCGAGCTGCTGCTGGTCGTGATCGCCGGGCTGTTCGTCGTGGAGATGCTGTCGGTGGTCATCCAGATCGCTGTGTTCAAGACCCGGCACGTCCGGGTGTTCAAGATGGCGCCGTTCCATCACCACTTCGAGCTGTCCGGCTGGGCGGAAACCACGGTGATGGTGCGGTTCTGGCTGCTCGCGGCGATGTCCGCGGCCCTGGGCCTGGGGCTGTTCTATGCCGATTGGCTCTCGCTCACCGGTGGCTGAGCGGGTGCCCGGGATACGGAGCGGGCCGCTGCCGCGCCCCGGTGACCTCGTGCTGGCTGCCGGCTCGGGGGTGACCGGTCTGCCGGTGATCCGTTTTCTCGCCGGCTCCGGCGCGTCCGTCGTTGTCACCTCCGATCGGCCGGCGCCGGACGCGCTGGGCGACATCGACGGCGACGTCACCTTTGCCGGCGACCTGCACGCGCCCCCGGCCGGGACATCCCTGGTGGTTACCTCCGCCGGCATCCCGCCGACCAACCCCCTGTTGACCGCTGCGATGGCCTCGGGGATAGAGGTGATCGGCGAGGTGGAGCTGGCATGGCGGCTGGATCTGGCCACCGGTCGCCCGCGGGATTGGCTGGTGGTGACCGGCACCAACGGCAAGACGACGACCACCGGGATGCTGGAATCGATCCTGCGCGCAGCCGGGTTCCGGGTCACCGCGAGCGGCAACATCGGCTGGCCGGTGCTCGAGGCGGTGCTGGCCGGCACCGGCACCGACGGACCGCGGCAGGACCTGATAGCGGCAGAACTGTCGAGCTTCCAGCTGCACTGGGCGCCGGGTATCCGGCCGGCCGCGGGTGTGGTGCTGAACCTCGCCGAGGATCACCTGGACTGGCACGGCTCGATGCAGGCCTACGGTGCCGCGAAGGCCAAGGCGCTGACCGGCAGGGTCGCGCTGGCCGTCATCGACGACCCGGGCGCCGCCAGGTTGTTGTCCGCTTCCCGGGCGAGTCAGGTGGTGCCGGTGATCGGCGGTCGTCCGTTCCCCGGATCGCTGGGGGTGCGGCACGGGATGCTGGTCGACAACACCTTCGGCGCGGATGTGATCATGCCGGCGCCTGAGGTGCGGCCGGCGGGCGAGCACAACGTCACCAACGCCCTCGCCGCCGCCGGGCTGGCCCTGTCCGTCGGGGCGACCGGGGAAGCGGTGGCCGACGGGTTGCGCGCCTTCGAACCCGGTGGGCACCGCAACGTGCTGGTCGGCGAGCACGCCGACGTCGCCTATTACGACGACTCCAAGGCCACCAACCCGCATGCCGCGCTGGCGTCACTGATGGCCTATCCGCGAGTGGTGTGGATCGCCGGCGGGCAGCTGAAGGGTGCCGCCGTCGACGATCTCGTGCGCCGGATCGCGGGTCGGCTGGCGGGTGTGGTGCTGCTCGGCGTCGACGCCCCGGTGATCGCGGCGGCACTTTCCCGACACGCGCCCGATGTCCCTGCTCAGCTGGTGACCGGCAAGGACGATGACGTGATGCGCACAGTGGTTCGCGCGGCCGCGCGGATGGCCGCCCCGGGTGACGTCGTCCTGCTGGCGCCGGCCGCCGCGTCGTTGGACATGTACCCCTCCTATGCCGCCCGCGGGGACGCCTTCGCGCGGGCCGCCAGGGACTTGGACTCCGGGACCGACTCGTGAGCGTGTCGTCCCCGCCCGCGCGTTCCACGCCGCCGTCCGGATCGTTCCCGGGTCGCTCGTCCGGATCCTCACCCGCGGGGCGGTCCACCAGGAGGGCGCCGGCGTCGAAACCGGCGCGCCCGCAGGGACGGATCTCCCGCGCCTGGCAGGCCGTCCGCAAGCTCACCGTCGACTGGCTCGACCGGCCGATGACGTCGTTGCACCTGGTGCTGGCGATCTTCGCGTTGATGCTCGGTTTCGGGTTGCTGATGGTGCTGTCGTCGTCGTCGGTGGCCGCGTTCCGCAGCGGCGGGTCGTCGTTCTCCGTGTTCACCAATCAGGCGACCTACGCGACGCTCGGTCTGCTGTGCTTCTGGGCGACCCAGTTCGTCCCGGTGCGGGTCCTGCGCTCGACATCGACCGCCGCTGTGATCGTTTCGCTCGGCCTGCTGGTCGTTGTCCTTGCGGCCGGCGCCAGGGTCAACGGCGCCAAGAGCTGGATCCGGCTGGCCGGTTTCCAGTTCCAGCCGAGCGAGATCGCGAAGCTCGCGCTGCTGCTGTGGATGGCGCACGTGTTGGCCGCTCGGCGATCGACCCTCGGATCGCCCAGGGCATTGCTGATACCGGTGCTGCCGGTGTTCGTCCTGATGGCCGGCCTCATCATGCTGCAGCCCGATCTGGGTACGACGGTCGCGCTGACCATCGTCTTCATGGCCGTGCTGTATTTCGCCGGCGCCCCGTGGTGGACGTTCGCCGGTCTCGCCGCGCTGGGTACCGCGGGGTTCTTCTACCTGGCCGTCTCGGCTGATTACCGGTTGGCCCGGCTGCTGTCCTTCATCGACCCCGAGGCGCACCCGGATGTCTCCTACCAGCTGTTGCAGAGCCTTTATGGGATGGGGAACGGAGGCTGGTTCGGAGTCGGCTTGGGCCAGTCGCGGGCGAAGTGGAGTTACCTACCGAACGCCGATTCCGACTTCATCTTCGCGATCATCGGCGAGGAGCTCGGCCTCGTCGGGGCCGGCATCCTGCTGCTGCTGTTCGCCTTGCTGGCCTACACCGGGCTGCGCATCGCCCGCCGCAACGTCGACCCGTTCGTCAAGATCGTCACGTCCGCGGCGACGGTGTGGCTCGTCGGCCAGGCCGCGATCAACATCGGCTACGTCGTGGGATTGCTGCCGGTGACCGGTATTCCGCTGCCGATGATCTCCGCCGGCGGGACCTCCTTGTTGATCACCATGGTGGTGTTCGGAGTACTGGCGAACTTCGCCCGCCGGGAACCGCAGGCCGCCGCCGCCCTGCAAGCCGGAGGTGGCAGCAAACTTTCCCGCTTTCTCGGTATTCGGAATCCCGACGGGTCCATCCGGACGCCGCCGATCCGCCGCCGGCGTCGCGGCCACTCCTCCCGGCCGGCCGAGTCGAAGCCCGTTGCCGCCCGTCCCGGCAGTGCGCGCGCAAGAACAGCAGATCGCGGAAGATCCGCACCGCAACCGCCGCGCGGCACCTCGGGCCGTGCCGCCGCCACCTCGAACGCCGATGGCCGCACCCCACCGGGCCGGACCGGCGCATCGCGGGGCCAGGGCGTGCGCGACCCCCGACGGGCCGCTGCCCCCGGTACCGGTTCGACACCTGCCCCGCCTGACGGCGCACCGCGCGCCCGCGCACCGAAGCCCAACGGGGCCCGTGGCGGTGACCCGCGGGGTCGCAGCACCCGGTGGGACGGCGCGTGATCAGTGTTCTGCTCGCCGGCGGCGGCACCGCCGGGCACATCGAACCGGCGCTCGCGGTCGCCGACGCGTTGCGGGCCGATGACCCGTCGATCAAGATCACCGCTCTCGGCACGGAACGCGGCCTGGAAACGATTCTGGTGCCGTCCCGCGGGTACGAATTGGAACTGATCCCGGCGGTTCCGCTGCCGCGCAAGCCGTCGAAGGACCTGCTGACACTGCCTTCCAGGTTGCGGTCGGCCATCTCCGCGACCCGGGCGATCATGCGGGAGCGGAAGGTGGACGTCGTCATCGGATTCGGCGGGTACGTCGCGCTGCCGGCCTACCTGGCCGCGCGCGGACGGGTTCCGATCGTCGTTCACGAGGCCAATGCCAGGTCGGGTCTGGCGAACAAGATCGGCGCGCGGTTCGCCATGTCGGTTGCCGCCGCCGTCGACGGGACGGGTTTGAAGAACGCGAGGGTGGTCGGTAACCCGGTGCGGCGCAGCCTGTCCGAGCTGGACCGGCCCGCCCTGCGCGCGCGGGCGCGGGAGTTCTTCGGGCTGCACCCGCAGGCGCCGACGCTGCTGGTCTTTGGCGGTTCCCAGGGTGCACAGCGGATCAACGACGCGATTTCGGCCGCAGCGCCCGACTTCGCTGACGTCAGGGTCGGGGTGCTGCACGCCTACGGCAGCCGTCACACCATCGAGCTGCCCGAACTGCCTGCCGATGCGCCGCCGTACGTGGCGGTGCCGTACCTGGACCGGATGGATCTGGCCTACGCGGCAGCGGATCTCGTGCTCGCCCGATCGGGCGCGATGACGGTTGCCGAGATTGCCGCCGTCGGGCTACCGGCCGTGTACGTCCCGCTGCCGCACGGCAACGGCGAGCAGCGGCTCAACGCCTCCGGGCAGCTGGCCAGCGGGGCGGCGATCATCATCGACGATGCCGAGCTGAACCGTAAAACCGTTGTCTGCACAGTGATTCCGCTGGTGATCGAGGGCATCGTGCGGGACGGGATGACGGCGTCGGCGGCCGCAACCAGCACCGAGCGGGCCGACGTGGCGGTGGCCCGGATGGTGCTGGACGCCGTCGCCGGCAGGGGACGGGCCTGACCGATGGCCGGGACGACATGACGGGCGCGAGGTGACCGGGGTGATACCGGTCACGGCTGAAGGGTTCTCGCTGCAGCGGGCTCACCTGGTCGGTGTGGGCGGCGCCGGAATGAGCGGCATCGCAGGGATTCTCGCCGACCGCGGTTTCGCTGTCTCCGGGTCCGATGCCCGGGATTCGCCGGTGCTCGCTGGTCTCGCCGCGCGCGGCGTACTGACCGCGGTGGGGCATGACGAGGCGAACCTGCGACTGCTGCCCGGCGGCCCGACGTCGGTCGTCATGTCGACCGCGGTACGGCTGGACAACCCGGAGGTGGTCGCCGCCCGCGCCGCCGGAATTCCGGTGGTCCGGCGTGCGGATGCGTTGGCCGCCCTGATGACCGGTTACCGCGGCGTGTGCATCGCCGGCACCCACGGCAAAACTTCCACCACGTCGATGCTCACGGTCGCCCTGCAGCTCGCCGGCGCGGACCCGTCCTTCGCGATCGGCGGCGAGCTCACCGGATCGGGGCTGGGGGCGCATCACGGCGGAGGTGACATCTTCGTCGCCGAAGCGGACGAGTCCGATGGTTCGTTCCTGTCGTTCGCCCCGCACGGTGCGGTGATCACCAATCTGGAACCGGACCACCTGGATCATCACGGCACCGCCGAGGCGTACACCGCCGTCTTCGACCAGTTCGTCGACCGGATCGAGCCGGGCGGGTTCCTGGTCGCGTGCGCTGACGACCCCGGGACGGCGGCGTTGCTGCAGCGGTCACCACTGCGCCGGCAGATCGCCTACGGTCGCGATGACGGCGCAGCAGTCAGACTTCTCGACGTTGCCCCGTCGGGTGCGACGGCGGTGCGGCTCGCCGACGGTCGCGAGGTCGAACTGTCGTTGTCGGTGCCGGGCGAGCACATGCTGCTCGATGCCCTCGGGGCGCTCGCGGCGGGCGTCGAACTGGGGATCGCCCCGCAGGCTCTCGCGGACGGCCTGGCCGGCTATACCGGTGTTCGCCGGCGATTCGAGCGCAAGGGCGTGGCCGCCGGAGTCACCGTCTACGACGACTACGCCCACCATCCCACCGAGGTCGCGGCCCAGATCACCGCCGCTCGAGGTGTTCTCGGTCGGTTGTCCGGTGCGGCCGGGGGACGCCTGGTGGTGGTTTTCCAGCCGCACCTGTACTCCAGGACCGCAATCTTCTTCGACGCGTTCGGCCGGGCGCTGGCCGGTGCGGACCTGGTCATCGTGCTGGATGTCTACGGCGCCAGAGAGGATCCGCAGCCGGGGGTCACCGGCGAACTGATCGCGTCGGCGGTACCGGACGCCGGCGCGCAGGTGCTCTATCATCCGCACCGCTCGACGGCGGCTGCCTTTGTCGCCGATGTGCTGCGGGGCGGCGACGTGGTCATCACGATGGGGGCGGGCGACGTCACGGCGATCGGCCCGCAATTGCTGACGCTGTTGGAGGCGCGCGATGGCTGAGATGTCGAAAGAGGTTCTACGACAGGGGGAGTGGCTGTGAGTACCGCGATACGCCCTGCCAGGGCGCCGGACTCGAGCGGGCACGGACGTCGGACCGCAGGGGGCAGGGCAGCACCGCGGCGCTGGCCGTGGCTCGTCGCGCTGGCCGTGGTCGGCCTGCTGATCTGTGGCGCCGTCTCTGCGATCTTCGTCAGCTCCCTGCTGGGACTTCGGACCGTCACCATCACCGGCGTTCCGGACGACGTTGCGGCGAAGATCCGGACACTCGCGCCGGCACCGGACGGCTTCCCGCTGGCCCGCATCGATCTCGATGATGTAGGGGCGACTGTCGGTGCCGTGCCGCAGGTCTCCGAGGTGCAGGTCTCGCGGACGTGGCCGGGTACCCTGACGATTGCGGTGACGCCGCGGGTGCCAATAGCAGTGACGTCCGCGAACGGTCAATTCTGGTTGCTCGACGCCTCGGGTGATCCCTATCTGGCGGTGCCGGCCCCACCGGCGGATCTGGTGACCGTGCAGCTCGTCGCTCCGCGCGCGGGCGACCCGTCGACAGCGGCCGCGCTGACGGTGGCAGCGGCGCTGACGCCGCAGTTCCGTCCCACCGTGGCCGCAGTTTCCGCGCGCACACCGTTCGATGTCCAGCTGACCCTGAAAGACGGTCGTACGGTGCTCTGGGGCGAGGCGACCGAGTCTGCGCAGAAGATGCAGCTGCTACCCGCTCTGCTGGCCGCCCAGGACGGCAAGATGTACGACATCACCGACCCGACCCTGGTCACCGTCC
>JBBRVZ010000078.1:0-14802 GCA_038246445.1 Mycobacteriales bacterium
CAAGGGCAAGGCGGAACTCAGGACGTTGGAGTTCACCCGCAAGACGCTGGCCAAGGCGCACACCAGGGACAGCCTGCAGGCGCTGTCCAAGCTCGCCCACCTGGTCGACGGGAAGTACCGGATCGTCAATCAGCCTCCGGTGGTCGTTCCGATCCGGGATTGGATCGCCACCTCCGGGATGGCCGGGAGCGATATCGAGGCCGGCGTCAGGCAGTTGTTCCGCGAATACCGGGCCACCCTGCCGGATGACCGCCGGCATCTGCTGGAGCGCTTCGAGGTTGTCGACGTGGCGCGGAAGGTGGTCGGGGTCGGCAGTGTCGGCACCCGCTGCTTCATCGTCCTGCTGCAGGGCCGCGACGCTCAGGATCCACTGTTCCTCCAGGTCAAGGAAGCGACCGCCTCGGTGCTGGAGGATCACCTGCCGAAGAGCAGGTATGCCAACCCGGGGGAACGAGTGGTACAAGGTCAACGGATGATGCAGGCGACCAGCGACATCTATCTCGGCTGGTCCAAGGGCCTGCAGGCGGACAGGTACTTCTACTGGCGTCAACTGCG
This sequence comes from Mycobacteriales bacterium, assembly GCA_038246445.1. Lineage (GTDB taxonomy): Bacteria > Actinomycetota > Actinomycetes > Mycobacteriales > Nakamurellaceae > Nakamurella. The sequence continues at coordinate 556 of JBBRVZ010000078.1, forward strand.
GGACATGAAGGCGTCGGCGGACATCGAAAACATGTCTGCGTTCGCTCTGGGCTTCTACGCCCGGCTCTGCGGGTGGACCCTGGCCAGGGGGCATGCGCGGTCCGGCGATGCGATCGCCATGGCGGAATACCTCGGCCCCGACGACACGTTCGAGCGAGCCATCGCCGACTTTTCCGAGGCTTACGCGGCGGGGCGCCTGGCATCATCCTTGCCATATGCAGGGACAGAAAGGTGCGCCATGACCGAATCCATCGATGAGCTCGGACCCGTCGACTACCTCGTCGTCGAGTTCCCGGGCAGCAACTTCAACGGCGAGATCCTTCCCGAGCTGGTGGATCTGGTACAGCGCGGAGTAGTCCGGGTGCTCGACCTGGTGGTGATCAAGAAGCAGGACGACGGCTCGTTCGACGCCTTCGAGTTCGACGACATTGAGCAGGGTTTGCTCGGTGAACTGCGCGGACTGGAGCGGGAGCTTGCCGATCTGCTGACCGAGGACGATGTCAGCTCGGCTGCCGAGGCGCTGGAACCGGGTAGCACCGCGGCCCTTCTCGTGTACGAAAACCGTTGGGCGGCAAGGTTCGCCGGTGCCGTCCGGCGGTCCGGTGGGCAGCTGGTGGCCGGTGGACGCATCCCGATGGAAGCGGTGCTCGAAGCCATCGGGTCCATCGAGGTAGAGGTCGACGACGCCGAGCAGCCGATCTGAGGCTGTCGGTGGCCTCGGCGAAGGGCATCCGGGTGATCGTGGCGACCCGGATGCCCGGCGGGGCTGCCATCGTCACCGATGTGGCCTTCGCCCAGGTCGCTGATTGCCGCTTGACGCCTGCCGCAGTCGTGCTGTGACACCCTGGACAGGTGACGCGACACGGTTGGGCGGACGAGGCGGAGGTGTCCCCGGCGGAGCGGTTCGCGCACTCCGCCGACCGCCGGAAGCACCCGCACCTCGCCGAATTCACCCTGACCCGACCGTTCAGCCTGGATCGGTTCCAGGTGCAGGCGTGTCGCGCGCTGGAGAACGGCCACGGGGTGCTGGTGTGTGCCCCCACCGGAGCCGGTAAGACGGTGGTCGGGGAGTTCGCCGTCCATCTTGCGTTGACCACCGGTGGCAAGTGCTTCTACACGACCCCGATCAAGGCCCTGTCGAACCAGAAGTTCGCCGATCTGATCGCCCGGTACGGGCCGGATCGGGTCGGCCTGCTGACCGGCGACACGGCCATCAATTCGCATGCCCCCGTCGTCGTGATGACCACCGAAGTGCTGCGCAACATGCTGTATGCCAGGTCGTCGGACCTCGACGGCCTGACTCACGTCGTGATGGACGAGATCCATTACCTGGCTGACAAGTTCCGTGGCGCGGTGTGGGAGGAGGTCATCCTGCATCTGCGCGACGACGTGCAGTTGGTCGGGCTGTCGGCGACGGTGTCGAACGCGGAAGAGTTCGGCGCCTGGCTGTCGGAGGTCCGCGGCGACGTCACGGTCGTGGTGGACGAGATCAGACCGGTTCCGCTGTGGCAACACATGATGGTCGGCCGGCGAATGTTCGACCTGTTCGGCGGTATTAATCCGCCCACCGGTGACCCGGCGACCGCGCGGCTCCGGATCGACCCCGCGCTGGCCAGGGCGGTGCATGACGCAGAGGCGATGGCCGACCGGTTCTCCGGCGGTCGAGGACAGCGCCGAGGGGGTCCGGGCGCTGGATCGGACGGCTTCCGCGGTGGACCGCGGTGGCGTCCGCCCGCACGTGTCGACGTCATCGAGAAGCTCGACGCTGCGGGACTTCTGCCCGCCATTACCTTCATCTTTTCCAGGGCCGGTTGCGATGCCGCGGTCACCCAGTGCGTGCGAGCCGGGATGCGGCTCACGTCCGAGAAGGAACGCGAGGAGATCCGCCAGATCGTCGATCGGCGCACCGTGGACCTCGCCGAGGCCGACCTGGGTGTGCTGGGGTACTGGGAGTGGCGCGACGCCCTCGAGCGCGGGATCGCCGCGCACCATGCCGGGTTGCTGCCGGTGTTCAAAGAAACCGTCGAGGAATTGTTCGTCGCCGGCCTGGTGAAGGCCGTTTTCGCCACCGAAACCCTGGCATTGGGCATCAATATGCCGGCCAGAACCGTGTTGCTGGAGAAGCTGACGAAATATAACGGCGAGACTCATGCCGACCTGACCGCGGGGGAGTACACCCAGCTCACCGGGCGGGCCGGCCGGCGGGGCATCGACGTCGAAGGCCACGCGGTCGTTCTCTGGTCGCCGGGAATGGACCCCCGAGTGGTCGCCGGTCTGGCATCGCGCCGGACCTACCCCTTGCGCTCGTCATTCCGCCCGAGCTACAACATGGCCGTCAATCTGGTCGATCGGCTCGGCCGAACCGCGGCGCGTGACCTGCTCGAGCAGTCGTTTGCCCAATACCAGGCGAACCAGGCCGTCGTCGGGATGGCCCGTCAGGTGGCTCGCAACAGCGAGGCGATCGCCTCCCACCAGCAGGCGATGCACTGCCACCTCGGTGACACTGCCTCCTACTTCCAGCTCGTCAACGAGCTGTCGACCGCGGAGCGCGAGATCGCCAAGGCGGGAGCGTCCCGCCGCAGGGACGAAACGGCTCGCGATCTGTCGCAATTGCGCCGCGGTGACGTCATCGAAGTGCCAACGGGTCGCCGGGCCGGGCTCGCGGTCGTACTCGATCCGGGCGTAGCCACCGATGGGTCCGCCCGCCCGCTGGTCGTCACCGCCGGAAACTGGGCCGGCCGGTTGACAGTCGCGGACTTCCGCGGACCCGTTCGCGCGCTCGGCCGGGTCAAATTGGGCAAGTTCACCGACCACCGCTCTTCCAAGGTGCGCCGGGACGTCGCATCGGCGCTCGCGTCCTCGGGTATCCGGCCGACCGGCAGGGGAGTGCGTCGCGAGCCGGTCGACGAGATCGACCTCACCGTCCTGCGCAAGGCGGTCCGCGCACATCCGGTGCACGGCTGCGCGGACCGGGACGAGCACCTGCAATGGGCCCGACGCTGGCGCCGGTTGGCTGTTGAGAACGACCAACTGGCCGCGAAGGTCGCGAGCGCGACCGGTTCTCTCGGTCGGGCCCTCGAGGAGATCGTCGACCTACTCGAGGAACGCTGCTACCTGCGCGGTGACCGGCTGACTCCTGACGGAAAGATGTTGTCCCGCATCTGGTCCGAGAGCGATCTGGTCGTTGCGGAATGTCTGCGACGCGGAACCTGGGAGGGGCTGGGGGCGCCGGATCTGGCAGCTGTGGTGTCCAGCTTGGTGTTCGAGGCCCGTCGGGAGGCGGCATCCACGGCCCGTGCTCCGTCCGGTCCGGCGGCCGCGGCCCTGCTGGAGACCACCAGGGTGTGGGCCGAGATCACCGGCCGGGAAAGGGCTCTCGGCTTGCCGCCGACCCGTGATCCGGATGCCGGTTTTGCGACCGCGGTCGCGGCGTGGGGCCGTGGGAACACCCTGGCGGATGCGCTCGCGGTGGCGGTCGCCGGTGGGACGGACCTGTCCGCCGGGGATTTTGTCCGTTGGTGCCGTCAGGTGATCGACCTGCTCGACCAGGTTGCCGGGGTGGCGCCGCCGGCTGTTGCGGCCGCCGCACGGTCGGCGGTGGGATCCCTTCGCCGGGGGGTTGTCTCGATGGGCGCCGTCTGACCTGATCGGAGATTACGCAGACATCCCCGCCGCGGCGTTGGAGCCTGACCCTGTGGAGCGTGGTTGGATCGTGCACAGATGTAACACGGGTGATCGAGGAGGACGCGATGAGCACGCCACAGGGCGGTCAACCCGGCAGCGGTCAGGACGGTGGTCAGTGGTCGGATCCACCCGGCACCGGCCAGCAACCCGAGACGGACGATCCCGGCGCCACCACTGTGTACAGGCCGGGCGACATCGCGGCCGGGCCGCCTGCGGGTCCATCGGGTCCGGCATCGGACACCGGACCACAGTCGACACCTCCCGCTCCCGGCCCCGCTCCTTCCGGCCACGAGACTGCCGGCTCCGATCCTGCTGGCTCTGACCCTGGGGTGTCGCAGGGAGCGCAGGGGCAGGTGCCGCAAGACAGCCAGGGCGGCGGGTACGGGCAGCAGCCCTACAGCCAGCAACCGTCCTACGATCATGGCGGCTACGGTCAGCAACCTTCCTCCGATCAACCGTCCTATGGTCAGAGCCCCTACAGCCAGCAACCCGGGTACGGAGCCCAGCAGCCGTACCGCAACGACCAACAGGCCACCGATTACGGTCAGCAGGGCTACCAGCAACCCGGCTACGGCCAGCAGTACGGCCAACCGGTGGACCCGGGCCAGCAGGGTGGGCAGGGTTACGGGCAGGGTGCCGATCAGGGGCAGCAGCAGTCCTTCGGGCAGCAGTCCTACGGGCAGCAGCCGTATGGGCAGCCTTCGTACGGTCAGCCTTCATACGGGCAGTCCTCGTCGTACGGACCGCCGCCCGGCTATGGGCGGGAGTCGTGCGGTCATCCCAGCGGGTACGGGCAGCCCTCGCAGGAGCAGCCCGGTTCCTACGGTCAGGGCGGCTACGGGGGCTACCAGCAACCCGGTGTTCCCCCGGCAGGCAGTTCGCCGGCCGTCGGACTGGATCAGCGGCCGAAAAAATCCAACCAGGGCTTGATCATCGCCATCGTCGCTGTGGTGGTGCTGGCGGCGCTCGCGGCTGTGGTGCTGTTCGTCTGGCCCGGCGTGCTGAACAAGAAGGTGTTCGACGACCGGCAGCTCAACCAGGGCGTCGCCAACGTCCTGACCGGCACCCCGCCGAACGGCTACGGCCTCACCGGCATCTCGGACGTCTCCTGCCCCAGCAGCCAACAAGTCAAGGCCGGCACGAGCTTCTCGTGCACGCTGAAGGTCGATGGTAATTCCCAGACCGTCACCGTCCAGGTCAAGGACAACGACGGCCTGTACGAGGTGAATCCGCCCAGCTGACCGCCCGGTTTGCGACCTTGCGCGGGGTTAACGATCGCCCGCATCTCTATAGAATTTGTCGGTAGGCGGACCGCCTCCTTCGTCAGTTGCGGAGCGGATCCGGCCGCTGGCCATCCGCAAGACCATGTGCGAACGGCCGAGCGCTTCGGCGTGGTGCGCGATGTGAATGGTGGTTCGGCCGGGCCGCCAGGCCTGCACACCGGCCAGGACCCGTTGCTCGGTCTCGCCGTCCAGGTGGGCGGTGGCCTCGTCCAACACCAGCACAGGTGCGTCGGTCAGTAGCGCCCGGGCGATCATCACCCGCTGCCGCTCGCCGCCACTGAGCCGGCGACCGTTCTCGCCGAGGCGCTCGGAAAGCCCGTTCGGCAGCTCGCGCACCAGTTCGTCGAGCACCACCGCCCGGCACACGGCCAGAAGGCGATCGTCGTCCGCGTCGGGATCGCCGAGCGCCAGGTTGTCCCTCAGCGTGGTGTCGAAAAGGTGATCGTGCTGGGCGACAACGGCAACCGCGGCCCGCGCCGCGGCCGAACCGATATCACCCAGTTCCCGGCCGTCGATCCGGATTGTCCCGTGTTGCGGTTCCCAGAATCGCAGCAGCAGCGCGGCGATGGTCGATTTGCCGGCACCACTCGGACCGACGACCGCTACCTGGGTGCCGGCCGGCACGGTGAACGTCGCGTCCCGCAGCACGTCCGGCCGATCGGGTTGATACCGGAACGTCACGCCCTTGAACTCGATCGCGCCTGCGGCGCAATCGACGAGTCCTTCTGCGGTCAAGGGTTCGGTCGGCTCACGAACTGTGGGTGACCGATCCGCCAGGTCGAAAAGCCGGTTGGCGGCGGCGCGACACCGGTCGACGTGTTCGTAGGACACGGCCAGCGGAGCGATCGCCTCGAACGTCGCCATCGTTGCCAGTGGCACGACGGCCAGCAGCACACCGTCGAGCCGCCCGTCGGTGATCAGCGGAATCGCAAGGGCGAGCAGGCAGACCACTGCTCCGCCGGCCAAGATGCCGGCCACGGCGGTGTGCAGCCCGCGAAGGTGAGCCAGCCGGCGCTGCGCGGCATGGCGTCGGTTGGTCAGCTCGGCGATGCGTCCGGCCAGCAGATCCTCGCGCCCGTAGGCGACCAGATCGGCGAGCGCCGCCACCCCCTCGACGGCGGTTGCGTTCATCGCGGCCTGGTCGGCGACCAGCGCCTGGGCTGCGCCGCGTCCGAGCCGGCGCGTCAACGGCAGCAGGACTCCGCTGATCAGCAGGAACACGGTCATCACGAGGGCAAGCACCGGCTGCAGCAGGCCGAGCACCAGCACCCCGACGCCGGCGCGCAGCACCGCCGCAATCCGCGGGATCACGACCCGCAACGGCAGATCCTGTAACGCCTCGACGTCGCTGACGATCCGGGTCAGCACATCGCCGGACTGCTCGTCGATCAGTGCCGCGGGCGCGAGCGGCTCGACGCTGCGGTAGAACCACACGCGTACCCGGGAGAGCATCCGGAAGGTGACCAGGTGCCCCACGTACCGTTCGAAATACCGGCTCACGGCGCGGACCACGGCGAAGAACCGGACTGCGACGATGGTCAGGCCGAGAGTCGCGGTGGACTCGACCAGTGCGGACTTGGCGATCAGATATCCGGAGGTGGACAGCAGACCGACCCCCGCGGCCACGGTGATCGCGCTGATCAGGGCTGCGCCGACGATCCACCACTGCAGCCGGCCGAGGAGCCCCGCCAGCCTCCGGGTGGTGCGGTCGGCAGTTGACGAGCCCGGTACGGCCCTCACGACACCCCGGCCCGGAGAAGGCCGTCCTGCAACGTCACGACCCGGTCCGCGGCGCGCGCGGTCCGCTCCCGGTGCGCTATCACCAGGCAGGTTCGGCCGCGGAGCAGCGCGCCGATCGCCTCGACGATCTCTGCTTCCGTGTCGTCGTCGAGGTTGGCCGTGTACTCGTCCAGCACCACCAGGGGTGCGTCCCGCACCGCGGCCCGGGCGATCGCCAGCCGCTGGCGCTGGCCCCCGCTCAGGCGCAGTCCCTGCTCCCCGAGCATCGTGTCGAAACCCTCCGGCAGCGTCGTGATGAAACCCGTTGCCCTGGCGAGGTCGGCTGCCCGGCGGACGGCGTCATCGGAGGCGTCGGAACAGCCCAGCCTGATGTTGTCGGCAACGGTGCCGGTGATCAGCGTCGGATCCTGTGGCACCCAGGCGAGCCGGCGGCGCCACTGACCGACATCGATCTCGTCGATCCCCCGGCCGCCGACGAGGATCTGACCGTGGGTGGGCTCCATGAACCGCAGCAGCAGCCGCGCCACCGTCGTCTTGCCTGCCCCGCTCGGACCGACAAGGGCGACGCTTCGCCCCGGTTCCAGCCGCAGGTCGAAGCTGGTCAATGCGCGGGAACTCGCGCCGGGGTAGCGGTATTCGACATTGCGGAACTCCACCTCGGGGGCCGGTGCCGGTGATCGGTGCATCACCACCGGGGCGGTCCGGACCGCGCCGATTCCAGTCGACGCCGGCGCGGCGATCGGCAACGCGAGCAACTCGTCGATCCGCCTCAGCGCCGCGTCGCCGGCGTGCCCGGCGTGGTACTCGATCGCCAGCCGCCGGAACGGGACGAAGAACTCCGGGGTCAGCATGAGAACGGCAAGGGCCATGCCGAACGGCAGATCGGCGACGATCATCCGGAAGCTGACCTCGACCGCGACCAGGGCGGTCGCCGCCGTTGCCGCCCACTCCATCACCAGCGACGTCTGAAATGCGGTGCGCAGCACCTCCATGGTGGTGTCACCGAGCCGCCCCGAGGCGCGTTCGATCATCTCCTCACCCTGCCGGGACCGGCCGAACGCCTTGAGCGTGGCCAGGCCCCGGATCATGTCCAGGTAGAAAGCGCTGAGCCAGCCCAGCTCGTCCAGCCGGCGGCGGGTCAGGACGCGGGTTCGTCCGCCGATCACCGCCAACAACAGCACCAGCATCGGGCCGGTGAACAGCAGGATCAGTGTCGTCCATGGGTCGAGTACACCGATGGTGCCGAACACCGGCAGCGGTCCGACCAGGCCGAGCACGGCAGCCGGGACGTATTTCGTGACGTAGTCGTGCAGCGCCTCGACGCCATCGCCGATGGTGGCCGACACCTCGCCCACCCGCTCGCCCGACATCCCGGCCGGGCCGACCAGGGGTGTTGGTAACGGCGCTGTCACCAGCCCCAATCGCTCCTGCCCGACCGGCTTCGTGGGTCCGGGAATGATTGGCTGGTATGGAGCCGACTGCGGGTGATGTTGACGAGCTAGTTGAGTTCTGGACCCTTCTCGACGAGGACCGTGAGCTACTTGGCGGCAAGCGAGGGGCGAGTTCGCTGGGGTTCGCATTGCTGCTGAAGCATTACAGCCGATATGGTCGTTTCCCTCGCGGACGTTCGGATCTGCCCGAGGAAGTCATCGCCTTCGTGGCCCGCCAGCTCGACACCGCAGTCGCGGATCTCGGCTTCTATGAATGGTCGGGCAGCACGATCGAGTATCACCGCGCACAGATCCGCTCCCACCTCGGCTTCCGTGTGGCGAGCGTCGCTGATCAGGAGAGGTTGATGACGTGGCTGACGTCGAACGTGGCGCATGCGGAGCGTCGACCTGAACGGGTCAGGGAATCCCTCCTGGCTCATTTCCACCGGATGCAGATCGAACCACCGACCTCGGGGCGAGTGCTACGGATGGTGCGGTCGGCCATGCGCACCGCCGAGCAGAGCTGGGCGTTGCGGATCTCGGGGAGGCTGACTCCCGGTGCGACGGCACGGTTGCTGAATTTGATCGCTACCGACAACGATGCCAATGACGCATCGGATAGCTCGGAGACGGTGCTGGGGTTGATCAAAGCCAGCCCGGGCAACGTCAGTCTCGAGTCGATGATGATCGAGATCGGCAAGCTTCAGGCTGCCCGTGCGATTGGCCTGCCCGACGGGTTGTTCGCGGACGTGGCACCGAAGGTGATCGATGGCTGGCGAGCCAGAGCCGCGGTCGAAGCGCCGTCGCACCTGCGGCGGCACGCTGAGCCGCTGACGGTCACGTTGCTCGCCGCGCTGGTGCATCACCGTAAGCGGGAGATCACCGACACGCTGGTGGATCTGCTGATCGCCACCGTGCACCGCATCGGGGCCCGCGCAGAACGGCGCGTCACCAACGATCTGATCAACACCTTCAAGAGGGTGACCGGCAAGGAGAACATCCTCTTCTCGATCGCTGAGGCGGCTCTGGCTCAGCCCGATGACTTGGTGCGTGAGGTGGTCTTCCCGGCCGTGTCTGGTGGGGAGCAAACCCTACGGGAGTTGGTACATGAGTTCAGGACGAAGGGGCCGGTGTACCGGCGCACGGTGCAGACCACGCTCCGCGCCTCCTACACCGGGCACTACCGCCGCGGGCTGATCGCATTGCTGGGCGTGTTGGATTTCCGCAGCAACAACACCGCACACCGGCCGGTCATCGACGCGCTGGCGCTGATCACCCGCTACGCCAGGGCGGGCAACCTTACTTACTACCCGCTTGGGGAGGCCGTGCCGGTCCATCGGGGTGCGACCGGCGACTGGTCTGATCTGGTCTATCGGGCCGACACGCGAGGCCGGGAACGTGTGACGCGGATGGTGTACGAGGTCGTCACGTTCCAGGCGTTACGTGAGCAGCTCAGGTGCAAGGAAATCTGGGTTGTCGGCGCTGAGTCCTGGCGTAACCCCGACGAAGACCTACCGGCGGACTTCGAACAACGGCGCGGTGAGAACTACGGCGAGCTCCGCAAGCCACTGGATCCGACTGTGTTCATCCACGATGTGCGCAGTGAGATGACCGCTGCGCTGGACGAGCTCAACACCGCGCTCCCGACGCTGGACTGGTTGGACATCACGGACCGGGCCTCAGGGGCAATCACGCTATCCAAGTACGACGCCGCCCCCGAACCGCGGAACCTGCGGCGCATCAAGGCCGAGGTGCAACGTCGGTGGGGAACCGTCGCACTGATCGACATCCTCAAGGAAACGGTCCTGCGCACCGGGTGCTTGACCGAGGTCAGCGCCGTCGCTGGCTCGGGCACGCTTCCAGTCGAGGTGCTGGCCGAGCGGCTGATGCTCGCGATCTACGCCTACGGAACAAACACCGGCATCCGTGCGGTCGCGGCCGGTGGTGGCCACGGCCACACCGAAGAAGAGGTCCGCTACGTCCGACGTCGTTACCTGACGCGCGACACCGCCCAGGCGGTCGCGGTCGGCATCGCCAACGCAACGTTCGCCACCAGACAACAGACCCTGTGGGGCGAAGGATCACCGCGGTCGCCTCCGACTCGACCCACTTCCGCTCCTATGACCAGAACATCTTCACCGAATGGCACTCCCGGTACGGCGGCCGCGGGATCCTGATCTACTGGCACGTCGAACGCGGGTCGATGGTCGTGCACTCCCAGACGCTGCGCGCATCGGCGTCGGAAGTCCACGCGATGGTCGAAGGCGCGATCCGGCACGGCACGACCATGAAAGTCGAGGGCAACTACGTCGACAGCCACGGCCAATCCGAAATCGGGTTCGGCATCACTCGCCTGCTTGGCTTCGACCTGCTCCCGAGGATCAAGCAGATCAACAAGGTCCGCCTGTATCGACCCACCGTCGGCCAGCCCGACGCGTATCCGCTGCTGACCCCGGCGCTGACCCGGCCGATCCGCTGGAACCTGGTCGAGCAGAACTACGACCAGATGATCAAGTACGCGACCGCGATCAGGCAAGGTACCGCCTCGACCGAAGCGATTCTGCGCCGCTTCACACGCTCGGCGTCGCACCCGACCTATCAGGCGATGCTCGAAGTCGGCCGTGCTCAGCGAACCATCTTCGTCGCCCGCTACTTGCGCAGTCGTGAACTGCAACGCGAGATCACCGAAGGACTCAACATCGTCGAAGCGTTCAACGGCGCGAACTCGATCATCTACTACGGAAAAGGCGGCGAGATCACCTCCAATCGACAGGACGAGCAGGAGATGACCGTGCTGTGTCTGCGCATCCTGCAAGCCGCGCTCGTCTATGTGAACACCCTCATGCTCCAAGACGTCCTCGCCGAGGAACGCTGGACCGGGATCCTCACCCCCGAAGACCGCCGCGGCCTCACCCCGCTGTTCTGGCAGCACGTCCTCCCCTACGGCGAGGTCAAACTCGACATGACCGCCCGCCTCAGCATCCGCACCACCGCGCCGATCGGCAGCCGGTAAGCGGCACTTTTCCAGTCGGGCGAGCTTTGCTGACGAGAAGAGGCGTGCTCACGCGCCAGGGTCCGTCAAAGTCAACTGTAAGAACCAGGCTGCTGATGTCATTACTCATAGACGGTCGCGGTTCGCTGACAGAGGGGAGGTAGTGGGCGTTGGATACCTCGGAGTTCGCGGTTCTCTACCAGGAGTTCCACCGGCGAGTTCTTGCCTTCACCCTCCGCCGCGCACCGCGGGACGTCGCAGTCGAGGCCACCGATCAAGCCTTTCTGATCGCGTGGAGTCGTCGAGACAAGATCCCGAGCAGCCCCTTGCCATGGCTCTTGGTGATCGCCCGGAACGTCCTGTACGAGCAATACCGCAGCCAGGCTCGGCAAGATGTTCTTGCTGTCGAGCTGACCCTTTTAACCAGTTCGGTTGAGCATCCCACCGATGCTGTCGTGGAACGGATGAGCGTGCTCGCCGGTCTGGGCTCACTGCTCTCTTCGGATCGAGAAGCGCTGATGCTCACGGTGTGGGATGGCTTGTCCAACAGCGAGGCCGCCAAGGTGACCGGTTGTTCGACGGCCACCTTCGCCGTCCGTCTACATCGCGCCCGACGTCGCCTCGCGGCGGCCCTCAAAGCCGCCGAGGCCCAACCCCCACCGCCGACGACTTCCGTCACGACCTCCCAACCGCCGCGACCGTCAACCTCGGCCCTTGGCTCCTCGTTGACAGGACACCAACCATGAAGATCTCCGTGAAGTCAGCATTGGACAGGATGCACGCTCAGTCCTTCCCCACGATCACCACGTTGGACAACACCCAGCCGCCGGCTACGCCGCTCTGGCTGCGGGAAGCCCAAGCCAACCCGACCACCGGCGCCCGTTCCTCCACGCGACCACCCTCGCTGCTTAGCCGACGATGGTTCCTCGGCGGTGCGACGGCCGCGGTGGCGGCCGCAGTCATCGGCACCATGGTGGTACCGAGCCTGCTGGGATCCTCGACAGCCGTGGCGACGCCGGCGTTGCTGACGTACACCCCGGTTCCTGGCGCACCGACAGCCTCAGATGCGTTGCAGGATCTCGCCCGGCTCGCCGCCGCCCAGCCACGCCCGGCCGGCACTGGCCCCTACAACTACGTCAGCACCCACACCTGGTCATTGTCGACCTCGATGACCACAGCCGGGGAGGTATTCGACTCCCGGATCGCCGAAACCCAACGCGAGCAATGGCTTGCCGAGGACGGCTCGGGCCGCATCGAGGCCGTTCAGGACGGCCAGCGGACCCCGTACAGCGGTTCCTTCGCCGGTGTCGAACCGCTCTCCTTCCTTACCACCGACGATCCCGCCCAACTCGCCGACACCCTGCTTCGTGAGCACCCAAATCTGGACGCCGGTGAGTGGCTGTTCTTCGTCCGAACCGTGTGGACGACCCAAACCGTCGAACCCGACGTGCAGGCCGCGCTCATGCAGGTGCTCAGCCGGCAAACCCTCGAGCTCGCAGGACAGGTCACCGACCGCGCCGGCCGACCCGGAGTGGCGTTCAGCGCCCAGGCGCGAATCGATGACGGTCCACTCGCCCAATACATCCTGATCTTCGACCCAGGTACCGGAATGCTGATGGATTCCGAAAGAGTCGCGCTGGAAAAGGCCGGTGATATTCAGGTCACAATTCCTGCAACTACTGAATACATTATCTGGCTCGGAAGCGGATACACCGAAACCGTCGACGACCGTCCATAGGGGGTAGGCAAGGACAGAAGTCGATATCGCGGAAATAGCGCCGAGTCACATCCGGCGCCATTTCCGCATGCCCAAACGGATTAGATGACCCAATAGATCACAGTGTGGTGTCAATGACAGGCTTTGGTCAGCTGGAAGTAATTATGAACGTAGGCTCGACTCAACCCCGGGGAATGGAAGCCGCACCAACAATGAAGGAGTAAACGAATGCGCCGAATAGTAATTGCAGCCGTCGCCATGGCGGTCATGTCCAGTCTGGGCGTCACGGCCGCCCATGCTGGCACCCCAACGAGCGAGCCGGGAGCCGCGGCCAAGGAGTACTGCGCTGTGTTGGTGGGCAAGCCAACGGCGAAGGATGCCGTGTCGCCCGTATTGGGTCAGGCATGCTCGACTGCCTCTCCTGAGGAGGCGCGCACGTTGATGGAGGCTGACGCGAACGCCGACAGCCGCGCCGCTGGTGGCCCGGTCGCCCTCTCCAGCGACCTGCTGATGACGGCATGGGAAGACAGCTACTACAACGGGAGTTCCACCAACTTTTACGGTTCCGCCGGACCCTGCGACAGCTCCGGATACTCGCTCCACCTCGACACCGGCTGGTTCAGCTGGGGAGATCGGATCTCATCCGCGGCAGGAACCGCGCAGTGCCGGATCGCTCGATTCCACACGCAAAGCGCCACCTACTCGCTCGCGTTCCGTCTGCCGACACCCGGCCTTGGTTCGACACTGAACGACAACGTCGACCTGGTTCAGATCTGGAACGGCTGACACCCCCGGTTCACCAGGCACGCGAGGCCTAGCGGCCCCCAACGCGGGTACGGGTGACAGACGACTGTCACCCGTACCGGCGCTTTAGGGTCAGTGGTGCATTCTTGCGAACTGGCCCGAACTGCCTCCATCGCCCGGCGCAAATATGGTTACCCACACGGTTTCACCAGCTATTAACGGGGTCGAGCGGCGGGGTTCTTGATGATGAATCACCGAAGCCGGGTCAGGACATTGCAATACTTCATTCTCAAGGCCGCCAGGCCGAAGAGCCTGGAGTGACAACTCCAAGCTCGACAGCAAGTGCTCCGCCTGGCCAAATGGCATACCTTGCAAATCCGGCACGATAACCTCTGACATGATGACCTCTGATTGGTTAGGAGTTGCCCATCGTTTCAGAGTACCCATCAAATCGTGGCGAGCTGCTGCAAGCTGCAAGAGCTGCTTGGAGTAGTGCTTACATGGCCCCGACGGAATGACGACGAGTACTTGGTCTTGACCCCCCCTCGGGGCAGGTGCCAAGTCGATCCCACCGGCGGGCGTGCGCGAGGGATCCAGGTCAAGGTGGGTACACCCCAACCTGACGTCAGGAGCCACCATCCCGAACGTCAAGTTAGG
>JBBRVZ010000079.1:0-14416 GCA_038246445.1 Mycobacteriales bacterium
ACCGCCATGCTCAGCGCCTGGCGCGCTCCGGACCTCGGGCAGCGCGCGCTGCGGGAGGCCTTCCTCGGCTTCCTCGAAGCCCGACCGGATGCCACCAAACGCTCCTGCGCGCCCGGGCACATCACCGCGAGCGCGGTCGTCCTCTCCGCCGATCTGTCGCACACACTGCTCACCCTGCACCCGCGGGTGAAGCGCTGGGTCCAGCTGGGCGGTCACTGCGAGAAGAAGGACGCCACCATCGCCGCCGCGGCGCTGCGCGAGGCGACTGAGGAATCCGGGATCGACGGGCTCGTCATCGACCCGGACCCGATCCACCTCGATGTGCACCCCGTCACCTGCTCGCTGGGCGTGCCCAGCCGGCACTTCGACATCCTGTTCCGAATCGTCGCCCCGGCGGATGCGGTGCCGGCGATCTCGTCGGAGTCCGACGATCTGCGGTTCTGGTCGGTGACGGCGTTGCCGCCGGAAACCGGCGATCTGAGCAATGCCGTCGGGGCGGCGCTGCGCCGCTGAGGAGGCGGGCGCCGGTCGCGGTTGGCCGGACGCCGGCCGATCGACACCGGTCGTGCGCGCTGTCGGATGTGGCGAGGACACGCCGGTATGGTCGCAGGGTGACCGAGCCGAAAAATCGAAAACGGCTCTGGCGCCGAGCGGCCCAGATCATCGTCATCGCCGTCTTCGTTTTCTTCCTCGGGCGGGCCATGGCCGGCCGGTGGAGTGACGTCAAGGACGTCATCGGCAACATCACCATTCGGGCACTGGTGATCTCATTGCTAGCCTCGATCGCCGCAGTCTGGTGCTCGTTCATGAGTTGGCGCGGAATCCTCACCGACTTCGGACACCCGGTGCCGGTGTCCGGGGGCATGCGCGTCTTCTTCGTCGGTCAGCTGGGTAAGTACCTTCCCGGCAAGGTCTGGCCCGTCCTGACCCAGATGCGGCTCGGCAAGGCCTTCGACGTGCCGGGACGATCCTCGGCGGCGGCCGTCCTGATCGCCATGTTGATGGGATTGGGTACTGCTCTGCTGGTCACCGCCTGCGTCCTGCCGGTGTTGGATGACTCGGCATTCCAGCAATACTGGTGGACGCTCCTGGTGCTCCCTGTTGCAGTGGCCGCGCTCTGGCCGGCCGTGCTGAACAGGCTGCTGAATTGGGTGACGCGGCGGCTCAAACGCGAACCCATGCCGCAACCGCTGACCGCGAGGGGCATCATCCGATCCGCAGCGTGGTCGACAGGAGGGTGGTTGCTGTACGGCATCGCCCTCTGGGTGCTGCTGGTCGATCTTGGCTCGACAGGGCCGGATTTGATCGTGCGATCGCTCGGCGCTTTCGCCGGTTCCTGGGCCATTGGCTTCATGTTGGCGATTGCCCCGGCCGGTGTGGGGCCACGCGAGGTGGCTCTGGTGGTTCTGCTCGGACCTGCGGTAGGGGAGCCGGTGGCGCTGGTCGCCGCCGTGATTTCCCGTCTCGTGATCACCGCGGCGGACCTGGTGTGGCCCGGCATTGCCGTGCTGACCGAGCGGAGGCGTTTGCGACTCCTCAAAGTCATCACCGATTCGGGTAACCCCCGGAAGCCGGACGGGGACGCGTCAGAGCGGACGAAGCCGACAGGCGAGCTATAGCCCGGCAGCGCCACCGGCACACCTCTGGGCGGGCTTGCGCGCCAGAACCATGTAACCGTTGGAGAGTCGTCGCGAACGGGCTGTCAGACCGAATGATCGATGCGGGTTGGCGTTGACCGCCCATTGCTGCGGTGCGATGAGCAACCATCGGAAGGGTGCCTTCAAGGCGAGTGGCTCGGCAAGCCCGAGCTTCGTTCCCACGGCGTCCACCGCGGCTCGCGCTGCGCGAAACGCGAAACTCGCCACTAGCACCAGCGGACCACCTTGCGCGCCCAGATCTTCGACGACCAGACCATTGCGCTCGACGATGGATCGCAGGCCGATATAGGTATAGCGATGAAAGTCGTAAGGCGCTTCATGCAGTGGATAGATGAATGGCGCCGTGATGAGTGCCGAGCCGCCCGGTCGGAGCACCCGGGCGATTTCCGCGACAGCCAATTCGGACCGATCGACATGCTCGAGCACTTCAGTGCACAGCACGACGTCGATTGATTCGCTTCTCAATGGCACTGCATCCGCCATCGCTTGTATCGTCTGATTCGCGCCGGGTGCCGGATCTACGGCGAGCCACTCGTCCACCAACGGTTCGTACCAGGGTCCGTAGGGGCGGTTTCCACAGCCAAGATCGAGAAGGCGCCCGCTGATCTCCCTCGAGTGCGACGCCAACCACACGCCGATTGCGCTGCCCACGAGAATGTTGCCGGTCGAACGGGGGTTCGGCACCGGAACACCATCAACAACCAGCACCGCGCCCTGACGACGTCGCGACCGCGCGGTGAGGTGTTCCTGCGAGTTCATATCTGCTGTACGCCCCATAACCTGTCAGTTGCCTCCCCCTGTGATGCCCCGCCCTACCACCAACGCTGACACAAGCTCCTTCAGGAGAGTCCGGTACCGAGCGCCAACGGATTCCAAGGACAGTGATTCGGCCAGATCCTGTGCCTCTTCGCCGAGCCGACGACGTTCAGCGGGATCTGATAGTACCTGTCGGAGGGCTCCGGCAAGCGCAATGCTGTCGCCGGGCGGTACGAGCAGTCCGGTCCGTCCCGGCAGGACTACCTCATTCAGGCCGGGCAGATTACTTGCCACCACAGCGCACCCCAGGCCCATCGCCTCCAGCAGCGCCACTGGAAGACCATCCTGGTCACCAGAAGCTGCCCTGGCGCTCGGCACGACAACAACAGCGCTGCGCGCGTATTGGACGGCCAGATCGAGCCGGCCCAATTGGCCGGTGAATTCGACGGGCAGGCCGCGAGCCTGCCTCTCCAACCGCTGACGTAAGGGCCCATCGCCGACGACCGTCAAAGTACAACGAACATCCGCCATGGCACGCAGGGCTTCCAGAAGATGCTCGAGTCCCTTCTTCTCTACGAGGCGCCCGACGAACAGCAGCCGGCCCGGCTCTCGCTCGATCCCTGCAGCAGCCACCCTGATACCCGTCAGGTCAGCACCCATCGGCAGCACGCTGACGTCCTCGGCACGCGCCCCCAGGGCGACCAGCTGATCGCGCATGTCTTCGTTCATCGCGGTGAGCCGGGCGGCTCTCCGGATAACGGATCGTTTGAGCATCCTCATGGCCCTCGAGCGCAATCCGTAGAGATCGCCGCCCAGAGTGGTCAGCAGCATGGGAACCCTGCTCGCGACACCAAGCGCGGCCAGACCCTGCGGAATGATCCAGTGCACATGCATGACATCCGGGCGAAACTGCCTGGCGTGCCGCCGTATTGCGATCCACTCGGCCGCAAGAAACGGGGCCACCTGCAACCACCTGGACGGGCGGGAGCGCAAATTTTCCAGGATTGCCCCCTCCGCCAGATCCTCCCACCTTTTGAAAAAGAAACGAAAACGCCGAACCTCGAAGGTCCCGACGCGTTCTGCGGCCGGCGCCCCCGGCACAGCCGGTACGATCACCAACGTCTCGAAATCGGCTGCCTCCTCGAGGGCTAGGTCCCTGACGAACGCAGGGGTACCGTCGTCGGCCCTGCCCGGAAAGGTGGATGCGAGAATCAACAACCGAGGACGAGTCATCTCGATCCACCTTGGATTGGAGGGTTTTTTATGTCAAGCGGCTCCGGGGTCGCCGTGGTCGGGTCGAACGGCTTCCTGGGATCCGCCATCGTGGCCGGGATGGCACGACTTGGTGTGCCGTCCATCGGGTTCACGCGACAATCGCCCGCACTTCTGCCGAGCGGGGAAGCCAGCGTCGATCTGCTGGCGAGCGGGAGCAGCGTGTGGGCGGCCTCCAGCATCAATCCGTGGATTGCGGAGAACTCGCCAGATCGAATTGCCGTCGACCGTTCAGCTTTCATCCACTTCCTCGATTCGCTGGACGCCGCCAGGTCGTCGACGCGAGTGATCTTGCTGTCATCGGGAGGAACCGTATACGACCCGGAGTCGCAGCCTCCCTATCGGGAGGACTCCCCCACTTGTCCGAGCGGGGCCTACGGGCAGGCCAAGGTGCAGCTGGAGGACATCTTGTTGCAACGACGTCCCGGCTCGGTCGTTCTCCGCGTCGCAAACGCCTACGGTCCCGGACAGTTATCTGCTCCGGGTCAGGGTGTCATCGGTCACTGGCTTCGCGCCATCCGTGAGGGTCAACAGCTAGAGCTGATCGGAGATCCTGCAACCGCAAGGGATTACATCTACGTCGCCGACGTGGTGTCGGCGGTTTCAGCGGTGCACGCAAACTCGGATGTGCCACCAGTAGTGAATATCGGATCAGGTGCACCGACCACGCTGGCCGAGATGCTGAACACAATTCGTGCCATCGCCGGCGAGTGTGAGGTGATCGCCCGGCAGGCGCGGCGCTTCGATGTGCTGCGTACTTGGCTGGATGTCTCCACCGCCAAGAAGACTCTTGGCTGGGAGCCGGTGGTCGAACTCGAGAGTGGGCTGAAGCAGACATGGGATTGGCTTCGCGCGAACCCGGGATCCTGACAATTCTTCGAGACACACGGGCGCAAGGCTGACCTCGCCTCCGGTCAACTCTGCACCTTCATGGTGATCACGATGAACCGACGCCTCGAATCGTGGTGCTCGTCCGATCGCGGGCGCATGCCACCACTGTCATCACCGTTCCGGCCGTCAACAGAACCGCCACAATGGCGGCGACCGCGGCGGACGCGAGAGCTGGCAACGGGAAGAAGGCGCCCAGTGCGTGAAGGGCTTCCGTCCAGTTCGACGGTTGCAACTGCTGCCCATCGTCGAGCCAGAAGTATTCCACCGATGTGTAGATGGCCCAGCCTGACACCACGAGGCCACCGCACCCGACAACCGCTGGGGCCCATCGCCGATGCCGGCCCAGGACCACCCCGGCCGCGAGAGCAACCGGCAGGAGCAGACCCAGCACCGATGGGTAGATGTACCTGCCTTGGGCGCCGGAGAACGCAACATAGGAGAGGTAGTGGGTGTAGACCCTGTACACCACCACCGTCAGCGACAGCAGGGGTGCGGACGCGATGAAGGCCAGATCCCATCGCCGATCCGGAAGCGCGACCATGGCCACCGGAATCGCAAGCAGCACAACAATGGTGAGCACCCACACCATGGCGGTAGGCACCTGCGGCGGCTCAAGTCGGCCGAGCGGGGAGAAAATCCGAACCGGCATCTTGTCCAGTAGGTAACGCCAGAAATCACCCATGTCCACAGGTTCCGCTACGGTCCGAATGCGGCCCTGGGCCTTTGCGAATTGAGTGCCCCAGCCGTCGGGCTGGATGGTGCCCAACCGCAGGTAATTGCGGACCCACCACGCAGAAGCGCCGACCGTGCCAAGGCCCAGGATGACCACAACCCTCCTCGACGGCCATGCTCGAGCACGAACTACCTGCAGTCCGTACGCGACCGGGATGAGTAGCAGCGCGAAAATGATCGTCGCCTTTGTCAGCGATCCGGCAACAGCGAGTAGTGCTAGCAGGGCGGCGGTGCGAGTTCGATTGTCGCCGCCCATCACAGCGATACTGAGCGCAACAACCGCCGCACCGAGTACGACGGCCAAATTGTCGTTGTTGACTGTGGCGGCTCCTCTCGCGAGTCCCGGAATCAGCAGTGGCAGGAATGCTGCCGAAGCCGCGACGGCGCCGACACCAACGAGAGACCGCGCGGCATAGTAGAACAACGCGGGCAAGGGAAGCATCAGCAACACGTTGAAGAAACGGATGGCGAGGTAGAGAACGTCTCCCGGCAAGTCCGTCGCACCAGGCACCAGGTATGTCAGACCACCTACGAGTCCGTAATAGAGGGGCGGATGCTGGGTCATGTAGTTGGACACGTCCCGCTGCGGCGACCGGGCTTCACCGCCCAATTCCGAGTACGACGGACGATCGCTTCGAAGAGCCGGGACCCGATCGGCCCAATCAGCGGCGAAGGCGTTGTAGAACACCTTCTCTACGTTTCGGGAGCCGGCACTCACGTTGATCTGTTCGGGGTCCAGAATCACGTCGCCGGCTCGTGCCGCCATGACACGGTCGAACTGAAACGTCTCATCCGGAGCGACACCTGCCGGCGAATTGAGCAGGAAAGACAGGCAGACGCCGAAGAAGATCATGGTCGCCGCGACGACGACCGTTCGTGCGGAGCGAACCGGGGTCGCAGTTCGGTCGACGTCGGCAGCGTCCGCCGCCGACGATCCGTCCAGCGTCGTGATCGCGGGTAGCGGGTCGATGTCCGCCGCCGTATCACCGATTTCAGGCGGCAACGGCCGGGTTGACGAATCTGGCATCCCTCTCCCTTGATGGCGGCAACGCTGGTGCACTCCCGCCGGCAGCCAGGAGCGTGCCTCCGAGCACTCCGCAGGTGGTCAACGCACAGGGGCGGAGGCGGTCCATGTCGCCGGCTGCTGGTGGCCCTCGGCCTCGGCAACGACGAGGCTTTCGGCGCTCGCCGGGCTGTCAGCAAGGGAGTGCGAGTGGTTGACGGGCAGCACCAGTCTCGGATAGCGGTTGGGGTCGTCGTACTGCAGGTGCTTGAGCCGCTCGAGGGCCTCCTCGAGGACGATCCGGTTCGTTCGCAAGAGGTCGGCGATGATCAACAGGGCAAAGCACAGGAGTGAAGCGACGAACATCGACGTGCCGAAGATCAGGGATTGGATGTGTCCGCTCGCCTCGTCGAACAGCCACAGCAACCCGAAGCGCAGGAACGGGATGAGCGCCAGCACCCCGAACACAGTTCCCAGGCTCGCCAGAAGGATGTAAGGCCGGAACATGAGGTAGCTACGGGTGATGGCGACACCCGACTTGAACATGTGATGCCAGATGTTCTTGAACAGCCGCGACTCGCGGGTCTTGGGGTTCGTCACCACCGGGATGCTGACGATCCGCAGGCGGCGATTCCCCGCCTGGATGATTGTCTCCATGCAGTAGCTGAACTGGGTAACGACGTTCAGCCGAAACAAGGACGCCCGCGAGTACGCCCGGAACCCGCTCGCCGCGTCCGGAAGCTCCGTGCCGGCCGCCTTGTTGACCACTCCACTGCCGAACCGCTGCATCCGCTTCTTGAACGGTGAGAAGTGCTCGATCTTGTCGGTCTGCCGGTCACTAATCACGACGTCAGCAGTGCCGTCAAGGATGGGCTGCACGAGTTCGGCGATTGACTGCTGTGGGTACTGGTTGTCGCCGTCGGTGTTGACCACGATGTCCGCGCCTTGATACAGCGCGTAATCAACACCGTCGCGGAAGGAACGGGCCAGACCCATCGTTCGGGCGTGCCTGATCACATGCGCGCCGAACCGATGGGCGATCTCGACCGTGCGGTCTGTCGATCCGTCGTCGATGACGACGATCTGGATCTCGTCGATGCCTTCTATCCGCCGTGGGATGGACCCGAGCACGAGGTGCAACGTCGGTTCCTCGTTGAGGCACGGCACCTGCACGACGAGTTTCATGACACTCCTGCGATTCGGGGTGGCGGCGCTTGTGGCGTCATCCGAGGACAGTTCCGGGAACTCCTTGTTCAGACGCTTCTGCGAGGCAGGTGTTCCCACCGTGACCGAGCACACCTCGTCCCTCAAGCCGCACCTCGGCATACACCCAAGAAGACCAAAATATCAATCTTGGCATGCGGAACCCAACAAGAAGTGCCGACCTCGAGGACACGGAACTGGGCGAAGTTCCTGCTACCTTCGACGGCGATGACCGTCAGTGCGCCCAGTATGTTCCGCACCGGAGCCGAACGGACGCAAGACCCGAGTTCCCCCACGCACACACCGCCGGCTGACCTCACCAACCGCCCCGTGACCGCACCTGCCGGAGAGCAGCCAGAGTGACGACGAACGATCAAGCCGGCTCTACCGCGATTCCAGGCAGGCAGCGTTCCGTTCAGGGCAGCTCACCGGTCGACCTGGCGACAGATCCACCGCAATTGCCCGTGGATACGCCGCCCCCGTCCCGGTCGGCGGATGGCCCGGGTACCGCGCCGTACCGTGGTCGATACTCCGTCGAACGCGTGGCCCTACTGGGCATGCTCGCGGCATTCGTGGTGCTCATCGGGTGGCAGTTGGGTGCCGCGCTCATCGGCCTGAAGACCTTCTCCGGCGTCGACGTGCTGACGGCGTTCGCTCCGTGGGACGACCGATGGTCGACCGAGACCTGGCAGAGCCCGTGGGTCGGTGACACCATCGACTCGATCCTTCCCAGCTACGCGGAGGCGCACCGCCGGATCTGGTCCGGTGACATCCCGTGGTGGTCGTCGCTGAGTGCGTCAGGTTCGCCGTTGCTCAGTTCCACCAACCTGCCGTCGTTGACGCCAAGCGCGATCTGGATGGTGTTGGCACCGACTTCGTGGGCGGTCGGATTCACCAAACTCATCCAACTGATCATGGCATTCGGCGGCATGACGCTGTGGGTTCGCCGGATCGGTACCAGTTGGGCCGCCGGTGCCCTGGCGGGCCTGCTCTACTGCAGTTCCGGATTCTTCGTCGGGTGGTCCGGCTGGGTACCGCAGGCCGGGGTCGCTGCCACCGTTCCAGTGCTGTTCTGGGTGATAGAACGCTTCCTCGCACTCCGCACCGCACGCTCGGCTGTCCTGCTGAGTGTCGTTGTCGCGTGGTTGCTACTCGGGGGATTTCCCGCTGTCGCCGGACACGCGCTCTACATGGGCGGGGCTTACTTCTTGGTCCGGTGCATCGCAGAGCGGCGCCGACTCGGCGGGCGGGGCGTGATGCTGACAGTCGCCAGTGGCGCGGCGGCAGTTGCTCTGGGGGTGGCACTTTCCGCGATTCAGCTGCTTCCGTTCGTGCGCTCGCTGTCGTCGATCAACACCGACTATCGGGCCAACCAGTTCAATGGTCAGCAGCCCATCCGGTCCTTCATGTCGGTCCTTTTCCCACGGATCTTCAATACCGACGGCGGAATCCAGCAGTTCTACGGCGCCAACACCAATCCCATCGAGGCGTACGCGTACCTGGGTATGGGTGCTGTGGCACTCGCCGTGCTGGCCATCCTCGCCGGACGCCGGCACGGTGTCTTCCGGGGTGTCGTGCCGGTCCTGCTCGTCAGCGGCGCGCTCGCGGCCGCCCTTGTCTGGCGGCACGGGTTCTGGACGAACTGGCTGGCCGACTTCCCGGTCTTCGCGAACAACAACTCCTCCCGGCTTCGGGACATCGTTGCGCTCACCGGTTCCGCGCTCGCGGGAATCGGCTTCAATCTGGTCTTCGCTCGAAACCTGCCGCGAGCTGTGCAGCGCCGACTGGTCATCGGCGCGTGGTTCATCCTGGCGGTCGCTGCGACAGCCACGGTGCTCGCCTGGCGTCGCTACAGCGAGGCGGTCGACAACCTGACCTTTCTGGTCGATGCCGGGCTCGGGCTGCTTACCGTGACGTTGGTGGCGACGGCGTTCACCGTGGCGCATGTCCGCACCGACCGTCCCGCCGCGGACCGCGCTTCCGATGCGCAGCCGGCCTCGAGCCCTTCCGGGTGCCGGCGGTTGACGTTGCTCTCCGTCACCGTGCTCGGCTTGGCAGCGCTCACCGGCACGGCCGCCGTCCTGTCCACCGAGTACTTCTGGCCGACGTCCGACGTGTCGGACTTCTACCCGAACGGCGCGGGCGTACAGGCCGCCGTTGCGGCGACAGGGGACAACCGCGCGCTGGCGTTGGGTGGAACCCTGCTCGGTTCCAGTGGGACGGCCAACGGCATCCGCACCATCACGGGTCACACCTTCCCGTCCGAGACGTGGAAGGATTATCTGCTTGCGCTGGATCCGAAGGCCTTCACCCCACCCGGACGGACGCCGACCAACCCCCGGGTCGAGTTGTCCACCTCCGACGACTCGCTGAACAACCCATTGCTGGACCGGATGGCGGTGACGACCGTGCTGGCCACCCCCGGGCAGGCAGTCCCCGGGCCGCTGCTGACCTTGCAGGGCTTGCCGACAGCGGCACGATCCGCACCCGGCAGCACGCCAGTGACGGTCGGCGCATCCGAGGTCCCCGCCGGGACAATGGAACCGCAGGCGGTCCGGGGGTTCGTCGTCAACGTTACCGAGCCTGTGGGCAACGGCCGCAATGGAATCCGGATCGCCATCACGGTGCGCGACTCGACCGGCACAGTGATCGGCAGCGGCGGCTCGATCCGGCAGCGCTGGGAACCCGGCTGGACCCAGATTGCCGTCGCAGGCAAAAGTTTCGACAACGCTCGCGGGCCGCTGGCGGTGTCGGTATCAGTCGATGCCAGAGACGTCCCTGGTCAGACGCTGACACTGAGCGGGGTCTCCGGCACCGTCGAGGCGCTCGTGATCGGAACGCAGGGGGATGGGCTCGAGCTGTACTTCGCGGATTCGCAGGTGCAGGTGTGGCAACGGCCCAGTGCGCTGCCGAGGATTCGCTGGGCGACTGGGAGCACGGTGATCGAGGACCCCGTCGCGCGACTGGCGGCCCTGGCCGATCCGGCGACGTCGCCGTCGATGGTGGTGCTCAGCGCGCCCGGTCCGCCGCCAGCAGGTGGTCAGGCGCAGCTGTCCCTGCAGGACGACTCGGGTGATCGGGTGATCGTCGATGTCCAGGCGGACACGGCGGGCTACCTCGTTCTCGCCGACTCCTTGCAGTCGGGGTGGACGGCAGAGGTCAACGGGGAGCCGGCTCCATTGGTGGCCGCCGATCATGCGTTCAGTGCGGTCTACGTCCCTGCCGGGGCCAATGTGGTGACCTTCCAGTTCGTGGGCCAAGGCCTTCGGACCGGAGCACTCGTTTCGGCAGCCAGCGTCTTGATCGTGGTGTTGGTTCTCGTCGCTCCGTCGGTGCTGTGTCGGGTCCGCCGCCGACGTTCCACGGCGGACGCAGTACGTGCTCCGGCTCCTGTCGAATTCTAGTTGCCAGCAGCTGGTGTCAGGCGCGAGCGCCGGCCGCCTCGGCCACCGAGATGACGTACTGACCGTACGGGGACTTCGCCAGTCGCTGCCCCAGGGCCAGGCACTGATCGGCGTCGATGAAGCCGGTGACCAGGGCGATTTCCTCCAGACAGGAGATTCGCACACCCTGCCGGTGCTCCAGCACCTGTACGAATTCGCCGGCCTCCAGCAGAGAATCGTGGGTCCCGGTGTCGAGCCAGGCAAAACCGCGCCCCAGGTCGATGAGTGACGCCTTGCCCTTCTCGAGGTAGATGTTGTTCAAGTCGGTGATCTCCAGCTCGCCGCGAGCGCTCGGTCGGAGGTCGGCTGCATAGCCCACGACATCGTTGTCATAGACATACAGACCTGTGATGGCGAGGTTCGACTTCGGCTTGGCCGGCTTCTCCTCGATGGAAATCAGCCTGCCGTCCGCGTCCTTCTCACCCACTCCGTACCGCTCCGGATCGCGAACGGGGTAGCCGAACAGCACGCAGCCGTCGACGTCGGTCGTCGCCTTCTTCAACGTCCCGGAGAAGCCCTGGCCGTAGAAGATGTTGTCGCCCAGTACCAGGGCCACGGAGTCGTCGCCGATATGGTCCGCCCCGATGATGAAGGCCTCGGCCAGACCGTTCGGCGCTGCCTGCTCGGCATAGGAGATCCGCAGGCCCCACTCATTGCCGTCATCGAGCAACCGGCGGAAACCCGCGTTGTCCTCCGGTGTGGTGATCACCAGGATCTCCCGGATGCCGGCCAGCATCAACACGGACAGCGGGTAGTAGATCATCGGCTTGTCGAACACCGGAAGCAGTTGCTTGGAAACAGCACGGGTGATCGGGTGGAGCCGGGTACCGGCGCCGCCGGCAAGAATGATGCCCTTCATCGGCTGTCGGCCACTCCGCTCTTGTCGCTGATTGAGTCGCATGTTTACCGATCGACCCGGTGACGCCCTGGTGCTGGCAACGCCTGTCCGGGCGTGTCGACCCTACCCGAGCGCAGCACGCCGCCCTCCGGATCGTCCGCAGGCGCAACGACTACTTCGAACGACCGCTCAAACCCCCGTCCACCGGCGAGCGATGCGAACCGGCAGGCCCCGAGGTTTGCGCAGATCCGCCGCGGCCCTGCTGCGCAACGTGCACATTCCAGAGTCGGGCGGCGGCCGCGGTCCAGCTGAAGTCCTCTGCCCGGCGACGACCACGGGATCTCAACTCAGCCGCCGCCGCGTCGTCGGTCAGCACGTCGGCCAGGGCCTTCCCTAACGCTGGTGGGTCCTCCCGCGGGACCACCACCCCGGCATCTCCGACCAACTCGACGAGCGCGGGAGCGTCGGACACCACTACCGGTACGCCGGCGGCCATTGCTTCGAGCACCGGTAAGCCGAATCCCTCCGCTCGGGACGGGGCCGCGAGCACCGCCGCTCCGTCGTACACCGCCGCCAGTTCCGGGTCGGAGAGGTGGCCCACGACATGTAACCGCTCGGCAGGCACTCCGGCACCGGCGGCCACCTCGGACAGGTTGACCGAGCCCCAACCAGCGGGTCCTACCACCGCGAGGTGAGCGTTCTCCAAGCCCGGGCGGCTCACCGCCGTCACGAGCACATCCAGGCCTTTGCGGGGCTCCAGCGTTGCGACGCACAGGACATAGCCATCGGGCAGTCCCAATCGCCGCCGCAGCCGATCGGCGTCGGGCGGAGGGTGCAGGGCGGTCACCCCGTGGCCGATGACGTGCAACCGTCCGGCCGCCGCCGGGAACAGGCCGGCCAGGTCGTCGGCGACGGCCAAAGACGGCACGACGATGGCCTCCGCGCGCTCCGCGGCCCGGGCCACCATCGTTCGATGCCAGCTCACGCCGCGCGGCGTCAGCGTCTCGGGATGGGTCCACGGGACCGCGTCATGCACCGTCACCACGAGCCCATGCCGCCGGCCCGGGGCGAGCGGCGTTGTCGCGTGCACCCGGTCGCCACGCACGAGCGGCGGCAGCCCGCGGCGCCACAACTCCCCCAACACCCGGTGACCCACGGGTAGTCGGTGCGGTCCGTCGGCGCCCGGGATCGCGGCGACGGTCGTGTCGCGGTGCCACGCGGTGACGGTTCGAACCGTCCAGCCCGGTGGTGGCCCCTGTGCCAATGCGGCGGTGACCTGTCGCGCATAGCGCCCGGTACCGCCGGGGACCGGCGCGAGGCACTGCTCGATGATCACGGTCAGCTCCGGCACCCGGTCAGCACACCACACCTCCAACAGCGCGGCGCAACTGCCACCGGCTGGCATATTGAGCGACGGCACCCCCGCGCACCAGCAACGAAAGGGAAGGATCGGCAGCAGATGACCGACGCCGCGGGACACACCCCCCTGGACTCCAACCCCACCACCGAAGCGACCGCTGACACTGCCGTCGTCACCGTCGTCATCATCACCCACCGGGCAGCCGGCTTCCTGCCCGACACGCTAGAAGGGCTTGCTGCACAGACCGTTCCGCACCGTCTGCTGGTGATCGACAACGCCTCCGCCGACGGGACGGCCGACATCCTCGCCGAGCGCCTTCGCCCCGCGCAGGTGCTCAGGCTGCCGGCCAACGCGGGATTCGCCGGCGGCGTGGCGGCGGCGCTGCCGCTGGTCACCACCCCGTACGTCGCCCTGCTCAACGACGACGCGGTACCCGAGCGCGGCTGGCTCTCCGAACTACTCACCGCCGCCGACCGCGACAGACGAGCGGCCGCATGGACCTCGCTGATGGTTCTCGCCGACGACCCGGGCACGGTCAACAATCGCGGGACGGCCCTGAATGCCGATTGGTACGGGATCGACGTCGGGGCCGGCGACCCGGTCGCCTCGGTGCCGCCGGTCACCGCCGACGTCTTCGGATTCTGCGGCGGCGCCGCCCTGCTGCGTACCAACGCCGTCCGCGCCGCCGGCGGCTTCCCGGCCGAGTTCTTCCTCTATTACGAAGACCTGGACACCTCCTGGCGGCTCCGCCGGGCGGGGTGGTCCATCCGCGTCGTGCCGGCCTCGCGGGTGCGGCACCGTCACGCGGCGACGTCCGACCGGCGCTCGGAGTTGTTCCACTTCTACAACGAACGCAACCGACTGCTCACCCTGGCCCGGTGCGCGCCCCTGACTGTGGCACCGCGGCAACTGGTGCGCTTCGGCATCACGACGGTGTCATTGAGCGTCAGCAGGGCATTGCGCCGTCCGGTGCCGGACCATCCGAACTTCCGTTTGGCGCTGCGACTGCGGGTCATCGTGAGTGCGCTGCGGATGGCGCCGGGTCAGTACCGGCAGCGCCGTCCTTCCATGGCGCGGGCGCGTCCGGTCCGCACGCTGCGGCGGCAACAGGGCTCCACACCCTAGCGGGACCTTCCTGGATAAGTTGATCTTGTAAGAGCGGGCGGGTTTGGCCCGGGTGGTCTGATCTGCGGATATACGGCGTGTCGAGTTGACTTCCGACCCCAAAAAGCCTATGACCTAAACATGGCAAGTGTGTAT
>JBBRVZ010000080.1:0-13978 GCA_038246445.1 Mycobacteriales bacterium
AAGACAACCAACCGGGAAACCAACCACCCCGAGACCAGCCGACCAGCAACCCAAACGACAACCACACGCGGGACAGCCCGTGGCACAACGACGAGGACCCCGAACCACCGTTCTGATCACCGCGCCCGGTGCGGAACAGCCACGGCCACTACCTCCACCGCCAGAGGCCGGGGGCATGCGCCAGGCCCTCATCTTCCAGCTGAAAATCGTTGCGAAGCGCCGGATCAGCACGTACTTTCGGCGGTACACGAGGAAGGAGGTGGTCCCACGTTGAAGACGTCTCGGACACGTGAGGTGGCTGGCCGCTAGGCCGCCGTTCCCCACCGTCGGACCGGATCCGGTTGCCCATCAACTCGGATTCAGCGCCCACCATCGGTTCCGCTTCCGCGGGACATCGATGCCAGGGGCAGCGGTCTGGCAAAACCGGACAGTCACCGGCCCTCGGGCTGCCGACATTTGTCCAGTCGGCCCTGCTAGCAGATTCGGCAGGAGCAGCCCGGGGGTTGTCCGTCTTCGCAGTACCTACGAGTCCACCGGCACCGCTCCCAGCCGTGCAGCATCCACCAGCGCCTGATGGTCCGCCTCGGTCTGGTCCGCATACAATTTCGCAAATCCGGCCAGCGCGACGTCGACCTTGTCCGAGCCGCCCATGTATCCGGCGATCATCGAGGCGCCGCTCGTCCGCGCGTGGCCCTTCGCCAGCAGATGCCCGACGATGCCGGCGTAATCGGCCAGTGCCGACCCGTCAATGGAATCGAGTGCGACACTGCCCTTCATGTTGCGGAACTGCCGGACGTAGTACTGGCGACCATCAGCGCTGGTCCAGCCCAGCAGCGGATCGCTGACGGTCTGCAACGCCTGCTGATACTCGACGACCCGCTGCCCTTGGTGGGCGTGCCAGGCTGACTCACCGTGCACGTACTTCGCCAGCACGGACCGTCGCGCCTGCTTCAACTGCAGGAACACCACGTCATCGGGACTGCTGCCCTCCAGCAGCGCGACGTAGGCTCGTAATCCCACGCTGCCGACACCGACGACCTTGTGTGCGATGTCGACGATGGTGTAGCCACCCAACGCGCGGCGCCAGTGCGGTGCGAGCGTCTCGAGGTAGTCGTCCAGAGCGCGGGCGAGCATCTCGGCGTCCTCGGAACTCACCCGGGTGATCAGCGGCGGATCCTCCACGATGTGCCGTCGGCCGTTCTCCTCCCGAGTGAAGCGAGGAAGTGCCCGGTCACTGGTTCTCGTCCTGGCCTGGCGTGCTGACCGCCTGATCTCCTCCCGAAGCGAGTGGTGTGAGGTGGTGTCATGCAACTTGTCGACGTCCACCCGCTGGTACGAACGGGCCAGCAGTGGCATTTCAGCGAGCTCGCGGACCTCGGTGCGGTAGGCGGCCACGCATTGCGCGACCGCCGAATGACAGTCCTGTTCGGTTGCCCCGTTCTGCCTTCCCGCCACCCAGATGCTGGCCACCAGACGCCGCAGGTCCCACTCCCAGCCGCCCGGGTGCGCCTCGTCGAAATCGTTGAGATCGATGACGAGGTCGCGCTCGGGAGAGGCGTAAAAGCCGAAGTTGCCCAGATGCGAGTCTCCGCAGATCACCGGGTTGATGCCCGTGGCGGGCAGGCCCGCGACGTCTTCGGCCATCACCACCGCGGTGCCGCGCAGGAAACCGTAAGGGGTGGCGGTCATCCGGCCGACCCGGAGCGGAATCAGCCAATCCAGCCGGCCCTGGTGCGACTCTTTGATCAACTGCACCGGATCCGGCCGGTCGGCCGGCGGCGTCCAATGACCGAGCGAGCTGCGGGGGACCTTCTGCCGCAACGCCTTTCCCATCTGGTAGCGGTCCGAACGGGCGGTGGGACGGCGGCGCAGGGAGGCGTAAGCCTGACTGTCGGCGGACGCGAGAACGACGTGGGTGTGTGTTGTCGCAACCGGAACGGCCATTCAGAACTCCTCGGAGCAGCGCAAGATCGCCCGGTGCATCAGCGACCGGTGACCCACAATGGGAAACCGTCGGACCGACGCGCAGGACCGCGCTCACGCTAGCGTGTCGAGACAGTTGGGTTTGCGCGGTTCCGACGGATCCGCCACCAGTACGTCGGGATCGAACGCGGCGATCCCCGGCCCGATCACAGGGGCGTGTCGTCCGCCTCCATCGGATCACCGGGCAGGGTCGGGGCGCGGACGCCCGGCGGCAGGTGGCCGTGCCGGTTCTGGTAGTCGTCGAGATAGGCGGTCACCGCGGTCGGCAGTGTCGGGAAGATGCGGTGCTTTCCGACGCTGTCCACCAGGCCGGCCTGCATCAGGTCATCACGTAGGTCAACCTTGACCCTCGCCATCGCGAAGGTCATACCCATGGCGGTGACCTCGCGCCGCAGTTGCTCCAGCGCGTCCGCTGCGGTGATGTCGATCTCGACGTTCGCCTCGGCGTTGAGCACGAACCACTCGACTGGCGCGGGATCGTGGCTCTGGCCGTGGATGTCCACCGATTCACCGGCAATCTCGATGGCACCGAGCGCACGCCGCCGGAAGTTTTCCGCGTTGGCGAAGCACAGCGGCGCGTCATAACGGTAGACGACCAGGCCGGGCACCTGACGGGCCAGCGGGTAGTCGTCGATGTCGTGCATTCCAGCCATCTTCGGGACGTACCCGAGGATCCCGTCGTGTGGGCGGGCAACCCTGCGAAGCAGCTCGAGGATGGACAGCGCCACCGCCGCCAGCACCCCGTACAGCACGCCGAGGAGCAGCACGGCGACCGTCGTAATCCCGGCCAGCAGCAACTCGCTGTGCCGGAATCTTTCGATCCGCCGCAGCTCCTTGACGTCGATCAGACTGACCGCAGCGAAGATGACGAGTGCACCCAGCGCCGCCTTCGGGAAAAGGGCGAGCAACGGACCCGCGACCACCAGGGTCAGGATGATCAACCCGAGCATGACCAACGAGTACAGCTGAGTCTTGCTGCCCACAGCGGCGCCCAATGCCGTCCGGCTACCCGAGCAGCTGACCGGAAACCCGTGGGACAGCGAGGCGACGACGTTGCCCGCTCCCAGGGCGGTCCACTCCTGGTTCGCATCAATCTGAAGTCCTGCCCTGGCAGCGAACACCCGAGCCGTCAGCACATTGTCGGTGTAGCCGACCAGGGAGATCCCCAGTGCCGGCACGATCAGAATCGCCATGTCGGTCAGGCTGGGCAGCATCGGCACGGGAAGACCGACGGGTACGTCGCCGACCACCTTGATGCCGCGCTCCTGCAGCGCGAACACCCAGGTGACCAAGGCGGCGAGAGCCACGCAGATGAGCGGTCCGGGCAGGGTCGGGGCAATACGTTTAAAAGTGAACAGCATCACGACCAGGATCAGGCCCATCACCAGCGTCGGCCCGTGGATGCCGCCGATGCCGGCGAAGAAGGTCTCGATCTGTGGGATGAATTCGTCCCCGGTGACGTTGACGCCGGTGATCTTGCCGAGCTGGCTGGCGATCATGATCACCGCGACGCCGGCCATGTACCCGACGAGGACGGGCTTGGACAGGAGATCGGCGAGGAAGCCAAACCGGGCCAACCTGGCCAGGAAGCACAGCCCGGCAACGGCGAGCGCGAGCGTTGTCGCCAAAGTGGCGTACCGGGCCGGATCGCCGGCCGCGATGGGCATCAACGCCACGGCGGTCATCAGTGCGGTGGTCGACTCCGGACCGATGGAAAGCTGGCGGGAGGTTCCCAGGACCGTGTAGACCGCCAGTGGGCCGATGATGGACCAGAGACCGACCACCGGCGGCAGACCGGCAAGTTCGGCGTAGGCCATCACCTGCGGGATGAGGTAGGCGGCGACCGTGAAGCCGGCGACGATGTCCCCACGAAGCCAGCTGCGCTGGTAGCCCCGGAACTGCGCCAGTCCCGGAAGCAGCTTGTCGAGAGTGCTGCGAAGGGCGGTGGCCATCAGTTGTCGGCTCCAATTCGATGATCCAAGGGCGAGGGATGCCGGTGGGTCAGCAGCGTCGTCAACGGAGCAACTGTGTGACCGCTGGTGATTCGATGCGGCGCTTTGGGTCCACGGGGCCGGGTGACGTTGCCCCATTCGAGTGAAATCCCCTGAAATTTTTTGGCCCCTGTACGGCAGACCACGCCTGCTCGGTGCACCCCAAGCAATCTGCGGAAACGCTGTTTTTCGTCGCCCATGAGTGATCGTTATCATTCCGTTACGTCGGTATTGCGGCTCTGGACTTCACAGACGGCGTCCGTATGGTCTTGATCGGTCGGTGTATCGCACCGGTCTTACCACGAAAACCTCCGGGCCTCGCGCCGAGTGCTGTCCCTTACGTCCGGAGACCAACGAACAGAGAAAGGCTTGGACAGCAGCGGGGAAACCACGTTTACGGGAACCATGTTCCCTGGGGTTAATCCGGTTCACGAACCGGACGGGCGATCCCCTGCACACATCCGTCATTCAGGCGGGTGCGTCGCGCCCGAACCCGACAGCTCACCTCGCAGGCGCAGCTAGGGGAATCACATGAATCGTCGTCTCATCGGACGTCACCGCAAGTCCTCGACCGTCAAGGTCTTCGCCCTCCGCGGAGCCACCGTCGGCGTCATCGCCGGCGCTGCAGCACTCGCTCTCGCGGCGCCGGCCTCGGCTGCCCCCGAGTCGACCTGGGACGCCGTTGCCGGGTGCGAGAGCACCAACAACTGGTCCATCAACACCGGTAACGGTTACTACGGTGGTCTGCAGTTCTCGCAGTCCACCTGGGACGCCTACGGCGGCCAGAACTACGCGTCGCGGGCGGACCTCGCAAGCCGCGAGCAGCAGATCGCCGTTGCCGAGCAGACCCTTGCCGGTCAGGGCTGGGGAGCCTGGGCGTGCGCCTCCGCCGGTGGCCAGGAGGCCCCGGGTGGCGCCTCGGGCGCCGGTAGCGCGCCAGCCAACAACGACACCCAGGAAGCCGCACCGGTCCAGCAGGCAACTGATCGTGCTGACCGCAGCACCCGGGCGCCACTGGAGAGCAGCACCGATTCGAGCAGCACCGATTCGAGCAGCACCGATTCGAGCAGCACCGATTCGAGCAGCACCGATTCGAGCAG
Source organism: Mycobacteriales bacterium (assembly GCA_038246445.1). Taxonomy (GTDB): domain Bacteria; phylum Actinomycetota; class Actinomycetes; order Mycobacteriales; family Nakamurellaceae; genus Nakamurella. Next base: position 5,075 of record JBBRVZ010000080.1, read on the forward strand.
CACCGACTCGAGCTACACCGATTCGAGCAGCGACGACTCGAGCTACAGCGACGACTCGAACTACAGCGACAACTCCGGCAGCAACGAGCCCGCGGCTGCTCCGTCCAGTGCGGCCGACGGCACCTACACCGTCCAGTCCGGCGACACCCTGTTCAAGATCGCGGCAGCCAACGGAATCTCCGGCGGCTGGGAGGCCCTGTACGCGGCCAACTCGGACGTGATCTCCAACGCCGACATGATCTACCCGGGCCAGGTCCTGCGCCTCGGCTGAGCATTCCAGCATCGTTCGATGCAGCAACACTGATCAGCACCACCCGATCTGCACCACCCGATCTGCACCACCCGATCTGCACCACCGATCGGCAGGGCCCCACCAGCAGCAAGCGAAGGCGCCGACCGCAACAGCGGTCGGCGCCTTTCGACATCACCACCTTGTCATCACCAACCTTGGCCTACCCGCCGCGATTCAAACGGAGCAAGCAGGGGCCTCTGATCGGGGTCTGGGCCCGCGTGATCGGTTTCCAGGCCGGACGACCCCGTCCTCCCGGCGGCTTTATCGTGGCAGTCGACGACAACTGAGAGTTGGCCGGTAGCAGCAATGACGCAGCGGAACGAGGACCTGGGCGCGGTCCTGGTGCATGGCCTGTGGCATGGCGCCTGGGTATGGGACGGCGTTCGCCGCGATCTCGACAAGGCCGGGGTGCCCAGCGCAGCCGTCGAATTGCCGATGACAGATCTTCGGGCTGACGTGGCAGCGACCCGCCGGGTGCTCGATCAGTTCGGACGACCCGTCGTTCTGGTGGGTCATTCCTATGGCGGCGCCGTCATCACCGACGCCGGTGTGCATCGACACGCCGCGCATCTTCTCTATCTGGCTGCCTATCAGCTCGCCGAGGGCGAATCGGTCGGGCGCACGCTTCCGGAACGTGATATCCCGCCTACCCGGTTGCCTGAGGCGCTGCGGTATTCCGACGACGGCCTCCAGGTCAGCCTGGATCCGGTGATGGCCCGAGAGCTGATGTTCGCCGACGTACCCGCTGCCGCGGCCGCCGCTGCGATTGCCCGGTTGCGCGGGGTCGGCAGACCCGTGTTCAGCGGGGTTCCCGAGAAGATCGGCTGGCGGCGCAGACCGTCGACCTATGTGGTGTGCGCCGATGATCTGACGGTCAACCCTGACCTGGAGCGCGCCATGGCCACCCGTGCCACCGACCTACACGAATGGCCAGGTGGGCACAGCGTCGCGTTGACCCGCCCAGGCCAAGTGGCCGCCCTGATCACGTCTGTGGCGAAACAACGGTAACCACGGTTCGCCGACCTGACGTGGAAGTCACCCGTAATGCGTTGCACCGAGCCGGGAACCGTCGCAGACCACCGCCTCGCAGTCCGGGAGGCCCCCGTCCCGCGAGGGGCCGCTCACTCAACTTCGTCACTCCTACGGCGTCGGTCCTGTGGATCGGGAGGCGTGTGGCCCTCCGGTGCAGCTGGTTGGAGAGCTCGTCGAGCAGTTCGTCGACGGCGATGGTGAGCAGATCGCCCTTGACGCCGGATCCTGTGCCGCTCCGGCTGGGACCCCCTAATATCCGACCATGACAATGAGCCGGGCGAAGCAGACAAACGCGCCGGCCGGCGAGGTGGTACTCCGGCGGACCGCTCGATCGGTCCGAAGAGGTGGCCCGCCGGTGCGCGGCGGCGTTGCACTGCTCGCGGTCGCCCTCGTGCTGATCAGCGCCGGTTGCACCTCGACGGCGAACACGACCGCGACGGCCGTCACGCCATCCGCCGGGACGCTGTTGTCCGACTCCGCTGCCGCCATGTCCGCGGTGACCAGTGCGAGCTTCGAGTTGACCGTCAACGGCCAGCTCCCGGCAGTGGTGGTGCAACAGGCCACGGGCCAGTTGACGGCGACCGGTGACGCGAAGGGGTCCGGGACCATCAGTCAACTGGGCCAGTTGGTCGAGGTCGAATTCGTGCTCACCGGTGGTGAGCTCTACCTCAAGGGTCCAACCGGCAACTTCAGCAAGGTGCCCTCCGCGCTCGCCGGCCAGTTGTACGACCCGTCGGTCATCCTCAGTCCCGACAAGGGCGTTGCCGCCGCGCTGGCCTCGACGCAGGGGGCCACCGTCACGGGCACCGAAGGCGAGGCGTGGCTGGTGACCGGCACAGTTCCCGCCGCGGTCGCCGGAGGTATCGTCCCCGGCATCACCTCCGATGTCACGGCAGTGTTCACGATTGCGATGGCCGGCTCCCAGCTGTCCGCGGCGACCCTGACCCTGACCGGTGCGGACGGTCAGCCTGCGACAGTGACGGTGAAGCTTTCCGACCTCAATGCGCCGGTCTCCATCAGCCCGCCGGGGTGAGCGGTAGCCGCAGGCCGGCCATCGCTGCGGCCGGCGCAGCCGTGTTGCTGGCTGCGCTGGACGCCTACGTGGTTGTCGGTGTGCTGGTAGAAATCATCCGGGACCTCGGGATCCCGGTGAACCGACTCGAGCGGGCCACGCCGATCGTCACCGGCTTCCTGCTCGGTTATGTCGCCGGAATGCCGCTGCTGGGCCAACTCTCGGACCGGCTCGGCCGGCGCCCCGTGCTCCAGGCCTGCCTGCTGGGCTTCGGTCTCGGATCCGCCGTCACCGCACTGGCCGATCAGGTGCCGCTGCTGGTCGCCGGGCGGGTGGTGCAGGGCGTTGCCGGAGGTGCGCTACTGCCGATCACGATGGCACTCGCCGCGGACCTGTGGACCGACGCCCGGCGTTCGACGGCGTTGGGCTTCGTCGGGGCAGCCCAGGAGCTGGGCAGCGTCCTGGGGACCCTGTACGGGGTCGGCGTCGCCGCGCTGGCGAATGCGTGGAGGTTCACCGAGGAAATCCAGCCGCAGAGCTGGCGATGGATCTTCTGGATCAACATCCCGTTGACCGCTGCGGCGATGACGGTGGTCGCGCTGACCGTGCCGGCCGGCCGCCGGGTATCCGATCGATCCCCGCCCGGCATCGACGTCGTGGGCGGTGCCCTGCTCGCGCTGGCACTCGGCCTTCTCGTCGTCGGCCTGTACAACCCTGATCCGTCGAACAGCGTGCTGCCGTCGTGGGGGTTGCCGGCGATCGCGGCCGCCGTCCTGGTGGTGATCCTGTTCCTGCTCTGGGAGCGCCGCGCGCGGGTGCGCCTTCTTGACCCCGACGGTGTCCTGATGGGCAGGTTCCTCGCGACGCTGGCGGTCAGCACCACGGCCGGTGCGGCACTGCTGGTCACGCTGGTCAATGTCGAGCTGTTCGCGCAGACGGTGCTGGGCCTCGACTCCGCCGGGTCGGTGCTGCTGCTCGCTCGATTCCTGATCCCGTTGCCGATCGGCGCCGTCATCGGCGGTGTGTTGACCGCAAGGCTGGGCGAGCGGACGGTCGGAGTCAGCGGCCTGACGATTGCCGCCGCCGGCTACCTGTTGATGTCCAGCTGGCCGGCCGATCTGTTTGCGGCGGTGCACCTGTTCGGGCTTCCGGTGCCGGACACCGATCTGGCCATCGCCGGGTTCGGTCTGGGGCTGGTGATCGCACCGGTGTCGACGGCGGTCCTTCGGTTGGTTCCGCCGATTGCCCACGGGGTCGCGTCGGCGGCCGTGGTGGTCGCGAGAATGACCGGAATGCTCGTCGGCGTCGCGGCTCTGACGGCGTGGGGCCTGTACCGCTTCGGCCGGCTCACCGCGTCGCTCAACACACCGCTGCCGTTCGGCGTCACCCAGGAGCAGTACGCCGCGGCCCTCGCCGACTACAACAGCGCGGTGTCGGCCGCACTACTGACCCAGTACGGCGAGATCTTTGCTCTCACCGCGCTGATCTGCCTTGTCGGGGCCGGGCTTTCGCTGTTGCTGCCCGCGCGCCGCCGGTCGCCCCAACCGGGCTGAGTTGTCGCACGAGGAACTTGTCGAGCGCCGCGGCGAACCGGTCCGGTTCGTCAAGATGCGGGAAGTGGCCCGACCTGTCGAAGATCTGCACGGACGCCGACGGCATCGCGGTGCGCGCGGCCTCCAAATGGGATGGCGGAACGATGCGGTCGCGCGCGCCCCAGATCAACAAGCTGGGACGAGAACCCAGCCCCGACAACCGGTTCTGAGCGTTGACGGTTTGCCCGAAGACATCGATGACGGACCTGCTGGTGGCCAGGAACGCCGTCCGGGTCGGCCCGTCAGCCAGTGTCGAAAGGTTCTGCCACCCCTCCTCGGTGCTCGGGCTGACCGGTGGCAATCCGAGGGCTGACCAGTAGCGCAGTGCCGTATCACCCAGGTCGTGCAGCCACCGCGAGGCGATCACCGGCAGCACCAATTCGCTCCCCGGGAGCGTCGCGGCGCGCAGCAGCGGGTTCACCTCTTTACCCAGGCCGCCACTGCTGACCAACACCAGCGCGTCCACCCGATCGGGAAACAGGTACGCGAACTGCAAGGCGATGCCGCCCCCGAGGGAGTGCCCGACGACTGTGGCGCTCGCTATGCCCAGCGCATCCAGCAGGTCCCGAAGGGTGGCGGCGTGCGCACTGAGCGAGTAGTCGCCCGGTGGCTTGTCCGAGTCGCCGTTGCCGAACAGGTCCGGGGCAAGGACGCGGTGGGAACCGGCCATCCGCTGCAGCTGGCCGGTCCAGGTCCGCGACGAACTCATCAAACCGTGCACGAACAGCACGGGTCGTCGGTCCGGCGCGTCCAGTGCGGCCGGCAGGTCGGTGAAGGCCAGACGGTGACCGTGCACGGTGAGATGGGTGCGGCCGTCGGTCGTTTCCGGCGTGGGTTCAGGTTCTGGCACGTCGGCCGCCTTGGTTACTCGTCGGTAACTTCCCGGATGACAGCACCCTACGCGCCGGACGGTCTGCGGTGCCTGTCGCAAGGTCGGGCTGTGCGACGCCGACGAAACTTGGAGGGCACATTTTCTGGCTAGGCTCACCCGGACGGGCTGTCCGGGGACGGCCGGGGACGGAGACGAACGCTGATGGGTTCCAGGCAGGTGAGCATCGGCTGCGATTTCGCATACGACGCACAGATCGATACGCCGGCGGTGTTCCAGGTGACACCGCTGGGCCTCGAGGAGGTCGAGATCTCCGGCGAGGAATGGATCAGTCGGCCGGAACAGGACCGGCACGAGTACCGCGACCTGTACGGCAACCGTTGCCAGCGACTGATCGTGCCGGCGGGGCAGTCCCGGATCTCCTACCGCGCCCTGGCCACGGTCCCGGATGCGACCGAGGACTTCGATGCCAGCGCACCCGAGCTTGCGCCACACGACCTGCCCGACGATGTGCTGGTCTACCTGATGCCCAGCCGCTACTGCCTGCCGGACATGCTGGGTACCGAGGCATGGTCGCGGTTCAGCGCACTGCCGCCGGGATATGGCCGGGTGCAAGCTATCTGCCAGCACGTCAACGATCACCTGAAGTTCGCCTATGGCAGCAGCTCGCCCACGTCGACCGCCGTGGACGTCAATTCCTCCGGCTTCGGGGTTTGCCGCGACTTCACCCACCTGGCCATCACCTTCTGTCGCGCGATGAACATCCCGGCACGGTACGTCTTCGGCTACCTGCCGGACATGGACGTCCCGGCTGATCCGGCGCCGATGGATTTTGCCGCCTGGATGGAGGTCTGGCTCGGTGACAGGTGGTGGACGTTCGATCCGCGGAACAACATGCGCCGCAAGGGTCGTATCCTCATCGGCCGCGGCCGGGATGCCTCCGACGTCGCCATGGTGACCTCGTTCGGCGGACCGACGTTGCAGTCGATGACGGTGACCGCACAGGAGATCCTGGCTTGACGGTCGGTCGACCGGGCGGGACGAAGACCGGCAAGATTGACGCCATGCCGACCGAATCGAAGCCCGCAGGAAACGGGAGTGGCCGTGGCCGCAGCAGCGCCCGTCGGGCCTCCGCCCGAGATCGCGATGCCGACGGCCGGGCCCGGAATGCTCGACCGAGGGATGCGTTGGGCCGCCCCCTTCCGTACGGCGCGCCGGATGTCGCACGCCAGCCGGAAGGTACGGTGCGCACCCCGCAGGAGACGCTGACGCAGGCGCAGAGCCTGCTCGACCATGGTCTGCCCTTCCACGCGCACGAAGTGTTCGAGGACGCGTGGAAGTCCTCCACCGGCGCGGATCGCGCGATGTGGAAGGGGATGGCCCAATGGGCGGTCGGCCTGACGCACCTGCTGCGGGACAATCGCCGGGGCGCGGTCACCCTGCTCATCCGGGGGCGCAACGCCATCGCAGCGTTCGACCCGAACCCCTACGGGATCGACATCGACGGGCTGGTGGCCTGGGCGTCGGCGCTCGTGACCACACTGGAGACATCCACGGATGACGCCGACATCACGTGGGTCGCCCCCGTCCTGCGGTCCTGACCTGACCCAGTGCTGCCAGCCTCAGCGGGCGGTCACCGATGGCGGAACCGGAGCGGTTGCCACCATGGGATGAGTCAGTCCAGGCTGTCCGGTCGGACAACGACGACGGGGCACATCGCATGGCTGATCAGCGATTGGCTCGTCGATCCCAGGACCATCCCCGCGAAACCACCGCGGCCGCGGCTGCCGACCACCAGCAGCTGTGCCGTCCGGGCGACCGACAGGAGCACCGCGGTTGCCTTGCCGTGCATCACCCGTTGCCTGACCGCGACATCGGGAAACTTCTCGTGCCAACCGGTGAGCTCCTGCGCGAGCCGGTTCCGCTCCGCCTGATCCATCGCGGCCAGGTCGGGGAGGCCGTCCCGCATGGCCGACGGCCTCGGGTGGTTCCAGGTATGAACGGCCACCAGCTCCGCCCCGCGGACGGCGGCCTGCTCGAACGCGAATCGAATGGCGACCTCGTTCGTCGCGGACCCGTCGACGCCGACCACGACCGAGCCGTCGCGTGGCCAACCCGGTCCCTCCGTCGGGATGACGACGACCGGTGCGGTGCCGTGCGCGGCGATGGCCATGGCGACCGAACCCAGCAGCACCCCGGCCATCCGGCCGTTGCCCCGCGAACCGACCACGGTCAACCGCGCCCGCGCCGACTCCTGACGCAGAGCGAGAACCGCATCGCCTTGAACGACCCGGGTGTCGACCTCGGTGGTCGGGTGTTGCGCACGGATCTCGTCCGCGACGGCCGAGAGCAGATGTTCTCCCTCCACCCGCATGACGTGCCCCAGGTCGTCGGGGGCCATCGAGTATCCGGCGTAGCTGGCCACCGGCAGCGAATACCCATAGACGAGCCGCAATGAGGCCCCGCGCAGATCGGCTTCGATGGCGGCCCAGCGTGCTGCCATCGCCGCGTGGGCCGAGCCGTCGATGCCGACGACGATCAGGTCGGCTCGCGGCTGACGGACCACCGCGGCCGGGATCGGCTTCAGCTCGGTCACAGAAGGAGTGGGGGCCACGTGCGCGGGCGGTGGTGCCACCCATTCGTCAAAGTCGTTGTCGTGGAGGGACTCGTGTTGCGCGGCATCGAGATAGCGCTTCAGTGCGGCGTCGTGCCGGGACAGTGGCGCAGCTGACTGTGCCGCGGCGCGCTTGGCCTCGTTGGTGGCGCGGTGACTTTCTTGACGGCTCATGGCGTTTCCTCTTCGCCGATCCGGGTGGACGGCAGGTGGCCAACAGGCGTGGCCTCTCCCGACTGTTCACCGGGAACGAAGTGCCGGACAGGGTCGAAAGACCCGCAAGCGGACACGGGCGCTGGCCCGATCGCTCGCGCGGTCGGCACCGGCCGCAGGTGCCGTAGGACCCGGGAGGTCGGGACCTCTGCTGGCTGCGACGCCGCACCGCCGCACCTACGGTCGAACGAGGGGACGACATCGTCTGCCACAGGACAGGAGCGCTCACATGCGGGTCCGCGAAATCATGACCAAGTCCGTGCTGACCGTCGAACCCACGGAGACGGTCGCCAGAGCAGCGGAATTGCTGGCGTACAGGGGATTCAGTGCGATGCCGGTGGTTGACGACAACGGCGACCTGGTCGGGATCGTCAGTGAAGCCGACCTCATCCGGAACAGGTTCCCGGCCCCAGGCAGCGACGCAGGGCACCGGCCCGCCCGAACCGTGGGCGAGGTGATGACCACTTCGGTGGCGGGCATCGGTCACGACGCCGACATGTCCCTGCTGGCCGAGGCGATGTTGAACGACAAGCGCAGGTGCATTCCCATTGTCGACGGAACCAGGCTGGTCGGAGTGGTCACCCGGCGGGACGTTCTCCGGATGCTGTCGCGGTCCGATGCGGACATCGCCACCGACGTTCGGCGTCATCTTCAGGTGCTGGGTGGACAGGCCCGCTGGTCGGTGCAGTCGGTGGACGGTGTGGTCACGGTTCGGGACCAGTTCGACGAGGCCTCCGATCGCACCGTCGCGCAGGTGCTGGCCGAGGCGGTTCCGGGCGTCTTGAGTGTCACCGTGCTGGCCAGGGACGCCGCGGCGTCCACGACCTGACCGGGCCCGTATTGCGGCCGCCGGGCTCCTACGATGGGCCGGTGGACATCCTGTTCTGGGTCGTGGTGCTCGTCGCGGCGGCGTTGATCGCCCTGGTCATCGTCAGCAGGTCGGCAGCGCGGTCCACCCTCGACCCGACCTCGGTCAGCATCGATCCGGCGCTCGCGACCGAAGTGCGCAAGCTGTACGCCAGCAACGAGAAGGTTCAGGCCATCAAGGCGCTCCGGGCGGCCACCGGTCTGGGCCTCGCGGATGCCGTCCGGATCGCCGACAAGATGGCGGGGGCGGGCAAGCCCGGGGCCACAGCCGGGTCGTCACCCGGTGCCCGCACAGGTTCCGCCGCTCGCGCTGATTCGATCAGCCCCGGCGACGAACTGGAAATCCGCGATCTGATCGCAGAGGGTCGCAAGATCGACGCGATCAGGACGGTCCGCCGACTGACCGGAATGGACCTGCAGGAGGCGACGAGCTACGTCGAGTCGTTGTAACCG
>JBBRVZ010000081.1:0-13917 GCA_038246445.1 Mycobacteriales bacterium
CAGGCGCTGGAGGCCGACATCCGTGCCTGGGTCAAAGCCTGGAACGATGACCCGAAGCCATTCATCTGGACCAAGACCGCCGAACAGATCCTCAGCTCAATCGGACGACTTATACAACGAGTCAATGGTGCAGGACACTAGGATCCGTTGGCTTTACTCGGTAATGGTGGGCCGGCACAGCTTCTTGATCAGCTTTCGCCGTTCTTCGACACCGACCGGTTGGTCGGCGTCCGCCAGCAGGGCCAGGAAATGACCGGCCAGCACCGGGGCCGCAAAACTCGTGCCACTCCACGTCGCGAACCCACCGAGGTACCGGTCGGGATCGATGGCGCTTCTCAGCTTGTGGTTCTGCTTGTCTTCGATGGCGGCCACCGCGGAGAGGCCACCCTGAATGGTGACCGGGGCCGTCGAGACCACATTGGCTCCGGAGGCTTCGGCCAGAACCCAAGGGCCGTCGTTGGAGAAAAAGGCGACGGTGCGGTCGGGATTTAGTGCCGCAACGGAAACCAGCGGACACACGGTTTGATCCTCGAATGAGGCGTCAACGGCGAACGCGGCCGGATAGGACTTCGTTTGCGTGGAGTCGTTACCGGCCGCGGCGACCGTTGTTACTCCCAATTTTCCCAAGGCGACCAGCAGCAAGAGCAGGCCAGCGGTGTAGGACTGGTCCGCCGGTGTCTCGGTGTAATAGCCCAGCGACAGCACCAGCACGTCGATCTCGTCCCGGTCCAGAGCGACGTGGCTGGCCAGGCCCATCAATTCCGTGGTCAACACATCCTCAGGCACGACGCCCGCCGACCCCATGATTCGCAACACCGTGATGAACGCCTCGGGACACGTCTGGCGCAGCAGTCCGGCGATGAACGTACCGTGGCCGGCGTGACTGGCCAGGGTGCCGGTCATCGGATCGCTGATCGCTCCATCGCCCTCCGGATCGTTGGCAATGGACTCCGGCAACTCGACGTCGATGCCAATAAGAACACCGTTGCTCAACGGAAGGTTCCTCCGCACTGGCTCGTTGGGCGGCTCGAACCACGGGTGCTGACCCACCCCGGTGTCCATCACGACAACCCTCGGTCGGCGCGTGACGGCTGCCGGTCGGGGCGCCGGGAGGACGACCGACACGGGGCCGTGGCCACCTAAACCGGCGACGCCATAGGACCCCGTCGCCCCATTGCCGACGGCGAACGGATTGCCGACGGCAAACGGGTTCCCGACAGCAAACGGGTTCCCTACGGCAAACGGATTGCCGACGGCAAACGGGTTCCCTACGGCGAACGGTGTCCCGAAGATGCCTGCTGACGACATGATGTGGTCGAGGGCGACCGCGTCACGTCGGCGTTCGTCCTCAAGCGCTGCGTGCTCGGAGCGCCATTGCTGCAGCACCATCCATGCATCGACCGGAGCGAAGGGCGCGAGGTTCGAGTCGCTTTCAGGATTGCGCTCCAAGAACCAGGGAACAACAAGCGGCAGACCCGCTTCCTCAGCCGAGGCGAGGATCTGGGCGCGCCTGTCGTGGATCGGGTCGGTTTCGTCGCGCTCGAATGGATCGGGGTCGGTCCGGCGCAGTCCCAGCCCGCGTGCGACGTCCTCCAGCGAGCGGAGGATCTCTTCGACGTCGGCGCGCGTGCGTTCCGTGACCAGCAGCACGTTGGCGCGGTAGGCGGTCACCCCGGGTACCGGCTGCCCGGGAAGGCGGACCGCAGTTGCAGGGTCCAGGAGCCGAAAGTCGTCCTCCCAGATGGATTCGCGCGATCGTCTGCCTGGCTGAGTCATGAACCCCTCCGTGTTGTCGTGTTCGCTCGTATCGGCGTCGGTCTTGTCGTTCTGCGTCTTGTCGTTCTGCGTTCTTTCTTGCTGAGGCAGTACGGGGTGGAGCTACCGTGATCGGCTGAGGTTCCGCAGCAACAACTGTCGCCGGTCGAACTCGGGGAGGCCTTCCGCGACCAGCGACGCAAGATATTGGCCAGCCAATAGCGGGGTGGCGAAGGAAGTTCCGCTCCACGACGCGAAGCCGCCCCGCAGGTTGTCGAGATCGATCATTGCCCGGCGCCCCGCGATGACGCTGGGACTGCTGGATCCGTCAAGGCTAACCGGTGCCGCCGACACCAGGTTCACCCCCAGCGCCGACGCGCTGACCCACGGCCCGCTGTTGCTGAACGCAGCGACGGTCCCGTCAGGGTTCAGGGCAGCGACAGAATGCATCGGCAGCACGTCATCCGCGGCGAACTCCCGGTCGACGGCGAACGCGGCCGGGAAGGACGGCCTCGTGGTTGCGTCGTTACCCGCCGCCGCGAAGACGGCCACACCGGCACGGGCCAGGGCAAGGAGCAACGCCTTGAGGCCCGACGAATAGGTGACGTCGTCAGGAGTCTCGTTGTAGTACCCCAGCGACAGCACGACGGCGTCACACCATCCCGGCTCGTCCGCCTGCTTTGTCAGGACGAGGTCGAGGGCACGGATCAGCATGTGCTCCGGCACGACGCCGTCGGTACCCATCAGCGGCAGGGCGACGATCACGGCTTCCGGGCACGCCTGGCGCAGTAACCCGGCGATGAAGGTGCCGTGACCAGTGTGTGTGCCCAAGCCGCCCAGCATGGGGTTGGCGATGGCGTTGACGGCGACCTTCCGCTGGTCGTCCCGCGGGTAGGGATGGATCTCCTCGCTCGCCCGCCGACCATCGTGCGTCGTGAACGAGACGAACACCGGGTCATCCTCGAACCACGGGTGGAGGCCCACAGCAGTATCCAGAACCATCACTCTGGGTTTCGATCGGGCTGCCCGCGGCCGTGGCGCGCCACCGACGAGGGTGACCGGACCCCTGCCACCAGAACCGGGTCGACCGTAGTCGTCGAGTCCGATCCGGCCATGGCCGATGGCGAACGGGTTGCCTCCCGGTTGCTCGGCGGTCGAGAGCACATGATTGAGGCTGATCGACGAGGCGACCGATCGGTCGGGATGTGCTCGAAGCTCCATCAGCACACTCCACGGATCAGGCAAGCCGGTTCCGCCGTCGAGACTCTTGAGCCGGACGCCGGTCGTCAACGCCGGTGCACCTCGACCGGTCTGATCGCCGGCTGCGGTCTCCTCTGAGAGCCATGACGGCCCCTCGAAGTCACACCGCATGTTTCGCAGGACTTCTCGTAGGGCACCGGCAATCCTTGCGACACCTGCGGGATCGGGGGCGGACACGATCAGCCCCTCCTGGTTGTATGCGGTCGGAGCAGTATTCGGTCCGGGCCTCGCCGGGTCGAGCAGGCGCGCCTTGTGGGGCAATGGCTTCGTCAGCGACGGCGTCCCAAACGGGAATGCGGCAATGATGGCGGCCTACAGGTGAACAGCCGGTGTCACGACCGGCAAGGTCAGCGACGGGTCCGAGTCGGCGGTCGGATGCAGCACCAGCTGAGCCGGGCCGGAGGGCACCGCGTCGAAGACGAAGCGACCGGACTCGTCACACTCGGCGCTCATCGTCGATTCCCCTACCCGCAACTCGGCGTGCAGCCGGCCACCGGGCGCCGCCCAGCCGTCCAGCCGGACCGACCCGTCCCGCTGGGGATTGACCACGACCATGACCGTGAGGTTGTCGCTGGCGAACGTCACCCGTCGGGCGTGTTCCACGGATCGGGTGCCCGCCGCGCCGGACACGGCCAGTTCGGAGTCCACCAGACCGGCGAATTCCGCGTCCAGGTTCTGCACACCCAGACCGAACAGAACCAGGTCGGGCAGCATGTCCGGCATCGGGTCGACCGTGTCGTAGATCGCCAGCAGGTCGGTCAGGATCTGCAGGTCGGCCCGGTCCATCGGCTCACCGCCGACAAGCACGTCGTCGTCAAGTTGCAGCCGCACGTCGGTGCCTGGCCCGTCATCGGGGAAGTGGGCCGCGTTGCCTCTCGTCGCCGTCATGTCCAGTCTCCCCCGTCGAGGCGGGCACGCAGCTTGGCCAAGCAGCGCCCGCGAGTCGGACCGATGGATCCCACCGGTATTCCAAGATCCACCGCGATCGCGGCGTAGTCAGGTCGTGGTGCGAATGCGATGACGGCCAACAACTTTCGGCAGCGCTCGGGCAGTTCGGCGACCTGGGACCACAGCCTGCGCTGCTGGTCGGTAAGCACGGCCAGGTGTTCGGCGGACGGCGCGCGCGGCAGGTCGTCATCGGTCGGCTCCTCGTTCGACCGCTTCGAGCTCGTTGCCCGTTCCCGCCAGGCCAGCCGGCGCAGGCTGACGGTGAGCCAGCGGACGACGGCCAGCGGATCGCTCACGCTGTCCTTGCTGCGGACCAGCGAGAGGAAGGTCTGCTGGACGACGTCCTCGGCTTCGGCGGCGGTCAGTCCGCACTGCCGGGCGGTGTGCCACAGCAGCGGGCTGACCAGCCGGACGAGTGTGTCGATGGCACCTGGGACGCCGCGGCGGTAATCCTCGAACGCGGTCCCGGCCCGCACCACCAGGTCGCCGACGTCCTGACGACGACGCAGCGCGGAGGTGGCGCCGGTGTCCGGCACGGGTTCGGGCATCTGCTGCTCACCTTCCCGGGCCTCGCCGGCGGCGCCCCGGTCGGTCCTGCTCGGAGACGGTGACGCAGCAGACTGCCGGCCGGAATCGGTGACGGCGTGGTCGACTGTGGTTCCCTGATGTGCTGCCATTACTCGGCGAACCTCCCGTGTCCTTGCGGCCGACGAACCGGCAATTCCGAAAGGTGGGCCCGCGTTGATCGCGCATGGGTCCTCCCGGAGGTGACCGGTCGTCGAGATGCTGAACTGGTACCAGCAGCTAGAGGGTGGCACAAACGCCCGGGAAGCTCCTACACCCCTCAGTCAGGTCTTCCCGTACACGCCACAGGAGTAGCGGTCGAGCGACCTGATACACCGGGCGCGGGTAAAGATCCTCAGCACGCCGTGAGCCCGGTCACTCGCGATGCGGTTCAGGCTGTGTTGTCCGGGGTGTCGCTGTCCGGGGTGTCGCTGTCCGGGGTGTCGCTGAGATGTCCGGCGTCGTCGGGTGATCCGCCGATGGCGGCGTCCGTCTCGACAGGGGCCCCGTTCAGCAGGCCGGACAGCGCCTGCCCCTGCAGCCGCCGGAACGTGCGGCCCGCCACGGTCCGATCGAGCACCGCGACCTCCAGCTGGGCGGGCAGCAGCTCACGGGGAGCGCCCTCACCTGCTGTGCCGAGGGCCTGGACCGCGGCGCCGAGCGCGGCTCGAAGATCCCAACCGGCAGTGAACGAAGCGGTCAGAGCAGTGACGACGGGCTCGGTAGCGCCGCCCATCACGACGAATCTCCGCTCGTCGACGATGGACCCGTCGTAGGAGATGCGGTACAGCTGGTCGGCGCCCACGGCGGTCCCGACGCCGCCCGCGCCGGTGCCGGCCACCTCCGCCACGCAGAGCTCCACCTCGAACGGCTTCGGATGCTCGGAGAAGATCGACCCGACGGTTTGTGCGTAGGCGTTGGCCAGCCACCGGCCGGTGACGTCCCGGCGGTCGTAGGAGAAGCCCCGGACGTCAGCGAGCCGGATGCCGGCGGTACGAAGGTTCTCGAATTCGTTGTAGCGGCCAACCGCGGCGAAGCCGATCCGGTCGTAGATCTCGCTGACCTTGTGCAGTGTCGGCGAGTGGTTCTCCGCCACGAACAGCACGCCGCCCGAGTAGGTGGTGACGACGACGCTGCGGCCGCGGCCGATGCCCTTGCGGGCGTACTCGGAGCGGTCGCGCATGAACTGCTCGGGTGAGGCATAGATCGGCATCGTCACGGCGGTGGTGGCTCCTCGAGCAGCGGTATCGGGTGGATTTCGCGGTCGCGGCCGGCCGGGCCTGATCAGGTCCCGGCCGCCGCGTCGTGACCGGTCGGGTGGGTCAGCCGCCGGGCCTGCGCATCCTGCCGGCGACGACTGCCTCGGACACAGCGCCTACCTCGTCGTCACTCCAGCGCACCGCCCCCTCGGCCGTCACCGCGACCACCACCGGGAAGATCCGGCGGGTCAGGTCCGGCCCACCGGTGGCGCTGTCATCGTCCGCGGCGTCGTACAGCGCCTCGACGGCGGCACGCACCGCGGTCGCGAGGTCAGCGCCCGCCTCGTACCGCTTCTTCAGGGCGGATCGGGCGAACAACGACCCGGAGCCGACGGCGTAGTAGTCGTGTTCCTCGTACCGCCCGCCGGCGATGTCGTAGGAGAAGATCCGGCCCGGTCCCGGCCCGGGCTCCGACTCCGGGTCCGCACCGAATGCCGAAGCATCTTCCAAGCCGGCGAACAACGGGACGACAGCCAGCCCCTGCATCGCCATGCCGAGGTTCCCGCGAATCATGGTCGCGAGCCGGTTCGCCTTGCCGTCGAACGACAGTCGGACGCCTTCGATCTTCTCGTAGTGCTCGAGCTCCAGCCGGAACAACCGCACCATCTCTACCGCGACACCGGCCGTCCCGGCGATCCCGATCGCCGAGTGCGAGTCGGCGACGAACACCTTCTCGATGTCCCGCTGGGCAATGATGTTCCCCATCGTCGCCCGCCGGTCGCCGGCCATGACGACGCCGTCCGCACAGGTCACAGCGACGATCGTGGTGGCATGCGGGAGCGTCGGCACGGAGGCGGCGGACCGGCTGTCAGGAAGCAGGTGCGGCTCGGCGACCGTGAGGAATTCGGTGAAGGATCCGTTACCCGGTCGCATGTACGACGCGGGCACGGCGGAAACGGGCCACTGACCTGGCTGGTAGTCGCCCGTCACTGGCCGCCCTTCTGCACATAGGAACGAACGAAATCCTCGGCGTTCGACTCGAAGACATCGTCGATCTCGTCGAGGATGTCGTCGGTCTCGGCGGCCAATTTCTCGCGGCGTTCCTGACCGGCGGCACCCGAGCCGTCGGCGGCGTCGTCGCCGTCGCCGCCGCCCTGCTTGTTGGTCTGTTCCTGGGCCATATCGTTGTTCTCCGATCAATGGTCGCTGGCGCCGACTTTACGCACCTGCACCAACGGCGCCCCCGCGACGGCTACTTCCTGGTCAGCGCGTCCACCAATTCGGTCGCGTCCGCCGCCGCGTCGAGCAGCGCACCGACGTGCGCCTTCGTCCCCCGGGTCGGCTCCATGGTGGGGATCCGGACCAGTGAATCCCGGCCGATGTCGAAGATCACCGAGTCCCAGGAGGCGGCGGCCAGCCGGTCGGCATACTTGGCGACACACCGGCCCCGGAAGTAGGCCCGGGTATCGTCCGGCGGCGTCGTCATCGCCTCCAATACCGCCTCCTCGGTGACCAGCCGCTTCATCGAGCCGCGCGAGACCAGCCGGTTGTACAGCCCCTTGTCCATCCTGATGTCGGCGTACTGCAGGTCGATCAACGCGAGCCGGTGCGCCCCCCAGGACAGTTGATCCCGGCTGCGGTACCCCTCCAGCAATCGCAGCTTCGCCGGCCAGTCCAGTTCGTCCGCGAGATCCATCGGGTCGCCGTCCAGCCGGTCCAGCACGCTGATCCAGCGGTCCAGCACGTCCTGCGTCATCGCATCCACGTCGGTGCCGTACTCGGCGTCGACGTACTTGGCGGCCGCTTCGTGATAAGCGCGCTGCACGTCGACCCCGGTCAGCTTGCGACCATCGGTCAGCGGCACGGTCGTCTTCAGGGTCGGGTCGTGCGAGATCTGGTGCACGGCGGCGACCGGGTGCGCGAGGTCGACGCCCGGCAGCGTCCACCCGGATTCGATCATCGCCAACACCAGCGCGGCGGTGCCCAGCTTGAGGTAGGTGGCGATCTCGGCCAGGTTCGCGTCGCCGATGATGACGTGCAGCCGGCGGTGTTTGTCGGCGTCGGCATGTGGTTCGTCCCGGGTGTTGATGATGCCGCGCTTGAGCGTGGTCTCCAGACCGACCTCGACCTCGATGTAGTCCGATCGCTGCGCCAGCTGGAAACCCTCGGTCTGGCCGGACGGGCCGATGCCGACCCGGCCGGCGCCGGCGAACACCTGGCGGGAGGCGAAGAACGGCACCAGGCCGGAGATGATCGCCGGGAACGGGGTGTCCCGGCTGCACAGGTAATTCTCGTGGGTGCCGTAGGACGCGCCCTTGCCATCGACGTTGTTCTTGTACATCTGGATCGGCTTGGACCCGGGCAGCGACGCCGCCAGCCGGGCAGCAGCCTCCATGACCCGCTCGCCCGCCTTGTCGAAGAGCACACCGTCCAGCGGGTTGGTCACCTCGGGCGCGGAGAACTCCGGATGGGCATGGTCCACGTACAGCCTGGCCCCGTTGGACAGGATGACGTTGGCTGCGCCGATGTCGTCCACGTCGGGCTCCTGGGCACCGAACAACGCGGAGAGGTCGTAGCCGCGGGCGTCCCGCAGCGGTGATTCCACCTCGTAGTCCCATCGGGGCCGGCGTGCCCGGGGGGCCGCCACCGATGCGGCGTAGGCGAGCACCACCTGGGTCGAGGAAATGACGGGGTTGACCCCCGGTTCGCCCGGCACCGAGATGCCGTATTCCACCTCGGTGCCCATGATGCGTCGCACAGTCATGGCACCGAATCTAGTGCGGCAGGATCAGTGTCATGAATCCCGCACCGGTGACGCCCACTGCCGCCGCGGGCGAGGGCCGGTTCAGGCGGGCGCTGAACGGCTGGCTGAGCTCGGTGACGGGGCGCCGGTGGTGGCGTGATCGACCACTGAGCGATCTCCTGGCGATCGATCGCGGTGTGCTGGTGCAGGCCTTCAAGATCGCCCTGTCAGCCGGCCTGTCATGGGCGCTCGCGGTGTGGTTGCTGAGTTCGCCGTCACCGATCTGGGCGCCGATCACCGCATCGCTGATCGCATTGCTGACCGTGCGCGCTTCGATTCGCGATGCCCTGGAGAAGGTCATCGCGGTGCTGATCGGCATTCTGGTGGCGATCTGGCTGGGCAGCCTGATCGGCCTGCACGCATGGTCCATTGCGGTGATCGTCGGGCTCGGATTCCTGGTCGGCAAGGCGCTGCGGTTCAATGGCGGGGCGGCTGCGCAGATCCCGATCAACGGGTTGTTCGTCCTGGCTCTGGGCACAGCGCAGGTGGAACAGCGATTTCTGGACACGCTGATCGGCGCGGCCGTAGCGGTCGCGGTGAACATCGCCATCGTGCCGCCCAATTACGTCAGCGAGGCCACCCGCTCGGTGTCGGCGTTCGCGAACAGCCTGATCGAGGTTCTCGGCACCATAGCGGGTGGCATCACCCGGCCCTGGACGGTGGACACGGCGGCGGTCTGGCTCCGGACGGCCCGTGAGCGGACGCGTTTCGCCACCACGGCGGATTCGGACGTGGACAAGGCGACCCAGTCGCTCCATCTCCATCCGGGACGGGCGTCCTGGACGAACGCGCTGGGACGTCTGCGGCAGGCGAACGACACTCTGCAGATCGTCGAGGTGCAGGTACGGACGCTGGCCAGGACGGTCCGCGACATCGCCACCAAGGTGCCCGACTGCGACGGTTCGCAGCCGCCGATGCCGATGGCGTCGTCGATGCTGACCGCAGCCGGCGACGCGATCGAGGCCTTCTCGCAGACCATCCTGCGGGCGGAGAAGGACGCGGCCGCGGTGGTGGTCGGCGGAGCCGTCCGCCGCGCGATCGAGGTCGGTAGGGCGCAGATTGTTCACAT
The DNA here is from genome assembly GCA_038246445.1 of Mycobacteriales bacterium. Classification (GTDB taxonomy): domain Bacteria; phylum Actinomycetota; class Actinomycetes; order Mycobacteriales; family Nakamurellaceae; genus Nakamurella. Next base: position 9,599 of record JBBRVZ010000081.1, read on the forward strand.
CAACGCCGATCTCGTCGACATGCTGGCTGCCAACCTGTCCCGCGGCGTATTCCTCGGCGCCATGGTGGTCGAGACGGGACGCATCCTGGACGAGCTCGAGGCTGGGTTGGATGCGATGGGACCGACGTCGGACCCCGGACGGGGCCGGACGGGGCCGGACGGCGGGTGATCCCGCGCTCATCCTGGGTGAGACAAACTCGGTCAGCGCCAGGGCAGGGCTGACCGTTCACCCCAGTACTGCGCCGGGTCGAGCGCGAAACCGGTCAGTACGGCGAGATCGGCGTCGTCGATCGTCAGGGTGTCCGCCAGCAGGTTCTGCGCTAGCTGCGCAGGCCCGGCGGGGCCGAGCAGTACCCGGTTGGCCCATGGCTGAGTGGCCGCCGCCGCCAGCGCGACAGCGTCGGCGCCCACATGGTGCCGCTCGGCGATCGACCGCAGGGCGTCCGGCGGGTCGGTGACCAGCCGCCCGTTGGCCAGGACTTCCTTGACGATGACGGTGAGTTCCCGGCGGGAAGCCTCCGACAGGGCGACCCCCACGCTGGTCTCGAGCAGGTTCCAGGTGGACTGGACCGCGGAGGACAGTGCGGCGCCGCCGCGGGTGACCTCCAGCGCCCGATGCACCGTCTCGGCCTGCCGCGGGCCCGACGTGGAAAACCCGATCGCAACTCCGTGGTCGCGGACCCGGGCCAGGGCGTCCAGCAGCGGGCCGTCTTCGAAGAGCGGTGAATCGGTCGTGAGCGAGTGCACCTGGTAGAGGTGCAGCCGCGGCAGTGCCTGGACGGTCAGTTCCCATTGCCGCTCGAACTGCCGCAGCGAGTGCTCCTTGAGCTCATGGACCTCGGCGGCCGCATTCCAGTTCCCGACATAGGCGTAGCCCCACTTACTGGAGACTGTCGGCGCACGCTCCGGCCAGTTCGGGTCCGCCTCCGCTCGGGACCGCCACCACTGCCCGACGAATTCCTCGGCCCGACCGTAGGAGCGGGCGGTGTCGATCCAGTCCACCCCGGCCTCGACCGCGGCATCCAACACCGCCCAGGTGTTGGCCCGGAAAGCGTCAACACTGCGAGCGGCGGGTAGCTCCGCTGCGCTGCCGGTGTTGATGTACGCGGGGCGGCCGAGTACCGCGGTACCCAAGGCCCAGCGCGCGCGGCCGCAACGCGCAGCCGCCCGCCGCGGAACGACGATGCCCCCGAACGTCACCGCAAGGTTCCGTTCGGGGGCATCGCCATCGGTCATGATCGGGTCTACAGATACTGGCCGGTGTTCGAGGCGGTGTCGATGGCGCGCGAGCCCTCGGACTGCTTGCCCGACACCAGGGTCCGGATGTAGACGATCCGTTCGCCCTTCTTGCCGGAGATCCGCGCCCAGTCGTCCGGGTTCGTCGTGTTCGGCAGGTCCTCGTTCTCGGCGAACTCGTCGGTGATGGCATCGAGGAGTTGCGAGACCCGCAGACCATTCGCCCCGGTTTCGATCCGGGACTTGATCGCCGCCTTCTTGGCCCGGTCGACGATGTTCTGGATCATCGCGCCCGAGTTGAAGTCCTTGAAATACAGGACCTCCTTGTCCCCGTTGGCGTAGGTCACCTCGAGGAAACGGTTCTCGTCAGTTTCGGTGTACATCCGCTCGACGGTGTGCTGGATCATTGCCTGGATGCAGGCCATGCGATCACCGCCGAATTCGGCAAGGTCCTCGGGATGGATCGGGAGTTCGGGCAGCAGGTACTTGGTGAAGATGTCCCTGGCGGCCTCGGCGTCCGGCCTCTCGATCTTGATCTTGACGTCCAACCGCCCCGGACGAAGGATCGCCGGGTCGATCATGTCCTCCCGGTTGGAGGCGCCGATCACGATCACGTTCTCCAGGCCCTCGACACCGTCGATCTCGCTGAGCAGCTGAGGAACGATGGTCGTCTCGACATCGGAGGACACCCCGGTCCCCCGGGTACGGAACACCGAATCCATCTCGTCGAAGAAAACGATGACGGGGGTGCCGTCGGACGCCTTCTCCCGGGCCCGTTGGAAAATCAGCCGGATCGTCCGCTCGGTCTCGCCGACGTACTTGTTCAGCAGCTCGGGACCCTTGATGTTCAGGAAGTAGCTGGTGACCTTCTCCTCGCCCCGGGACAACGCGACCTGCTTGGCCAGCGAGTTCGCGACCGCCTTGGCAATCAACGTCTTCCCGCAGCCGGGAGGCCCGTAGAGCAGCACACCCTTCGGCGGCCGCAATTGGTATTCGCGGAACAGATCGGCGTGCAGGAACGGCAACTCCACCGCATCCCGGATCTGTTCGATCTGCCGCGTCAGTCCACCGATGTCGCCGTACTCGACGTCGGGGACCTCCTCCAGCACCAGGTCCTCGACCTCGGACTTGGGAACACGTTCGTACGCGTACCCGGCCTTCGTGTCCACCAGCAGCGAGTCGCCGGGCTTGAGCGGGAGGTCCATCAACGGTGCCGCGAGGTGGACGACCCGTTCCTCGTCGGCGTGCCCGACGACCAACGCCCGGTCACCGTCGAGCACTTCGCGCAGTGCGCAGACCTCGCCGATGACGTCGTAGTGACCGGCTTCGACGACGGTCAAGGCCTCGTTGAGCCGCACCTGTTGACCGCGCCGCAGATGTTCGAGCTCGACTGTCGGCGAGACCGACAGCCGCATCCGGCGGCCCCCGGTGAATACCTCGACGGATCCCTCCGGCGCGACACCGAGGAAGACGCCGTAGCCACTGGGCGGCTGCGCGAGCCGGTCGACCTCCTCCTTGAGCTGCAGGAGCTGGGCCCTGGCATCGCGCAACGTGACGACGAGCTTTTCGTTCCGCTCCGAGAGGGCGTTGATGCGGTTGGCCGACTCGGTCAACTGCCGCTCGAGCGGCCTGGTGTCGCTGGGCACCAGGGTGAGCCGGCGGCGCAGTTGCGCGATCTCGTCGTTCAGCACCCGGATTTGAGCACTGAGTTGGGCCGGAGTCTGCCGGTAACCGTCTTCCGGGCCACCAGCCGATGAATCCTCCGCGCCTCGGGGCGATTCGAATTCGGTCACTGTGCCCTCCCCTCACATCTGAGTCATCAGATTTCAACCCTACATTCGGCTTCCCACAGAGCCTTCGAACCAGAACGGCAATCCCCTTGGCACTGCCGGTCCGTGCGACCGTTCTCTGTGCGATGTCTCCCGCAGATGACGCCACTCAGCGGCCATACCGTGACAAACGTCATCGTCGCGCTCAGGGTGACGAGATCGCCGTCATCAGGCGGGTTTGCGATCGCTATTTGCTCGATACGACCGGACGTCGGGTGGGGCGCGCGTTCTCGAGGTCGCTACCTGCCACCGGAGGTGGGACGGCGTTGTGGCCGGGGGGCCGTCACGCCAGGTGCCAGCCGTCGCGACGTCAGCAGGAATGCGGTGTGTCCCATCATCCGGTGCTCGGGGCGGACTGCCAGGCCGACCAGGTGCCAGGGCCGGTGCAGCGATTCCCAGGCGGCGGGCTCGGTGAACCCGCCGTGCGCCCGCAGGTCCTCCGCGATCCGCGACAGCTGGGTCGTGGTCGGGACGTAGACCGTCAGGACACCCCCCGGCACGAGGTGCTCGGCGACCGTGTCCAGCGCCGACCACGGTTCCAGCATGTCCAGAACGATCCTGTCGACCTGGCCGACATGTTCGTTCATGTCGGCAACGGTCAGCGACCAGTTCGCCGGGCGTTGGCCGAAGAAGCGCTCGACGTTGCGGATCGCATGGTCGGCGTGATCCTGCCGCACCTCGTAGGAGACGACCTTGCCCTCGATGCCGACGGCCCGCAGGAGGGAGCACGTCAGCGCCCCCGAACCGGCGCCGGCCTCCAGGACGGTCGCACCCGGAAAGATGTCCCCCCAGTGCACGATCTGTGCGGCGTCCTTGGGGTAGATCACCGCTGCCCCACGCGGCATGGACAACACGTAGTCCGTCAGCAGGGGTCGCAACGCCAGGTAGCCGGTGCCGGCGGCGGAGGTGATGACGCTGCCCTCCGGTTGACCGATCAGGCTGTCATGAGCCAGCGCGCCGCGGTGCGTGTGATAGGTCGCCCCAGGCTCCAGCACGACGGTGTACTTCCGGCCCTTGGAGTCGGTCAGCTGGACCCGATCACCTGGTCCGAAATTGCGATTCACCGGTGCTTCTCTCTGCTCGCGCCGTGGGGTGCCGGCGGTGGAACAGCGGCCCTATGGGAGGTCCGCGACCCCCGCCGCGGGCGACGGCCCCCCACCGCGAGGATGTCGACCCGGCTGAGCAGGCCGGACGGCTGCCCCGTGGCGTCGACCAGGAGCAGGAACGGCGAATCCATGCCACCGATCCGCCTCA
>JBBRVZ010000082.1:0-13765 GCA_038246445.1 Mycobacteriales bacterium
CGCCGAGCTGCCGGGGGTCACCAACGCCGAGGACGTCACCGGCCCCTACGACGTGATCGTCCGGGCCGAGGCCAACAGCGTCGACGAACTGGGCAAGCTCGTGGTGGCGCGCGTACAGGGCGTCTCCGGGATCACCCGCACACTGACCTGCCCGGTCGTCCACCTCTGAGCTCGAGCTCGCCCGACCGGCCGCCGGGAGGGTCTCCGGTGTTCGGCGAAGCCGCGGCGACAGAAGACGACCCGCCGCCGCCCGGCCGGGACGGATTACCCAGGTGGCGCCTGGTCGCGGCGATTACCGTGCCGCTGGTGGCGATCGTCGTCGTCATCATTCTTGCGTCGGTGGTCGGTTCACGACCGATTGCCTCGGTGAGTGACCCGCTTCCCGTCTCGGCGGTGGACGCGCCAGGTGCGACCAGCCCGGCGTGCGCGGCGCTGACAGCTGCGCTCCCGGACCAACTCGGCGGGTTGCCGCGCCGTCAGCTGGTGCAGGGCGATGACCCGCAGCTTGCCGGTGTGGCGGCGTGGGGCGAGCCTGCCGTCATCCTGCGGTGCGGTCTGCCGACGCCCCAGGAGCTCACCTGCTCGGCAGCCGTCCAGCAGGTCGATCAGGTGACCTGGTTGCCGCTGACCGGAGGCGGCGCGACCACCTACCTGGCGGTGGATCGCTCGGTGCGGGTGGCTCTGACCATCCCCGACGGGGAGACGAGCACGTGGCCATGGCAGGAGATGTCGCGGCTCATCCCATCCACCCTGCCGGTCCGGCCGATCTGCCGCAACGGCGTACCGGTCCCCGCCACCGGGGATTGACACCGTCGTCCGCACACCACTGCGAGCCCGATGACCGTCAACCGAGTGACCGTCAACCCGGTGACCGTCAGCCCGGTGACCGTCAGCGCAGCCCTGTCCCCCTGGCCAACGCGGTCCGGATCAGCACCGTGATCAACTCGCGGTAATCGATGCCGCCCGCTGCCCACATCCGCGGGAACATCGAGATCGGGGTGAACCCCGGCAGGGTGTTGACCTCGTTGATCACAACGTCACCGTCCGCCCGGACGAAGAAGTCGACCCGGGCGAGCCCCTGGGCGTCCAGCGCTGCGAAGGCCCGGCGGGACAGGTCGTCAATCCGTTCCGTCACGGCCTCGGGCAGCTCGGCCGGGATGTCGAACGTCGCGACGTCATCGAGGTATTTGGCGTCGAAGTCGTAGAAGTCGTGGTCGCCGCCGACGTGGATGCGCGCGGTGGGCGATGCCTCCACCCGGCCGTCCGGGAACTCCAGCACCCCGCACTCGACCTCCATGCCGATCACCGCGGCCTCCACCAGCACCTTGGGATCCGTGCGCCGGGCATGGTCGATGGCGACGTCGAGGTCGTCCCAGGTGTCGACCCGGCTGACACCGAGCGAGGACCCCGCGCGGGCCGGTTTGACGAACACCGGCAGGCCGAGGCGGCGGCGGTCGGAGACATCCACCGTCGGCACGCCCGGTCGCAGCACCACCCAGTCACCGACGGGCAGGCCCTCCGCGGCAAGCAACTTCTTGGTGAACTCCTTGTCCATCCCGGCGGCGGAGGCCAGCACCCCGGCTCCGACATACGGAACACCCGCCAGCTCGAGCAACCCCTGGATGGTGCCGTCCTCGCCGTACGGCCCGTGCAGCACGGGGAACACCACGTCGACCTCGGTGACGGCGAGCGCCGCCGCCGGCTCCAGGGACACCATCGCCGAGGCGGTGGGGTCGGCGGTCAGCGCCACCGCCGAACCCTTGGTCACGGTCGGCAGTTGCCGGCCGACCGCCGCCGGGATGTCCGCCGGATCCATCACCAACCAGCTGCCCTCCGGCGTGATGCCGACGGCGGTCACCTCGAACAGTTCGGGGTCGATGTTGGCCAGCACGCCGGCGGCCGAGATGCAGGAGACGGGGTGCTCGCCGCTCCGGCCGCCGAACACGACGGCCACCCGTATCCGCTCGGATGTCATGAGCACAGACCCTAGGGCTCGACGGGGCGGGGTTCGCGGACGACTCGCTGGACCAGCGGTCCCCTGGGCCGGAGCGTCATTCGGGACCGTGCGGCCGGTCCATCAGGTATCGGATCATCTGCGTGGGCGGCAGGTGTCGGTAGCAGACCTGGTAGACCGACTCGGTGATCGGCATATCGATCTTGTGGCGGAGCGCCAGGTCGCGGACCGAGCGACAGCTGACGACGCCCTCGGCGACCTGCCCGCCGGTTGCTTGCAAAGCCGCTTCCAAACCGATTCCGGCGGCCAGCCGGCCGCCCAGGGTTCGATTGCGGGACAGCGGTGACGAGCAGGTCGCCACCAGATCGCCCAACCCGGCCAGACCGGCAAAGGTCGCCGGCGCGGCGCCCAGCTCGACCCCGAGCCGGGTTACCTCGTTGAGCCCCCTGGTGATCAGCGAGGCGGAGGTGTTCAACCCCAGGCCGAGGCCGTCCGCAACGCCGCAGGCCAGGGCGACGATGTTCTTGCCCGTCCCGGCGATTTCCGCACCGATCACGTCCGTGATCGTGTAGGGCCGGAAGTACGGTGTGGCGCAGGAGATCTGGACCGCCATGGCTCGGTCGTGGTCGGTACAGGCCAGCACCGTCGCGGTCGGCCTGCCCAAGGCGATCTCGACCGCGAGGTTGGGCCCGGTGAGCACCACGATCCGTGCCGGATCAACTTGCCCGACCCGCTCGATGACCTCGCTCATCCGCAGCCCGGTGCCGATCTCGACACCCTTGGCCAGCGACACGATCGGCACAGTGGGCGGCAACGAATCGCGGAACACCCGCAGGTTCTCCCGCAGGGCCTGGCTCGGGACGCCGAGCACCACCGCGTCGACCCCGTCCAGCGCCTCGTCGAAGTCCGACGTCGCGGTCAGTGATTCGGGCAGCCGTACACCGGGCAGGTAATCCGCGTTGTGATGACGGTTGCCGATCGCATCGGCGACCGTCTGACGTCTGGCCCACAGCGTCACCGACCGTCCTGCGTCGGCCAGCACCTTGGCGTAGGTCGTCCCCCACGAACCCGCGCCCAGGACCGCCACCCGCTCGATCGGCCCAGTGGCTGCGGTCAACTGCCGGGCCCTTCCGCGGGCGGGCGCCCACCCGCCGGGATTTCTTGATCGGCCGCCTTGACCGGCTCGGAATGTGCGGACTGTGCCGCGGCCCGCTTGGCCAACCGCTCGGCCTTTTTCATGTCGAAGAACTCCACCGGCGGGGTCTGGCCGCGGACCTCGGCAACCATGTCGCGGATCGCCGTCATGATCAGCAGGGACGCGTCACGGGTCGACCTGGCATCCACCGGACGCGAGCGCAATTCTGTGAGATCAACCGGGTCGCCGAAGACGATGTGGATGTCCTTGCGCGGGAACGGGTGGAACCTGCGACCCGGGGCGTAGGAGTCATAGACCTGGTTGGTACCCCAGTGCGCGACCGGGATGACCGGGAAGTCGCCGGCCAGCGCCAGCGCGCCCGCACCGGGCCTGGGCCGCATCGGCCAATGGCCTGGGTCGCGGGTGACGGTGCCCTCCGGGTAGATCAGCACGACCCTGCCCTCGCGCATCGCCTGGGCCGCCAGGTCCAGGCTCGCCCGACCCGCGCCCTCGCCGGCGCGCTGCACCGGGATCTGATCCGACCCGGCCAAGGCCCCACCGAGCACCGGAACCTTCCACAGGGACGCCTTCGCCATGAAGCGCGGGATGCGCCCGGATTTGCGCACCGCCACCGAGTCGTAGAGCGGATCAAGGTGCGAGACATGGTTCGCGACGAGCAGGAAGCCGCCCTCGCGTTGGATCTTCTCCAGTCCGCTGATCCGCTTGCGCCCCAGCAGGAACGACAACGGGTACATGACCGCCTGGCAGAACGTCAGCCAGGCGTTGCCCTTCTCATGAACGGGACTTCGCGCCACGTCGGCTCCTTCACACGCGCCCGCTGCCGTCGATCACCCGGGTCAGTTCCCGCTTCGGCAGATGTGCCGATCACCCTAAGGCCTGCGCGGTCGTCACTTCAGATCGAACCAGCCGCAGGCGCCGGCAGACGCCGCACCGGCGACACCGCTGAGGGTGGTGTGTGGCATTCGCCGCTCGGTGCACGGGAGAATGTCCCGGTGACTGCCAGCAGAGGTCCTCGGACGACCACCAGCATGCCCGCCGTTGCCCGGCCCGGGCCGCGCTCCGCAAGCCCCGGCACGGCGGCGGCACCAGGTCGGCTGCAGGCGGCCGCGAGCCAGGCCGGTACCACCAGTGGCGCGGCGGCCGGGAACACGACCGAGGCGCCCATCCAGGTCCCGCAGCGCGTCGTGCCTGGGCCGAGCGCACTGTCCAGCGATGGCCTGCGGACCTTCACCGGCAGGCTCATCGTCGAGGAAGCAGCGGTGGAACCGTTCCATGGCGGCCCATCGGAGGTGGTGGGAGAAACCAGCGTCGACGACGAGCCGCTGCCCGAAGACCGGTTCTCCAACCGTGAACTGTCGTGGCTTGATTTCAATGCCCGGGTCCTGGCACTGGCGGAGGATCCGACCCAGCGGTTGCTCGAGCGGGCGAAGTTCCTGGCGATCTTCGCCTCCAACCTCGACGAGTTCTACATGGTCCGGGTCGCCGGCTTGAAGCGCCGCCGGGACATGGGACTGTCCGTCACGAGCGCGGACGGTCTGACCGCCTCCGAGCAACTCGCGTTGATCTCCGCGCGCAGCCAGGAACTCGTGGACCGGCAGGGCCGCTGCTTCACCGACGACGTGCTGCCGGCGATGGTCGAGGCCGGCATCCGGATCGTGCACTGGCAGTCCATCGATCCGCAGGACCGTGGCCGGCTGGCCGACTACTTCACCTCTCAGATCTTCCCGGTGCTCACTCCGCTGGCTGTCGACCCGGCACACCCCTTTCCCTACATCTCCGGACTCAGCCTCAACATGGCGATCATCGTGCGGGACCCGGAGACCCGCGCGGAGCGCTTCGCCAGGGTGAAGGTGCCGAACAACGTCGACCGGTTCGTGCGCGTCCGCCTGGGGGTCAACGATTTCCTGCCGCTGGAGGACCTGATCGCCGCGCACCTCGCGGAGCTGTTCCCGGGGATGGATGTGGTGGAGCACCAGGTATTCCGGGTGACCCGCAACGCCGACCTGGAGGTCGAGGAGGACCGCGACGAGGACCTGCTGCAGGCACTGGAGCGCGAACTTGCGCGCCGCCGGTTCGGCCCGCCGGTGCGGCTGGAGATCACTGACACCACCAGCGAGCGAGTACTCGCGCTGCTGCTCGGTGAGCTCGATGTCGACCCGTCCGATGCGGTGGAAGTGCCTGGTCTGCTTGATCTTTCCAGCCTCTGGCAGCTCTACGGGCTGGACAAACCGACGTTGAAGGACGCCCCCTTCGTGCCGGCCACCAACCCCGCCTTCGCCGAGGGCGAGACCCCGAAGAGCGTCTTCGCCACGCTCCGGGACGGAGATGTGCTGCTGCACCACCCGTATGAGTCGTTCGCCACCACGGTCCAGCGATTCATCGAACAGGCCGCCGCGGACCCGCAGGTGCTGGCGATCAAGCAGACGCTGTACCGGACCTCGGGCGACTCCCCCATCGTCGACGCCCTCATCTCGGCGGCCGGCGCCGGCAAGCAGGTCGTCGCACTGGTCGAGATCAAGGCGCGCTTCGACGAGCAGGCGAACATCTCGTGGGCCAAGGCGCTGGAACGCGCCGGAGTGCATGTCGTCTACGGCCTGGTGGGTCTCAAGACCCATTGCAAGACGGCACTGGTCATCCGTCAGGAGGGCCGGACGCTGCGCCGGTACTGCCACATCGCCACCGGCAACTACAACCCGAAAACCGCACGCATCTACGAGGATCTCGGTTTGCTCACCGCCGACCCGGACATCGGCGCGGACTTGACGGACCTGTTCAACGTCTTGACCGGATACTCCCGGCAGACCGAGTATCGGAACCTGCTGGTGGCGCCGCATTCCATCCGCAGCGGCATCGTCGCGCGGATCGAACGAGAGGTCGAGCACCAGCGGGCCGGCCGGGGCGGTCTGGTCCGGCTCAAGATGAACTCCATCGTCGACGAGAAGGTCATCGACGCCCTGTACCGGGCGTCATTGGCCGGGGTCACGGTGGACGTCACCGTCCGCGGCATCTGTGCGCTCCGGGCGGGCGTCCCCGGGCTGAGCGAGAACATCACCGTACGTTCGATTGTCGGCCGGTTCCTGGAACACTCCAGGATCTTCTACTTCCGTAACGGTGGGGAGAACGAGGAGTACTGGATCGGCAGTGCCGACATGATGCACCGCAATCTGGACCGCCGCGTCGAGGCCCTGGTGCAGGTCAAGGACAAGGGCGCCACCGACGTCATGGCGGCGTTGTTCGAGATGTCTGCCGGCTCCGAGACTCGTTGCTGGGTGCTGGGTCCCGACGGCTGGTCGAAGTGGCCGCCGAACGGCGGTGGCAAGGACATGCAGGAAGAGTTGCTCCGCCGGGGCGTCGCCCGTGGCGAATGACGCCTTCGGCCCCGTCATCCAGGCGGCGGGAGCGGTGCTGTGGCGACCCTCCCGTCGCTTCGGGGTCCAGGTGGCCCTGGTCCACCGGCCCCGGTACGACGACTGGTCGCTACCCAAGGGCAAGGCCGAACCGGGCGAGGTGCCGATCGTCACCGCCGCACGGGAAGTCGAGGAGGAGACCGGTTGCCGCGCGGCCATCGGGCGGTCACTGACGACGGTCTCGTACAAGGCCAACGGGGGCTCGAAAACGGTGCACTACTTCGCCGCGAAGCGGATCAGCGGGTCCTTCGTGGCCAACAAGGAGGTCGATGAACTCCAGTGGCTGCCCGTTGCGAAGGCGGCCGAGTTGATGACCTACGAATTCGATCAGGCAGTGCTCAGCACGTTCGGCCTCGAGCCCGCTGCGTTGACGGGAATCGTTCTGGTCCGTCATGCCCGGGCCGGGCGGCGTGATGACTACAGCGGTGACGATGCCATGCGACCGCTCGATGGCAAGGGCCGCAAGCAGGCTCAGGCGCTGATCGGTGAACTGAGCGCCTTCGCCCCGGACGCCGTGCACAGCGCGCCGCTGGAACGGTGCAGGGCGACGGTGGCGCCGCTGGCCGAAAAACTGGGCAGAGCGGTGTTCTTCGAGCCGGTCCTGGCCGAGGACGCCTTCCGCGACGATCCCGCCGGCGCACGTCGGCGCCTGGTGGAGTTGGCAGCCGAGAGGATCGAGGGCGAGACGATTCTGGTGTGCAGCCAGGGCGGCGTCATCCCGGGCGTGGTGAAATCACTGGCCGGCAGATCCGACGTGCCGATCGGCGAGGTGGGAACGCCGAAGGCTGCGTACTGGTATCTGTCCTTCGACAAACGCAGGATGGTGCAAGCGGATTCGCACCCGTCACCACGGGTCTGACGCCGCTGCGGCGCGCCGGCGGGTAGGACGGTGTCCACCCGCCGGTTGTTCGGACCTATCGCTGACTCGGGTCGAGCGAGCGGTACTACTTCGTCTTCGCGGGCGTGCGGCGGGCCGCCGGCTTTGCGGCGGCCGCCTTGGGAGCGGCCGTCTTGGCGGCTGGTGCCGACTTCGCCACAGTCGCCCGCGGCGCCCTGGTGGTGGTGGTCTTGGCGGCCGTCTTCGGCGCTGCGGCGGCGGCCGGCTTGACGCCAGCCGGCTGGCCGCCGCGTGAGGTCGTTGCCGCGGGCTTCGCGGCGGCCCCCCGGCGGGTCGTCCCGGCAGCGGCCTTCGGTGCGGCGGCGGCGCGAGGTGCCCTGGCGGCGGGCGCCTTTGCCGTCGTTGCCGATGCGGGACCGGCCTTCGCGGCGGCGGCAGCAGCACGGGCGCTGGTCGGCTTGCTGGTCGGCTTGGGCAGCTTGACCGTCCCGGCGATCACGTCCTTGAAGTATTTGCCGGGCCGGAATGCGGGCACCGTCGTCTTCTTCACCTTCACGGCCTCACCGGTGCGCGGGTTGCGCGCGGTACGCGCTGCCCGCAGGCGCTTTTCGAAGACACCGAATCCGGAGATGGAGACGCTCCGGCCCTTTTGCACCTCGCGCTGGACCAGATCGATAAGGCCCTCGACCGCGGCCTGCGCGGCCTTCTTGTCCCCGTCCAGCCGCTCGGCGAGCTGGTTGATGAGATCGGTCTTGTTCACTGTCCCTCCCAGGACTCTCCGGCCCACGGCAGAATCGGGGCCGATTGGTCGCTCACGGTAGGCGCTATTTCGCGCGAGCGCCAGTGCGGCGCGCCTAGGAGTCACTGTGTTCTAACGGTTCTCATACAATACGGAGCCCTGGGCGAGCCGTTCGGCGGCTCCCGGCCGTTGCTCTGAGTAACAATTCCCAGATCTAACATCCGTTGCAGTGCAACTGTTTTCGGCGGTGTCGCCGGCGTGATATGCCTGTTGGGAAGCGGTGCGCGACCGTCATCGGGTGGTCGGGAGGAACGCCGGCCGACTTGTTTCAAAATTCTCGATCTCATCGGCGTGCCGGAGTGTCAATGAGATGTCGTCCCAGCCCTCGATCAACCGCCACCGGGTATAGGAATCGACCGAGAAGGCGATCACCAGCGATCCCGCCGAGATCGTTTGCAGCTCTAGGTCCACCGTCACCGTCGTTCCCGGGTGGTTCTCCAGCAGCTTCCACAGGAGTTCGACGTCGTCCTGGGTCACCTCGGCTGCCAGTAATCCGGCCTTGGCGGAATTGCCGCGGAAGATGTCGGCGAAGCGCGGCGAGATCACCACTCTGATCCCGTAATCCATCAGCGCCCAGACGGCGTGCTCGCGTGAGGACCCCGTCCCGAAATCCGTTCCTGCGACGAGAACCGATCCCGCCGCGAATGCCGACTGGTTCAGCACGAAGGTGGGATCGGCACGCCAGGCGGCGAACAATCCGTCCTCGAAACCCGTGCGGGTAATTCGTTTGAGGTACACGGCCGGGATGATCTGGTCGGTGTCGACGTTGCTGCGGCGCAGCGGGATCCCGATTCCGGTGTGCGTAGTGAAGGCGTCCATGGTGTCCTGACCTATCGGGTGGGCGGTTTCCGGCTGCCGAAGTGCCGGGCGAGCGCGGGCTGCGGGACTTCGGTCGGTCAGCCGCGAGTCGCGGTCAGCGCATCGACCGGGTCGAGGTCCGCGGGCGACGACAGCGTTCCGCGGACCGCTGTCGCGGCGGCCACCAGCGGCGACACCAGATGCGTGCGGCCACCGTTGCCCTGCCGGCCCTCGAAGTTGCGGTTGGAGGTGGAGGCGCTGCGCTCTCCCGGGGACAGCTGGTCCGGATTCATTCCCAGACACATCGAGCAGCCGGCACTTCGCCACTCGGCGCCGGCGGCGGAGAACACGGCGTCCAGCCCCTCGGCCTCGGCCTGCACCTTCACCCGCATCGAGCCAGGCACCACGAGCATCCGTAGCGAAGGGTCGATGTGCCTGCCGCGTAAAACATCCGCCGCCGCCCGCAGGTCCTCGATCCGGCCGTTCGTGCAGGAGCCGAGGAACACCGTGTCGACGTGGATATCTCGCAGCGGCGTGCCGCCCGTCAGGCCCATGTATTCCAGCGCCCGCTCGGCCGCGCTGCGTTCGAGGTCATCGGTGATGAGCTCGGGATCCGGGACGCTGCCCGACAACGGAAGTCCCTGGCCGGGATTGGTTCCCCAGGTGACGAACGGGGTCAACTTGTCGGCGTGCAGCACCACCTCGGCGTCGAAAACCGCGTCGTCGTCAGTGGTCAACCAGGACCAGTGGGCGATGGCCTCGTCCCACTGCGCTCCCTTCGGCGCGTGGTCGCGACCCCTGATGTATCCGAACGTGGTGTCGTCCGGCGCGATCATGCCCGCCCGCGCTCCCGCCTCGATCGACATGTTGCAGACCGTCATCCGGCCCTCCATCGAGAGTGCGCGGATCGCCTCGCCCCGGTATTCCAGGACGTAACCCTGTCCCCCGCCGGTCCCGATCTTCGCGATGACGGCGAGCACGATGTCCTTCGCCGTCACTCCCGGCGCCACTGTGCCCTCGATGGTGATCGCCATGGTCTTGAACGGCTTGAGCGGCAACGTCTGGGTGGCCAGCACGTGCTCCACCTCGCTGGTGCCGATGCCGAAGGCCAGCGCCCCGAAGGCGCCGTGCGTCGAGGTGTGCGAGTCGCCGCAGACGATCGTCATGCCGGGCTGGGTCAGACCGAGCTGCGGCCCGACGACGTGCACGATCCCTTGCTCGGCGTCGCCCATCGGGTACAGCCGAACCCCGAACTCCGCGCAGTTGGTCCGAAGAGTCTCGATCTGTATCCGCGACACCGGATCCTCGATCAGCCCAGTGAGCCCTGTCGTCGGCACGTTGTGGTCCTCGGTGGCCAGCGTGAGATCGGTCCGGCGCACCGGACGGCCGGCCTGCCGGAGCCCGTCGAAAGCCTGCGGGCTGGTCACTTCGTGAACCAGATGCAGGTCGACGAACAGCAGGTCGGGCTCACCCTCGGCGGCGTGCACGATATGTGCGTCCCAGACCTTCTCGGCGAGCGTGCGCCCCATCGCGGACTCCTTCCAGCTGAACGGCCACGTGTCGTCACGGGTCGCTGATCGGTTTGCCCGGACGTCCTCAAGGCCGCGAACGTGGCTGATGGACATCCCAACATGCGAGAACATAGTATCGCTGAATGGGAAAGTCTAGCGGCATCGGGGTCTTGGACAAAGCGGTCCAGGTATTGCGGGCCAGTGCCGTCGGGCCCACCGGCCTGGCCGAATTGTGTTCAGCGACAGGACTTCCCAGAGCGACAGCGCACCGGTTGGCGGTCGGACTCGAGGTGCACGGACTGCTGACCCGCGACGCGAACGGCCGCTGGTGTCCGGGGCCGCTGCTCGCGACGCTCGCCGCCGGCGCCCCCGATCCATTGGTGACGGCGTCGGCCGATGTGCTGCCGCGACTGCGCGACCGCACCGGGGAGAGCGTGCAGGTCTACCGGCCCGACGGGCTGTCCCGCATCTGCATCGCCGTCGCGGAGCCGACATCGGGTCTGCGGGACACCGTCCCGCTCGGCTCGCGACTGCCGATGAGCGCCGGGTCGGGGGCCAAGGTGCTCACCGCCTGGGCCGACCCGTCGACCCAGCGTGCGGTGCTCGCCGAGGCGGCCTTCACCGAGCGCACGCTGGCCGAGGTGCGCCGGCGGGGATGGGCGCAATCGGTAGCGGAACGGGAGGCCGGGGTGGCATCGGTGTCCGCGCCGGTCCGGGACCCGAAGGGGCTGGTCATCGCGGCGGTCTCGGTGTCCGGCCCGGTCGAGCGGATCGGCCGCCGGCCGGGCGCGCGGTGGGCCGGTGACCTGGTGGCGGCGGCGGATGCGCTGACCGCCCGGCTGTAGGGATTGGTCAGGTGCCCGCGGCCGGGTCCGGTTGATCAGCGGTTCGGAACATTCGTCGTTGCTCTACAACCGTAGATGTTCAGAACCGTTGATCACCCCAGCCCGGAGACGGCGAATCCCGGAGCGCACTTTGCGCACCGGGATTCGTGACCGAGTAGCCCCGAAGGGATTCGAACCCTCGCTACCGCCGTGAGAGGGCGGCGTCCTAGGCCGCTAGACGACGGGGCCCTAGAAACTCCTGATGGGACAACCTGCGATATGACGCATCCTGCAACAGCAAATGCACTGCAACGCCGGTCCGACGACAGGCGATCAGCCGCTCGTTCCGATGAGAGATGTTACACGACGGACCGACCCAGGCAGGACAATTGTCAAGTCAGCACACCGCTGGGGTACTAGGACTCGAACCTAGAATGAGGGAATCAGAATCCCTAGTGTTGCCAATTACACCATACCCCAATGGCACCGGAGGATTTGCTGTCCCGGGCGGCGCCGAGGGACGATACTACCTGCCGCGCAGCCCAACCCAAAATGTCCGGTCCCGGCCGCGCACGCCGCCACGCTCGGCTGGTGAAGCTGCTCGAGCGGCTCATCGTCGCCGGTGACGGCGCGCCCTGCAGGCGCCCGCCGGCCTCCCCGATCAGTTCAGCTGCTCAACCCTTGCAGCGCGGACCGCAACCGGCACAGCGTGCTGTCCCGGCCCAGCA
This sequence comes from Mycobacteriales bacterium, assembly GCA_038246445.1. Lineage (GTDB taxonomy): Bacteria > Actinomycetota > Actinomycetes > Mycobacteriales > Nakamurellaceae > Nakamurella. The sequence goes on from JBBRVZ010000082.1 coordinate 12,016, forward strand.
ACTCCAGGGACTCGTACAGCGGGGGTGAGATCGTCCGTCCGGTGACGGCCGCCCTGACCGGTCCGAAGGCGACCTTCGACTTGAGGCCCAGACCGTCGATCAGCGCCGCTTTCATGGCGGGCTCCAGCGTTAAAGCGGTGAACTCCGGCACCCCCTCCACCGCCGCGACTGCAGCCTCCAGCACCCGCCGGGACGCCGGCGTCAGCACCTTTGCGGCGGCGGCCGGATCGATCGCGAACTCGTCATCGGCGGTGAACAGGAAACGGACCATCTCGGCCGCCTCGGACAGCAGCGCGGACCGCTCCTGCACCAGTGGCGCGGCTGCTTGGAGCAGCGCCCGTTGCTCCCCATCCGCATCCGCGGCCAGCACCCCGCGCTGCACGAGGTAACCGGCCAGCCGGTCCGCGAAGTCCTCCGGCGCCAGCATGCGCAGATGGGTGCCGTTGATCGCCAACGCCTTGCGCCGGTCGAAGCGTGCGGGGTTGCCGGAGATGCGGCGGCCGTCGAACGCGGCCACCAGCTCCGCAGGCGTAAAGATGTCGCGGTCCTCGGCGATCGACCAGCCGAGCAAGGCGAGGTAATTCACCATGCCCTCGGGGATGAAGCCGTCGTCGCGGTACTGGAACAGGTTCGCCTGCGGATCCCGTTTGGAGAGCTTCCGGTTCCCCTCCCCGGTGACGAACGGCAGGTGGCCGAACTGCGGGACCACCTCGGCACGGCCGATGGCGATCAGCGCCTCGTACAGCGCGATCTGCCGCGGCGTGGAGGGCAGCAGGTCCTCGCCGCGGAGCACGTGGGTGATACCCATCAGCGCATCGTCGACGGGATTCACCAGCGTGTACAGCGGCTCCCCGGTGCCGCGCACGAGCACCGGGTCGGGCACCGATCCGGCCGGGAAGGTGATCGGTCCGCGGACCAGGTCGTCGAAGGTGATGTCCCGATCCGGCACCCGAAGCCGCAGCACCGGTTTGCGCCCGGCCGCGATCGCGGCCTCGATCAGCACGGGATCCGGTGTCCGGTCGTGGTTGTCGTAGCCCAGCTGGGGGTTCCGGCCGGACGCCAGCGACCGGGCGGTGACGTCGTCGGTGGTGGAGTACGACTCATACAGGTGCCCTACGGCCAGCAATTCGGCCGCCACCTCGCGGTAGATCTCGCCGCGTTGGCTCTGCCGGTACGGCGCGTGTGGCCCACCGACGCCCGGTCCCTCGTCCCAGTCCAGTCCGAGCCACGTCATCGCATCGAGCAGCGCGGCGTAGGACTCCTCGGAATCCCTGGCGGCGTCGGTGTCCTCGATCCGGAACACCAGCGTGCCGCGGTGGTGCCGGGCGAAGGCCCAGTTGAACAGCGCCGTGCGGGCCAGGCCGACGTGCGGCGTCCCGGTCGGTGACGGGCAGAATCGCGCCCGCACTGGGCGAGCAGAAGCGGCGGGTGTGAGTGTCATGGCAGGTACGACCCTATGGGATGCGGAGGTGGGGAGCGCCGGCCCGTGCACCGGTCCGGCACACTCGCCATTGCTACTGCCAGACGCCCGTCGACACGAGTCCATCTATGGCACGTAACGCCCGGGCGAGGCTGGCGAAGGCCTCTACACAGCAAGCAACCAAGCCTTAATCGACCTGACCGCCAGCCGGAAGCACATCGCCGGGTTCTGATCAGACTGCGGCAACCGCGCGTTGCGAACTGCGGCCGGGCAGTCACCCTCATCGCGATCCGCGTCGCGCAGTACGATCCAAGGCGAGTGAGCGGCCGC
>JBBRVZ010000083.1:0-13724 GCA_038246445.1 Mycobacteriales bacterium
CCGCGGCCACTGGACCATCCACATCGCCACCGACGGCACCCCCGAATACACCCCACCACCATGGATCGACCCCACCCGCACCCCCCAACGCAACACCAGCCACCACATCCCCACACTCCTGCAACTATGAGCAACCCGCGCTCAGGTATAAGAGGCCAGCCGCAGCAACGGGTTTGATATCGCGTTAACCGGTGTCAGGCGTCGACCAACCGTGGATTGCAATGGGCGCACGCATTTGTCGGTACACAATGCTGGACGCGCCGGGCGTCGCGCAGTTTCAGCCAGGCCCTCTGTGTCAAGGTGGTCTCGGGCACTGCTCGGCCGCTCTGGCAGCTCGATCCGGTGCCATCACGATGTACCGCCGAAAACGGGCAGCATCAGGCAGTACGGCTCACGTGATACCACTGAACCCCATGCTGATCGGGTTGAGCCATGGACGGGCGCGCAGGCAGCCAGTGCCGCTGATGGAGGCGGCCCGCTGGACGGCAGGGGTCCGATGAGCAGGGTGCTGGTCGTCGACGACGACCGCCCACTCGCTCGGGCGCTGGCCATCAATCTGAAGGCGCACGGCTACGACGTCACGGTCGCCCACGACGGCCGCACCGCGCTCACCGAGTTCTCGCACGTCCACCCGGCGGTCGTCGTCCTGGACCTCGGCCTGCCGGATCTGGACGGGATCGAGGTGCTGGCCGGTATCCGGGGCTGGTCTGCCGTCCCCGTACTCGTGCTGTCGGCGAGGACCACGTCGGCCGAGAAGGTAGAGGCGCTCGACGCCGGGGCGGACGACTACGTGACCAAGCCATTCGGGATGGACGAACTCCTGGCGAGGATCCGCGCTGCGGTTCGCCGCGGCGCTCCGTCGACATCCGATGCGGTGGAACGGATCAGCACCGATGATTTCACCGTCGACCTGGCGGCCCATCGGGTGCTACGCGGGGACCGATCGGTCAGGCTCACCCCAACCGAGTGGTCGCTGCTCGAATTGCTGGTCAGGCATGCCGGCAAGTTGGTCCCGCAGAAACAGATGCTGACCGAAGTCTGGGGACCGGCATATGAACACGAAACTCATTACCTCCGTGTCTATCTCGCGCAGCTCCGCCGGAAGCTGGAGCCAGATCCGGCCAAGCCCCGCTATCTGATCACCGAACCCGGGGTCGGGTACCGGTTCGAGCCCTGATGTGCGCCACGGCGCACATTGCCCAGGAAACGGTGACCACAGCCCGCGGACACACCAACCACTGTGGTCGTCACCAATCGCCCCATCGTCATCGGAGGTCGTCCTGATGGGCACCGGTGTTGTCGACGCTCCACAGTCCCCGCCGGATGACGACTCCGAGGGCCGCGCCGCTCGATCACGGCACTGGAAACGCTCGGCGGGCGTCGCAGCGCGGTCGCATTGCTGGTAGCGGACCGGCGCCCGGTGTACGCGTCGTCACAGCCGTCCTCGACCTTCCCAATGTGCTCAACCTTCCAATGTGACAGTGCCGCACCATGAGTCGGCAAACGCGTGACGGTCCAACAGTGCTCGAACTCTTGCGGGGGTGACCATTCACCGTTGTCGGCGAGCTCGAAGGTACGAGCGTTCAACGGGCCCAGCGGGTGTCAGTCCTTGTCGAACGCGCGCAAGATCGCGTCCGCGGCACTCGGCGCGGGTGTGCTGTCGGCGAGAACCTGCGTCCGGAGCCTTTCCGCCGCGGCAACCACCGACGGCGACCGACGCAGGCGCTGCTCGAGTTCGTCCCGAACCAACGCCCAGGTGAGCTCCCACCGCTGCCCTGCGCGCTTGGCCGCCAGGCCGTCGGCTCCCAGGAACTCGCGGTGCTCGAGCAATGCAGACCAGACGTCGTTGACGCCGTCGCCGGTCAATCCCGAACACGTCATCACCGGCGGCCTCCATGCTCCGTCGCCGCCGCGGACCAGTCGCAGCGCGCCGGCGAGATCGCGCGCGGCTGCCTTCGCCTCGATCACCCGGTCACCGTCGGCCTTGTTGATCGCGACGACGTCGGCGATCTCCAGCACACCCTTCTTGATGCCCTGCAATTGGTCGCCCGACCGCGCCAGACCCAGCAGCAGAAAACTGTCGACCATGCCCGCAACGGTGGTTTCGGACTGCCCGACGCCGACCGTCTCGACGAGCACGACGTCATACCCACCGCCCTCCAACACGGTGATGGTCTGCGCCGTGGCTCGTGCGACGCCCCCCAGTGTGCCGGCGGTCGGCGAGGGGCGGATGTAGGCGTTCGGGTCGACGGCCAGCGTCGGCATCCGGGTCTTGTCGCCGAGCACCGAGCCGCCGGTGCGCGCGCTAGACGGATCCACCGCCAGCACGCCGACCCGATGCCCGCATGACGTGAGTTCGGTACCGAGGGCCTCGACGAACGTGGACTTACCGACTCCGGGAACACCTGTGATGCCCACCCGGACAGCCGTTTGAGACCCGGACGCGAGTGAAGTGAGCAGCAGCCGGGCCGCCGAGCGGTGATCGGCGCGGGTCGATTCGACGAGCGTGATGGCGCGGGACAGTGCGGTACGTGAACCGGACAGCACCGCGCCGGCCAGCACATGCGGGTCGGGTGGCGTCATCCGGGTTGGCATCGAAGTCTGTCTCCCACGTTGCCGCCGCTGAGTCCCGTGCTCAGTTCGGGACCTCCCAGGTGTGCACCGGCTCGTTCGCGTGCATGCCCTTTGCGTAGAGCTTGAGCATCTCGGTGAGCGCATCGCTGCGGGACAGTCCGCGGGCCTCCAAGGCGGCAACCGTCTCCGACTGCCACCACGAGCCGTTCCGCCGGGTCTTGCAGCGGTCCCGGACGATGCCCAGGTAGCGATCGCGGGCCGCTTTCGTGACGCCCCAGCGGGTCAGGCCCTCCTCGGCCTTCGGCAGCAGATGGCGCAGCAGCAGCTCGTCCCAGGTGACCTCGCCATAACCGGGCCAGTAGAAGACGGCGTCCACCCCGTACCGGGCCCCGGAATCGAAGTTGGCCTTGGCGGCGTCGAACGACATCTTCGTCCATACCGGACGGTCCTCGCTGGCCAGCACCGTCAGCGCACCGTAGTAGAACGCCGCATTGGCCAGCACGTCGACAACGGTCGGTCCTGCCGGCAGGACCCGGTTCTCCACCCGCAGGTGCGGGGTGCCGTCGACGACGTCGTAGACCGGCCGATTCCACCGGTACACGGTGCCGTTGTGCAGGCGCAGTTCCTGAAGCCGCGGGGCCTTGCCCGACGCCAGCACCGCCTCCGGATCCTCGTCGGTCGTCTCCGGCAGCAGTGCCGGGAAGTACCGCACATTTTCCTCGAACAGGTCGAAGATCGAGGTGATCCACCGCTCGCCGAAGAACACCGGTGGCCGGACGCCCTGGTTCTGCAACTCCGGCGAGCGGGTGTCGGTGGCCTGCAGGAACAGTTCGGTCCGCGTTTCGGCCCACAGCCGCTTGCCGAACAGAAAGGGGGAGTTGGCTCCCAGCGCCAGTTGTGGCCCGGCCAGCGCCTGCGCGGCGTTCCAGCTGGCTGCGAAGTCGGCCGGGGAGACCTGCAGGTGCAGTTGGACCGAGGTGCACGCCGATTCCGGTGCGATCGTGTCGGTGAACATCTGCAGGTGCTCGGCGCCGGTGATGTCGAGCTCGAGGTCCTCGCGCCGGGCGGCAAAGACGGCCTCGTCCAGTGCCTGGTAGCGCGGATTCGAGCTCATCCACTCGCCATCCAGATGTTCCTTTTGCAGTGTCGGCAGGATGCCGACCATGATGATTTCCGAGCCGATCTCGTTGGCCTTGGCCTCCGCATGATCGAGCGAATTGCGCAGCGACTTCTCGAGGTCCAGCATCAGCTCGCCGGACAGCGACCGTGGTGCGACGTTGAATTCGATGTTGTAGCGCCCGAGTTCGGTCTGGAAGTCGGGGTCCGCTATCACCTCGAGCACCTCGGCATTGGCCATTGCCGGCTGCCAATGGTCGTCCACCAGGTTGAGCTCGATCTCCAATCCGGTCATCGGCCGACCGAAGTCGAAGGAGTGCTCGACGAGCATCCGTTCGAAGACGTCCAGACAGCGCCGGACCTTGGTCCGGTACGCCTGCCGCTGCTCGCGGGTGTAGGTCGTTTCCGCGACGTCGTCGCCCATCGGGTACCTCCTGCGCAGGTGCTGCCCGGTCGCCAATGGGTGCAGCGTGGTCCTCGCGCTTCGCACGCAGACCGCTCATCGTCGCGCCCACACCCCGTCAGCTGACACCCAACCACACGCCCGCCGACGAAGCTGCGCGCGGTCCGTGCGGCAACGGAGGCGGCTAACATGTTCCCCATCCCCGCGTCGCTACGCGGGGCTTTGGCATGCCGGGGAACCCCCGGGGTGGGCGGCTTGACCGGCAAGAACGGAGTGCGCGCGGATGGCTTACGCGGTGACGCACGACCAACGTCAGGGCGGGCTCACCGCTTCGCCGGTGCCGGCGCCGGAACCCGGGGCCATCGTCGACCAGGCCGCGGGCTTCGGGCCGCCCTGGCTCGACGACGCGCTCCGCGCGGAACTGCCTGACCTCGTCCGGTTGCGTCGATGGGTGCACGCCCATCCCGAACTGGGACATCAGGAATCGGCCACCACCGCTTTGATCGTGCGCACGCTCGAGCAGGTCGGCATCAAGGCCCGGCTACTCCCGTCGGGGACCGGTGCCATTGCCGAGATCGGTTCCGGTAAAAGAATTGTCGGGTTACGGGCGGACATCGACGCGTTGCCGATCACGGAGAACAGTGGACTCCCGTTCTCCTCGACGCTGCCGTACGTCTCGCATGCCTGCGGCCATGACGTTCACCTGACGGTGCTGCTGGGTGTCGCACGCGCGCTGTGCAGAGCGGGCGATCTCGGCGGTCGGGTCAGGTTCATCTTCCAGCCCGCGGAGGAGGTGTTCCCGGGCGGCTCGCATGACGTGATCGCGGCCGGCGGCCTGGACGATCTCACCAGACTCTTCGCACTGCATTGCGACCCCCGGCTGCAGGCGGGACTGGTCGGGCTCAAGGCGGGTGCCATCACATCGACATCAGACGTCGTGGACCTGCGCGTGTCCGGACCCGGCGGGCACACCTCCCGACCGCATCTGACGGCGGATCTGGTGTACGCGCTGGGTTCGGTGATCACCGGACTGCCGGCGTTGCTGACCCGCCGGCTCGATCCCAGGGCGGCCGCCGTACTGGTGTGGGGTGTGGTGAGCTCCGGCGAGGTGGCGAACGTCATCCCGCAGTCCGGCGAGCTACGCGGAACGCTGCGGATGATGGACCGGACGTCGTGGGACGTCGCCGAGCCACTGGTCAAGGAGTTGATCGCAGAATTATTGGCGCCCACCGAGTGTGAGTTCGTTCTCAATTACCATCGCGGTGTTCCGCCGGTGAACAACGAGCTGTTTTCGACCGAATTGATGACGGCCGCTGCGCAGAGCGCACTGGGCGCGGACGCCATCCGGTTGGCCGAGCAGTCCACGGGCGCCGAGGATTTCGCTGTTTTTCTCGAGCAGGTGCCGGGATCCCTTGCCCGGCTTGGAGTCTGGGACGGTGTCAGCCCGAAGGTGGATCTGCATTCGTCAGCGTTCCGGGTCGACGAGAGGGCCATCGCCGCCGGTGTCAGGTTGCTGTCCCACACTGCCGTCGCCGCCCTCGAGCAGCACTGACCCCGAGCTTGACGGAGCTCGACGGTCCCAGGCTTGACCGAGCTCGACGGAAGTATGCCCGAGCGGACATGGTGACTACCGGCGTTCAGTTGCCGCGGTGCGGCCGGCTGCGGATGTCGTTGACGTACCCCCCGGGCGCGTCCGCCGCCTCGGCCGCGTCGGCGATGACGCCGAGATAGCGCGCCGATGGCAGGCCGCCCTCGAAGGCCTGCAGCGCGTAGAGCCAGGCGAGCGCGTCGCCGTCCAGGGTGTGCACCCGGAGCCGGATCTTGGTGTAAAGCCCAAGATCTGCGCCTTCCCAGGAATCCAGCGTTCGCTCGTCCGAGTCGGCCATGTCGTACAGCACCACGAACACCGACGAGTCCGGATCCTCGACAACGGTGGCCAGCGCCCCGTTCCAGCTCAGGTCCTCTCCACCGAAGGTCAGCCGCCAGCCGGGCAGCCAGCCGGTACCGGCAAGCGGCGATGACGGGCAGCGCTGGAGCATGTGGGTGGGATCCATGTTGGACCCGTAGGCCGCGTACAACGCCATGGCAGCAGAGCGTAGCGCGCAACATCGTGCGGTCCGGACACCAGCATCCGACGACGTCGTTCGACCGGATAGCGTTCCTGAGTGTCGGCGGCGGGTATCTCCGCGGCTGGTGACCGCACCGGTGCGCTCCACCGTTGTCACCCACCCTGAGATCGCCGCCGTCGGCTATTCGCAGGACGTCGGCTGTTCGCAGGACGAGACCGAGCAGGGCCGGCGCCGATCGGACGCGCCGGTAGCGTGGGCTACGGCGACCCGGAAAACCAGGCCAGGACCGTTCCGACCCGTGCTGCGGGGTTCTCACCGCACAGGTGACCGCGGCGCTGGCCGATCGGCGACGACCACGGCGGCAGGACCGGAACGTCGCCGCCCGGGATGACACCGACCTGGACACCACCGACGTGAAGGGACGGCCGACATGACGAACGACAACGGCGGAACGGCGGAGAACCAGCCCAGCGCGACGCTGTCACCGGAGCTGCGGGCTGCCAGTTGGCAGCGTTTGGGTCGCGAGGAGTTCGACGTGGTGGTGATCGGCGGCGGTGTGGTCGGGGCCGGCGTAGCCCTTGACGCTGTTACCCGTGGCCTGTCGGTCGCGCTGGTCGAGGCGCGGGACATCGCCTCCGGCACGTCGTCTCGCTCGTCGAAGCTGTTCCACGGCGGTCTGCGTTACCTGGAGATGTTCGAATTCGGCCTCGTTCGGGAGGCACTACGGGAACGCGAACTGATGCTGACGAAGATCTGTCCGCACCTGGCGAAGCCGGTTCCGTTCCTCTACCCGCTGTCCAAGCACGCCATCGAGCGGCCGTACGTCGGCGCCGGGTTGATCATGTACGACACCATGGGCGGCGCACGCTCGGTTCCCGGCCACCAGCACCTCACCCGCGCAGGTGCGCTGCGTCTGGTGCCAGGCCTGCGCCGTGACGCGCTGGTCGGTGGCATCAAGTACTACGACGGTCAGGTCGACGACGCGCGGCACACCCTCGCGGTCGCCCGTTCCGCGGCGTCGTATGGGGCGGTCATCCGGAACTCCACCCAGGTGATCGGCTTCCTCAAGGAGTCCGATCGGGTCGCCGGTGTTCGCGTCCGCGACGTGGAAACCGGTGAGGAGACGGACGTCAGGGGCCAGGTCGTGATCAATTCGACGGGGGTGTGGACCGACGAGTTGCAGCGACTCTCCGGCGGACGCGGACGGTTCAAGGTCCGTGCGTCCAAGGGTGTGCACCTGGTGGTGCCGCGGGATCGGATCACCTCCGAGAGCGGCATCATCCTCAAGACGGAGAAGTCGGTGCTGTTCGTCATCCCGTGGAAGTCGCACTGGATCATCGGGACGACCGACACCGACTGGAATCTCGATCTGGCACATCCCGCTGCGACGAAGGCCGACATCGACTACATCCTGGACCATGTCAACAAGGTGCTCGCGGTTCCCCTGACGCACGACGACATCGAAGGGGTGTACGCCGGCTTGCGCCCGCTGCTGGCCGGCGAGAGCGAGCAGTCGTCCAAACTCTCGCGCGAGCACGCGGTGGCCAGGGTGGCACCGGGGTTGGTCGGTATCGCCGGTGGCAAGTACACGACGTACCGGGTGATGGGCGCTGATGCCGTCGACGCCGCCGCCGAGGACCTGCCCGGCCGGATCAACCCCTCGTGCACCCAGGACGTCCCGCTCGTCGGGGCCTCCGGCTACCAGGCGTTGGTCAATCAGGCCGATCGCCTGGGCGAGCAGCACGGCGTGCATCCGTACCGCATCCGGCACCTCCTGGACCGGTTCGGCTCGGAGATCCACGACGTGCTCGCGCCGGCCGCCAAGGACCCCTCGCTGCTCGAGCCCATCCCGGGTGCCCCGGACTACCTGCAGGCGGAGGCGTTGTTCGCCGTCACCCACGAGGGCGCATTGCACCTGGAGGATGTGCTGGCCAGGCGGACGAGAATTTCGATCGAGTACGCGCACCGCGGCACCGAATCCATGCGGCGGGTCGCTGACATCATGGCCCCTGTGCTGGGGTGGACCGAGGCGCAGACCGCGCACGAGGTAGAGATCTACCAGGCCAGGGTGGATGCCGAGCGCAGATCACAGACCGAGCCGGACGACACCTCGGCCGAGAAGGTGAGGCTGGAAGCTCCGGAGGTTCGGGATCTCATCGCCTCGCCGGTCGCCTGACGTCGATCAACCCTCCTCCTGCGTGATCGATCGGGTAGCCGGTCGAGAACCTGAGGCAGGGCCGGCGGTCGTCACTTCGACCGGGTGAAGTTGTACAGCGAGAGTGCCTCGTTGCCGTAGTAGGGGCTATGAATGCGATTGGCAGCCGCCACTGAACCGGAGGCATACCGATAGCTGTTGTGGCCGTTGACGTGTCCTAGTCCCGTGGTCGCGGAAATGTTGACGAGCCAGCCGCCGCCGCTGGCTCCGGCGGTCAGATTGGACACGATGCGCATGGGCCGCGGTCCAGGGAGGCCATCGAGCAGCAGGTCGTCACCGGTGCGCCGCGACACCGCCACACGCTGGTCCATTCCCTTGAACGGACTGGCGGCCGGATATCCGAAGGCGCTGTAGACCTGGTTCCGCGGGGCGTTGAAGTACGTCCCCTGCCCGCCGAGGTAAGTGGCGATGTGCCTATTGCTCAACGGCGCAACGACGCCATAGCCGTAATCCTGTTTGATATTTCCGAAATAGTGCCACTCCGCGGTCGTCGACAGATAGCGTGCCGTCCAGATGCCGTACGGGTACAGCCCGGCCCTACCGCCCGAGGGATTGGATGCAAACCCGGGTACGAATACCCAGTTGTTCACGAAGTGACCCGCACCGTCGCTGACGCAGTGCCCGGCGGTGTCGATCATGTCCTTGTTCGTGCTGTTGACCACCGTGCCGGAGCACACGTAGTCGAAACCACCCTCGGTGAAGAAGATCTTGCCGTTCAACCGGTCCGGACGATTGGTATAGGGCCGGGTCACCTTCGCCAGCAGGCGTTCCGGCTTGGCGGCAGGGAGAGTTCCGGCAGCGGGGCGGATGTCGGTCATCGGGGCGGTCGCGGCCGGCGTGGTCGCCGGTGCGGTACCGCCGGCCGCCTTCCGGGGTGTGGCGGCTGTCGGCACGGCAACTGCGCCGGCCATTCTGCCTGCCGTCCAGTAGGTCTCAGCTGCCGCCGCGGTCTTGAACGACTGTTTCGTCACCGACGAGAAACCGACATTCCCGGTCGGCGGTGCGCCGGCCCGCGCGCTGGATGTCGCCATGCTCGCTGGCGCGGTCGGCGTACCTGCGGCCGCGGCCGGGCCGGTGCTCAGGGAAATGATGAGCGCGGCTGTGAGGACGGCAACCGACGTCGGGCGGCGAGTGCTTCTCAGGGTGATTTTCATCGGGCACAACATTTCGTCGAGGAGTGATCGATCGACCGCTCGGTGAGCGGGGCGGCACCTGCCGCTCCGGATGGCTGTCACGCGAGGTGGCACACACGGACGACGGGAAAGAATTGCCTCACTCACGGTGCTCTGATGCGCACCATTGGAATGACGGGCCCCCCGGCCGAGTGTGCGAATCCCCCCGCACTCACGTCATGGTCACAGACAATCACCAGAAATACATCACTCGGATGACGTACCTCATTCGAGGCGACCGCAGCGGAGCGGTCGACCTGGTCGAGGCACTTCAGTGCGGGCCTGCTGTGTTGCCGACGCGGCGATGTTCGTCGTTGCACCGCGGAAAGAAGATGTCGCACGGTGCCCGGGCAGCCTCGATCGTGGGCACCGGGCCTGGAAAGTCGGGTCAGAATTTCAGCGTTTCTGGGCCGGCCACGCGGCACCGTGAGCTCTGTCAGCGCACCGGCATCCCTGCCCTGCCGACACACCGAGAGATGGCTGGACTACAAACCCCGGGAACGGCCAGGTTTCAGCTGAGGTAGATGAATCGATGATCCGGTGTGCCCCAGAGAAAGGGGTAGTGGCGCCGGATGTGGCCGCGCCCGTCATACGCCGGCGAGCGGAAGGGGCGGGCAGCCTCTACTGGGCCGCGGGCCCGTTCGGATCGGGCCCGGTGAACGCTCAGCCCGTTCGGATCAGGCCCGGTGCACGCTCAGCGGCGCCTGTTGCCGTCCCCGCCCAGGGCGGCACTGGTCAGCACGCCGATCACAGCGGGCAGCAGGAAGATGTACCAGGGCAGGCGCAGGGCGAAGAACAACACGGCGGCAACGATGCCGGACGCTGCGATGGCGAATGAGGCCATCCGTTGCGCGGGGGTTCGATTGTCGCTCGGAACCGGCGTGACTGCATTGCGGGACGCTGCAACGTCCCGGCCCCGCGCCGCGGCGGGTCGGGCGGGCGGGCCCGGCAGATTCGGATGAGGAGCGGGCAGGTCGACGAACATCTCCCTCAGATCACCCACCGTCCTGGCCTGGCTGACCTGGGCACTTCGGGTGCCGAACTCATCCAAGTCGATCCGCCCCGACGACAGATGTTCCCCGAGAGCGTCCATCGCCGAGTTGCGTTCGGCGTCACCGACCCTGATCTTCAGCGGATCAGAACCGTCAGGGGCTGGATTGCTCATCCCACGACTGTATGCCGACCCGCCCACCGGCGCCCGAGTCCCGGCTCGCCTGACCCGGGCGTTCGCTCGGGCCAGTTCACTCGAGCCTGCTCTCCTGCGGCCGCATTCGACGTCGGTCACTCGACGTCGATCACCGTTTCCTCCGGGAACGGCTCGGTCTCGATCTCGGCGATCTCCGCGACCACCGAGCCCGCGGTGACCTTGCCACCGACCTCGACCTTGATGGCGGTGATCTTGCCGTCGTGGTGCGCGGTGATCGGGTTCTCCATCTTCATGGCCTCGATGACGGCGATGACGTCGCCCGCCCGCACGACGTCGCCTTCGGCCACCGCAACCTTCACCACGGTGCCCTGCATCGGGGCGACCACTGCACCCTTGGTCGGCAATGGCGCGGCGTGCGCGACCTTCGAGCGCTTGCTGCTACCTGCTGCGGACGCGGGCCGCGGCGCGCCGGCCGTGACCAGCTCCGGGGGAAGGCCCACCCGCACCCGGCGTCCGTTGACCTCGGCAACGAACTCCCGCAGCGGACCGACCGCGGCGGGGGCCTCGACGGCAATCGGGGTCGGGAACATCTCGATGGTGTTGACGAACTCCGTCTCGATCCATCGGGTGTGCACGTCGAACACGCCGTTCTCCGCGGTGAACGCCGGATCCTCCAGCACGACACGGTGGAACGGCAGCACCGTTGCCATGCCTTCGACCTGCATCTCGGCCAGTGCGCGGCGCGACCGTTCCAGCGCCTCCTGGCGGTCCGCTCCGGTGACGATGACCTTGGCGAGCAACGAGTCGAAATCACCGGAGATCACCGAGCCGGATTCGACGCCGGCATCCACGCGCACCCCGGGTCCGGACGGAGGTACGAAACGGGTGACAGTTCCCGGTGCAGGGAGGAACCCGCGGCCCGGATCCTCACCGTTGATCCGGAACTCGAACGAGTGCCCGCGCGGGCGGACATCGTGCGACCAGCGGAGCTTCTCCCCGTCGGCGATACGGAACTGCTCGCGCACCAGGTCGATACCGGAGGTCTCCTCCGAGATCGGGTGCTCCACCTGCAGTCTGGTGTTGACCTCGAGGAACGACACCGAGCCGTCCTGGCCGACCAGGAACTCGACCGTTCCCGCACCGTGGTAGCCGGCTTCCACGCAGATGGCCCGCGCCGCGGAGTGGATCCTGGTCCGCTGATCGTCGGTCAGGAACGGGGCTGGGGCCTCCTCGACGAGCTTTTGGTAGCGGCGTTGCAGCGAGCAGTCGCGGGTGCCGACGACGATGACGGTGCCGTGCTGATCGGCGAGGATCTGCGCCTCCACATGCCGCGGGCGGTCCAGGTAGCGCTCGACGAAGCATTCGCCGCGACCGAAGGCGGTGACCGCCTCGCGCACCGCGGACTCGTACAGGTGCGGGATCTCCTCGATCGTGCGGGCCACCTTGAGCCCGCGGCCGCCGCCGCCGAACGCCGCCTTGATGGCGACCGGGAGGCCGTGCTGCCGGGCGAATGCGATGACCTCGGGGTAGCCGGACACCGGCTCCGAGGTGCCCGGAACCAGGGGGGCGCCGACCCGCATCGCGATGTGCCGGGCGGTGACCTTGTCTCCGAGGTTCTTGATGGCCTGCGGGCTCGGACCGATCCAGGTCAGGCCCGCGTCGATGACCCGCTGCGCGAACTCCGCGTTCTCCGACAGGAAGCCGTACCCGGGGTGCACCGCGTCGGCGCCCGCACGCGCTGCCACGTCGAGCAGCTTGGCGGCGTCGAGGTAGGACTCACCCGGCGTCGAGCCCCCGAGTGCGTAGGCCTCGTCGGCCGTGCGGACATGCAGGGCGTCGCGGTCGGGGTCGGCATACACCGCGACCGACGTGAGCCGGGCGTCACGGCAGGCGCGGGCGACCCGGACGGCGATCTCGCCGCGGTTGGCGATCAGGACGGTGTGCACGGGCACCCCTTCAGGTAGAGCGGCGGGTAGGACTGTCGAGACTGGTTGCGGCGACGAGGGTCTGCGTCGTCGACGCGCGGCTTGTGCTGCTGACGGCACCGGAGTGCTCTCGCGGGGCGGTGCCTGCTGGAGCCGGAACACTCCACAGGTCGGTCACCTGCACGCCCACCTGCTGCATCAACGCACGGGTCAGCGGCAACGAAATACCGAGGACGTTCGACGGGTCGCCGTCCACGCCCTCGACGAACCAACCTCCGAAGCCGTCGATGGTCAGCGCACCGGCCACCGCCAGTGGCTCGCCGGTGGCGATGTAGGCGTCGAGTTCGGCCTCGGTCGGGCGGCCCATGCGCACCACGGTGGAACGTGTGTCGGCGGCGCCCCCGGTGACACCGCCGTCCTGCACCCGGCGGACCGCGTGTCCGGTGATCAGCAGGCCGTCCCGGCCCGACATCTGCCGCCAGCGCGTCCTGGCCTGGTCCGCGTCCGCGGGCTTGCCCTGCAGTTCGCCATCGATCAGGAGCATGGAGTCGCAGCCGACCACCACGACGTCGTCGGAGCAGGGGTCTTCGAGCGCGCCGGTTGACAACCGCTCCACAACCGCATCGGCTTTTGCCTCGGCGAGCGCGCGGATCTGTTCATCTGCACTCGCATCGCCTAACCGCGCGAGAACAGTGTCCTCGTCGACCCCCGAAACGGTGACCACGGGGTCCAGACCCGCGGTCCTCAGGACAGCGAGCCGGGCGGGTGAGGCCGACGCGAGCAGCAGGACAGTCATCTCGGCATCGCCGAAGCCCACCACGCGAGCGGCGACGGGTACGCCGCACCCAATCGGTGGGCCGGGTCGTTCCACACAGACTGCGGGCCGGCGGCTCCGGGCTCCTCCGCGCCGTGCCCGCCCGCGAGCGCCAGAACGACCGCGAGCACCGTAGCTGCGTCCTGATCGTCGCGCTCGCGGACCGTAGCGATGCTGTTTCGCTCGCTC
The DNA here is from genome assembly GCA_038246445.1 of Mycobacteriales bacterium. GTDB lineage: Bacteria > Actinomycetota > Actinomycetes > Mycobacteriales > Nakamurellaceae > Nakamurella. The sequence continues at coordinate 13,625 of JBBRVZ010000083.1, forward strand.
ACAGTGTTGATGCTGTTTCGCTCGCTCACAGTGTTGATGCTGTTTCGCTCGCTCACAGTGTTGATGCTGTTTCGCTCGCTCACAGTGTTGATGCTGTTTC
>JBBRVZ010000084.1:0-13427 GCA_038246445.1 Mycobacteriales bacterium
GCCTCATCAGTGCATCTCCTGAACCATGTCGATGGCGTGCACCGGGCACTGCTCGTAGCAGGCGCCACAGCCGGTGCAGGTGTTGTAGTCGAACCGGTAGCGATTGCCGGGGCCGAGCTTGATCACCGAGTCCTCCGGGCACGCGCCCAGGCACCCGTCACACTCGAAACAGTTGCCGCAGGACAGGCACCGTTTCGCCTCGTACAGGGCGCCTTCGGCGTTCAGACCGCTGACCACCTCGGCGAATCCGGCGATGCTCTCCTCGGGTTCCAGCGCCGGCTGCTGGCGGCGTGCGGCGTCACCGAAGTACCACAGGTGCAGCTTGTCGAACGTCGCCATGGGGTGCTTGGGCGTGCTGGGCCTTGCTTCCTCGCGCAGCCAGGCGTCTATGTGCTTGGCGGCCTTCTTGCCGTGCCCGACCCCGACGGTCACCGTGCGCTCGCTGGGCACCATGTCCCCGCCGGCGAAGACGCCGGGGCAGCCGGTCATCAGTGACGAGGACACCTTGACGGTCCCGTCCGGCTCGAACTCCACGCCTGGCACCGCCTGCAGGAACGCAGTCTCGGCCTCCTGGCCGACCGCCATGATGACGGAGTCGGCCGCCAGCGTCTCGAACTGGCCGGTCGGCTGCGGGACCCCGTTCGAGTCCAGTTCCATGACCTCGATCTGAAGCTCGGGGCCATCGAAGGCGCTGATCGTGCGCAACCAGTTCACCTTCACGCCTTCCCGCTCGGCGTCCTGGGCCTCTTCCTCGTGCGCCGGCATCTGACCCCTGGTACGGCGGTAAACGATCACCGTCTCCTCGGCTCCCAGCCGCCGTGCCACCCGGGCAGCATCGAAGGCCGTATTGCCGCCGCCGTACACGGCGACCTTCCGCCCGATCACCGGCCGCTCACCGGACGCCACGCTACGGAGGAATTTCACCGCATCGACGATCGGACCGGCGTCTTGGGCCGGGATGTCCACCTTCTTGGCAAGATGGGCGCCGACCGCGACGAAAACGGCATCGAAGCCGCCGCTCTCGCGCTCTTCGGCAAGGTCCTCCACCCGGTGGTCGCAGACCATCCGCACCCCCATCGCGGCGATCCGGCCAACCTCGGCGTCCAGCACGTTCCTGGGTAACCGGTAGGACGGGATTCCGTAGCGCATCATGCCGCCGGGCTCGGCGCCGGCGTCACGAATCTCCACGTCATGGCCGAGCCGGCGCAGATGGTAAGCAGCGGACAAGCCGCTCGGGCCCGACCCGACGATCAGCACCCGCTTCCCTGTGGGAGCCGGCGGCACATCGAACTGCCAGTCGCGATCGATACCGGCGTCGCCCAAGAAACGCTCGACCGAGTGGATGGACACCGCGCTGTCCAGATTGGCCCGGTTGCAGACGCTCTCGCACGGGTGATAGCAGACCCGGCCGTGGATGGCCGGGAAAGGATTGTCGGCCGTCAGCTCCCGCCATGCCTGTTCCGGGTGGCCGGCCGTGGTGTGCCCGAGCCAGGCCTGGATGTTCTCCCCGGCCGGGCAGCCAGCATTGCACGGCGGCAACAGGTCCACGTAGATCGGCCGGCGTTCTCGAACCGGGCCGGATCTGGACACGCCGTGGATCAGATCGGGCAGGGACGTAAGGTCCTTCGAGCGATCTGGCATCTGCCGGCCGCCATTGGTCACATCATTCGAAGCCATGAACCCTCCTGGGTCGCCACTCGCGACCGGAGAACCGGCCACGCTCGGGTCGCTCTCACTATGCACATCTGTCACGGGCCGAAATAGGTCCCTTCGACCCTGTTGCGACGGCGTTTCGGGCGCCGCCACGCCGGCGTCGCCGGGAACACGGCATCCGGCGCAGACGCCGCCGTTTCGCCGACGCCCCGCTACCGTGGCGCCTCACCACAGCCGAACGGCCGCAGCTGATGTCGGGTCAAGGTACCGCCGATCGGAGATGCTGGCCACACGACCTGATCGCGCTGCCCGGACCCGCGGCGTTTTGCTCGCCGCGCTCCTGGTTCTGCCACGCGCGGGAGGCATGAACCCGACGAGCAAGGCGGCCGCCAGACCATCGCCAAGTACGACGACAACCCTTGAGGCGTATGCCATGTGAAGTGCGGCGTCGTGCACGGTGATCTGCCGCATCGGTCCCGACGCGGAGCCCGATGGACCCGCCGCGGTGCTGTCGCCGGTGCCGAAGCCGCCGGCGATGATGTTGACCAGCAAGCGGTTCATGGCGTCGGCCATCAGCTTTGCCAGGATGCCACCGGCAGCGCCGACAGGGGCGCCCGCGACGATCAACGGCTGCTGTTGATGACTCCGGCCGTTGCCACCGCGGGTAACCGGCTGACGCCGTCCGGCGTCAGCGCGACGCGGTATTGCCCTCGGCGCTGTCTTCCAACACACCGACGATGATGACCGTCATGGCAGCCTGCGCTGTCAGCGGTGTTCAGGGACCGAAACGCGATACCGGCCTGCCACGCGCGTTGATGAGCAGAGCACGCGCCCCGCGTCATGCCTTGACGCCGTCATGCGCCTGCGGGCAGTCAGAGTCATGCGCCTGTGGGCAGTCAGAACCCTGTGGTTCTGACTGCCCACAGAGACGTCACACCTGCGCGTCGATTGCCGACCGATGTGCCGGCGCTTGACCGACGACGAGTCCTACACCTGATCGAAGACGTAGGTGCCGGGTGCCGGGCCCAACACCGGATGCTGGGCGCTACCGAGTTCGACCGGAGCCGGCACCTCACCCTCGGACCGCTCGGTGACCCAATCAGCCCAGTGTCCCCACCAGGTTCCGCTGCGTTCCTCGGCGGTCGCCTTCCACGCGTCCGGATCGGGGCCGGGATCGCCGCCCACCCAATACTTGGACTTCGGATTGCCCGCCGGGCAGATCAAGGTCTGGATGTGACCGGTGTTGGCCAGCACGAACGTGCAGTGGCCACCGAGCAGCTGAGTCGCGGAGTAGCACCCACGCCACGGCGTCAGGTGGTCGGTGGTGCCGCCGGTGATGTAGGTGTCCACCTTGACCTGGCTGAGGTCAACGGGCGATCCGAGGACGGTCAGCGCCCGCGGGTGCGCCAAGTCGTTGGTAGCGAACATGTTCAGGAACTGGTTGTGCAGCGCTGCCGGCAGGTTGGTCTTGTCCGAGTTCCAGGCCAGGATGTCGAACGGTGCCGGCTTCTTGCCCATCAGGTAGTTGTTGACCCAGTAGTTCCATACCAGGTCGTTGGGCCGCATCCAGGTGAAAACCGCGGCCATCGACCCGCCGTCCATCACGCCGCTGGACCGGGATTTCCAAGCCGCGAGCTGGAGCAGCGACGGCGCCATCATCATCCCGGCCTGCATACGCGTGTTCCAGTCCAGCAGGGTCACACCGAAGCTGACGCTACGGACCCGGTCGTCCCCGATATCGGTCAGGTGATTCAGCACGGTGGATGCGGTGATGCCTCCCGCGCACAGGCCGAACAGGTGCACCTGGTGCGAGCCGGTGATCTCCTGGACGGCGTCGAGGGCGTCGATGATGGCCCGGCCGTAGGTATCGAGATCCCAGTCTCGTTGCTCCGGGCCCGGATTGCGCCAGGAAATGGCAAAGAATTGCAGGCCCTTCTGCACGGCGAATTCGGTGAGCGATCGACCTGGCGAGAGATCCATGAAGTAGTACTTGTTGATCTGCGGCGGCACCACCACAACGGGAATTTGGTGCACCTTCGGAGTCTGCGGACCGTACTGGAGTAGCTCGAGCACTTCGTTGCGGAACACCACCGCACCAGGAGTCACCGCGATGTTCTTGCCAAGCACGAAGTCCGACCGGTCGACCTGCGAGGGCAGGCCGCCATTGTGACGCAGGTCCCGCACGAAATTGCGCGTGCCGGACACCAGATTGCTTCCGGCCGTTTCGAACGTGTGCTTGAGCGCAGCCGGGTTGCCCAGCAGGGTATTGGTCGGGGCGAGCGTCGAGGTCAGCATCGTCACCAGGAACCGCGCCCGCTCGCGCTGGCGCCAGTCGGTCAGATCAGTTTCCTCGGCCAGGACCCCGAGCGCTTCGCAGGTCGCGAGGTAGCCCTGCATCAGCCGGTGGTAGGCGGGGTTGGTGACCCAGGTCGGATCCTTGAACCGCCAGTCGCGGCGATCGGCTTCGACACCGGACCGGCCGACTGCTACCTTGACCAGTTCCCCGGCCAGCTTGCCGCCGACTTTGGCGACCATGGGCACCTGCGAGGCCATCCTGGCAGCGGTGCCCAGCAGCTGAAGGCGATCGATCGACCCGACGTCTTGCGGCCCTCCGATCGCTTCGACGCTGTCGGCGTGCACTGCTGGTTCTTGAGTAGTGGTCATTTGAACAAATTCACCCCGATGGGCAGGTCCCGTCACACGGCACGGGAGTGGTTGCGACCTCAAGGGACCGCGAGAGGTCGATTTTTCGAGAGCCGAACGCGTGGATCTTCGTTGACGATCGTGCGCGAAAAGCATCGACGCGACAAACAGTATCGGACAAATCCGCCGTGCGCCCATCCCCGTTGGTCACCCGATCAAGGGACCAACGTCCTGTCCAGCACAGGACCAAACTCCACAGCGGTGAGCAGCGTTGCCGAGCAACAATGGTGTTCGTGCCCGACGCACTGCGAGTGAAGAGACCGGGGTGAACAGACCGGTGGGAGAGACCCCGCGATGACGGCGCAGGTTGGAGGGCGCAGGTTGGAGGGCGCAGGTTGGAGGGCGCAGCTAGATGTTCTCCGCGTTCCGCGAGTCCCGATGATCGCAGTCGCCGGGGAAAATGGTCGCGCCGACCGGGTTCCGGTGGACAACGACATTCGCGGCGGTCACAGTCGTACCCAGCACCAGCATGCGGGCACGGGGCCTACGGTCCGACACTTCGGGATTACTCAGTCACCCGACGAGGAGGTTCATGTGTGACCAGCATCTCAGTGGTGCCCCGGGCAGGCGATCGCTTCCCGCGCGATGAGCTGTCATGGTTCGTTATCGGATGTTTCCGCCGCCCCAGTCCATGCGTCGGCATCTCATCCAGCACTTCGGGCTCGGCCCGGCGTGGACCGCTCGCCGATGTGCATCGCTCGACGGTTCCGGCGGTGGGGCGCATCTGGCAGGCCGACACGTAGTGGTGCGACCGTCCGGTCGTCCGGGCGGTGCCGGGCGATGCAGTTGCGTCGTGGCGAACCGGTGCCGCGATGAAGTCACCCCGGCATTCCCTGCAGCACACATTCAGGACCGCACACATTCAGGACCGCACACTCCAGCCCGCGCAGTCAGCCCCGCAAATTGGAAAGGCACCATCATGAATTTCGAATTGACCGAGGAACAGCTCCTGATCCAGGAGATGGTGCGGGAGTTCGCCACCACCGAGGTGGCTCCGATCGCCGCCGAGATCGACCGTGATCATCGATTTCCGGCCGAGCTGCTGCCAAAAATGGCCAAGCTGAACCTGATGGGCGTTCCGTTCGCCGAGGAGCAAGGCGGCGCCGGGGCCGACTACGTGAGCTACACGTTGGTGCTGGAGGAACTCGCCCGGGCCTGCGGCAGCACCTCCATCATCGTTTCCGGTCACACCTCACTGGCCACCTGGCCGATCTTCGAGTACGGCACCGCGGATCAGATCGAGAAGTACGGCAGCGGGCTGGCTTCTGGCACCTTGCTCGGAGCATTCGCTCTGACCGAGCCGGCTGCCGGCACCGATGCAGCCGCCGGAAGGACCTCAGCCGTGCTCGACGGTGAGGAATGGGTGCTGAACGGCTCGAAGATCTTCATCACCAACGGTGCGCACGCGGACGTCTTCATCGTCACCGCGATGACCGACCCGTCCGCGGGCACCCGCGGCATCAGCGCTTTCATCGTCGAAAAGGACGCGCCCGGGCTGTCCGTCGGCGAAGAGGAACACAAGCTGGGCATCAAGGCGTCGAGCACCACGCCCCTATACTTCTCGAACTGTCGGATCCCCAAGGACGCGCTGCTGGGCGCCGAGGGGAAGGGCTTCAAGATCGCGATGGCCACGCTGGACGGCGGACGCATCGGGGTCGCTGCCCAGGCTCTCGGGATCGCCCAGGGCGCGATGGATGCCGCTGTCGCGTACGCCAAGGAGCGCGTGCAGTTCGGCAAGCCCATCGCCTCGTTGCAGGCGATCCAGTGGATGATCGCGGACATGGCCACCGAGATCGATGCGGCCCGGTTGCTGGTGTACCGCGCCGCATGGAACAAGGACAACGGACTGCCGTACGGACAGGCAGCTGCGATGGCAAAGCTGTTCGCCTCGGAGACGGCGACCCGGGTCGCCAGCCGGGCAATCCAGATCCACGGTGGATACGGCTTTACCGAGAGCTATCCCGTCGAGCGTGCCTATCGCGACGCGAAGGTCACCGAGATCTACGAAGGCACCTCCGAGGTGCAACGCATGGTCATCGCCGGAAGCGTCCTGCGATAGTCGATCAGTCCGCAAGGGAGAAATGAAAAGTATGAAAGAACTAGCATTTGCCGACATCAATATCGGTGATTCGGCCGCCATCTCGACGACTGTGACGGCAGACGATATCCAGAAGTTCGCGGATGTGACCGGCGATGTCAATCCCATCCATCTTGACGAAGAGTTCGCCCGCGAGTCGATGTTCAAGGAACGCATCGCGCACGGCATGCTGTCGGCCGGCTATATCTCGGCGGTACTCGGGAGCAAGCTGCCCGGCCCGAACACCCTGTATCTCGGCCAGACGCTGGACTTCAAAAAGCCGGTGAAGATCGGCGACACCGTCACCGCGGAGGTCACAGTGACAGAGAAGCGTGACGACAAGAGGATTCTCAAGCTGAAGACCACGGTAACCAATCAGCTCGGTGAGGTCGTCGTAGACGGCGGTTGCGTCATGAAAAAGGTGGGACTCTAGCCACTGGATGCAGCCCAGGTGCTGACGCCTCTGGGTCAGGACAGGAACCGCCAGTTCGTCGTGGTTGCGGCCGGCACCCGTTATCGGTGCCGCCAAGAAGCCCGGTGGCACCGCCGACGATGGCGCAGCGCTTCCGCCGCTCGTCGGTGGTCGGTGGTCGGTGTGGATCGTGGTCGGGCACATCGGCGAGCCGGCCGGTGCGGTGTCTGGCGCAGATGGAGCAGGCAGTGAACGGATCTGGCAATGAACAGATGCGGGTGTGAACGGGTTCGATCGACAGTGGATCCGTGAGTGGATTCAAGACCTGAGTGGAGACGTGCATGAAGATTGTTGTCGCCTACAAGTGGGCGTCGAACCCGCAGGACGCCACCGTCGGTGCTACCGGAGCGATCGACTGGAGCCGGGCCAAGCCCGGCATCAGCGAGTACGACCCGGTTGCCGTCGAGATGGCGCGAGAACTGGCCGACGCCACGGGCGGCGAAGTCATCGGGCTCAGCGCGGGCACCGCGGCCGTCAACGCGACGATGGCCCGTAAGGCGGCGTTGTCGCGCCGTTTCGACCGCGCCGTCATCGTTGCCGACGACGCGCTCGCAAGCTCCGGATCAACCGAACTGGCCGCCGTGCTGGCCGCCGCGGTGCAGCACATCGGCGATGTCGACCTGGTGATCACCGGGGACTCTTCGATCGATGTCGGCGGAAAGATGGTGCCGACCGTCCTGGCCGGGGAGTTGGGCTGGCCGGCCATCGCCGAGGTCAACTCCGTCACCGGCACCGACGGCGGGGTCCGGGTCGAACGGGCCACCTCCGATGGCACCGAAGTACTGGAAATCTCCGGTCCAGCGGTGCTCGCGGCGGCGACCGACGCGGCGGTGCCGCGGTTGCCGGGTATGAAGGACATCCTGGCCGCCACCAAGAAGCCCGTCGAGGCACTGACCCTTGCCGATCTCGACGTGCCCACCACGGCCGGCACGGTCAGTATCAAGGGCACCGCACGCCCTGCGTTGAAGGCTCGTAAAGGGCAGATGATCGACACCACCGACCCGGCGGTGGCAGCCGCTGCGCTGGTGGCCGCGCTGCGCGGTACCGGCGCACTCTGAGCGTTCCCGACAGCGAAGGAAGACAGTCAGATGATAGGCAAAACCTGGATCGTCGTCGCGGGCGACGCGGCGGTCGGCAACCTGATCGCCACCGCCCGCGGCTTCGGTGGGACGGTTTCCGCAGCCGTCGTCGGACCGCGTGCGGTCGCCGACACGATAGCCGGTGGCGGTGTCGATGACGTCCTCTGGTTCGGCGAGCCGGGTAAGGCCCCGGTCGAGGCCTACGCCGGCGCGGTCGCGGATGCGATCGCCGCCTCCCCCGGCATCGTGCTCGGTCCAACCGGGCCCAGTGCCCGGGTCTTGCTGGGTGCCGTCGCGGCCCGGATGCAGGTTCCGGTGCTGACCGGCGGAACGACGGCATCGGCCGATGGCGACACCGTGCTCGTCACCCGATCGGTGTTCGGCGGTATCGCCGACGAGATCAACATCGTGGCCGGACCCGCGGTTCTGCTGCTGGATGGCGGCCAGGTATCGGCGGCCGACGGATCCGCACCGGTGCAGCAGGTCGACTGCACTCCCCTGGGTATCACCGTGGTCGAGACCCGGCCCTCGCACCTGGCGCACGTCGATCTCGGCAGCGCCGTGCGCGTCATCGGCGTCGGCCGGGGGCTCGGAGCCAAGGAAGACCTCGCGCTGATCACCGAACTGGCGGGCGCTTCCAAGGCCGAGATCGCGTGCACCCGGCCGATTGCGGAGGGCCTGGACTGGCTAGCCCGGGACCGGTACATCGGTTGCTCGGGCTGGAACATCTCGCCCGAGGTGTACTTCGCGATCGGCATCTCAGGCCAGTTGCAGCACATGGTCGGGGTGCGTGGGGCCGAGACGATCGTCGCCATCAACTCCGACCCGAATGCGCCCGTGTTCGCCGAAGCAGACTACGGGCTGGTCGGCGACCTGTACAAGATCGTCCCGGCGTTGACCAAGGCGCTGACATGACGGCGGGTGGCGTGCCGGAGGACATCCAGCCGGAGCCCGACTTCGATGTCGTCGTGGTCGGCGCCGGCGTCGCGGGCTGTGTGACGGCCTACAAACTTGCCCAGCAGGGACATTCGGTCGTGCTCATCGAACGGGGCGAGGCTGCCGGCTCGAAGAACCTGTCCGGCGGGGTGCTGTATTCCCGCGGGATGCAGGAGATCTTCCCGAATTTTCTTGACGAGGCGCCCATCGAGCGTCGCATTACGCGCAACTACATCAACTTCTTGAATGCCGACAGTTCGGTCGGCGTCGACTACAAGGACGCCAGACTCGCCGACCCGGTCAATGCGGTCACCGTGCTGCGAGCCAAGTTGGACTCGTGGCTCGCCGAGAAGTGCGAGGAAGCCGGTGTTTTCGTCATGCCCGGCGTCCGGGTGGACCGCGTCCTCACCACGGAAGGCCCGCTCGGAAAGCGGGTCGTCGGGGTCAAGTCCGGAGACGACGAGTTGCGCGCGCATGTCGTGGTCGCCGCCGACGGTGTGAACTCCTTCCTCGCCCAAGAGGTCGGGCTCCGCCCGAAGCAGCCGCTGCATCACCTTGCTACGGGCGTCAAGGCGGTCGTCAACCTGCCTCGGGAAACCATCGAAGCCCGCTTCAATCTGACCGGGGACGAGGGCGCCGCCTACGCCATCGTGGGCGACTGCACGCAGGGTGTCGGAGGCGGCGGTTTCCTCTACACCAACCAGACTTCGATTTCCATCGGCGTCGTGCTGCGGCTCGACGACCTGGTGGCGAAGAAGAAGTCGGCGACCGACATCTTCGACCACTTCCTGTCCCATCGGTTCATCGCGCCCTACCTCGAGGGCGGCGAGATCACCGAGTACGGCTGCCATCTGGTGGCCGAGGGCGGCTTGGACATGGTGGGTGAGATCACCATGGACGGGATGGTCGTCATCGGGGAAGCCGCGGGACTCACCCTGAACACCGGACTGACGGTCCGCGGCATGGATCTGGCTGTGGCGTCCGGGGTCGCGGCGGCCGCGGGCATCGATGCCGCACTACGGGAGAAGGACACCTCCAAGGTCGGGCTCGGCGGGTACCGCGACAAGCTGTTCGCGTCGTTCGCAGGCCAGGATATGAAGACCTACGGCAAGGCGCCGGGCTTCCTGGAGGTCGAGCGGCTGTACAAGGATTATGGCGAGTTGCTGGCAAACGTCCTCTACGGCGCCTTCAATCTGGATACCCGGCCGCGCCGGCACCTGGCCGCGATCGCGCTGCGGGCCTTCCGGCAATCGCCCGTCAAGATTCGCCATCTGATCAGCGACGCCTATGCGGGGGTTCGAGCACTGTGAAAATTCCGTCCATTCCAGAACGTCTGGCCAGGGACCGCTTCGAGCTCGATGAGGACGAAAACCACATCGAGGTCAACCAGCAGGTGGTCAAATCGTCCGGCTGCGGCCGGGCAATCGTGCAATGTTGCCCCGCGCACGTTTACGCCGAGGAGCCGGATGGGACCATCTCCGTGGAGTATGCCGCGTGCCTGGAATGCGGTACCTGTCTGGCCGTCGCCGCCCCGGGTGCACTGAAATGGCACTATCCGCGCGGTGGTTTCGGTATTTCCTTTCGCGAGGGCTGAGCGTTATGGCGAACCTTTCGTGTCGTCCGTGCATTTCCATGTGGACTCGACCGGTCAGCGCGGCGGGTGCCCGATCGCCATTCGTGACCTTCGGCCCTTCTTCGATCGCGTCCGCCACGGAAGGATGACTGCGAGTCGATGTGGGATTTCCATGCGGCTTTCGGGGCCATGCCCGCGGGCCATCCGGCGACCTTCGAGCCGCGCACAAGCCTGGCGGGTCGTCGAAGAACCGTGCGCATCCGCGGCGCGGTACACCCACCAGTAATGATCGAACCAACAAAGGAGAAATGACATGTCCGACCGCTTCAAGGTGTCCAAGGCCCTGGTGACCGGTGGCGCGAGAGGGATCGGCGCCGCGATCGTCGAGCGACTGGCCGCCGAGGGCCTGTCGGTCGCCGTGGTCGACGTGAACGAGACCGGCGCGAAGGAGACCGCCGAACGGATCTCCGCGTCCAGCGGTGCTCAAGTCGTCGGTTTCGGATGTGACGTCACCGACCGGCAGTCCGTGCAGACGGTCTTCACTGCAGCCGCCGATGCGCTGGGCGGTCTGGACACCTACATCGGCAACGCCGGCATCACCCGTGACCGGATGTTCCACAAGTTGTCCGACGAGGATTGGGACCAGGTGATCGCGGTCAACCTGACCGGTGTGTTCAACGGGTTCCGCGCCTTCGCGCCGTACCTGCGCGCCGAGGGGCCGGGCCGCGTGGTGTTGACCTCTTCAGTGGTGGCCAAGGCCGGCAATCTCGGTCAGATGAACTACATCGCCTCGAAGGCCGGCATCGTCGGTTTGGTCCGCTCCGGCGCGCTCGAACTGGCCCGGTACGGCACCACCGTCAACGGCATCCGCCCCGGATTCATCGCTACCGAGATGACCGCCGCGATGACGCCGGAGGCCACGGAAGCGATGACCAAGGGCATCCCGATGCAGCGCGCCGGCCAGCCCGCTGATATCGCCGGGGCGATCGCGTTCCTGTGCTCCAGCGATGCCGACTACATCACCGGTCACATCCTCGACGTCAACGGCGGCCTGGACATCTGATCGGACGCACCAGCGTGCCCGCCTGACGGCTCGGTCGACACGACGTCCGAGCCGTCAGGCAATCAATGCCTTTCCCCCAGCTGTGCAGAGTTTCCCGGCCCCGACCCCCGTCGCGGTCATCCACCCGAAAGGACACCGAACCATGCCCGAAGCAGTGATCGTCTCCGCCGTTCGTTCGCCGATCGGCCGCGCGATGAAGGGTGCCCTCAAGGACACCCGGCCCGAGCAGTTGACCGCGATGATGGTGCAGACGGCGCTGGACAAGGTGCCCGAGCTCGACCCGAAGACCCTCGACGACCTGCTGCTGGGCTGCGGTATGCCCGGCGGCCAGCAGGGCTGGAACATGGCCAGGGTGGTGGCGGTAATGCTGGGCCTGGACAACGTCCCCGGAGCGACGATCACCCGGTACTGCTCCTCCAGCGTGCAGACGACCCGGATGGCCATGCACGCGATCCGCGCCGGCGAAGGGCACGCCTTCATCTCGGCGGGCGTGGAGATTGTCAGCGGGTTCCCGATCGGGGGCAGTGACACGCCGCCGATCACCAAGGATGACCCGAAGGGACAGGGGCCGAACCCTTACCTGAACCCCATCTTCGACGATGCGCACCAGCGGAGCTTGGAGCGCGCCAAGGGCGAGTCGCCGGTGTGGCACGACCCGCGTGAGGACGGCAACCTGCCCGACTACTACGTCGCGATGGGCCAGACGGCCGAAAACGTCGCCACGTACTGCGACGTCAGCAGGGCCGATCAGGACGAGTTCGCCCTGCGGTCGCAGAGCCTGGCGGCCAAGGCCGCCGCGAACGGGTTCTGGGCCAAGGAGATCACCCCCATCACCTTCCCCGACGGGTCGGTGATGGACGCGGACGAAAGCCCCCGTGCGCAGACCACGCTGGAGGGACTGTCCGGCCTCAAGCCGGTCTTCCAGGTCAACGGCACCGTCACCGCCGGCAACGCCTGCCCGCTGAACGACGGGGCGGCCGCACTGGTCGTCATGAGCGACACCCGGGCCGCCGAACTGGGCATCACACCCCTCGCCCGGGTCGTCGCAACCGGTGTCTCCGCGCTCTCCCCGGAGATCATGGGCCTGGGTCCGATCGAGTCCACCCGCAACGCCCTGGCGAACGCCGGGATGAGCATCAACGACATCGATCTGTTCGAGATCAACGAGGCCTTCGCCGCGCAGGCGATCCCGAGCGTCCGCGAACTGAAAATCGACATGGACAAGCTCAATGTGCACGGCGGGAGCATCGCCGTCGGTCACCCGTTCGGTATGACCGGCGCCCGGATCACCAGTACCCTGCTCAACGGAATGCGCGAGCGCGACGCCACCTTCGGCCTCGAGTCGATGTGCGTCGGCGGCGGGCAGGGCATGGCGATCATCTTCGAGCGCCTCAGCTGACCCGGCACGACCCGATCGCGCCGGCCCGCGGAAAGCGGGCGCGGTCGGGTCGGCCTTCCGCAGTCCCTGTTGACACCGAGCAGAGCCGGCCTGCGCGGATCGGTCAGCTCGGGGCGATCCGCTCTCCACCTCGGTGTCGAAGTCCGCCGGTGGGTCGAACGCGGCGGCCCCGGCTCAGTCTTGCTGTCGGTTGCGGAGTTCTTTCACAGGTCTACCCCAGCACGGTCAACGCCCCGGCGTCCGGGAAATCAGCTGCCCAACGGCCCGTTCGCCTCGGTTCTTCCTGCGACGGGTCGTCTTCGTCGTAGGCTGGCCTTTCCCCGGGCGGTCACCAGACCTGGCCGTCCGGACTCCGCGAAAGGCTCACCGTGACCACCACGCACCCGACGTCCGAACGGCTGACCGGCCCATCCTCCACCCAGGAGCCCACCGGCACCGAGCGCGACCCGCAGACCTTCCTCGACCTGGACGA
>JBBRVZ010000085.1:0-13044 GCA_038246445.1 Mycobacteriales bacterium
AGCGGCCGGCCTCACCGCTCGAGGTCCCCGACTGTTCGAGGGCTACGCGACCGGCGTCAGCTGGGATCGTCTGCTCACCCAGGCCTGCACGGACCGCAGTCTCACCCGGCCGTCGATCGAACAGGCGTTGGTCACCGTTGGCCCGGCCTCGGTCGACTCTCTGTTCGGCCCCACCGACCCGGCCCGGCCGGTCCAATCGAGGCTGCCGGCGACCCTGTTGTCAGCGGTGTCCAGGGCGACGCCCTCCACCCCCGGCGGGCTGACCCCGGTGACGTGGCCGCAGGCGGCGTCCGGGATCGAGGACTACCGGCCCTGAGCGGGGGCCGGCGTGGGCTCCGAGTCGGTGTCGATCATGTGCATGCGGACCCGTAACAACCAGGGGCGAATCGGGGCACGCTCGGGGGAATCCCTGGTGCACAGCGAGGCCGATGACGACAGAGTGTTCTCCATGTCCCACTTCCCCGAACGACCGATCCGCCGACTGACGTTGTCCTCCACCGACCAGAAGATCGCCGGTGTCTGCGGCGGCATCGCGGAGTACTTCCACATCGATCCGACGTTGGTGCGGGTGATTGCCGTGGTTCTCGCGTTCTTCGGCGGCGGCGGCATCCTCGCCTACCTGGCGGCGTGGATCATCATGCCGAAGGTCTGAGAGGACCTCTCGCGTTCGGCCGGCGCTCGTCCCCGCCACCACACACCCCATTCGACACCACATCGAGGAACCATGCCGGTGAACGGTCATCGCCATCCGCCGTCGACTCCATCCCCGCTGCAAGGCGGTCATGCGCGGGCACTGGCGACGCGGCATCCGGCCGCTGCGCAGTGCCGCCGGTCCGAGTCAACCCGGACGCCGGGGTCGTGCCGGCTGTCCCTTCGATCTGGCCATCGCTGATCGCCGGCCGGCGCCGCACACGCTCAGCGCAGCCGGGCTTGCCGCAACACCCCGAGCAACTCGGCATACGGGCCGATCAGGTAGGCCAGATCGCCCGGCTCGAAACGGGTCGTGCGGTGCAGCGGATGTTCCGTGACACCGGTGGAGTGCCGGGTGAGCGCGACAACCCTGGTGTTGGCCGACAGCTGATCCATCGTCAGCCCCGCCAACCTGCTGCCCGGCTCGATCGTCAGCCGGCTGACCATGAACGTCTGCTGGGCGATGGAGAACGAGCCCAGCACGTCGAGGCCGAGGGCTGCGCCGACGAACCACGGCGCCGTGAGCTCCTCGGTGGATTGCACATTGTCGAACCCGAAACGCCGCGCGGTCGTCCGGCCCAACGCACGGTCGAAGACCCGGGTGATCACCGGGGTCGCGGCGAACGTCGTCAGCGGCGAGCCGATCAGGTCATGGACCACGATGGCCGTTTCGATGTTGACCATGTCATCGCCGGTCAGGATCGCGACGGCGGACGATCGCTTGAGTTGCGCGGCGTTGAGGGTCGATCGCTGGGTGGCGTCGCCGAAGATCACCGGAACCTTCCGGTCCTGAGCTTCGGCGAGGAAACGGTTCTCTCGGTCGCGTTCGATGATCACCACCCGCTTACCGGCGGCGATCAGCGCGCTGGCGACCCGGATCCCGAACGCACCCAGACCGATGACGACCACGTGCCGCGTCATCCCCCGGCTGCGCCGTCGGCCGGTGGAATCGTTGAGACGTCGGCTGATCAGCATGTCGGACAGGAACGCCATCATCATCGCGATGGTGGTGACGCCGGCGGCCATCAGGAAGATCGCCCACAGCCGTAACCACGGCGACTGGTCGATGAAGTTGAAATCGCCGTATCCGACCGTTGCCACGGTTTCGGTGCTGAAGTACAGCGCGTCGAGAATGCTCATCCCGGGCCGGTCGTAGGTCAGCCACAGCAGCATCGTCGACACCGACAGCAGCGCGAGGACGGCCGTCAGCGCCTTGTAGAACACCGGATCGAAGTCCTTGAACAAACCGGACAACACGGCCATCAGCCGAGCAGGTGCATGGATCCGATGCTGGGTATCCGGTAGGTCGGCATGATCGTCGAGATCGACGTCATGGGAACGGAAGTCGTCCGCCGTCCCGAGAACCGCCGCCACATCGCCTTCCTGTACGACGAGGTCGCGATCGGGGCAGATCAGGATCGGGTCCTGATCGTCGTCGCTGTTGCGCACGACGGCGATGGGGGCGAGGTCGCCGTACAGCGCCCGCAGCGATGACGTCCGCGGCACAGCAAGGGTTGCCACCAGGAAAGCTTCGCCACCGATCGGCACCTCGTGGATCCGCCGACGCAGGCATGCCTCCACGATGGCCGGTGCCGCCAGGCTCGCGACGTCGAGCACCGCCCCCGGCCCGTTGCCGCGGGCCATCGCCCGTCCGATGGCGTGGTTGCCCAATTGCGCCACCACCCGCACATCGGGGCGCAATTCTCTTGCCACCAGTGCGATCTCGAGGTTTCTCAGCTCGTCCTCGACGACGCACACCACCGCCCTGGCGCTATGGATGCCGGCGGCGATCAACGTCGCGGATGACGTTCCGAACGAGCCCGACGTGCTCGCTCCCCATCCGACGACGACATCGAGTTGAGTGCGGTCGGCAAACTCGTCGAGCACGGTCACCGGCTCACCGGCTCGACGCAGTTGCTCGGCGATCCGCATGCCGATGCCGCCGAGTCCGCAGACGATGACGTGCCCGTGCGGGCGGTCCGGTACCAGCGCGGTGAGCCGCTCGGCCGTGACCGGGCGATCGTCCCCACCGGGCGGCGGCGGGGAGGTGAGCTTGGGCAGAACTTCCGCAGACACCGCGCACACCTCCGGTCACCTGTGGCCCGGCATCTTCGCCGGACTCGGCTGAGAACCAGACACTACCGACCGGCACCCGCTGCTGCTGCATTTGCGCACGTCAGAGCGCGCAACGCCACGAGGGCGGCCCCACCGGAGTGGGACCGCCCTCGTAGTGAAGCGTTAATACGTGACGTACAGCAACAGGACTTAGAAGTCCATGTCCCCGCCGCCGGGCATGCCGCCGCCGGCACCGGCCGAAGCCTTCTCCGGCTTGTCGGCGACAACGACCTCGGTGGTCAGGAACAGCGCCGCGATGGACGCCGCGTTCTGCAGCGCGGACCGGGTGACCTTGGCGGGATCGATGATCCCGGCCTTGATCAGGTCCTTGTACTCGCCGGTGGAGGCGTCCAGGCCCTCGCCCGAGGGCAGACCCTTGACCTTCTCCGCGACGACGCCACCCTCGAGACCGGCGTTGATCGCGATCTGCTTGAGCGGGGCCTCGATGGCGACCCGGACGATGTTCGCTCCGGTTGCCTCTTCACCGACGAGCTCGAGCTTGCCCAGGGCCTTGATGCCGGCCTGCAGCAGCCCGACACCGCCGCCTGCGACGATGCCCTCTTCGACAGCGGCCTTTGCGTTGCGCACGGCATCTTCGATGCGGTGCTTGCGCTCCTTGAGCTCCACCTCGGTGGCAGCTCCGGCCTTGATCACCGCAACGCCGCCGGCCAGCTTGGCCAGCCGCTCCTGCAGCTTCTCGCGGTCGTAGTCCGAATCGGACTTCTCGATCTCGGAGCGAATCTGCGAGACCCGGCCGGCGATCTGCTCGGCGTCGCCGCCACCGTCGACGATGGTGGTCTCGTCCTTGGTGACCACAATCTTGCGCGCGGTGCCCAGCAGCGAGATGTCGGTGTTCTCGAGCTTGAGGCCGACGTCCTCGGTGATGACCTGGCCACCGGTCAGGATCGCGATGTCCTGCAGCATGGCCTTGCGGCGGTCACCGAAGCCCGGAGCCTTGACGGCGACGGACTTGAAGGTGCCACGGATCTTGTTGACCACCAGGGTGGCCAGCGCTTCGCCGTCGACGTCCTCGGCGATGATCAGCAGCGGCTTGCCCGACTGGATGATCTTCTCGAGCAGCGGCAGCAGATCCTTGACGGCCGAGATCTTGGAGCCGAAAAGCAGGATGTAGGGATCCTCGAGGACTGCTTCCTGACGCTCGGCGTCGGTCGCGAAGTACAGCGAGACGTAGCCTTTGTCGTAGCGCATGCCCTCGGTGAGTTCGAGCTCGAGGCCGAAGGTGTTGCTCTCCTCGACGGTGATGACGCCTTCCTTGCCGACCTTGTCCATCGCCTCGGCGATGAGCTCGCCGATGGCCGGGTCAGCGGCGGAGATAGAGGCCGTGGCAGCGATCTGCTCCTTGGTCTCGACCTCCTTGGCGTCCTCGAGCAACTGCGCCGAGATGGCCTCGACGGCCTTCTCGATGCCACGCTTGAGCGCCATCGGGTTGGCACCGGCAGCGACGTTGCGCAGTCCCTCGCGCACCAGGGCCTGGGCAAGCACGGTGGCCGTGGTGGTGCCGTCACCGGCGACATCGTCGGTCTTCTTGGCAACTTCCTTGACGAGCTCAGCCCCGATCTTCTCGTACGGGTCTTCGAGCTCGATTTCCTTGGCAATGGACACGCCGTCGTTGGTGATGGTGGGCGCGCCCCACTTCTTCTCCAGAACGACGTTGCGGCCGCGAGGCCCCAACGTCACCCGGACGGCGTCGGCGAGGATGTTCATCCCGCGCTCGAGCCCGCGACGCGCTTCCTCGTCGAAAGCGATCAGCTTGGACATGAGGTGTTGATCCTCCAGATTCGCCGGGCCCACGGGCACGTTGGCACCGTGGTTCGGTCATCAGCTTTGGGGTGGTACTGGCCGGCACCGGTGCCCGCGACGGACGAATCTGTAGGCCCGCGGCCATCGGTGGCCCGGGCCCGACGGATTCTCACCGCACCGACCTGGCACTCAGGTAGCCCGAGTGCCAACTCAGGTTTAGCACTCTCGCCCGGAGAGTGCAACGTGCCCGTCCGATGGCGCGGTTGTCGTGAGTTATGGCTCGAGGGTGCCGGCGATGGCCGTGGGGGTGTCCGTAAGGTAGTCCCCGATGTCGTCGTCGACGTGAGGGCTTGGCAACGTCCGAGCTCCGTCTGCACAATCGCTCCCGCTCTGGCTTGGCGATTGCTCTTGACCGCGAGGCCAACTCGGAGGGCCAGACATTCGATGAGTCGCCGCAACGATGCGGACACGACCGCAACCCGCAGGCTCTGGCAGCACGATGAAGCAAGGTGGCCGTAGACGATGTCTCGTTCGCCCGGATCCCCTGATGAACGCCTGCCCACACCGAAAAGGACAGTCATGGAAACCAGCGCAGTAAACGAGTCAAGCCTGTCCGGACTACGTCGCTGGAACATCGGGCTCACCCTCCTGCACGGCGTGCAGGTTGTCGCGGTCCTGCTTCTGGCCAACGGTTTCGCCATCACCATTACGTCCCAGTTCCCGTCCGGCCCACCAGGCACCGCCGCATCCGCGCCCGAGCCGTTGTTCGACGTCGCGGTCGGGCCTGCCATCGCGGTGTTCCTGGCGCTGGCCGCGCTGGACCATCTGCTGACCGCGACCGTGTTCCGCTCTCGCTACGAGGCCGATCTTCGGGCCGGGCTGAACCGCTTCCGGTGGATCGAGTACTCCTTCAGCGCCACGATCATGATTCTGCTCATCGGCTTCTACAACGGGCTCACCGGAATCACCGAAGTCATTCTGATCATCGGGGCCAACGTCGCAATGATCCTCTTCGGTTGGTTGCAGGAGCTGATGAACCCGCCCGGCAGGACCCGCACCACCATGATGCCGTTCTGGTTCGGATGTGTGGCAGGCGCGGCACCCTGGGTAGCCATCGTGGTCAACCTGATCGGCGCCAGCAGCGGCAGCACCAACCAGGTGCCCGGGTTCGTCTACGGCATCGTCTTGTCCCTGTTCGTATTCTTCATGAGCTTTGCGCTCAATCAGTGGCTGCAGTACCGCCGTATCGGCAAGTGGGCCGACTACGCCTACGGCGAGAAGGTCTACCTGGTTCTCAGCCTGGTTGCGAAGTCCCTGCTCGCATGGCAGATCTTCGCCGGATCGCTGGCCGGCTGAGATGGCGTCCGCCGACTGTTTGCTGGTCGGCGGGGACACCTAGGGTTTGCCCATGCAGCCCGCGCCCGACCCCGGCACGCCGCTCGAACTTCGCGTCCTGACCGGGCCGAATCTGTACTTCACCCGGCCGGCGGTGAAGTTGACACTGGACGCGGCGGGCGTGCTCGAGGCCGAGCCGTCGGCCGTCGTCGGGTGGCAGCGGGCGCTGCGGGTGCGGAACCCGACCGTCGGCCTGCCGCACTCGGAGGCCCGCGCGCTGGCCGCCGCGGACCTGGCTGCGGCGGTGGTGCGCCGCGCCGCGGGGGCCCTCGGCACCAGGGTGGCGGCCGTGGCCCTTCCCGGTGACGACGACACCGTGGTCGTTGCCTACCCATTCCGCCGTCGCGGCACCGCCGAGGCCTTCGGGTTGGCGGCCGCACGGGCCTACGCGGCGATCACCGGCGACAACGTCGACGCAGCGACCGCCATCGCCGCTATCCCGGCCGAACTGGCCGGCCACGACGTGGGGGAGACCGTTCGCCCGATCCGCCCCAGAATCCCCGTCATCGCGGTCACCGGTACCAACGGCAAGACCACCACGACGCGACTCATCGCCCACCTGGTGAAGGCCGGCGGCCGAGTACCTGGCTGGTCGTCCACGGACGGCATCGTCATCGACGGCGAGACGGTGGAAACCGGGGACTGGTCGGGGCCGGGCGGCGCCGCGCGGGTGTTGGCGGACCCACGGGTGCAGGTCGCCGTCACCGAAACCGCCCGCGGCGGAATTCTTCTGCGCGGCGTCGGCACCGCGGTCAACGACGTGTCGGTGGTGACCAACGTCAGCCCCGACCATCTGGGACTGCTCGGCGTGCACACCGTGGAGCAACTTGCGGAGGTCAAGTCCGTCATCGCCCGGATCACCAAGCCAAGTGGTTGGACCGTGCTGAACGCCGATGATCCGCTGGTACGGGCGATGCGATCGGTGTCCAGGGCCCGGCCCTGGTACTACTCCCCCGACTCCGGGAACCCCTACCTGGACGAGGCGCTCCACGCCGGTGGCCGCGCCATCACGGTGGTCGACGGCGGAATCGTGATCCTCGGACGCGGGCTCGACCCGACGGTGGTCCTTGACGTAGCGAAGGTCCCGTTGACCCTGGCCGGGGCGTCCAGGGTCAACGTCGCCAATGCCCTGGCCGCAACTGCCGCCGCGCTGGCGATCGGGGTCCCGCTCGATGCTGTTCGGGCCGGATTGGCCGGCTTCGGCGGCGGCGCAGAGCACAATGTCGGCCGGCTGAACGTGTACCGGGTCGGCACGACCGCCGTGTTGCTCGACCTCGCGCACAACGAGGCCTCGCTCGCGTCACTGCTGGAGGTTGCCGACGCACTGCGGCTCCCGGGCGGTGAACTCGCCGTGGTGCTCGGAACCGCCGGCGACCGCACCGACGAGGCCATCCACGCGATGGGCGCGATGGCGGCGAAGCAGGCGGACAGGCTGGTCGTCGCGCACCGCACCAGGTATCAGCGGGGTCGCGAGCCCGGCGAGATGGAGCGGATCTGGCGGGCCGGCGCGGCCGAGGCCGGTGTCGTCCAGGTCGACGAAACCTCCGACGAGGTCAGCGGCCTGCTCCATCTGCTGGACCAGGCGTCACCACCGTTACCCGAGGGGTCCGCGGTGGCGGTCTGCGCGCTGGAGCAGCGCGAGCTGATGGTCGAGCTGATCAGCGCCCGCGGCGGTCGGGAGATGACACCCGATCAGGTGGCCGAACGGGTGGCCGCGTGCGTATGAACCGCAACCCGCGAGCAACGCCGCCCAGAAGACCGACCGCCCGGTGACCGACCGCTCAGAAAGACCGACCGCCCGGTGACCGACCGCCAGAAGACTTTTCCTCGACCGGACCCCTTGGGCGGAGAACGTTCGGTCAGGGCGCCTGCGACGTGGTCATCAACCGAGCTGCATCCCGCAACAGTTCGCCATGCAGTGCGTCGACGTGATCGGCGACCGCCACCACCGGTGAGCAATCGGTCGGTGGCTGGAACCGTCCGTAATGAACCTGCCCGGCGGGCCCGGCGATCATCCAATCCACGGCGCCGCCACACGCGGCCTCCGACAGATGGCGCACCAGAAGCTTCGCTGCGTCGTCCGGCGTGTCGGTCATGGCCTGCAGACCTGCTGTGCTGCACAGTGAATAGTGCATAGGACTCATTGATAACCCCTCCCTCGATACGGCACGTCACCCCCGGCCGCGTCCGCTGGAAACCGTACCGCAGGGACGTCTCCCGGCAACCCTCCTTCTTTCGGAATTACCTGGTCGGGAACGGGACCCGGTTGCAGAGCGTCACAACGACACTGCCCGGTCCGCCGCCCGTCGGGCCGGTGCAGCAGGCATCATGGCGGGCATGCGCACGGTCGAACAGCACGCCCACATCATCGCCGGGCTGCTGTCCCCCACCCCGGTGATGCGGGTACCACTGCTGCAGGCAGCAGGACTCGTACTGGCGACGGATCTGATCGCGCCGATCAACCTTCCCCCGTTCGCCAATTCGGCGATGGACGGGTACGCGGTGAGGCAAGCCGACATCAGTGTCCTGCCCGTCACTCTTCGGGTATCGCAGGACATTCCGGCTGGTCGCTCCGACACCGCCCCCTTGGCGCCCGGCACCGCAGCGCGGATCATGACGGGCGCCCCCCTACCGGCAGGCGCAGAGGTGATTGTGCAGGTAGAGCGCACCGACGGCGGCGCCATGTCCGTGCGGATCGACAGCGCGCCGGCGCCCGGGGTCCACGTCCGGACTCCCGGTGAGGATGTCCGCGTCGGGACTGAGGTGCTGCCGGCCGGCGCCGTCGTCGGTCCCCCCCAGATCGGGATCGCCGCCGCACTCGGGTTCGCCGAATTGCCCGTCCGCCGCCCCCTGCGGGTGCTGGTCCTGTCGACCGGGAGCGAGCTCGTCGAACCGGGTCGTCCGCTCGGGCCCGGGCAGATCTACGAGTCGAACGCACCGATGCTCGCGAGCGGCGTGCGCTCGGTCCGCGCGGAGGCAACAGTGGAACATTTCGTCGTCGATGACGTCACCCGGTTGCTGACCGCCCTGACCAATGCCGCAACGGACAGCGACCTGGTTGTCACCTCCGGCGGGGTGTCGGCGGGCGCTTACGAGGTCGTGAAGGACACGCTGAGCGGCCGGGGCATCGAATTTGCCAAGGTGGCGATGCAGCCCGGGATGCCGCAGGGCGCAGGCATGTTCGCGCTGACGCCCGAGCAATCGGTGCCGATCGTCACGCTGCCCGGTAATCCGGTCAGTGCCTATGTGTCCTTCGAGGTGTTTCTGCGGCCCGCGATCCTTGCCGCCATGGGGCATCCCGACATCACCCGGCCTGTGCTCCACGCGCCGCTGACCTCGGCGATCGATTCGCCGGCCGGCAAACGGCAGTTCCGGCGCGGTCATCTCGACACCGTCGCCGGGACGGTGGCGCCGTGGGGTGGTCCCGGCTCCCATCTACTGTCCTGGCTGGCCGGTGCGGACTGCATGATCGTGGTGGGCGAGGACGTCACACACCTCGACGCCGGTCACGACGTCGAAGTGTGGCTTCTCGGCTGAACTTCGCACCGCGGCGATCTCACCCGCAGCAATCTCACCCGCCTTCGCAAATTGACAGAAGGCGCCACCCCGCTCCGCTCGAAAGGACCAGGTGTGCCCGAAGGTCACACGATCCACCGCCTTGCCCGCGATCTGCAGCGCGCCTTCGGCCGCCGGCCTGTCGTTGCGTCGACCCTGCAGGACCGTTTCGCCGGTGGCGTTGCCGTCCTGGACGGTGCGACGCTGACCCGTACCGACGCGCACGGCAAGCACCTTTTCCTGTTCTTCCGGCGGCACCGGCCGGCGGATCGGCTCGTGCACATCCACCTGGGGCTGTACGGGAAGATGCCGATCGCGAGCCTGCCTGCTCAGCCGCCGCGTGGGGCGCTGCGGTTACGGCTGGAGAACGACACCGCCTGGGCGGACCTGCGCGGGCCGACCGCATGCGAGCTGATCTCGCCACCGGAACGCGAGGCGCTACTGGCCAGGCTCGGCCCCGACCCGCTGCGGGCCGACGCCGATCCGGACAAGGCGTGGGCGCGAATCAGCCGGACGAAGGTGGCCATCGGCGCGCTGCTGATGTCCCAGGACGTGCTGTCGGGAATCGGCAACGTCTACCGGGCGGAGGTGCTGTTTCGGCACCGGATCAATCCCTACCGGGAGGGCCGGCTCGTCACCCACGCCGAGTGGGCGGCGATCTGGCTCGATCTCTGCGTGCTGCTGCGCAGCGGGGTGCGGGCCGGCCGAATCGTAACCACGCTGCCCGAGGACCGGTCCCGGCGCACCGGCCGACCGCGACGCGAGGACTCGTTCTACGTCTACCGAAGGACTGGTGAGCCGTGCCGGATCTGCGGCACCGAGGTCCTGACGGCGGTGATGGTGGCGCGCAACCTGTTCTGGTGCCCGACGTGTCAGGCGGCGTAGCTCAGCCCGCGAACCGCAGACCGACCACGACGGCCCGGTGATCACTGCCTCCCGGAGCCAGTACCTGGTCGGAGATCGGAGTGATGCCGCGAGCGAGGACGTGGTCGGGCCTGGTCAGCGGGAACGGTGCGGGCCAGGTGAAGCCGAATCCACCCTTGACGACCTCCCGCGAGTCGGACAGCTGGTCGGTGAGGGCGTCGAGCGCCGGATCGGTGGTGGCCGTGTTGAGGTCCCCCATCACCAGCACTCTGGCGGCCGTGTCGGCCTGCACGATCGCTCCCAAGTCCGCGACCGCCTGGTCCCGGGCGGCAGTGTTTCCCGGCCTGATCGACGGCAGATGCACCGCGTACACAGCAATGTCACCGGACGGGTGGTGCACGACGACCCGCAACGCCCTGGCCCAACCCAGCCCGAGCTCGAGCGGTGAAGGCTCGTCGACCGGCCACTGCGACCACAGCCCGACGGTGCTGGCAGCGGCGTCATACCCGTACTGCCTGTTCAGCAGTGCAGTGGCGGCACCCGCCGAGCCGTCGATCTCCTGCACCGCGACCAGACCTGCTCCGCTCGCGATGAGCGCCTGCGCGGAAGCCAGTGGATCGGGATTTGCCGCGCCGATGTTCTGGGTGGCCACCACCAGGTCCGCGGGCCCGGAGGCGACGGGCACGGCGAGTAGCTGTGGAACGAAGACTCCTGACCAGACCATGGCCGCCACGATCACCGCCGACAGCCCCCACCAGGCCCGCCGAACGAGGGCCAGGACGGCGAGGACGACCAGGAGCACGGCGGTCCACGGCAGGAAGCTCGTCCACGCCGCTCCGACCCCGTCCCACGAGGGAATGCGTCCCGCGAATACCACGCCGACCGTGATCGCCAACGCTGCCGACGCGATGCCAAGACCCTTGAGCGAGCGTCCGGAACGCCTGCCGCGGGGAACGTCGCGGGCACCGTCGGGATCGACCGGAATTCGCGGCAGGGGCATGGTGGAGGGACTCACGAGGCGGAGACGCATCACCTCTTCGCACGGTTGCGTGTGGCCGTCGGTTTCGCCTGTCATCGACCGTCAACCATGGCATCCGTCGCAGGATGTGCCGGCCGGGGTGCCGACATCCCCGGCGGCCAGTAGCGTCCGCCGGGGACGGCCGATGCAGGAGCCGGCCGATGCGAGAAGCCATCATCAACAGCAAACCAGCGGATCGGCGGGATTGATGTCCGACCAACACCCCGGTAACGACGCCTCTGACAACGACCCGTCCGACACCAAACCTGACGACACCAAACCTGGCGACACCAATCCCTCCGACAACAAGCCTTCGGACAACAAGCCTTCGGACAACAAGCCTTCCGACAACAAGCCTTCCGACAACGACAATGTCGGGCTGCCAACGTTCAGCTCACGGGACTGGGTCGCCGGCGCCGCCGCGCTGGCTCAGCGCCGTCCGGACGCCGCGATCATCGGCGCCCCGTTCGACATCAACACGACCTACCGGGCAGGCGCACGCTTCGGGCCGCGGGCACTGCGATCGCAGGCCTACGACCCCGGTACCTACCACCTGGATCTCGGGGTGGACATCTTTCAATGGCTCGACGTCGTCGACGCGGGGGATGCGTACTGCCCGCACGGTCAGCCGGCGCGGTCCCACCGGAACATCGAGGCCAAGGTCACCGATGTGCTTCGGGCGGACGTCTTTCCGGTGATCATCGGCGGCGATCACTCCATCACCTACCCCGCTGCGACCGCGGTGGCCGCCAGGTACGGCTGGGGCAAGGTCGGGCTGCTGCACTTCGACGCGCACGCCGACACCGCGGACAGCATCGAGGGCAATCTGCACTCGCACGGCACGCCGATGCGCCGGTTGATCGAGTCGGGGGCGATCCGCGGCCGGAACTTCGTCCAGGTGGGATTGCGCGGGTACTGGCCGCCGCCGGAGGTCTTCGACTGGATGCGCGAGCAGCAGATGACCTGGCACCTGATGAACGACGTCTGGGACCGTGGCATGCGGCCCGTCATCGCCGACGCGATCGCGCGGGCCGGCGACGGCTGCGACTGGCTCTACCTGTCGGTCGACATCGATGTGCTGGACCCGGGGTTCGCCCCGGGAACGGGCACGCCCGAGCCGGGCGGGATGAACCCGGCGGACCTGCTCCGGGCGGTGCGCTCGATCGCGTTGCAGACCCCGCTGGTCGCCCTCGACGTCGTGGAGGTGTCGCCCCCGTACGACCAGGCGGAAAGTACGGTGAACAACGCGCACCGCGTCGTGCTGGAGACACTCGCCGCACTGGCGCACAAGAAGCGGGAACTGGCCGACGGTCCCGTCACCCGCCCCGGGTCCCGGCCGGATCCGGCGACGCTGCGGCGACCGGTGGCGCCGTCATCCTGGTCGCGGAACGATCCGCCGTTCAACACCTACACCGATTTCGATCACCACCTGCAGAGCCACCACGACGATCACGCCTGACCCCGGCCACCGGACCGGGCGGGGTACGGCGCAGGAACTGCCCCGACCTAGCGGGACCTTCCTGGATAAGTTGATCTTGTAAGAGCGGGCGGGTTTGGCCCGGGTGGTCTGATCTGCGGATATACGGCGTGTCGAGTTGACTTCCGACCCCAAAAAGCCTATGACCTAAACATGGCAAGTGTGTATC
>JBBRVZ010000086.1:0-12472 GCA_038246445.1 Mycobacteriales bacterium
ACGACCCGACCTCGGCCAGCAAGTCGGTGATGACCTTGGCCTGCGCCGCGATCTGCTCCGTCTGCCGCTCGATCTGCGCGGCCTGCACAGCCAACTGGTGAGCCTGCACGGCAACCAGATCCGCAAGATCACGGTACGTCGGCTCACTCACAAATGTATTATCCCGCAACAACTCTCAGGCAATTCGAAGACACGCCGACCAGCTACCTGAATGGTTACTGTGCTTGCTCATCGAAACACCCGGCAGTAAAAAGGCTGCCTACCGCGACCGGCTGGTCAGATCAGAGTTGGTCGCGGAACGACTCCAGTTCCTTGTGGCGCTTCTTTGTCGTCACCGGGTAAGACATCTTCAGATCGGCCAGCGCGTCGAGGATAGTTTGGGCAATGATCAGTCGGGCGTTGTATTTATCGTCGGCGGGTACGACGTACCACGGGGCCTGTTCGGAGCTGGTGGCGCTCAAACAATCGCCGAAGGCCTTCATGTAGGAGTCCCAGTAGGACCGTTCGCGGATATCGGCGAGGCTGAATTTCCAATTCTTTTCACGAGAATCGATGCGTGCCCTGAAGCGTTTCGCCTGTTCTTCCTTCGACAGGTGCAGGAAGAACTTGACGATCTGGGTGCCGTTGCGGTGCAGGTGCTGCTCGAGGTCGCGGATGGAGCGGTAGCGCTGGTCCCAGATCGTCTTCTCGTCGATCAACTCATCGGGCAGTCCATGCCCGTAGAGGATTTCGGGGTGGACGCGGGCGATGAGGACGTCCTCGTAGTAGGAGCGGTTGAAGATACCGATCCGTCCGCGTTCGGGCAGGCACCGGTTGGTGCGCCACAGGAAGTCGTGATCAAGTTCCTGGTCGGTGGGTTGTTTGAAGCTGAACACCTGACAACCTTGCGGGTTGACGCCAGACATGACGTGGCGGATCGCGCCGTCCTTGCCTGCGGCATCCATGCCCTGGAAGATGAGCAGCAAAGCCCAGTGGTCGGAGGCGTAATGCAGCCGCTGCAGTGCACTCAGTTTCTTGACGCGTTTCTTCAGCTTTTTCTTGTATTTCTTGCGAGACGCGTAGAGAGGTTCCACTGCGGTGGGCAGATCGGTCACGTCTACGTGATCTCCCGATTGGACTCGGAACACTGTCGAGTCAATTGCCACGGGCTTGTCCTTTCTTTGATGCCACAGTGCGATCGCATCTCACGGTCGTGAATGGGCAAGTGCTGATGTCGTGATCAACCGGGTCGCCCGGTCGGTGTTGGTGTTGGTGTCGTAGGCGTACAGGTTAGTCCTAGCAGCGACCTACACCGAGGAGGATCTGTCCGCGGCTTCGTGCCTGGTCAACGAATTGCCCGCATCCGGACCGGCGGTGTCCTTGATCGGGTCGAGGACGCGGTAGGCGAACAGTTTGACGCGGTCGGTGGCCAGGGCCCAGAGGATGGCGTAGCCCCAGACGAACGCGGCCCAGCCCCAGCCGAGGGGCTCCATGAACAGTCCGTAGACGGCGATCAGGGTCGCGATGGCCTGAGTGCCGAGAACGGCGAACAGCAGGATGCGGGCGGGCCGGATGGACCAGAACGGCCCCCGGGTGCGGGTGAGAAAGATGGTGAGGTGCCCGGCGACCGACAGCATCAGGTACATCATGGTCTGCAACCGTGGGTGGCCCAGGTCGAACACTTGGTCGCCGAGATAGAACAGTCCGAACGCGGCGATCGGGCCGAAGACCCCGAGCACGGTCGCTATCCCGAGCACCTGCCGCATGTTCCAGGCTTCGGGCTGCATCTTGTAGCGGACGTTGTCGTAGGCGATCGAGAGGATCGCGCCGTCGTTGAGGAGCGCCAGCATCACGATCATGATCGCGGTGACCGGGTAGAAATTGAACACGAGGATGGTGAGGGTGACGAACAGCAGCACCCGCAGCGTCTCGGCGATGCGGTAGATGGCGTAGGAGTTCATCCGTTGGAAGATCTTGCGGCTTTCCTTGATCGCATCGATGATCACAGACAGGCCCGGGGTGATCAGCACGATCGCCGCGGCGGCACGGGCGGCGTCGGTGGCGCCGGACACCGCGATGCCGCAGTCGGCCTTCTTCAGGGCTGGGGCGTCGTTGACGCCGTCGCCGGTCATGCCGACGATGTGACCGCGCTGTTGGAGCACGTCGACGATGTGGTACTTGTGCTCGGGGAATACCTGTGCAAATCCGTCCGCCTTTTCTACGGACTCGGCTACCGCAACTGTCTCGGTCTTCTTCACCTCGCCCAGGCCGGCCGCATCAAGAATGTTCGTCCCCAAGCCCACTTTGGCGGCGGTTTCCTTGGCGATGGCGATAGCGTCGCCGGTCACCATCTTCACCGCCACGCCCATTGCCTTCGCGGTGCCGATGGTGGTCGCGGCGTCCTCGCGCGGCGGGTCGAACAGCGGGAGAACTCCGAGGAATCGCCAGTGGCCGTCACCCTCGGCGCGCGCCACGCCCAACGATCGGAAGCCGCGGGCGGCGAAGTCATTTACCGCGGTGTCGACGCCGGGGGTGATCGCTGCGGCGTCGTCGGCGAGGGCGAGGATGACCTGTGGGGCGCCCTTGCTGACCTTGAACGTCGTTTCGTCCGTGTCGGTGACGGTGGCTTCGGTGCGCTTGTCGACCGGGTTGAACGGCTCGAAGTGGGTCACGCTGTACACGTCCAGATCCTTCGGGTCGCTCAACCCGCCCAGCACCGCGAGGTCGATGGGGTCGTCGTTGTCGGCACGAGAGGCCAGCGCGCCGGCCAGGATCACCTCAGCGGCCGTGACGCTTTCAACGGTGAACGGGTCGCCGAGGGTGAGGGAATTCTGGGTCAGCGTGCCGGTCTTGTCCGCGCACAGCACGTCCACGCCTGCGAGTTCCTCGATCGCCACGAGTTTGCTGACGATGGCCCGTTTCGTGGCCAGCAGCCGAGCACCCACGGCCATCATGACCGAGAGCACGGTGGGCATCGCGACCGGGATCGCTGCGACCGTGAGAACCAGCCGCAACCGGATCACGTCCCCGGGTACCAGGTCGCGGGCGGCGGGTTACTGCGCCAGCCGCTTCGCCGCCTCGACCTGACTCAGCCCGTCCGGTGAGCTCCCCAATTGCGTTCGAACCTGCGCCATCGGCAGGGTCTTCAGGTCGTCCAGCGGCGCCGGCTGCGTGCCGGGCGAGGGAGCCGGCTGCGTGCCTGGCGAGGGGTCAGCCTTGGGTTGCTTCGGGTGGGTGGTCATCGGGCGGTTCCTCCTGCTCCAAAGCTGTGGGCTTCGACGTGCCGGGCTGGGGCCGGCCGAGCTGAGCCATGTGTCAGCGCCAACGGCCCTTCACCGTGCACACGAACGGCGAACCGGCCGGTCGTTTGATGTCGGACGCCCGGGGGCTATGTGGGCTGCGCGGAAAGTAGTGTGCAGGCGACGAAATACAGCCTGCGTCGCTGACGACTGGTGCTGGAATCGCGAGGGCTCGACCCGGTATCCCGGACCGCGTACCCGCCTTGGAAATAAGAGTGATGAGCCGGATTCGCTGCTCCGGATGCGGTGAGGCCGATGTTCACGAAATCGTGGCCGCCGGGCAACGCATCGGTTCCCAGACCGGCAGTGTGTGCCAATTTCGAGTGCACTCCTCGAGACGGTCAAAGTCAAACGGTTCGCAACCGCTAGCTGCCCGGAGCCGGCTACCCGAAGACGAAGTAGCGAAGCCAGATATAGGGCCAGCTCAGCAGCACGGTCATCGCGGTGATCACCAGGCCGTATCTGGTGAACATGGAGAACGAGATCGGATGACCCTCTCGTGCCGCGATCCCGGTGACGACAACGTTCGCGCTGGCCCCGACCGCGGTGGCGTTGCCGCCCAGTCCCGCACCCAGGGCCAAGGCCCACCAGAGCGATTCGGCGCCAGAACCGCTGCCGCTGGCCACCAGATCGGCAACCAGGGGCGTCATCGTCGCCACATAGGGGATGTTGTCGATCACGCCGGACAACACTGCGGAGCCGAAGAGCAGCAGTGTCGCGGCGAGCAGAAACTGGCCGCCGACGGCCTCCACCGCCTTTTCGCCCAGCCAGTCGATGACCCCGATGTTGACCAGGGCGCCGACCATGATGAACAGCCCGATGAAGAACGAAAGGGTCTCCCATTCGACGTCCTCGAGGAACTCCTCGCGACTGGTCCGACTGACGAGAACCATCAGGCCCGCGCCGAGCAACGCCACCACCGACGGCTCCAGACCGATCACACTGTGCAGGGCGAATCCGACGACGATCAGTGCCAGCACCGGCAACACCCGGCGCAACAATGCGGGGTTTGCGATCGCCTTGCGTTCGTCCAGCGCCATCACATCCTGCGCCTGATCCGGATCGACCACGAAGGCCTTCCGGAAGAGAAGCCGTGCCACCACCAGGAAAACCGCCAGCAGTACCAGTACCAGCGGACCCAGGTTGAACAGGAAGTCGTTGAACGTCAGACCGGCCCGGCTGCCGATGATGATGTTCGGTGGATCTCCGACGAGGGTCGCCGCGCCGCCGATGTTGCTGGCCAAAGCCAGCGCGATGAGAAACAGTTCGGGGCGAACGCCGACCCTGGCACAGACCAGCAGGGTGACCGGGGCAAGCAGCAGGACCGTGGTCACGTTGTCCAGCAGCGCCGAAGCCGTGGCAGTGATCAGGCAGAGCAGGACCAGCAATCGGTAGGGCCGGCCACCCGCACGTTTGGCCGACCAGATCGCAAGATACTCGAACAGGCCGGTCTGCTTGACGACGCTGACCACGACCATCATCCCGAACAGCAGCAGGACGACGCTCCAATCGACACCCGTCTTGGCGCTGAAGAAGGCCGTTTCACCGGTGCTGGCTCCGATCACCAGCATGAGCGCGGCTCCGCCGAGTGCGGCCCGAACCCGATGGACCCATTCGGTGGCGATCAGCACGTAGGCGCCGATGAAGACAGCGATCGCAGCGCCTACCACCAGCGGGCTGGGGTCCGTCACGAGTTCGGCAGCAATGCCCCGAGGAGTCGGTGCACTGTGATGACACCGAGCACGCTCCCGTTGTCGACGACCGCCACCATCGGTGAGTGCTGCCGGCTCATCACCGAGGCGATCTCCATCGCCGTCGCATCGGCTGCAACTACCGGTCGGTCCCGGTCGCGATGCGACAGGTGTGCCTTGCCGGGCATCAGTTCTTCGACCGTGCGGCCCGCCAAGCTCGAGCACAACAGGTCGGCCTCGGCCTCCGGGTACACCGCCGCCAGAGTGGGATCGTCCTCGACGTACTCCGGCAACGAAAACCGGAGCACCTGAGAAGCGGGCAGCACGACCAGGGGCCTACCGGACTTGTCCAGCACGACCAACCCGGGCAGCAGTCGATCGACCAGCAGACGAGTCGCGACAAGAGCATCGGTGTTCGTATTCACCACCGGGAAGTCCTCGGCCAGATCTCTTGCTTTCATCCGGAGAACGCTAGCAAGCCGCACCCAACTCCACCGGAGCGTGGCCGGAGGTGGTCTTGTCGAGGGTGCGATTCCCTGCGTGGTCCTCACGCCCGTAGGCCAGAACGCTCGGGTCGGAATGTCCGGACCGCATCGGCGACGGGGACGATCTCGTCGAGGAAGCCCTCGTGTGCGCCGAGCGCCGGGTCTTCGACAGTGCCGACCACGAACACGACGACAAACCGGGCGGCTCGCCCATCGGGCTTGCGGCGCAACACTCTTCCCATCCGTTGGATCATCTGGCGACGGCTTCGGCTCGCGGCGAGGATGACGGCCAGATCGGCCGCTGGGACGTCGACACCTTCGTCGAGCACTCGGGGTGCGGCCAGGATCTGCAGGCTGCCGTCGCCGAACCCGGCCAGCAGCGCGCGACGCTCGGGCGGTGGGAGCCCAGAGTGGATGGCGGCCACCTGCAGACCGCCGGCACGGAGCAGAGCAGTGGCGCTCTGGGCGCCGGAGATGCTCTGGGTGAAGACGATCGCCCGATCGCAGCTGCGCAGGGCGGGGATCAGACCACCGAGCGCGCCGCCCTTGGCCGGCGTCTCCGCCAGCAGTCGACGCCGTTCCTGCAGGGCGTAAAGCACCTGCCGGGCGGTGGTCGCCCCGACCGAGTGGTCCCCGCTGCGCGCCAGCCGAGCGGCAGCAGCAAAGAAGGCGCCAACCGGTTCCACCGGGACCAGGCTGGACGCGATGAGTTTCGCCCAGGCGGCCGACAGCACGGCGGTGAGCTCGTCATACTCGGCACGCTCGACCGGGTCCAACTCGACACCGACGAGATCGACGGTGAACGGCGCGATGACTGCGTCGTCGATGGCGCGCCGGTAGCCCATCCGAAAGCAGGTGCCGCCGAAGTACGGGTCGAGCCAGGTGAGATGCCCGTCGTCCGCCCGGGCATAGGTGGCGCTCAGTCCGAGCCTGCGAGGGAAGTCGGCCTTCAACGCCACCCGATTCCCGTCGGACCCATACCGATGACACTCATCGGCGACCAACAAACCACCCGGCCGGCGCGGGCGCAGGTCCGCGTCCCGCGCCGAATTCACCACCGCAACCAGGACGTCGCAGCTGCCCGGGTCATCCCGATTGCCGCCACCGAGGCATCCCGTCCTGGCGTGTCGTGGCCCATGTCGGGCGAGCAGTCGCACCCACTGGTCGAGCAACTCGCGAGTGGGCACGAGCACCAGGACCTGACCGCCGCGCGCGAGTTCTTCGGCGGCCGCCGCGATCCCGACCATGGTCTTGCCGGTTCCGGTCACCGCCTCGACCACGCCCCGGCCCGCCTGGCTTCGCCAGGCGTCCAGCGCCTCGACCTGCCACGGATAGAGCCGGACCTCTTGTTGTCCGTGAAAGACCGTGCCGGCGCTGGCGGCAACCGCCGGTGTGATTTCCGCCGGCCACCACCGGGGTGGGTCTTCGTCATCCACCCGGAACCGCTGCGGATGCGTCCGGAAGACGCGGAGGACGTCGGCCGTGGTCATCGAGAGCCGGCCGGACGCGCGCAACGAATCACGGACCTCGGTCACCGTGCGTCGTCCGGTACCGACAGCCGCGATCACCTCATCCAGGGCCGTCACCGCGGATCCGCTGGAGCGCGCTCCCGGCCGCTATTCTCGCCACCGTCGGCAGCTGCTGATTCGTCAGCGATCTCGCTGTCTTCCGAGAAATCGACGACGACGTCGCCGACCGCGATGTCGGGCTGGTAGGTCGGGTCGAGGCGCACCAGGTCCCACTCGTTGATCCAGGCTCTGACGTACTGCCGCATGCGATTGGACGGCAGACGTTCCAGGCCCTCGACGTCGGGTGGGTCCCAGCCGAACGCGGACGCGTGCACTTGTTGGAGCTTGGCGTAGGTCGCGTCCAGTTCGTCGCGGTCGGGCGGCTGCAGTCGAATCTGATCCCGTTCGATGACGCGCATGCCCGCCTCGGCCATCCCGGCCAGCAATTCGCTCTCGGTGGTTCCCTTCTGCCGCAACCGCTTTCCGATGAGCTCGAGATCATTCTTGCCGACCAGCACCTGCGCCTCGAAGTCGTCGACAGTTGTCAGCACCGCCCCGATGGGGGCGTCCGGGTCGTCGCGATCACCGCGGACCCAACGGGCCACCTCGGCGTAGGACTTGGCGCGCTGGAGCAGCGAGTAGCGACCGATCAACTCGACCTCGTCGAGCAGGATGACCCACCCGCGGTAGCCGGCGGCGGTGATCAACCGCGGGACGAAGCGGAACCGTTGGACGGCGAGGTCACGCTCCCTGGCCGCCGCCAGTCGGTAGGTCGCGGCCGCGCCGGCCTCTTTCAGGCGCCGGCGCAGGTCGGCGACCGGCAGCGGGTCACCCGCCCAGAAACGCACTATCCGGTCGGCGAACTCCGCATCACCCCTGGCATACTCGTAGAGGAAAAGGCTTGCGGCGAAGCGACTGTCGACCGGCGCGTTATCGCTGTGCACCCACCGGTACAGCGCTGCGTACGCCGCCGAGTCGGTGCGCAGCCCGGACGCGATCTCGTCGATCGCGGACCCGGCCTTCCCCGGTATCCGAGCATCGGCGATTGCTGCCTTGAACACCTTGACCGGGTCATGCAGGGCGGTCTCCTTGGAGATGACAACCTTGGAGACGACGAACCCGGCTTCCAGGGCCAGGTGGGTCAGATGTTCAAGGACGTGACTCTTGCCGGAACCGAACCCGCCGCCGATCAGCATTCCGCCGGCCGGTTCCCCGGATGGTGGGAACTCGATCGCACCGAGCAGTTGGGTGAAACGATCCTGTACGGCGGTCTGCTGCGAACCGAGGACGGCGACCGCGTCCCGGTTCGGCACCCCGGCCCGCAGCGCCTCCAGCGCCCGCCGATTCGGCAGTGCGGCCGCAGCCTCGGTCGCCGCATCAAGTCTGTTCAGCGACCCTGTCATGCCGACCCCAGGCGTACCAACGACGAGTACGGGTTGTCCCGGTTGCGGTCGCGGATCTCGTCGTAGATCCGCAACTTCAACGCCTGATAGGCATCGACGCCGCGGTTCCCGTCGGAGAGGAACTCGGGTGCCGCGACGACCATCACGCAGCAGTGCGACAGCTCGTCGGTGTTGTCGATCAGTTGGCGCAACATCTCATACCCGTCCAGGAGTGCGGCCTTGGTGTAGTACAGCCCTTGACGTTCCTCGGCATGCGGACGCCGGGCGAAGCCGAAGCGCCGCAGGTCCAGTTCGAGGAACAGGCCGGCAGATCCATTGGCCGCCAGCCAGTTTGCCAGGGAAAACAGCAATTGCCGGGCATTGTGCCGGCCGA
The DNA here is from genome assembly GCA_038246445.1 of Mycobacteriales bacterium. GTDB lineage: Bacteria > Actinomycetota > Actinomycetes > Mycobacteriales > Nakamurellaceae > Nakamurella. Next base: position 8,739 of record JBBRVZ010000086.1, read on the forward strand.
TCCGGCGAAAGATCATCGCGCTGCGCAGCAGGGAGATCTGCCGAAGTTCGCCGCGCAACCACTGCACGACGGCGGTGTGCTCGGCCTCGGTGACCTGGCCGGTGCGCAGCTGCGACTGGCAGAGCCGCAGCATGGCGACCCGGAATTCCTGCACCATCGAATAGTCGTGGAAGACCTCCTGCTGCAGGTGGCGATTCACGTCGCGGTTGAGTTCACCCGGATCCACCCGATGCTGGGCGGCCACCGTCTCGACTGAGACGTCGGTGCTCCCGGCGGCCACGGGGTAGGCGACCGCCGCGAAGGCGGCCCGGACCCGACGCTCGGCCAACTCGTCCCAGTCGATCTGCTGGGCCACGGCGAAGAACACCTGGTCCATCATGTGGACCCGGGTATCGACAGCATCAACGCGCGCCGTGACGTAGCCGACTGTCGCGGCCCGCTCACGCACCACCAGACTGATCCGATCCGCCGTCGCCGCATCCGGCGTCACGACGAACTTGACCGCCGCGCCGCCGCCCGCGATGTACGAGTCGAGGTACTCGACGCCGAGGAACTCCGCGTACGTGTCGGCGGCGATCACCGACTGCCGCCGGTGAAACTGATGCCGGCGTAGACCTTTTCCTGCCCCGACCTGGTCACCGTACGCAGGACCCCAGAGCCGCGGGTGAGGGCGCTGGCGGGCAGCTCCAACTCACGTCCGCCCTTGGTGCGGGTGATGCCACTCTGGTCGAGCAGGTAGAGGTCGCGGGCAAGTTCCTGGCGGCTGTAGTCACGCGACGAGCCGGGCAGCACCGTGAGCACGGTATAGACGTCCGCCAGCTTCACCGTCCCGCCCGGGTTGACCCGCCGGTGCGCCACCACGAGGTCGTACGCGGCGGCCAGCGCCTCCAGGTAGGCCTCGGGTCTGAACTTGGGGGGCTTGGCCTGCAGGGTTTTCAGGTTCCGTACCAGTACCGAGGGTCGCACCCGGCGGTCCTTTGCCTTGTCGATCAGCACCGCGGTGTCCGAAACCGAGAGTGACACGATCGCCGGGTAGCTCAGGATCCGGTCGTCGGACTCGAAGGCAGACAGGCCCTCTGCGGCAGCGGCGTCGAGCACCTCGGCGGTGTAGGCGCCGGACGAGAAGTGCTCCTGCTCGTCGAAGGTCCAACCGGCCTTCATGTCGCGCGCGGCCGCGGCCGCGACGTCCGCCAGGCGCGTCACCGAATCCAACGACTGTCGCAATGCCCGCAGTTGACCGGACGCCGCGGCTGCCTTGACCCGTTTGGCTTCGGCAAGGACAGCGGCGGCGGCCCGAACAGACGCGTCCGCAGCACGCTCGAGATCGTCGAGCGCGTTCTCCAAGTTCTGACTACTCACCGTGGCTCCAAGAAGGTTCACCGCGCGGCCTGCTGCGACCGCGGTGGGACGAGGCTGACCCTCATCCGTGCGGGACAGGGTAGTGATCGACGCCGTGACGGGCGGCGGCAGGTCCGGTCAAGCCAGGGCACCATCGGGCAGGTCTCCCCACTCGACCAGGGCCAGGCTATCGGTGGCGGTGATTAGGAAGCGACGATCATGCGCCGACCACAGTGCCGCCGCGGCTTCCCGGCCACCAGGCAACGACTCCGCCAGCTCGGCGGCGGACATCGCCCGACCCTGTGCATGCAGGGCGCGCTCCGCGACATCGCCCGGCGACCCATTGGTCGCGATGACCAGACCGTGGGTCACCCGGATCTGTTGACAGGCCAGCCAGTCCTCGGCATGGGCAGAGCCGATCCCGAGCATTCGCAACTCGCCGACGAGATGCTCCAGGGGGCGCACCCCGCCGTCCTCCTGGATCATCTGGGTGGTCTCGGCAATGGCCGCGACCGGGTCAAGGGCAACCCAGCCCGGCCGCTGGTCGATGACCCGATAGGGACCGGCCATCCACATCAGCAGTCGCGATCTCGTGTCGGGCAGTGCCGGCAAACCCAGTGCGCTCAGTATCTCCTCGACTGCATCAAGCGGAGCGATTCCGTTGAGCCGCTCGGACACCATCGCGGCCAGTTGCCGGATCGCCGGTGGCGACTCGTGAACGGCCGCCACGACCCGCTGGGTCCCGCGGGTGGCAAGACGCCGTACCCGGTCGACACTGATTCCGAGGGCGAGGGCAAGTTCAGGCCGGGTGACCGGCGACCCCAGGGGCAACACGGTGTTTTCGAACACCCCACGGTCCCGTTCGTCGCCCGCAGCCGCCAGGGCCTGGTCGAGGAAGGTGAGGCGCCCGTCCGCACGGCCGAGCAACTCCACCGCGGCTGCGACCGCGGCGCTGATGAGCAACGCGACCCGCTTGGGGCCGAAGCCGGACCAGCCGGAAATCTCGCCGATCGTGTACCCGGCCAGTGGCGCGCCACCGGTGTGGTGTGTCAGGAGTTCTCGCAACCGAGTCGGTGTCGAGGCGACCAGCGCGTCCGGATCGCACCTCGCGAGCGCCGGGACCACACCGTCCATGCGGCTGGCGGCCATGGCTGTCAGCGCGAACCGGTCCAGACCGTCCTCGATGGCGCTACGGACGGCGGCCAGGGACTCCAGGTCCACCGGCAGCGGGGTGGCCTCGAGTTGCCGCGGCAGGATGGGCCTGGCGCGACCGGCCATCGCCACTGATGCTGTCAGCCGAAGCCGCTGGGGTGCGTTCAGCTCCTCCACCGCTGCGAAAACATCCCCGAGAACGGGAATCCGGTTCTGCTTCATGGAAACCACATCGCGTCTGATCGTAGTGCCGGGTGTCGTAGTGCCGGGTGTCGTAGTGCCGGGTGTCGTCGTGCCGGGTGTCGTGCCGGGTGTCGTGCCGGGTGTGTCGTGCTGGGTCTGCGGAGCGCGAGAGCCTCGAAGAGGTACTCGCGGCGTGGCGGACGGAGACGTCCATCGCCGACGACGTTCGGCGGCAGGTCGCGATTGAACTGGATGAGGTCGGCCTGACGGAATCGTCGACCGGCGCGCCCGGCAGGCCGAGTGAGCAATTCCTGGCGGACAACCGGGCTCACGTTGGACACCGGCGCCTTGGTCGCTTTCGACCGTGTCGGAGACTCCCTCGCCCGGCTCCAGCCTCTTAGCGCTCCCTTCTCAGCCTGATCCGCATGCGCCCGCGCCTGTTTTAGTTTAGTAGTCGATTCCATTCTGTAAGCCGTTGGAGCGTTTCTCACGACCGCCGTGACCGCAGCCGAACCGGCACCCCGATTGCGTCGTGGAAAAGACATTTCAGCTGAACGTCGACCCGCGGGGACTGCGGCCTCGCGTCGCTTTGTTGGGGGCGACGTAGTGACGATCGCAATTCCAGTCCGCCCGGCGATAACCGAGCAACCGGTTGGCAGAGAGTCGATCCTGACAATGCTGGGGGCCGGGCAAGTCGCGCCCAACGAGGAGTTCGCCCAGGACTCGGCCCGACAACCCAAGGGTGACAAGCTGCGCCAATCACAGCTGTCCGCGCCCAATTCGGCGGACACGCGAAAGCGCTGCGACCCAACGACCGGCTCAGGGTGACCCGCGACCGTGTCGACTACCCATTTTTCGGCGCCAGCCTCAGTATCGATGACGTCACAGAGGCATCCAACGAGCATGAACCTTCCGATCATCCTCCTCGCCGTCGTCCTGGTGTTGCTGCTCGGCGCCGCGCTGTCCGTGCGGGTCGTCAAACAATACGAAGTTGGGGTGTTGTTCCGATTCGGGCGGGTTCAGCCTCGATCCACCGCAACGGTGGAAGTTGATCTTGGAAT
>JBBRVZ010000087.1:0-12455 GCA_038246445.1 Mycobacteriales bacterium
CACCGGGACCAGCCCGGCCGAGGAAATCAAGTTCGTCTCGTCGAAGGTCGCGGCGACCTTCGGACTCTGGCAGAGTTGCATCTCGCGGATGGCTTTCTTGTCGGGTGTCATGGGGACTTTGCAATCACCATTTTCCCTGATGGGAGGCCATCCGCCCCTTATCGCCACACCAAATCAGACCAATTCACGCGGTGCATTCAGGCTCAGGCACGTCGCTGCCAGTGCGCCGCGCGATGATGTTCGGTGGGGGCGGCGGGCACCGTTAGTGCCTGGCGGAAGGCTCACTGGGCATAGATGTCTTGAGCTTTCCCTGGGTCGGGGGCCACACTGGGACCAACCGGATGGGCACGGAAGGCGGGTGCGGGCCATGGCGATCACCAACGTGACGGATCGCGACTTCGGTCGACAGGTCCTGGAGCGGGATGAACCGGTGGTGGTGGCCTTCCGAGCCAGCTGGTGTGCGCCGAGCGCGCAGCTTGCTCCGATGGTGGATGAGCTGGCGGCAAACTTCGACAAGAGGGTCAAGGTGGTCGCTCTAGACGTCGACTCCGATCCGAAATTGAACAGCATCTGTCGCCGGTACAACGTGACCCGGCTGCCGATGACCATGGTCTTCCGCAATGGTCGCGTCGCAGACTTCGTAGCGGGGCAGGCAAGCATAGAAACCCTGGTGGACATGGTCCACCGCCAGCTCCGTCCGTTGATCGACGTCGATGAGTTCAACTTCGATGTCGAGGTGCTCAAGTCGCCGATCCCGGTGCTGGTTCACGTCGATGCCCGGTGGTGCGACGCGAGCCTACGTTTGGTGCCAGAGGTTGATGCCGCGGCGACACGGCTCCGCGGCCGCGCCAAGGTCGTCCGCCTGGAGTGGGGCGGGGCGAACTCCAGGCTCTGCGCCCAATACCAGTTCCGTCGAGTGCCGATCATCGCGCTGTTCTCCGACGGCCGCATCCAGGATCAGATCTACGGGGCGATGGAAGGCGGCACCAAGGACGACATCACAAGGACCTCGTGTGTGGGACTGACCACGGCGGAGAACATCGACAGCATGCTGGATGCGTTCGCGCACTAAGGATCCAGAGGGTAGGGCTGAGCTAGCGCCCGATGAGCAATCGCCGGGTGTCCGGCTGCGTTGTTGGGTTCAGGACCGCGAGCAATTCACAGTCGTCGCAGCAATTCATCCGGCCGCACGCCGTCCGACGGCAATCAACCGGTTGCTGCCGGCGCAGCATGATCCGTTCCAGATGGTCATGCGGTCCCGATCCCTTGAGCAGCACTAGGTCACCCGAGCGCAGGTAACCGTCCAGGAAATCCCCGGCGGCATCGACGGTGCCGAATACGAACAGGTCGGCGCCCGGCATGGCTGTCTCCTGGGTGAGGCCGAGTGCATACCGAATTCGCTGCTGCACGGCGGCTGTGTTGTTTGTGTGTTCGCCCCACAACTCGACCGCTCGCTGACCGACGAAGACGACCGCGTCGACCGTGGCCGCGGCGCGGCGAAACGCCGTTGTGTACACCGGCCGTGATCGACCCGGAAAATCGGCGAGCCGGCCGAAGACCGCGACCCTGCGGGCTGCGGTCGCCTGCCCAAGGAAACGGAGCACCTCGGGTACCGAGTCGGCAGGCGCCTTGAAGTCGTCCCTGACGAATGTCACGCCGTCGGGGGTCGAAACCACCGTCATCCGTCGGGGCGTCGGGGCGGCGGTCGCAAGTACGGCGGCGGCTTCGCGCAGCGGTAACCCGAATGCGAGACCCACCGCGAGAGCGGCCAGTGCCGAGCCCACCAGATGATTCCCGTGGAGCCGGGTGCTGACTTGCACCCGCTCTTCACCGTGAATGGCTAGAAAGCTCAACGGGGATGGCCACCCGGACGAGATTTCCGCCGCGTGCAGTTCGGCGCTGGGGTCCACGCCGAATGACAGCACTCGGGCCGACGTTCGGTCGGCGAGCTCGCGGACATATCGGTCGTCCCAGTTGAGCACCGCCACCCCGGTGCTGGGCAGGGCCTGCACCAGCTTGCCCTTCTCCGCCTGCGCCCCGCGTGGCCCATGAAAGGCGCTGTAGTGGTCATCCCTAAGGTTGGTGACCACGGCGATCCGGGGCTCGATTAGGTGGAGCCCTGCGTCGAGGGTTCCCGGGCCCCAAGCGCCAAGTTCCTGCACGAAGAAGTCGTCGTCGGCGCGAACTGCGAGCAGGTCCCGCGCCACGTCGTCGCCACAGTTGTTCGACCCTGAGCTGGTGGAGCCCCGAAATCGGCTGCCCAGTACGTCGCCGATGAGGTTCTTGGTCGTGGTCTTTCCGCAGCTGCCGGTGACCGCGACCATCATCACGCTGGGCAGGTCGGCTCGGTGCCGATGAGCCAGCTCCCACGTCGCGCCGGCTTCGCTCATCGGACACCGATCAGCATGAACCGGTCCATGATGCCCAGCGGCAGCGCACCCTCAAATAGCACGTCGGACAGGGGGGTCTGGGCCTTCATCTGCTCCAGGCTCTGCACGCAGTTGACGTGGTCCGAGCAGGCCTCGTAGTTGTTGCTCTGTAGGACGGTGAACTGGCCAGGCGCCACCCGCGCCCACCAGCTCAGCGGATCGGGCAGGTGCTCGCAGATGGTGTTGACCAGCACAGAGGACGGTTGCTGAACAATGCTTGGGTAGTCCAGGTCCATCGCGTCTGCCACCCGGTAGTCGATGTTCGGGTACAGCGGCCCGACAACCTCCTGACCCAGCGCGCAGGCTCGGGCGCTGATGTCGATGCACGTCATCCGGGCCGGCGGACGGGCCAGCCGCCAGTTGGCAAGCAGGGGCAGAATCCCGAACCAAGCTCCGAGGACGACGAGGGTCGCGCCGGAGAGGCTGCGGCGAGCGGCGAGCTCGCCGAGCAACCACAGCTTGGACCGGATCTGCACCTCGTCCATCGCGGCGGTGAACTCCCGTCGGACGTCCGGTTCAAGCGCGTCGATGCGCCGAATGAATTCCCTGAGGTGAGCTGCGTGCCCGGCATCGGGCCACCCGGCGATGATCCGGTCGATTTCTGCCGACCCGACCAGGCTGCCCGAGTCCTGCTGCTGGGACAGGCGCCACACGCTGGAGGTCAGGCTCAGTACCTGGTCCGCCGGTACCGTCGCTACTACCTGCGTCACGACAAGCTCCCTTCATCGGCGGCGCGAGCCGTCCCGCCCGCCATGACGTCGAACCGATCAGACCAATACTCGATAGGCAGATGCCGATTCGACGGCCAGCGGCCAGATGGTGCGCCGCACGTAGGTCCTCTGCAGCCACCTGTCCTGACCGTCGAACCGCGCCTGAAAAGAGCTACGGTAGTGGGCACTACGCTTGTTGTTGATCACCAGCAGATCCCCGGACCGCAGCTGCACACTTTCGGCGGCGTCGGGGTCGTTGCAGGCCTCGGTCAGTGCCGTCACCGCTTCCTCGGCTTGCGGGGTGAGGGCCCGCACTCCGCAGGCCGTGTCGAAAGCCAGCGAGGGGGAGTCGGCAGGCCCGCGCAGCAACGCGACTGGCGGCGACCAGGGGCGGCTCCCGTCACCGTCGCGGGTGAAAGAATACGGTGCCCGCAGCTGGAACGTGGGCTCCCGCAACGCCGCTCGATGCCGATCGGACAATTGGGCACAGGTTCGCCCCGCGTCGACCACTGCCGTTTGCGCCAGCCGGTCGGGGGGGCAGCGCAGCCCCAGCAGGAGCACGAAATCTGGGCTGCCGGCGTGCAAGGGGCGGTCGGCAGCTGCACGACTGAACGTCAGCTCCGTATGGAACCCGAGTGGGGTCGCGGAACTCTCGTTCGACGGTGTGTTGCTGTGCGACCTGGTCGGGTACACGTTCTGAACGAGCACGCCGTGCTTTTCCGCCCGATAGGCCACCGGATCTCCGAGCAGCAGCGCCACCGTGAGAATCGCGCATTCGCTGATCTGGCCCTGCTTGCCGAGATCGGGTACGCCGTCCACTGGGGTGGGAGGCAGGTCCCGATCGATCGGCAACCCACTGATCAACGCCGCGGTGGGCGCGTGAGGCGACGAACGGAACGCGAGCAACTGTTCGCGCGCCGAGACCGGAAGCACGGCAAAGATCTCCAGCAACCGGGCCAGCAGTCGATTGGAGTCGGTGAGCAAAAGGGGTAGTGCCGCGAACGTCTCGTAGAGGTCGTCGGTCACCGCGTCTGGAAGTCCGATCCTCAGCATTCGGGTACTCCTTCGTGCCGCTGGGCCACTGCCGGGCAGACCCTGCGGGCTGGGTTACCAGGTACAACGAGCTGGTGCCCGCGCACTGTTCACGATGACTCTTCACCCACATCGACACAAGGCGGACACTGAGCAAAGGCCGGGCCGCATCCAGGCACGACACGACCGACGCCGAAGGGAGCCCGTTGGCGCGCCGAGCCTGGTTCGACGAGTCCTTCAGCCCGAACGGCCGTGCCCGCCCGCCTTATGTAGCGCTGCGCCAGCGCGCAGGCTGGGACCCGATGGACCCGGGACCGCGGGTCGCTCGGCTGCTGAGCGACCGGCCGCTGGGCGACGATGCCCGCATCCTGCCCGCACCTCTCGTGTTGGACGACACCGAGTACCGGACCAGGGTCATGGCTGGCGTCGCTCAGCGGGCAAGGGCGCTGCACGGGCTGTTCGCCGACCTCGTGCTCGGATCGGGGCGATGGCTGACTGCCGACGTCGGCCTGAATCCTCGGCTGCTCGACGACATCCTAGCGGCGGAGGGAACGTCGTTACCGGCGCTGCGCCACCTGTGGCGCGGCCACCCACCCGCGCACATCCGGTTCGTCTATGGACCCGATTTGGTCCGGGCCGCCGACGGACGCTGGATGGTGCTCGAGGACAACGTCGGCTGTGTCGGCGGGTCGGCGGACGCTCATTTCGTCGTGGCACGCTACCGCGCGGCCATGTCTCTGCCGAGCTGCCCAACCTGCCTTGGCGAACCCGATCTCGCGGTCGCCCTAGCGTGGTGGCTGCGCCGGATCGGACGCGAGGCGGCACGGGTGGTATCCGTGCTGGGATGCCAAGGTGGTGGGGTCGGCCCGCACGTCGACGAGAACTCCCGGCGCCGGATCATCCTGTCGGACCTGGGCATTCCGTTGGTCGAGCGAGCACGCCTGGCTGCGGGTTCAGCGGCCAACAGTGGTCCTCTGATAGTGGTCAACTTTGACGTCGACGACACCTACCGGGACGTGTTCTCCGATCCGGACACCGCCATGGTCAACGCACCGGGCACAGGCGTGTTGGGCAACAAGGCGTTCCTTCCGGTTGTCGACGGTCTGATCCGCGTCACGACCGGCGAGCCACCGATCCTGTCCACCCCGACCACGAGGCTCCTCGATGGGGAACTACCACCCGATCCGCAGGACTGGGTAGTCAAGTCCACGACCGGCTGCCAGGGCACAGAGGTCGTCCTGCTCGGTCCGGACTCATCGCTCGAGCAGTTGTCACGTCAGATCCGGCTCGGACCGGCCCGTGCCGTCCTTCAGCGCTACGTCGAGCCTTCCCGGCTCACCCTGGGCGGACACGGGTCCGCCGATGGCTACCGGATAGAGATCCGCCCCATCTGCTACGTGCTCGACGACACCAACGTCCACGTCAGCGAAATCCCAGTCGGCAAGGCGATATCCGTCCACGACACCCGTCGGCTCAACAACATCTCGCAAGGCGCCCAGTACGTGCCGGTGCTGCGCGAGCCGTGCCTCGGGTGCGCCGCCACCGGCCGTTGACGCCTGCCTACCCAGCGCGAATACTCAACACACCGATCGGGCCCGTTCGGGATTAATTTGGGCGATCGGGAGGGAGCCGCGTGGGTCGTGTCGTCCTAATCTCCACCTACGAACTGGGTAGGCAACCCTTCGGTCTGGCCTCCCCGGCTGCGTGGCTCACCGCGGCTGGCGCCAGCGTGGTTCAGCAGGACCTCGCGGTGAGTCCTTTCGACGCCGAGTCCGTGCGCGAGGCGGATTTGGTGGCCATCTACGTTCCGATGCACACCGCGACTCGGATGGCCGAGCCGATCGTTGCCCGAGTGCGGGCGCTGACCCGTCGCAGCCATGTCTGCGTTTACGGGCTGTACGCGCCGATGAACTTCGAGCACTTGCGGTTGTTGGGGGCGGACAGCATCATCGGCGGGGAGTTCGAGCAGCCCCTGGTCGAGCTTTACCAAGACCTCGTCGCGGGGAAGCCGCTGCGGTTGAGCACGTCCGCCCCGTTGATCTCCCTGGGCCGCCAGGAGTTCCTGGTGCCGGATCGGACCGGCCTGCCAAGCCTGACCCAGTACGCCAGGCTGCGGACCGGTTCGGGTAGCGACCGCGTGGTGGGATACACCGAAGCGACACGGGGCTGCAAACACCGGTGCCGGCATTGCCCGATCGTTCCCGTCTACGACGGGCGGTTCCGAGTGGTTCAGATCGAACCTGTCCTGGAAGATATTCGCCAGCAGGTCGCCGCCGGCGCCCAACACATCACCTTCGGTGATCCGGACTTCTTCAACGCCCCGACCCACTCGATGAGGATCGTCAAACGGCTGCACGACGAGTTCCCCGACCTCAGCTACGACGCGACGATCAAGGTCGAGCACCTGGCCAAACATGTCGATCTTCTCGGCGAGCTGCGCCGAACCGGCTGCGTCCTGGTCACCACTGCCGTCGAGTCATTCGACGACAACATTCTCACTAAGCTCGACAAGACTCACACCGCTGCCGATCTCGACATGGTTCTGGCACAGCTGCGCGGCGCCGGACTCGCCCTGAACCCCACGTTCGTCGCCTTCACTCCGTGGACGACCCGAATCGGATACGCCGAATTTTTGCAGGCCATCTTCGATAGGGAATTGGTCGATCTAGTGGCTCCAGTGCAGTACTGCATTCGGCTGCTGATCCCGGCCGGGTCGCGGATACTCGAACTCGACGACGTCCGCAAACACATTGGTAATTTCGATCCCGCCTTGCTGGCGTATCCCTGGCTGGCTTTAGACCCGCGGGTCGACCAACTGCAACATCAGGTCGAGGACGTGGTCAAGTCCGGCCAGCGGGCCGGCAGGGGCCGGCGGGAAATTTTCGCCTCAGTGTGGCAGGTCGCTCGCCACTTTCTCGAGCGCGGAACCTCGACGACCGGCCCGAACCTGCACCTGCTCCCGCCGCCGGCAAAGGTTCCGCAATTGTCTGAATCGTGGTACTGCTGTGCGGAACCTACCGACGAGCAGCTCGCTCGCCTTTGAAACCCGATTGGAGCCTCCCATGAAGATTGCTTACGTCTTCTCCACATCGGGCCACACGGCCAGCTACAAGCTAGGCAAGATGATCCTGCCCCAGTTGGAGTCGGGTACGCACGGCGTCGACGTGGTGGGCATGTTCTTCTTCGACGACAACAACTACGTGCTGCGTAGGGGGGACCCGATAGGCGAGCGGCTGGCCGTCATCGCCAAGAAGACCGGCTTGCTGCTGATGATGTGCGACCGCTGCGCGCTCGAGCGCGGCCTGGCCGCCGGCGAGCCCGGGGACTGCAAAACCCAAGACACCGTCGAGGGCGTCACGGTCGGCTGCTTCCCGGACCTCTACGCAGCCCTGGCCGGCAACCCGCCGGATCATGTCATCACCCTGTAGCCGGGTACACACCGGCACGATGCGGACATGACGTCACTTCGCGCAGGGCCGAAGGTAACGGACGGCCAGACGCGCTCAGGACCAACTGTCGACATCGACGCGCTCGAACTGTGGGTTGAAGACCTGGACCGGACGCACCGGACGTTCCTGTCAGCGCTGGGTTTTCAAAGCATCGATGCCGCACTCGAACGGCGCCTTGACGAGCGGGCCACAGCGGTCGCTAACGGTGGCGTGACGGTCATCCTGCGGCAGGGAACATCGGAAACCAGCCCAGTCGCCGCGCACGTCCGCCGCCACGGAGACACCGTCGGCGACGTGCGGTTGGTCTGCGTCGATCCTGCACTGATCGCGTCCCGGGCGACCGCCCACGGCCTTTCCGTCCGCGGCCCCGCCGACGCACCCACGATCGACGTGTGCGGTGACGGCACGATCTGCCACTCCGTGCGCAGCACCCGGCTCTTCAACGGGCAGTCGGTCCCACCCGGTCACCTCTCGATGAAGGGGGTGGACCACGTCGCCCACTGCCTGCCATGGGGCACGTCGGGGACCGTGGCCCAGGTGTATCGGGATGTCTTCGGCCTTGTCCCCGTAGAGGCGGACAGCTTCGATGCGGTCGGGGACGAGGCAACCGGCATGCGAGGCAATGTGTTGCGGGGGTCGTCCGGATTCACCGTCGTGCTGACCGAACCGATCAGCTGGGCCAGCAGCGGCCAGACCAAGAAATTCGTTGACGCCCACGACGGGCCTGGGGTGCAACACGTAGCCATTGCCTACGACGACCTGCTCACCGCCGTCGCGGCGCTACGGGAGTCCGGCGTGCAGTTCCTCGACATCCCGCAGGTGTATTACGAACGCGCGCAACGGCGGCTGCCGGCTTCACCGATACCGTGGGACCGGTTGCGCCAACTGGAGATCCTCGTAGATGCCGATCACAACGGACTGCTGTTTCAGCTGTTCGCAAGGCCCATGACTCAACGTGGGACCTTCTTCATAGAACTGATCCAGCGCGCCGGCGCTACCGGCTTCGGCGCCAACAACGTCGTGGCGTTGTTCGAGGCAGTGCAGGATTCGATCACATCTGCATCGGACGGGGCGGCACCGGGATTGGGGACTTCATGATCGCGCCCGTGCGGGACCTGCCGTCGGACGCCAAGTCTGAGATCTCCACCGTGGTGCGCTCGGCCCGGGCGCGGATCGCTTTCTATGCCGACCATCTGGCCGAAGTCGACGGACAGAGCATGACCGCAGTGCCAACCTTCGACAAGCGAAACACAGCGGGGTACGGGCGGTTTCCGCTGTCCGCGGGTGGCGCGGCCGGTGCCCACCGAGTGGTCGCCACGTCGGGCACCACGGGCGATCGACTGTACGTTGCGTTCGACCGTCACGATTGGGACCGGGTCGGCCGATGGCTGCAGCGGGTGGGACGGGACACCGGCCTACATGACAGCGACGTGTTGCTGAACACCCACTGCTACGGGCTCTGGGTTGGCGGGCCGGTGCTCGACCTGCTGGCCTTCCAGGCCGGAGCCTGTGTCGTGCCACTCGGACCGGCAAGTCCCGCCGGGGTGCTGCACATGCTCGCCGGCGGCGTGGGCACGGCGATCAGTGCTACGCCGTCGTATCTACGCCGTTTGATTGAGGCCGCGGAAGCCGCCGAGTTCGACCTTCGGGCCACAGGCCTGCGCCTTGGCTTCATCGGAGCAGAAGCGGCCGAGCCAGCGCTGCGGCGAATGCTTTTGTCTCGCTTGCCGGAGGGATTCAAATGGGTGGAGCTGTACGGTCTGACGGAAACCTTTGGCCCCAGCGTTGCCTACGCCCCCGACCCTGACGTCCCGGAACTGACGTTGAACACCGATGACTACGTGGTGGAGGTCCTGGACCCCGAGGTGGACGCGCCGATTTCTGTGGGCAAGGTCGGTGAACTCACCCTCACCTCCCGGTCGACCCGCTCACGCAGCCCGCTGGTGCGCTACCGCACCCGCGACCTGGTCCGGATCACGGCCGGGGAACCCGGCGTCCCTACCCGTATTTCGCCGATTCTGGGTCGCGTCGACGACGCTTTGAAAATCGGGGGCGTGCTCATGTATCCGTCCGCCGTTGCCGACATCATCACCGGGATGTTGCCCGCCAGTGCCGAATGGTGCGGAACCGTCCATCGCGTCGGGCAGGACGATGAGCTGGTGCTGCACGCGGAAGCCTCTACCGAGGTGTGCTCCGCGATCGAAGGTGCCTTTAAGGACCGGGTTGGGCTGGACGTCACGGTGGTACCAGCCGACGCGGCGTCGCTGATCCGAAGCCGGGAGAAGACTCGGCGTGTGACCGTCAACCGAGATGCGGACACCGCGGCTCCACCGGGACTCCGACGCACCGGCTGTACATGACGCTGGTCTTTGTTGGCCACCGATGCTGCGACCATTCACCCAGCAGTGGTTACGACCAGGTGCGGACGCTCTTTCCGGACGCCGGCTGGCTGGACGGTCGGAGCTTGGCAGACGGGTCGCTGCGCTGGGAGCGTGAACCCCCCGGGTTCGCCACCATGAACCCGCTCCTGCATGTGCTCTACGGCGACTGCAGCGGCAGTGCCCTGCCACCAATCCTGCGGACACTGTTCCCGGCGGCAACCATCGTGTCCACTGTGCATCGACCAGTCAGTCGACTACTCCAGGACCGGATCGCCCGACAATCGCTCGATGTCGTGGACGGCGTTATCGCGGTGTCGCAGTCGCAACGCCGCCAGCTAACCGAACTACCGCTCACCGCTCAGATCTATGCCATCGCTCACGGAATGTGGACCTCAATTTTCCGGCCGGCCCCCTCATCGATCCCGCCGCCGCGTGATTACGTGCTGCTGGTCGGCAATTACCTGCGGGACTGGTCCGGGGCGAATCGCATTGTCACGCTGCTCGCTGCCCGGGGCATCCGATCGATCGTGTTGGGCTCAACAGCGAGCGAGATGATCGACGCTTCGAACCCGATGGTGCAGGTGACGCCGCGGGTCGACGAGGCGCAGTTAGCCCGGTTCTACGATCGGGCGGTGGCGCTGATGTTGCCGGTGCTGGACCTCACAGCGTCCAACGCGCTACTGGAGGCGATGGCCGCCGGTTGCCCGATTATCTGCCCGCGCTTGCCAGCCGCCGCGGAATACCTCCCGGACGATTCGGATACCTACGAGCAGGGCGACTACCACACCGCCGCCCTTCGAGCGGTGCACTATCACGAATCCCCGGCGCATCGGGCCTCCCGGTCCTTGGAGCTTGTCCGCCGCTCAGAGATGTTCGACTGGGAGCAGCTGCGGCCGCGGTTGCAGGCCGTCTACCGGGCCCTCACCGAGCGAACTCCGTCGGACGCTCGGGCCTGACCATCACGCGGGTCGGCCGGTGCCTTGCTCGAGGAAGTCCTGCTGCCGTTCAGGCGGGTTCGACCAGCCCGACAAGGGTGACGCGATCAGGTTGTGGAACCTTGCCCCGCGGATCCCCGCCGAGCACAGGTACTCCTGGATCTTCCCCAAGGGCAGTGGGATCTGATCGATCACGTGCTGGTCAGCCAGGCCCCTGCTGACAGGTTGGTATCGGTTGACGCGGACGTATCAGCACTGAGCAGTATCGGGATCGACCCGAACATCCGCCGTAGTCCAGGCCGTTTGCGCGGTGTTTCGATTTCGCGCCCGTCGATCAGCATCACCTGCTCCTTCAAGGAGAGGTCGAGGTAGTAGTTCATCGAGTCTGTTGAGAGAAATAGTCAATACCTGTGTATGAAGATCTTTTAGGCGACCATGACCGCCCCGTTCTTGGTGCTGTTGTCGCCGGGTCGTTCGACGAGCTTGCCGTGGTGGAAGGTCGCGTCGGCACGGACGAGGGCGACGAGGTGGGGAGCGTTGACCGCGCGCCAACGGGTCTGGGCTGTCTCGAATGAGCTTGAACGCCATGGCCAGGCCGGCCGCACGGGAGCCGGGGCCTTTGGTGACCTTGGTCCGATGCCTCACGGTCGAGAAGGTCGACTCCATCGTTATCTGGAGCTGCTGCTGAACTTTGCCATGCGATCTACGCGGCAGCCCGCGAAGTAGACGTGCAGAGAAAACTCCCTGAGCGCTAGTTGGCCCAAGCGGGCCCGATCCTGGGCGTCCCCCGCTTTACTGCGCGCCGGCCCGGCCGGGGGAGGGGCGGCGTGGGGCAGTGGAGCGTGCTGGTTGAACACATCACGCCATTAGCGTTGTCCGTGTCAGCTTGATCGGATGCGTGGAGGGGTTGAGGTGGTTCGGGTGTCGGTGATGGTGGCGTTCGGCTCGTTGGCGGATGCGGTGGGCTTCTTGAAGGGGGCTCGTCGGCAGGGCGGTCATGTGCGGGAGTTGCGCCGCTTCGTTGTCACCGGTGGGCGGTCGGGGCGATGAGCACCAACAATCCGATGGGTCCGCCGCGGGGGACCGGTGTGAGCGCCGGCTGGCAGGGCGGTGACGACTTGGCGGCGGAGGCGCGGGCGCGGTGGGCGCATTTGACCGATGAGGAGTTCGCGGAGTTGCTGGCCGGCGCGGACGATCCCGGCTCCTGGGTGATGTCGGCGGGTGATGACAGCGGGGTCGAGATGGTTGTCGGGTGGTTGGTGGTTTTCCCTGAGGATGGCACGCTGGCCGAGTTGCTGTTCCGGTCCGAGTCCGCGGCCCGTCGGGCCGCGATGAACATTCCGGACGCGGTGGTGTCATCTTTCGGGACACCGGATGCGTCGTGGCATCAATGGCAGGACGCGGGGGAATAAGGGCGGATCAGTGCCACCAGCGCCGGCCTTCGGCCGCTGCACCTTGGCTTCCGGTGACCGAGCCGTTCAGCAAGGATTCACGGACTGAGATGCGTTGACAGGCAACG
>JBBRVZ010000088.1:0-12082 GCA_038246445.1 Mycobacteriales bacterium
CAGGCCCGACCTGCACCATCCGGACCACCCGATAACCGATCGGGCGATGCCGGCCGCACCGGGCAGGCTGACACTGCCACAACATCTACTGCCGAATTGTCGGGTGGCCCGGGGGAATCGCACCCCCGGGCTCCCACGGAACGGAGCGTGACAGTCTCCCGTCACTCGGTGGGCTGGCAAGAAGTACAAACGGTTGCGGTCCTACCGGCGGTTCCAGGCGTGGTGGTTCGGGATCCTCGATCGAGAACCCGCCCTGTTCACGCACTGGCGGTGTGGACCCGGACGTTCGCCGGACTTCGATGAGAAGAGCGGACGCAGTGCGGGGCCGGTTTCACCCCCGTGGGACGCCGCCGATGGTGCGCGGCGGTGACCAGATCTGCGGTCGCCCGATGCTCTGGGTGGTGGACGATCCGCTGCGCGGGTCCGCGTTCCACCAGTTCGCCCCTGTCCAGGACCGCGATCTCGTCACACAACTGGGCCGCGACGGCAATGTCGTGCGTGATGAACAACATCGCCGGTCCACCGGCCGCACCCGTGTGCGAGCGGAGCAACTCGATCACCGACGCCTGGGTGATCACATCCAATGCGGTGGTCGGCTCGTCGGCGACCAGCACCGTGGTGCGGCAGGCCAACGCGAGTGCCAGGCAGATCCGCTGCCGCTGACCGCCCGACAGTGCGCCGGGGTGGCTGCGCTGCACCCGCACGGGGTCCGGAAGTCCCACATCGCGCAGGGCCCGGGTCGCGGCGTCAGTTGCCTTCCGGGTCGACATGCCCCGCTGGACAAACGGTTCGCGGAGCTGGCGCCCGATGGTCGACATCGGATTCAGTGCCGCGGAAGAGTCCTGAAACGCCATGGCGACTCTGGCTGCGGCGGGGTCGCCGGAGCGTCGGCAGGTGCAGCACCTCCTTGCCCTGCACCCGGATCGAGCCCCGTGCCGAGGCCGCCGGGGGTGACTGCCTGATGACGGCGGCCGCGGTGAGCGACTTGCCAGATCCGGAGGCGCCCAGCAGTGCCAGTCGTTGGCCGGGTTCCAGCGTGAGCGTGACCCCCTTTAGCAGTTCGGCGCCGCGGATGCGGATCCGCAGGTCGGTGATCTCCAGCGCGGGCATCGACGTCACCAGGAGGACTTGGTGATACCGGGGAGTTCGCCGCGGTGGGCCATCTCCCGCATCCGGATGCGGGACAGCCCGAACTTCCGGAGATGGCCTCGGGGTCGGCCGTCGACGGCGTCCCGGTTCCGGAGCCTGGTCGGGGAGGCGTCCCGCGGCATCTTGCGTAAAGCGGTTGCTGCTAAGGCTTTCTCGTCGGCGGTTGCCGACGGGGAGCGGAGCACCGCCTTGATGGTGGCGCGGCGTTCCGCGTAGCGCTCGACGATGATCCGGCGTTGGTCGTTCTTGGCGATCTTGGATTTCTTGGCCATCAGATCTCGCCCCGGGCGATGAGGTCGGCGACGACCGCGTCGATACCGCGGCGGTCGATGATCTTCAGCCCGGTGGTGCTCACCCGCAGTCGCACCGTCCGGCCCAGGCTGGGCACGTAGAACCGGCGGCGCTGGATGTTCGGTGTCCACCTGCGTTTGGTGCGGACGTGGCTGTGCGAGATGGAATACCCGAAACCGGGCTCGGCTCCGGTGATCTGGCAACGTGCGGACATGAAGGGCTCCTGGTGGTGGGCGCTGACCTGTTCGCCGTGTTCGGCGGTGGGGTTGGTCGTGGCCGTTAGAGTTAGACGTGGGCAGGGCGGGAGGTGGTCAGTCGCGGAGGTGGTCGGGGAAGCGGCGGTAGAACGGGATCAGTCGCCGTGGGACCAGGCACCGGCGGCCGTCGATGACCACCGGCACCAAGTCCGGTGGGCTGGCTTTCCATTGGGCGCGCCGGGATCGGGTGCGGGAGCGGGAGGTCCGGCGTTTCGGGACGGCCATCAGGACCCGCCTCCGCCGGTGCGGGGCCGCCGCCCGTAGCGGCGATGGAACTTCTCCACCTGCCCAGCAGCGTCGACGATCCGCTGCGTACCGGTCCATAACGGGTGGGAATAGCTGGTCACATCCACGGTGATCAACGGGTAAATGACCCCATCAGCCCACACTGCGGATGTATCCCGGCACGCATCGTCCTGCACTCCTCGTCACTCTGCTTGTTGATAATTGCTATCATTACCGTAACAGGATCAGCGAGGGAGAGCCAATGGCGCGTAACGAGATCCGGCCGATCGTGCGACTGAAGTCCACGGCCGGGACCGGGTACACCTATGTCACCCGGAAGAACCGCCGGAACGATCCGGACCGCCTGGTGTTGCGGAAGAAGTACGACCCGAAGGTCCGTGCTCATGTCGATTTCCGTGAGGAACGCTGATGCCCCGGCCGGGTGTTGAGCGTGGCCGTGCGCGGGTGAAGCGAAACCCGTTGATGGACCTTGGGATCGAGCGGGTCGATTACACGGATGTGACCCTGCTGCGCCGGTTCATCTCCGACCGCGGGAAGATCCGGTCCCGGCGGGTCACCGGGCTGACGGTTCAGCAGCAACGCCGGATGGCGGTCGCGATACGCAATGCCCGGGAGATGGCGCTGCTGCCCTACCCCGGAGTCGGTCCCCGCTCCGGCTGAGCGCGGCCGGCCCTGCCGGTAGGACCGGCTCGGCCCGCCGGGGGTTTCCGTTGGGGATTCTTCTCGTTGACCACGAAAGACCTTCCCGTACCGGGCCGGGGCCTGGATCTTCCCCTGCGATGAGTTGCCTGCGCGCAGGGTTACGATGCTGAGACTTATTATCAGCATCAACAGGCAGCGGTGTCAGGAGCAAGCGATATGAGAATGAACCTTCGTCGGGCGGCTGTTGCCATTTCGGTGGCCGGGGCGGCGGCAGTGCTGGTGGCGTGCGGATCGAGCACCACCGCTTCGACCTCGTCCGCCGCCGGGACCAGCGCCGCCGCCTCCGCACCGGATTCGTCGGCTGCTGTATCGGGCGGCGCGTCAGGTCCGGTGTCGGTGGTTGCGTCGACGAACGTGTGGGGTGATGTCGTGGAGCAGATCGGCGGGGACCAGGTGGACGTGCTGGCGATCATCTCCGACCCCAGCGCCGACCCACATTCCTATGAGGCCAACGCGCAGACCCAGCTGGCGCTGTCCAAGGCGGACCTGGTGGTCGAGAACGGTGGTGGTTACGACGATTTCATGGACACGATGCTCGCTTCGACCGAGTCGTCCGCGCCGGTGATCAACGCGGTGGACGTCTCGGGGAGGGCCGCCGCGGCGGACGGGGAACTCAACGAGCACGTCTGGTACGACTTCCCGACGGTGGACAAGGTGGCCCGGGAGATTGCCACCCAGTTGACCGCGCTGGACCCGGCCAATGAGGCGGAGTTCACCGCCAACGCGAAGACCTTCTCCGGTCAGCTCGCGGCGTTGACCACCAAGGTGCAGGCGGTCAAGGCCGCGCACGCCGGCGCCGGGGTGGCGATCACCGAACCGGTCCCGCTGTACCTGTTGGACGCGGCCGGCCTGGAGAATCTGACCCCCGACGAGTTCAGCGAGGCCATCGAACAGGACACCGATGTCCCACCCGCGGTGCAGCAGGAGACCCTCGCGTTGTTCACCGACAAGAAGGTCGTTGCCCTGTTCTACAACGAGCAGACCACCGGTCCGCAAACCGAGGCCGTGCTGGACGCCGCGAAGTCGAACTCCATCGCCTTCGTCCCGGTCCGGGAGACCCTGCCCGAGGGGCAGGACTACCTGACCTGGATGCAGGCCGACGTCACCGCGATGGCGCAGGCCGTGGGCGGATGACCGATCAGCTGGTCGAACATCCCGCACCCTTCGTCACGAACACCCCGTCGAACGGGCGGGGGAGTGCTGTGCCGGCTCTGCGGTTGCGGAACGCGACGTTGGCCTTCGGGCCGCGGGTGCTGTGGCAGGACCTGAACCTGGACATCGCGGCCGGTCAGTTCGTGGCCGTGTTGGGGGCCAACGGGTCCGGCAAGACCAGCCTGATCAAGGTCCTGCTGGGCGAACAACCGTTGACCGGCGGGGCCGGGTGGGTGATGGGCGCACCGATCACCCGGGGCAGCACCGACGTCGGCTACGTGCCGCAGCGGGTCGCGATCGACGCGATGGGCATGCTGAAGGCGCGGGACGTCGTCCGGATGGGGCTGGACGGGCACCGCTGGGGCCTACCGATCTTCTTCGGCAACGCCCGTTCCCGGGCCCGCGCGAAGCTCGACGAGTTCCTGGAGTCGGTCGGCGCAACGGATTTCGCCGACGCCCCGGTGTCGATGCTGTCCGGGGGTGAGCTGCAACGGATCCGGGTCGCGGAAGCCCTGGCCTCCGACCCGGGGGTGCTGCTGTGCGACGAACCCCTCGCGGCCCTGGACCTGCGGCACCAGCAGGAGGTCGCCGCGCTGATCGATGCGCACCGGCGGCAACGGGAAAACGGCGGTGCTGTTCGTCACCCACGACGTCAACGCCGTGCTGGGTTACGTGGACCTGATCTTGTATCTGGCGGCCGGGTCGTTCCGGTTAGGCACCCCCGACGAGGTGTTGACCTCCGAAACGCTGACCGAGTTGTACGGGGCGCCGGTGGACGTGGTCCGCTCGCAGGGCCGGGTCATCGTCGTTGCTTCCGCCGAAGGGCAGGCTGTCCACCATCATTCCCATGACGACCACGGCGCCGCCGACCATGTCAGGCGGAGCTGGTAGCGGTGTGGGACAAACTGTTCAACTTCGACAACTACGGGCGAACTGCTGGTACTACTGCACAACTCGATCCTGGCCGGCGCGATCCTGGGCATGGTCGGCGGCCTGATCGGCGTCTTCGTGATGATGCGCGACCTGACCTTCGCAGTCCACGGCATCAGTGAGCTGTCCTTCGCCGGGGCGTCGTTCGCCCTGTTGATCGGCGCCAACGTCATCGTCGGATCCATCGGCGGTTCCCTGCTGGCCGCTCTGCTCATCGGGGTGCTGGGCGTCAGGGCCCGGGACCGGTCCTCGGTGATCGGGGTGCTGATGCCGTTCGGTCTCGGGTTGGGGGTGCTGTTCCTCTCGCTCTACCCCGGTCGGTCCTCGAACAAGTTCGGGTTGCTCACCGGGCAGATCGTCGCGGTGGACGACCCGCAGGTGATCTGGCTCGGCGCCATCTCCGCGGTGGTGCTGGCGGCCCTCGCGGTGATGTGGCGACCGTTGATGTTCGCAAGTGTCGACCCCGACATCGCCGCGGCCCGCGGGGTGCCGGTGCGGGCCCTGTCACCGGTGTTCATGCTGGTGTTGGGGTTGACGGTGGCGATGGCCATCCAGATCGTCGGGGCACTGTTGGTGCTCTCACTGCTGGTCACCCCGGCCGCGGCGGCGATGCGGGTCACCGCGTCCGCCCTGTGGGTGCCGGTGTTGTCGGTGGTCTTCGCGATGGTGTCCACGGTCGGCGGGATCCTGTTTGCGCTCGGCGGGAGCATGCCGATCAGCCCCTACATCACCACGATCTCCTTCACCATCTGGTTGGTGTGTCGGCTCACCGGTGGTGCCCGCACCCGCCGCGGCTGGTCCAGCCGTAACCACCGACCCGCCGCCGGCGCACCCGCGGCGGATGGCCGGGAACCATCAGTGGTCTGAAGAATCCGCGCCGCGGGAGGGGTCGCTCAGCACGCGTGACGACTCGCAGGACTGGAATGATCAGTGGCAAGGGGCCACGGGAACGAGGAACGAGTGATCTTCACAGGACATTTGCTGACCAAGGCCGCTGGCATGTTGATCAGCGGCATCGCCGGTGCCGCGGTGGTGGACCGGTTCAAGCAACCCGGCAACGGCAACATCGCCCGCCGCGGCGCGGTCACGGTGACCACCTGGGGGCTGAAGGGCAAGCGGCGGATCGAGACCGGCGCGGAGAACGTGCGGCTCTCCGCCGGAGACATTGTCGCCGAGGCGCGGGAACGGGTCGGCGAGCAGGCCCCTCCGCCGGCCGAGCCGGTCAACCCGCACGATCACGAGCACTGACCGTGCCCGGGCGGCGCCGGACCACAGGCGGTCGTGCGCGGTCCGGGGCGGCGCCCAGTGCCCCGAGTTCTGATCGACCCGCTGCCACGACCGCGAAGGATCGTCGGCGGGCGGCGGCGCACATGGCCGAGCTGGCGGGCACCGCCGCAGCACCCACTGCGGTCCCCAGGGGTGCCGCCCGCGACCCGGTTACAGTTCCTTCCCTTGTCACTGGCACGGGCGTGGCCCGCCCGGCCCATCTGCCACCGGTTCCTACGGTGTCGGATGAGATGGTGTCGGTCGACGTGGTCGCCGACGCGGCGGGCCGGGTGCGGTTGCGGGTGCCGTGGATGCGTGGCTCCGCCGCCCGGGCGGTGGCCATCGAAGAGGCGGTCGACGGGGTCCACGGGGTTCGGGCGGTGCACGGCTATCCACGGACCGGCGCCGTCGTGGTGTGGTATCAGCCGGCTGCGGCTGACAAGGCAGCGCTGCTGGCCGCGGTTCGGTCCGCGGCGGTGGTGCCCCGGGACGGCCCACCGGCACGCAGCCCCCGGTCGGCGGATGTCACTACCGGGGACCTGCTGCGGATGGTTGTCGGCGGTGCCGCCCTCCTGGTACTGGGCGGCCGCCGGTACGTGTTGCGCCGGCCGCCGATGCTCGGCCCCGGCGGGCGGCTGGTCGCGACCGGAGTCACGGTCTTCACCGGGTACCCGTGCCTGCGGGGTGCGGTCGCCGCGCTGCGCGGCAGACGTACAGCCGGTACCGACGCCCTGGTGTCCGCGGCGACCATCGCCTCGCTGATCCTGCGGGAGAACGTGGTCGCGTTGACCGTGCTGTGGCTGCTGAACATCGGCGAGTACCTGCAAGACCTCACTCTGCGTCGGACCCGGCGGGCGATCTCCGCCCTGTTGGCCGGCACCGCC
Source organism: Mycobacteriales bacterium (assembly GCA_038246445.1). Lineage (GTDB taxonomy): Bacteria > Actinomycetota > Actinomycetes > Mycobacteriales > Nakamurellaceae > Nakamurella. The sequence goes on from JBBRVZ010000088.1 coordinate 6,878, forward strand.
GACACGATATGGGTGCGCCTGGGTGACGGGGTCGAGCAGCAGGTCGGGATCGGGGCGCTGCGGATCGGTGACGCGGTTGTCATCCACGAGCACGTCGCGCTTCCGGTCGACGGGGTCATCGTCGAGGGCGAGGGAATCCTGGACCAGGCCGCCATCACCGGCGAAAGCCTCCCGGTGTCGGTGAGCCCAGGCTCGCAGGTGCACGCCGGGAGTGTGTTGGTCCGCGGCCGGATCGTGGTCCGCGCGCAGGCCGTCGGATCGGACACCGCGATCGGCCGGATCATCCGCCGGGTCGAGGAAGCCCAGCAAGACCAAGCCCCGATCCAGACGGTCGGGGAGACCTTCTCCCGCCGGTTCGTGCCTATCTCCTTCGGCTTGGCGGCGTTGACGTTGCTGCTCACCCGCGATGTGCGGCGGGCGATGACGATGTTGTTGATCGCCTGCCCGTGCGCGGTGGGCCTGTCCACCCCGACCGCGATCAGCGCCGCGATCGGCAACGGCGCCCGCCGCGGGATCCTGATCAAGGGCGGGTCGCACCTGGAGGCCGCCGGGCGGGTGGATGCGTTCGTGTTCGACAAGACCGGCACCCTGACCACGGGTCGGCCGATCGTGACGAACGTGGTCGCCCTGGCCAGGGGGTGGGAACCGGAGCAGGTCCTGGCATACGCGGCGAGTTCGGAGATCCATTCCCGACATCCGTTGGCGCAGGCGGTGATCCGGTCCACCCAGGAGCGGCACATCCTGATCCCGCCGCACGAGGAATGCGAGGTGCTCCTCGGGTTGGGGATGCGCACCCAGGCCGATGGTCGGACCCTGCTGTTGGGCAGCCTGGAACTGCTGCGGGCGGAGAAGGTGCGGATATCGGCGAAGGCCAGGGATTGGGTGCACCGGTTGCGGACCGACGCGGAGACCCCATTACTCCTGGCCGTGGACCACAAGCTCGTTGGCCTGGTCAGCCTGCGGGATACGGTGCGGCCTGAGGCGCGGGAGGTCATCGACGCGCTCCGCGCCGACGGGGTGCGGCGGATCGTGATGCTCACCGGCGATCACCCGGACACCGCAGCGGTGATCGCCGCGGAACTGGGCATCGACGAGTGGCGGGCGGAGACCCTGCCCGAGGATAAACAGGACGTGATCCGGGCGTTGAAGGCAGGCGGGCACATTGTGGCGATGGTGGGTGACGGCACCAACGACGCGCCCGCGTTGGCGCTGGCCGACATCGGCATCGCGATGGGCATCGCCGGCACTGATGTCGCGGTCGAGACCGCCGATGTCGCGTTGGCCGGTGATGACCTGCGTCGGGTGCTGGAACTGCGGGACCTGGCCGCCCGGAGTATCGGGTTGATCCGACAGAACTACGGCATGTCCATCGCGGTCAACGCTCTCGGGCTCACCGTCTCCGCCGGTGGTGCGCTGACCCCGGTGATGGCGGCCGTTCTGCACAACGTGTCCTCCGTCGCCGTCGTCGCCAACAGCTCCCGGCTCACCCGCTACCAGATACCGCGGCGCGCAAAGAATCTCGATGACCACTCACCGGCCGATGGCAATGATGATGACCCGCAGGGACTCTCGGCATCCGTCGGCGTTGCCGGGCTAGGGTGACCCGAACGCCTACCATGGGTAAGCGCGCAGCGAGCCGCAAGCTCAGCGGTCTCGGACATGTCGGAGCGGGCGGACCAGGCCGTGCTGACTGAAAAGGGGGATGGAATGGCAACGATAGTAAGTCGTCGACCCGCGGGGCGGGTGCGCTCCACCAGTCAGGCTGCCGCGGTCCACCAGGTCCTGCAGGACGCCGACGGGTTCCGCACCGTCCAGGAGTTGTACTACGAGGCGCAACGGCGGGAATTGAAGGTTGGCTTGGCCACCGTCTACCGGTATCTGAATCTCCTCGTCGAGAACGGCAGCGCCGACGTCGTGCATCACGAGAACGGCGATACCCAGTACCGGCTCTGCGGGTCCCCGACCCAGCCGCAGGGTGACCCGGACCTGCATCACCACCACCTGGTGTGCCGGGAATGTGGCCGCAGCGTTCAGGTTTCAGGCCCGGAGGTCGAAGCATGGGCCGAACGGATCGCCGCCGCGGCCGGCTACACCCAGGTCAGCCACACCGCGGAAATCTTCGGTCTGTGCCCGCAGCATTCTGGCTGACGCATCGAATGCCAGAGGCAACGTCTCACGGCTGCATCGGCCCGACGTCGGATCGCGGAGCCGGAGGGCGCTGTCGGGAATACCGGCGGTGGCGCGGCGACGCGTCTTCGCTCGAAGGCGGTAGGCACCGGGCCACGCAGGTACGGTCCACCCGCCAGATTGCGTCGCAGTCTTCCTCGCAGCCAGGGACCAGCGTCCTCCCCGATTCGAACGCGTCCGCGCAACGCTCCTCCAGCTCCGAAGCCGTCGTCTGTTCAGCCATCAGTCGCCGCCTGGGCGAGGAGCTCGTGAAGGAGGAGCTAACTCAGCTGGGTGCGCGGTTGCGCGCCGTACGGCGATCACGAGGCTGGACGCTGGATGATCTGGCCTCTCGAGCGGGGATGTCCGCGAGCACGCTGTCGCGGTTGGAGTCCGGCAAGCGGCAGGCGAACCTGGAGCTGCTGCTGCCGTTGACCCGTCAGCTCGGCGTTCGGATCGGCGACCTGGTCCAACCCGAGTCGCCCGACCCGCGAGTGCGGCGCCCCGTGATCCGCCGCGAAGGGCTGATCATCGCCCCGCTCGCACCTGAGAGCTCGTCCATCCACACGTACAAGATCACCTACCCGCCCACCCGCGCCCTGCCGGACCTGCGGGTGCACGACGGCTACGAGTGGCTCTACATCCTCAGCGGCCGTCTCCGGCTCAGACTCGGCGAGCAGGATCTCGTCCTCACCCGCGGCGAGGCTGCCGAGTTCGACACCCGCACCCCGCACGCCATGACCGCCACCGGCGGCAAGCCCGCTCAGGTGCTCAGCATCTTCAACGACGCCGGCGCCCGCATGCACACCACCTCGCTGCCGCCGACTGACCGCCGCAGGCTGATCCACGGGTCGTCGACTTCCCAACAGCCTTTGCGCAGCTCAACACCGAGCAGGCGCTCACGTTGAACCCGGAGTTCGTTCAGCTACGTCGGCGACGAGGACACCGCGATCGCTGACGTCGACGCTGTACTGCCCCGGGCTCGCAGCGGCACAGGAGGGTCGCGTGTATGGGCGGAACGAGAACAGGTGCGCCGGGCGTCGGCATCGTCGACTCGCCTCGAGGCCGTTGCCGCCTACCTCAAAACCGCGGCCGGCGACGGTTACGAACACGGGCGGATCCGTGCCCGGAACACCGGAGTTCTGGGATGGGCTCCTACGCCGAGCACACCTGATCCGACCCCGATCCCGTAGCTCGGCACCTCGTCTCCGAGGTGGAGCACCTGACCTCCGAGCGGGCGCTCGACCTCGGCTGGGCGAGGCCCCGACACTGTTCGGGTCGCTGAGCACACCTGCACGGAGTATTCGTCGGCGACGAAGCCGTCCTGCAGGAGCTGCTGAAAATGGTGGGTGCGCCACGGCAGGTGTAATTCCTGGATTCGCCCGCAGGCCCGGCACACCAGGTGATCGTGGCACTCCGGTCCGCATGCCCGGTAGGTCGTCTCGTCGTCGTGGCGGAACTCGTGGACGATCCCGGCGGCGGTGAGCGCATGCAGAGCCCGGTAGATGGTGGCCAGTCCGGTGCTGTATCCGGCGGCGTGTTCCTGGGCCCAAAGATCCTTGGCCGATACGGGGTGGTCGCGGCCGCGCAGCACCCCCCAGGAGATGCTCCGCCGAGTCGGTCGAGCCCTGTTGTCGCCACCGTGGATGCGCACCGTCGAACTCCATGCACCCAGCGTAGGCATTCCATCGAGCTAATGACAATGATAGTCAGTCCGAATTGGCCTTTACAGCGAGGCGACGGCGTGCGGGTTCTGGTGGTGCGTCACCGTGTCTACCTGACCCGTTCGCGGTCGCCGAGCCAGGCGTCCAGCCCGTCGTCCATCGACCGCCAGACGCGGGGACCGGCGGCGATTTCCTCGTCGGTGAGCAGAACCGAGTTGAAGGTGCGGGTGATCCGTTCCCGGTCATGCCGGGTGGTGCCGGTGAAGATCAGCCGGGTGGAAGGGGTCGACCCCTCCCAGCCGCCGGCATCGCCGATGGACAGCTGACCTCCGGCGCTGTCCCATTCGCCGACCGTGCCGGGACGGCTGGCCAGTTGGAAGCGGCCCCGGGACCGGACTCGGCCGCTGCCCAGGGCGCTCAGCCGGTCGTTGAATCGGAAGGGGTGCAGCGGTCGTCGGCTGGACAGGTCCAGGGTCCACACCCCGTTGGCGTCCGAGGCGTCGGGTGGGACCACCATCCGCGGGTCGACGCGGGCCTCGGCAGCATGATGCACGTAGCGCGGCAGGAACAGTTGCGCTGCTGGCATGCTGAAAAGTTCCGATCGTCGGGCACGGACGCCGCGGAGGTGATCGGCCAGGGTCGTCCCGATCTTGTCGGAGCCGGTGGTGAGCACCAGATCGGCGTGCCCGAGTTGGCCGGCCAGGGCTTCACCGACCGAGCGTCGGTCGTCGGTGGACAGGGCCAGCCCGCGGTCGGCGAGCAGGTCATCGCCCATGATGTCCTCGGCCAGGGTGTCGGTGCCCGCGAGGGCGACTACCGCGGCGAGTTCGGCGCCGATTCGGTTGGCGATGTCGGGGTTGGCCAATGGTCTTGCGGCAGGGGTGGTTTCGGCGGAAACGGGCAGTGCCCAGACGAGCCGTTGCCACCGCCCGGACGCGATCATGCTGTCCAGCGACGGCAGTGAGTCTTCCCGGATGGCGCAGCCCAGGCAGGTATGTGCAAGCGGAACCGTCTGGTCCTCGGCAACACCCGTATCGTCGCTAATGACTCGGCGCAAGATGCCGGCGTCGGGGTCGAGATCCTGCCGCAGCACCCCCGTGTCCGGCAGGTCGGTCAGTATCGAAAACACCGCCGCGTCGCGCAGGACCGGGTCGATGGTGGACAGGATCACCACAGGAACGCTCATTCGGAAACTCCGCACTGTTAAGAACATTTCTCATTACGATTGCTCGGACTCGTGATGATGTGTTGCGCGCCCGGCCGGTACTACTGCTCGGGAGTTGGGGCCAGCGCTGCGGGCATGGTCTCCGGCCGGGGGAGCGGTGGTGGCAATCCACGACGCCAATGCGGCGGCGCGGTCGGTTCGGTCAATTAG
>JBBRVZ010000089.1:0-12068 GCA_038246445.1 Mycobacteriales bacterium
ACGCACCTGCCCGCGCAGGTGCGGGTGCACGACGAACTGGAACGCCGCAAGGCCGCGGTCACGCCGCTGCGCTGGGCGCAGCGGTTCGCCCTGCCGCACGCGCAACTGGCCGACCTTCTAGGTCGGGCCGGCGCCGCGGCGGTCGCCGACGCTCGCACCGCGGTCACAGTCAGGGAACGTGAGCTCGTCGACCGATTCCTCGACCGCGAACTGGACCTGCCGTGACCGGGCCGAGGCCGACCGGGACGACCACGTCCGCCGCGCCGGTGCAGTGGCCCGACCCCGCCACGCCGGTGCTGGCACGGCGCAGGCTCAACCCGGCCACCGATCCCGCCACGCTGTCGGTGTTTGCTGACGATCAATGGAATCTGACACCCGGCCTGTTCGAGGCGCACGCCGCAACGACCCGGCTGAACCTTCGCGGCGTCCCGGTGCCGTTCCGCGACCCGGTCAAGCACTACCTCTGGCAGATGATCAATCCCTCCCCGGTGCAGCGCCAGCGAGGGCAACTGCACTCGCAGTTGGCGCTCAGCACCCTGCCCCTGGTGCTGCCACGGCTCACGGCGTTCGCGCTCTGGCTTCACGGCCACCACGTGGGAAGCTTCGGCGCCGTCACCGAGCAGCACCTGGACAGCTACCTGCGCGACGTCGTGAACAGCGAGACCACCAGCGAGCACAAAGCCGATGTGCTCATCGAGGTTCGGCGGTTGTGGTCCTACCGACAGCGGCTACCCGAATCGATGCGGCTGCCCGCCGCCCCACCGTGGGGCGGGGACCGACCGCGCGACCTACTCGGCATGCGCGTCAAGCGTGGCGTGAACCGGACACCACGCATCCACACCGACACGATCGACCTGCTGCTGCTGTGGGCGCTGCGGTTCGTCGAGGACTTCGCCCAGGACATCATCGCCGCCTTCGACGAACACATCAGGCTCTGGCCAGGCAGTAGCACCGTCCGGCCGCCGATCCGCGCCCCGCGGCGCGGCGCCGATCAAGTGCAACCGGACCTGAGCGCCTACCTGGATCGCTTGCGCGCCACCGGCGGGGCGCTACCCGGCCGGTGTCGCGGCGACGGCACCCCCGTCGTCGACTGGGCACACCTGACCCGCCTGTTCAGCGCCGGTGATCGCGCCCTCGAGCGCATCCCGCAACTGCGCCAACTCGTCGACGGCAGCGGCCTGCCGGTCGCCGACGCGGCCTACCTCGAGGCCCCGATCACCGGACATGTCGCCGGCAGCTGCTGGCGCGCCACACCGATCAGCTACAGCGAGGCCCCCAGACTGGCCACGCTGCTACGCACCGCCTGCTTCATCGTCGTCGCGTACCTGTCCGGCATGCGCACCGGTGAAGTCCTCAACCTCGAACGCGATTGCGTCTCCCACGACCCGGTCACCGGCCTCTGGTTGATCAAGGGGCGCCGGTTCAAGGGTGCGCGCGATGAGCAGGGCAACAAGATCCCTGAAGGGGAACCACGCCGCGACCCATGGGTCGTGGCCGAGCAGTCGGCGCACGCGGTCGCAGTGCTGCAACGGCTGCACCATCACAGGCTGCTGTTCCCGGAAACACTGCATCCCCTACGCCCGGCGGCCCGCGGTACGGCCAACACCCGCATCGGGCAGGCGCGCCAGCCCTCCGGGCTGACCCTCGACATCACCGCCTTCATCGCCCGAGTCAACGACCACGCCCACACCCTCGGCCGCCCTCACGAGGTCATCCCCGCCGACCCATGCGGCCCGATCTCCCCGTCGCGATTGCGCCGAACCCTGGCCTGGCACATCGTGCGCCGACCCCGCGGCCTGATCGCCGGCGCGATCCAGTACGGGCACCTCCACGTGCAGATGACCCTCGGCTACAGCGGCAGCTACGACTCCGGCTTCCCCGACGAACAAGCCTTCGAACAATGGCTTACCGACTCGAGCAGCTCACCGAGGACCACCAGCAGCTGCTCGACGGTGAACACGTCAGCGGCCCGGCCGCGGAGGTCTATCGGCAGCGCGTCCACGCCGGGCGCGAGCAGTTCGCCGGACGCGTGCTGACCAACACCCGGCAAGCCCGCGACATGCTCACCAACCCGCTGCTGCAGATCTACCCCGGCCGCGCCATGACCTGCGTGTTCGACCAGCCCAAGGCGCTGTGCCAGCAGCGCAGCGCCGCCGACGAGAGCGGCACCACACCCGACCTGGACGACTGTCGAACCACCTGCCAGAACATCGCCTACACCGACCGCGACATCCGCCAACTGCGCCAACGGGCCGGCCGCCTGCAGGACCTGCTCGGCGACTTCCTCGCGCCCTCACCAAGACACGCGCGGATCCGGGCCGAACGCGATCGGCTGCACGCGCTGATCCGAGACCACGAGCAGGACCAGCGGTGATCGTCAAGCCCGCCACCAGGACCTGGCCGCACCACGAGAGCGAGCCGCAGCGCGCCGCCATCCTCGCCGCTGCCGACCGGCTCCTCACCGGCACGCCCGACCGCTCGACCGGAAACTTGTCCGTCATCCAGCTCGCGATCGAGGCCGACATCAAATACTGGGTCGTTGCGCAGAAGCACACCGACCTGCGTGATCATTTCCAGCAATTGGCGGCGCAGACCCGGCAGACGGCCAGCGGTGTCCGTGACCCCAGCCGCGACTTGTTCGCCCGGCTCCAACGAGAACACCAGCAGCTGAAGGAACACTGTGCCAGGCTCGAAGACCTCGTCCAGACCTACGCGGTCGTCATCAACGAACTCTCTCTGGAGAACGGCGCGATCCGCGACCAAGCGCATCGCGGTCACGTGACACCACTCCCGGCACCGCGCGCAAGACGAAGCTGAAACGCTGGGCCACGGTGGCCGCTGCCGCGTTCGGCTCGGCACGGCCCCATTGCCCCGCTCGGGTCGCAGCCCGAAGCGCGTCACGGCCCTCGTGTGCTCGTTCTGCGTGTGAGCGAATGATGCGTGCGTATCAGCATCAAGTTCTCGGCGGCTCTGAGGCGGACGCCCGTAGGTGCGCATCTGTTGAGAGCCGGTTGTAAATCAGACGACACACCATCGCGGGCAACAACAGCGAACAGGCGAGAGAAGCTTCGGATACGCCGCCCTGCACGGGGTCGACGCGCTGCTGGACGTACCGATCCTCGCCCACCGGTGCGACAACCCGATCTGCCAAAACCCACGGTGCTGGCGTGAATCGAACCACCGCGCGAACGGCCGCGAGTACGCCTACCGGCGTGACATCGTCCGCGGCGCACTCGCCGACACCCGCGGCGCGCGCGGCCGCGCCCGCGCCGTCCGCGACGCCGCCCGCGGCGGCGCCGACATCAGCAAAGCTGTGTTAGCCGGGTTACCGCCGGTACACCTCCACCAGATCGAGCTGTTTCCGTGATGACACGACGAGCAAGGTGATTTCATGAGCGCACCCCACGGCCCGCCGGGTAGTCAGGCCGGCTTCCCCTGGCACCCAGGGGATCGGTCGACAACCCGTGCAGTCGCGATCGAGCCGATCCCCGAGACCTCCGCAGCGGAGCGGGTGGTCGCCGACCTGCTGGCCATTGACGCGCCGGCAGCGCGCGCCGAGCGCGTCCGCGACTCGGTTCCGCTCTGGTTTCACACCTTCGCCCTGGCGCCCGGGATCTACACGCCGGGCATCGCACGCGACCACGGCTACCGTCTACCGGTGGTCGGCGCGGACCGCTTTGCAGGGCAGAGCGTCCTCGACATCGTCGCGTTCGACGGCTTCTACAGCTTCCTGGCGGAGGCCCGCGGTGCGCGCCGCGTCGTCGCGGTCGACAACGAGCAGTACGTCGAGTGGGTGCGCACCCGTTTCGGCGTGAACCTGCCGGCCGCTGCCGGCTTCAGCGCAATCGCCGAGCTCCTCGCATCCCGAGTCGAGTACCACCGCATGGACGCGCTGGACGTGCGCGAGCTCGGTGAGCGCTTCGACGTTGCGTTGTGCTTCGGAATCCTGCACCGGGTGACCGATCCGATCAGGCTGCTGCAGGCGCTCGCCGACGTGCTGACACCGCGCGGCGAAATCGTGCTCGAGACCTACGGCTCGCACCTCCCGGGCGACACCCCCGCGATCGAGGTTCACGAGCCTGGGAATGTGTACGCACGCGACGACTTCGTCTACTGGGGCTTTCCCGTCGAGGGTCTGCGTCGGCTGGGGCGCATCATCGGCCTCGGTGACGTCGAGATCGTCGACCAGCCCGAGGTCGACGGGCACCCGCGGATCGTCGCCGTGCTGCGAGCGGCGCGCTGAACGCGTATCAAGGGCCGCGCCGCTCATCGGCCTCGTAGGGCGGCTGCGCACTGCCTTCGATCGACGCAACGAACTCGTCCACAGTCTGTGGCCCGATCCCACTTTTGAATTCGCTTTTGGGCATCGTGGGGTCACTCCTGGCAAACGGACCGATCCCATCGACTTCTCCGTCACCGTCACTACCAATCGGGCCGACATGATCGCTGTCATCACCCAGCTATCTGAGCTGTATGTCGAGGTACGCCGCTTCGAGATGCTGGCACAGCGCCCCGATGAGCCTTAGGGGTCCAGATCACCGACGACACCGCCAATCTCGACGGTCTCACCGGGTCGAGACCGGCACTTCACGTTGGTCACCTGAGACTCGTTGCTGCCACCGCTTTCGGGTGAACTTCGCCAGATGGTCGACAGTGTTTGACAGGCTTCAGGCACCCTGTTTGGGTGACCCAGCCAACGCAGGATCGAGCAGTCCTACGGGTGGTTCATTCCGCCGAATAGGCGCTTCCACCAGAAGCCGTCGAAGAGATCCATGCGGCTGCGGCTGCGCAACCACCGCTATCCGAGCCCCCAAGCACTGCAAAGATGTTCGCCGACCTCTATCGGCACTCGCGGGCAGAAGCCGGCGCGGCCATGACACCGCGACGGTGGCCGCTGCGCCGGTCGGCTTCGCTTACGGTCACAACTGGAGCTGGGACAGGGCAAACGACCCATGGTCAACAGAACTGCGCGACCGACCGGGGCGAACAGGCAGCACAAAGAATTCAGAACTCGTTCGCCCTCGAACTCCTCGCCGTGACCCCGGCGGCGAGCGGCACCGGAATCGATCGACAACTGCTGAGCTGCTTACTCGAAGCAGCCAGGTCATCGAAGGCCTGGCCGCAGACCATGCTCACCGAGCAACTCACCGCCACCGGGCACCTTCCCGACCTGACCACCAGCACCTCGCCGATCCGAGCTGACCACCCCTTCACCGCAATTGGTTCCAACTTCACGGAGCGTTCCGGAGCTGGCTGGCGGTATGCGGCGCGGTTGGGGCGACCACACCCGAGGCCGGCAAGCTGGCCTACGAGCGACCGCCGTCGGACAATGGGAAACTCGGCCTGATGGAGTCCCCGGCGTCCGCCGGGGGCTGCCCAACTAAAGGAGTCCGCCGCATGACCATGCCGGATGTCAGTGCCCAGCTCGAGGCCGCCACGACACGCGTCAAGGAGCTCAGCGACCAGGTCGCCGCTCAGGCCAAGGAAAACGGCCTGGACTGGCTCGAGGGCTACGAGAAGGTTCTGAAGAACATGCTCGACCTGGAGGACCAGGTCGCCAGGGGCACCGTGGACTGGGCCACCACATTGGCGACCACCCACGCGAATTTTGTTCGCGACACCTCCGAGGTCCTCTTCTCGACGTTGAACAAGCAGCTCAAGAGCTGACCCAGGGGTCCCAGCCGCAGCGCCTGCCGCGGGCGCCGCTGCGCTCCGCATCGATCGAAGGACGACGGTCCCGACCTTCCCTGTCGGGGCCGTGACCCCGTGGTTCGAAAAGGACGACATCGATGCCGTCCCGGCGCCGGTAGGGATGCCGGAGCAGTACCGGGAGATCTGCCCGCTGCTGTTCAAATGGCGAGCATCCGCGGCGCTTCGGTGACCGTGCCGCCCACGGTGACCACCGATCCGATGGGCCGGCTCACGCCGTCAATTGCTGTCCTCCCCGGGTCCGCGATCGTCGGCGCACCGCTTGGGGGTTCGTCTCCGAGTCAGCGAGCACCCGGGCCCGAGGAGCTCCTCGGGCCCGGGCACGGCTCAGGTAGATCCCCACGTCCGGGTGCCGGCTAAACCCTCATACAACTGTCTAGGCCAAGCGCGTTGCATTGACCTGTGCCGGGACAGCTCGGCGCCCCGGGCCACCGCCGGCTGGCCGTCGGATCGGCGGGCAGCCCGGTCACGATGCGTTCGGCGGCGGCATCGCAAAGGCCGTTTCCGCCCGGCCTTTCGCACCACAGAGACCGACCCGCTGTGTTGGTGCGCGCCCAGCCTGGTCCCGGGCTGGGCGCGCGTTCGTCCCGACGTGATCACCGGGGGGTGACAGACATGCCCGATTGTGTAACAGTTGAACCTGCGTCAGCCACCCGCCCATTTCGGGTAGTACCAGCCCAGCCGGGTGTCCGCAGTGTCTGTCTGTTGTGCTGCCGGACCACGATTGGCCGGGGGCGGTGCCTGATACGCATGTTCGACCGTGCTGGCCCAGGTGCGGTGGATGCCCGACCACCGCAACGGCGGCAACCAACCGGACCCGGTGGGCAACCCGCCACCGGCGATGACCGGCCACCAGGGCCAGGGCCAGAGGGCTTGGGAAAGTCATTCCCCACTCCCTGGGTACGGCCACTCGCCGTGCCCGGGGAGGTAATCGTTCAACGGAGGGGCGAGAATGAACGATCCGGCAACGTTCCTGCCCCTAGGCGAGGCGGGTCATCTCGCACGCTCGGCGACTAATTCTGACGCGGCGGTGACGTGAGTGGGCTGGCCGGTCGGCTACGTCGCGAGAGACGTCATGACACGCGATCCGGACCAGGTCGCGTGCAGCGACACCCTGGTGGAGGTCGCCCGCAGGATGCGGAACCTGCTGGTGGCGTTCCTGCCGGTCTGTTACCAGCACGGTGACCTGCAGGGAGTCATCGCCCTGCGGGACCTGAAGCAGGGCGGCGACCCCGCGAGGGTCACCGCGTCCTCGCTCGCACAGCTACCGCCGATCACGATCGGAGTGGACGATCCCATCGGTCACGTCGTCTCTGACTTGATGGCCGCGCATCGGATGTGGCTGCTGCCTGTCCTGGACGGGCCCCGCCTGGTCGGAGTCATCCACTACGCCACGGGTGGTTCACGAGTGGCAGGGCACTTCCCCGTCACACCGCGCGTCCCCCGCGGTGTGACGGGGATTAGGCCTCGGAGGTTGAATGAACAGCTTCCGGGGTCGAACCGGGTCGGCGTTGACACCTAGGTCTGCTGACCGGGCGTGTGGTCGAAACCATGTGATTGCCGATGAAGAACACCGCCCGACCGGCCGGCGTCCAACTCAACATGTCGGCGACAGGGGCCAGGGTGCTCGGGCGGTCCCGTCGTAGCCATACCAATGTGACAGGTGATTGCGGGCGGACGGCGGGAGCGCCATGGCCAGCACCTCCTCAACATCGGCGAAGCTCATCGCAAGTCCATCCCCGGACTGCTCCCGTAACCATCTGCTGAGCAACCGATACTTCCCGACCGGTCCGCGGACGTACTCGCAGACCGGATACAGTGAGTCCTATTGGCTAGCAACAGGTTTGGCCGGTAGTACTTATTACGTCAGGTAGCTGAAGGCTTGTCCGAAGATGAACGGCTGATCCTGCACGGCCGCCACCGACACCACTCGCGACCGCCCACATGAACGGGGCGATCGCTGTCCGCCGACCAGTGCGAGACGTACATGCACTTCATCACCAACCGCCGGTGCGCCCAGATCGGCCTGGCCCCGCTCTATCCGGATACCGACAACCCGTTCCCGTGGATCAGCGAAATGATGGACCTGAAAAAGGAGAAGAACTTCTTCGAAACCAGGGTCATCGAATACCAGTCCGGCGGCGGTCTGGACTGGGAGTAGCCACCATCCGAGTGCCGGCGCAGGGTAAAGGTTCTCTCCTGCGCCGGCACTCGACGATGTGCGGCTTGGTCAGAGCCCTGCGCGGACCCGTGCCGTGGCCGTGACCAGGTTCGCCAGGCTGGTCAGGGTTTCCGGGTAGCCGCGGGTCTTCAGGCCGCAGTCCGGGTTCACCCACAACCGGCCGGCCGGGAACGCGGCGGCCGCACTGCGGAGCCGGCCTTCGATCTCGACCGTGGTCGGCACTCGTGGTGAGTGGATGTCCCATACCCCGGGTCCGACCTCATTGGGGTATCCGGCCGTTGCCAGGTCCGCGGTGATCGTCATGTCGGAGCGGGCCGCTTCCAGACTGATGACGTCGGCGTCCATCTCGATGATCGCCGGAAGGATGTCGCCGAATTCGGCGTAGCACATGTGGGTGTGAATCTGGGTGTCATCCCGGACCCCGGAGGTCGCCAACCGGAACGCGTTGGTCGCCCACTGCAGGTACTCCGCCCGGCCTGCCGCGCGGAGCGGCAACGTCTCCCGCACTGCTGGCTCGTCAACCTGGATGACAGCGATACCCGCCCGTTCCAGATCGGTCACCTCGTCCCGCAGCGCCAACGCGACCTGGAACGCGGTATCACCCAGGGGTTGGTCGTCCCGGACAAACGACCAGGCCAGCATCGTCACCGGGCCGGTCAACATTCCCTTGAGTGGCCGGTCGGTCAGCGACTGCGCGTAGGTCGCCCATTGCACAGTCATCGGCTGCGGCCGGGAGACATCCCCGGCGATGATCGGTGGCCGCACGTACCGGGTGCCGTAGGACTGCACCCAGCCGTGCTGGGTGGCCAGGAACCCGGTCAACTGCTCGGCGAAGTACTGCACCATGTCGTTGCGTTCGGGTTCCCCGTGGACCAACACGTCCAAACCGAGATCGGTTTGCGTCGTGATGACGTCGCGGATCTCGGCCTGCATCGCCGCCCGGTAACCATCCTGGCTCAACCGCCCGGACCGCAGGGACGCCCGGGCCTGCCGCAGCCCGGTGGTCTGCGGGAACGACCCGATGGTGGTGGTCGGCAGCACCGGTAGACCAAGCCGGTCCTGTTGCGCAGCATGCCGTTCGGGGTAGGACCGGCCCCGGTCAAGGTCCGTGGGGGTGACGCCGGCGACCCGGGCACGGACAGCGTCGTTCCGGACGATCGGTGAGGAGGCCCGCGATCCCAACCGCGCATGATTAGCCCGGAGTTCCCCGGCAATGGCGTCCCGGCCCTGCGCCAGGCCAGCTGCCAGGACCACCAGTTCGTCGAGTTTCTGCCGGGCGAACGCCAACCACCCGGCGATCTCCGGATCCAGGTTGCGCTCCAAGGTGACGTCCAACGGCACGTGCAACAGCGAACAGGACGCCCCAACATCGACCGAGTCGGCCAAGCCGCGCAGCGTGTCCAAGGTGCTCAACGCTGCGGCGAGATCGGTTGACCAGATATTCCGGCCGTCGACGACCCCCGCGATCAAACGTTTTCCGGGTAGCCCGCCGATCGCGGCCAGCGCACCGACGTTGCTCGCTGCGCGACCGGTGAAATCGATGCCCAGGCCGTCAATCGCGGCCCGCGCCAACACCGGCAGCGCCTGACCGAGCCGCTCGAAATAGGTGGCCACCAGGATGTTCGGGCGATCCTTGGCGCTGGTCAACACCCGGTACGCCTGGTCGACGGCCGTCAGGACCGACCGCGGCTGGTCCAGGACCAGGGCCGGCTCGTCGAGTTGCACCCACACCGCGCCGGCCGCCTTCAACCGGCCGAGCAGGTCCGCATACAACGGCAACACCCGATCCAGCAGCTCCAAAGGGTCGAATCCCGGTGCCGCGTCAGGGGCTGGCTTGGCCAGCAACAGGAACGTCACCGGCCCCAAGATCGCCGGCCGGGTAATCACCCCGGCCGACTTCGCCTCCTCGAACTCCTTCACGGGTTTCGTTGCGTCCAGGATGAACTCGGTGTCCGGGCCCAACTCGGGTACCAGGTAGTGATAATTCGTGTCGAACCACTTGGTCATCTCCAACGGTGCCACGTCGGCGGTGCCGCGGGCCATCGCGAAGTACCGGTCCAACCGGCCCGCCGGGGTGCTCACGTCCGGGACGGCATCGAGGTGCCGGGCGGGGATCGCGCCGAGCATCCACGCGGTGTCCAACACCTGGTCATACAGGGAGAAATCGTTGCTCGGGATCTCCCCGAGACCGGCGGACCGCAGCTCCTGCAGGCGGTCCGCCCGCAGCTGCGCTGTCGCGTCGAGCAGGGACTGGGCGTTGCTGTGTCCGGCCCAGTACGACTCGATGATTTTCTTCAGCTGCCGGTTAGGGCCTTGCCGTGGGTACCCATACACCGTCGCCATCGCGGGGTACTGGGAAGTGGGGTCAGTCATGGGGGCTCTCCTTCGCGAGTCCACAACGACCAGCACGAACAGGAGGCAGCCAGCCAGGTCCCGACGCGCACACGTCAAGAACAGGCGGAGGCCACGACTCACCCGAGAGGTCGGAAACCACCGTCCCGGCGGTCGCCGGAACGGGCGGCTGGCAGGTCTTCGGACTCGCGGGCACGACCGGCAGTAATGCCGGTCACCTACCGGCCGTAGCTTCCCAAACGCGCAAATTGCGTCCAGTGCTTGATTGACGGCTGTCGTTCCCACTCACCGCTGCGGGGCAGTCCCGGATTCCCACCAGGTTCCCTCTTCCCTCGATCGGCACACCCATCTGATGGCTGCACCGGCCGAACCAGCTGCGGAACTGACACTAGCCGTGCCCCATGACCCGGGCGTCCCATCAGTTGGCGACCCGGCCCGCCGAAATCTCATACTCCGGGCACGAATGTGCTGGGCTGGATCCGAGTTGACGACGGCCAGGGCGGCCAAGATACGGCGCAAGGTGGCGCGCGTCGGCAGAGTCCGCCTTCAGGATGGAATTCCTCTGGAACCCCAGCAAGCAGCGATTGGGCGGACTATCACTCGCGCTGATCTGCAGCTGCCCCCCGTTTGGCTCACAGCCTTATGCGGTTTTCTGTCTCATAACCCGTGTCCGAAAAACACGCAGCTGAGCATCCGTACACGGCATGCGGACACTGTCACATAAAGGATGGTTCGCGATACGACTTCGTCAGATCGCATCGCCGCAGGTCATGCCTGTCAAGCAACCCGTGTTGGCATCTTTGGAATGGGAACCCCTCTTCCTGTTACCTACCTAGCCGCGCTTCCGGGGCCTGGTTTCTTTCGGGTCCAGTGGCCGCGACCGGGCACGGTCACCCCGGCTTGCGCGAGCCAGCGGAGCACGGTATTGGTGGCGCAGTCATGCAGTCTGGCCACCTCGGTGGTTGAACCGCAGGCGCGGTACTCGGCCGCCACCTGCGCCAGGAAGTCTTGCCGGGCCGCGGCCCGCAGCCGCAGCAACGCCGGCGACATATGTTCCGGACGTAAAGCGATCCCGAGGCGATGCATGTTGGCCCGGACGACGACCTGGGGTTGCCCGGTGAGCAGCTCGATCTGGCTGCTAGAGCAGCCGGCGCCGTGGTACAGCTCGTCGAGCAGCTGGACGGTCAGCGGGACCGGTTCCGGGAACCGCGCGGCGATGTCGCCGCCCGCGGGCCGCCTCGGCACAGCATGCCGATCCAGCACCTCACTGACCTGTTCGTCGCGGTAAAGGCTGTCGATCAGCGCGACGGCCGCGGTGACGGCGGGGCTGCCGCCGCCGCCCTGCCGGATCGGCACTCCATGGGCATGCCCGGTTCGCAGCACCACATGGATCGTGGAGTCCAGCTGGGCGGCCACATCTTCGGCGCTCCACTCGGATTCGACGTAAAGCTTGCGCAACTTTTCGACCGGCGCCTCGGTTCGTGAGGTACGGCTCCCGGGGCCGATGGGGCGGCGGTGGTGGACCGGGATACCGCGGCGCTGCAGCTCGGCCCGCACCTTCGCGGCCGACACCCCCAGTTGTTCGCCGATCATCCGGTAGGACCAGCCCTCGTCCTGGTAGTACTGCACCGCCTGTTCGGCCTGGTCGACCGGCAGGGAGGGCACCGTGCCGCGGCGGCGGGCACTAGCGGCCCGGACAGCGGCGGCCTGCCGGCCTGGGTCCATGTCGATACCCTCGCGGTGCAGAGCCGCCAGCGCCCGACTGGTGGAGATGCCCAGCCGGCGGGCGATCTCCGACGCCGTGATCGGTTCCGCCCGGTACATC
>JBBRVZ010000090.1:0-12027 GCA_038246445.1 Mycobacteriales bacterium
CCGATTCGCGGCAGCGCAGGTATCTCCCATCGCCGCCACCCGTCGACCGAGCGCGACCCACCCGTCGAACCACCTTTGATGGTCCCCGTCGCTGATGTCCGCGATCGTCGCCAGCACCTCACCTGGCGCGGCGCCCCCGTGGTGCCATATTGCCGGGCACACGTTGACGTCGTGCTCCTTTCCGGCGTCATCGCGGACAACGAGCACGTACCGAGGAGCGACATACCCCCTGACGTAACCTCGGGCCGGGTTGCGGGCAACAAAGGCGCGAGCATTGATTTCCCCACCTTTGTACTGCGCCCTCCGGACAACTTCGTCAGCTCCGGACCATCCGTAACGAGGCAGAAGACGCCGAGCCACTTTCAGCCGTACCGGCGTGGTCGTGCGCGATGTCCTCATGGCCTCTCGGTTTTTCCCGGAATCGCATCCAGGTCGGAAGCACGCATGTTGCTGAACGCTGCCGCCGGGCCACCCGTCGACCGCCCGTCGGCGATCACCGGCGGGGGGCTGCCGTCGTCGCGCCGCGGTGGAAGCTGCTGGTGAATCTGACGGGCGCCGGCTCACCGCCCTCCAGCAGGTCCAGCACAGCCCGACCGGCGGCCCGGCCCTGCTCGGCGGCGGGCTGCACCATCGTCGTCAGGTCGTGCGGGATGATCCGGTCGAGCGCGATCCCGTCGTAGCCGACGACGCTGAGATCTCCCGGCACGTCCAGGCCCAGCTCGGTTGCCGCCTTGATGACGCCCGCCGCCAAAAGGTCGGACTGGGCCACGATGGCCGTCGGCCGGCGGTCCGGGTCGTCCAGCAACGCATGCCCGGCGATCATGCCCTCGTCGACGTAGCTGCCCGCGGCGACGACCCCGGTGCTGTCGGGGAACACCGCACGGACCCCGCGGAGCCGATCGATGCTCACCTGCACGGTTCCGGCTCGTTCACGGTCGTCCGTCAGCGGGCCGCGTTCGGCCGACGGCGACCCAGGCGCGGGTGGACCGAGTGCTCCGACGTCGCCGTCCAGTGGCAGTGCAACGATGGCAACGTCCCGGTGGCCGAGGTCAGCGAGGTGCCGGGCGGCCACCTCGCTGGCGCTGCGGTCATCGAGCGAGATGGTCAGCACGCCAGGGAATTCCGGGCCACCCAAAGCAACCGTCGGTGTCGCCCGCCGGCGCAGGATGTCGATGGACCGCGCGATTCGCGTGCTGCAACCGAGCAGCACCACGCCGTCCATGGAGGCGCTCTCCATCGCCATCGCACTCTCACCGACGTCGGTCAACAGTAACAAGCCCCGGCCGTCGGCCGTTGTCTCCTGGGCGATGCCGTCGAGCAGGGCGATCCAGATAGGGTCGCGGAACGCCGCCAGTACCCGCTCCTCCATGACGACGCCGATGATGCCCGAACGGCCCTGCCGGAGCGACCGGCCGCGCGGATCCGGGCCGGCGTAATGCAGCCGTTCGGCCGCCGTGAGAACCCGCTGCCTGGTGGCGTCGGACACCGGGCCCGATCCGCTGAAGGCGAGCGACGCGGTGGACACCGACACCCCTGCGAGCGCCGCGACCTGGGCGAGGGTCGTGCGGGTGGCGCCCCGGCCGGGACGGGCCCGCACGCGCAGGTCGAACGCGGCAGCACCGAGGTCGTTGTCACTGCTGTCGGGCATGATCGATGCGTCTCCTAATTCCCTGTCGACGTCGGCTCCCACCACACGGTAGTCGAAACGATTCGATAGTGGTCGGCGCGCGGACGGCTGTAACGCCTCGGGCGGGTCCGCGGGCGAGGTCTGAGCGCGGCGAGCTGTCAGTCCGGCATCGGGCCGGTCGCGCGAGGCTGCGTCGCCACCGGCGGGTTGTGGTCAGGGGAAGATCGGCGGCTGCGGCCCCCGAACGGGCGGCCTTGGTGAACGGGTGCGCGCTGAGCCGGCGTCGCAACACCGCGGGCGCAACTCGGTGACCCGTGACGCGAAATCCGGTAGCGTTCGAAACGATTCGATCGAAACGATCCGACAGCTGCCTGTACGGCAGACTGTGAGACTTGAGGAAACTGTGTCCCACTCCGCCCCGGCATCTGTCGACGAGGCTGCGACCGTGCCACTGACCCGCTCGCAGATCGTCGGCTGGCGCAACGCGGTGTTCCTGATCTTCGCGTTGTCCGGCGTTTCCCTCGCCAGCTGGGTGGCCCGGACCCCCTCCATCCGGGACGTGTTGGGCGCCAGTACCTTCCAGATGGGCCTGATCGTCTTCGGGCTGGCGATGGGGTCCATCGTCGGTCTCACCACCTCGAGTGCCCTGCTGGCCCGTATCGGCTCCGCCGCGACCATCCGGATCTCGCTGCTCGCCGTCGCCGCCGGTTTGGTCATCACCGGGGTCGGGGCCAGCATGGCGAGTTTCGCCGTGGTCGTCGTAGGACTTGCGCTGTTCGGTCTGGGCGGTGGGACGTGTGACGTGTCCATGAATGTCGAGGGCGCGGCGAACGAGCGGGCGCTGAATCGCACCGTCATGCCGCTGTTCCATGCCATGTTCAGTGGCGGCACGATCCTTGGCGCAGCGCTCGGTGCGGCCGCCGAGTTCGCCGGGATGTCGATCGTGGCGCATCTGGTGATCGTTTCTGTGCTGGTTGCGGCCGGGGGCCTGTTCGGCGTCCGTTACCTGCAGCCCGACCCCGCGGTGGCCGCGGCGGAGCGGGCGGCGGCAGAGGAAGCGGCCGGTTCCGAATCGGGCAAAAGCGCTTGGCGGTCCAGGCTGGGCATCTGGCGGGATCGCCGGACCCTGCTCATCGGATTGATCGTGCTGGGCATGGCCTTCGCCGAGGGATCGGCCAACGACTGGCTCGCGTTGGCCATGGTGGACGGTCATGGGGTCGAGAACGCCACCGGCGCATTGGTTTTCGGCATCTTCGTGACGGCGATGACCGTGGCCAGGGTCGGCGGTGTCTGGTTGCTCGACCGCTTCGGGCGGGTTCCGGTGCTGCGGGCCTCGGCCGTCCTCGCGGCCGCCGGACTGGTCACCGTGATCTTTGCGCCGGTGACCTGGTTGGCCGTCGTCGGCGTCGTCGCCTGGGGCTTCGGCTCGGCACTGGGATTCCCGGTCGGCATGTCCGCCGCGGCCGACGACCCGGTGAGTGCCGCTGCCCGGGTCAGCGCCGTTGCCACCATCGGCTACCTTGCGTTCCTGGTCGGCCCGCCGCTGATCGGCTTCGTCGGCGAGCACGTCGGCCTGCTCAACGCGCTGCTGATGGTGCTGGTCCTGGTGGCTGTCGCCGGCATCGCGTGTCCGGCCGCCCGCAAGCCGGAGCCCAAGCCGGTCGGCTGAGAACGGGTTCTCAGTGCCCGACGCCGACCTTCAGCCGCGCCGCGTTCGGTTCGGGGGAGCCCGACGGCTACGGTGACGCGGTGCCGAACCCCGACGCCAGGGACCCGCGAGCGCCGGCCATTGCGATCTGGACGTTGACCGGCGCCCTGGTCGGGCTGGCGGGCGGTGTCGTGTTCAGCAATGTCCCGCTGCTGGTTGTGATGTTTGCGGTGATCGGGTTGCTGTACGGCCTGTACACGACCCGACCGAAGCACACGCCTGACGAGGACTGATTGCGTCCGAGGCCACCTCCGATCAATCCTGCGCGGCGGTCGGTGCCGGCCCGCTCGCGTTGACCTTCTTCACCACCGACGCAACCGGCGGCCGCTGTGCTCCCGGTGGTGTTCGATGACTGCGTGGAGGTCCGGCCTGTACGAAGCGACGAGCTTGCTCGAGTGTGCTCCTGCTGGCAGGGGCCCGGACGCGTACACCAGGGCCATTTCGCACGTCGGGTGCTCGGTCTCGCCACGTACCTCGTTGCCTGGCGGGGTCGACGAACCCCTCGGCTCAGGCGTCGTGCAGTGGAGCGGGTGCATCGGATCCAACGCGAAAAAGGCCGGGCCCGCGGCTCGGCCTTGCCCATGTCCTGGCGCCACACCCGGTGGCAC
This sequence comes from Mycobacteriales bacterium, assembly GCA_038246445.1. Taxonomy (GTDB): domain Bacteria; phylum Actinomycetota; class Actinomycetes; order Mycobacteriales; family Nakamurellaceae; genus Nakamurella. Next base: position 3,944 of record JBBRVZ010000090.1, read on the forward strand.
CGCTGACACCGGTAGCGACCCCGTGAACGTGGCGGGCTTGCCTGGACAACCAGGGCAGACTGTGGCGGTGTTGTTGACCCTGTCTACCTCACTTCATCGCCGGCAAGCGACTCGACGGCGGCCACCTCACCGTCGTGGACGCGACCAACGTGCAGCCCGAGTCCCGGCGCCGGCTAGTCGCGCTCGCTCGCGCTCACGATGTGCTGCCGGTGGCCGTGGTGATGGACCTCCCGGAGCGGGTCTGTCTGGACCGCAACGCCACCCGCGCGGACCGCGACTTCGCCGACGCGGTGGTGAAGCGCCAGCGCGACCAGCTGCGTCGATCGCTCAGGCACCTGGGCAAGGAGGGCTTCCGCAAGGTCCACGTCCTGCGCAGCGAGCAGGAGGTCGCGGACGCCGTCATCGTCCGGGAGAAGCTGCTCACCGACTTCCGGCACGAGCAAGGCCCGTTCGACGTCATCGGCGACGTGCACGGCTGCCGCAGCGAGCTGGTCACCCTGCTCCTCGAGCTGGGATACGTGCTGGTCGATGACGAGCACGGGCGGCCGGTCGACGCGGTTCCCCCCACTGATCGCAAGGCGGTGTTCGTGGGCGACCTGGTCGACCGGGGCCCTGACTCACCGGGCGTGCTGTGGCTGGTCATGGGAATGTTCGCGGCCGGACATGCGCTCTGCGTGCCCGGTAACCACGAGAGCAAGCTCGTCCGGGCGCTGCAGGGACGGCAGGTGCAGATCAGCCACGGATTGGAGACCACGCTGGCTCAGCTGGCCGCCGAGCCGCCGGAGTTCCGTGCGCAGGTACAGCAGTTCTGCTACCGACTGGTCTCCCATCTCGTCCTGGACGGCGGCCGGCTCGTGATCGCCCACGCCGGGCTGAAGCAGGAGTACCAGGGGCGTGCCTCGGCGCGAGTTCGCAGCTTCGCGCTGTACGGGGACACCACCGGCGAGACCGACGAGTTCGGCCTGCCGGTGCGCTACCCGTGGGCCGAGGACTACCGCGGATCGGCGATGGTTCTCTACGGACACACCCCCACGCCCGGTCCGGAATGGATCAACAACACGTTGTGTCTGGACACCGGCTGCGTTTTCGGGGGCGAGCTCACCGCACTGCGGTATCCGGAGAATCAGGTCGTCACCGTGCCCGCGCAGCAGGTCTGGTACGAGCCGACCAAGCCCTTCCCACCCCCGCCTGCTGCCTCCGCCCAGGCGCTCGGGCGTGCAGCGGACGAGCTGGCGATCACCGACGTGCTGGGCAAGCGCGGTGTCCAGACCAGGCTCGCGGGGCGGGTGACCGTGCGGGAGGAGAACGCCGCCGGGGCGTTGGAGGTGATGAGCCGCTTCGCCATCGAGCCGCGTTGGCTGCTGTACCTGCCGCCCACGATGGCGCCAACAGCCACCACGCCCGACGGTGACCTCCTCGAGCACCCGGCGACCGCCTTCGACTTCTACCGGCGCAGCGGCGTGCCGCAGGTGATCTGCCAGGAGAAGCACATGGGCTCTCGCGCCGTTGTCCTGGTCTGTCGCAGTGCCCAGGTCGGCGCGAGCAGGTTCGGCGCCGGCGACGGCACCACCGGCGCGGTGTACACCCGCACCGGCCGAGCGTTCTTCGCGGCCGCCACGACCGAACAGCTCCTGCAGGCGGTGCGAAAGGCCGTCGACGAGGCAAACCTCTGGAACGAGCTGGACACCGACTGGCTGATGCTCGATGCCGAGTTGCTGCCGTGGTCGGCCAAGGCAGAGGACCTGCTGCGCAACCAATACGCCGCCGTCGGTGCCGCCGCGACTGCCGCGCTGCCCGCCGCAGTTGAGGTACTGGAAGCGGTTTCGGCACGCGGCATCGACGTCGCAGACCTGCTGGTCCGGACCTGCTTTAGATGCCCTGACCAAAGTCGGGTTGCGCGGGCGGGCGGGACTGATGTCTGCTGCCGGTGTGCGGCTACTGGTCTTGGGCGGAACGGCCTGGCTGGGTGGGCACGTCACGAGGGCCGCGTTGCAAACCGGGCACCAGGTGACCTGCCTGGCCCGCGGCGCCTCCGGCCGGGTGCCCGCCGGCGCCGTGTTCGTGCCCGGCGATCGCACCCGGCCCGGTGCCTACGAACAGGTCGCGGGCGAGCAGTGGGACGTGGTGATCGACCTATCGCGCCAACCCGGACAGGTCCGAAGCGCCGCCGCTGCGCTGGCCGACCGCACCGCGTTGTTCGGCTTCGTCTCCTCGATCAGCGTCTACGCCGACCACCGCGAGCCCGGCCAGGACGAGGATGGCGCGCTGCTGCCGGCGTCGAAGGACGAGGTGATGCAGAGCATGGCGGGCTACGGCCAGGCCAAGGGCGCCTGCGAGCAGCACGTGCTGCGATCCGTCGGCCCGGATCGGGCGCTGATCGCTCGCGTCGGGCTCATCGGCGGCCCGGGAGACGTCTCTGACCGTAGCGGCTACTGGCCGCTGCGGTTCGCGCATCCAGCCACCCGGGACGGCGCCGTCCTGGTCCCCGGCGCCCCCGACCTGCCGACCCAGGTGATCGACGTGCGCGACCTGTCCGACTGGCTGGTCGACGCGACCAGCTGCAGCACCGCCGGCGTCTTCAACGTCACCGGTCCGACGGTGCCGCTGGCCAAGCATCTCGACATCGCGCGCAGCGTCGCCGCCCACACCGGACCGGTCGTGGCCGCCGACCAGCGCTGGCTGCTGGCGCACGGCGTGCACGAGTGGATGGGCGAACGCTCGCTCCCCCTGTGGATCGCCGACCCCGACTGGCTGGGCTCCAACGCCCGCGACAGCGGCAAGGCGCGACACGCCGGGCTGACCACCCGACCCCTGGACCAGACCCTTGCCGACACGCTGAAGTGGGAAATGAGCAGAGAACGCGGCCGCGTGCGTCAGGCCGGCCTCTCCGATGAAGACGAGCGAACCCTGCTCACGGCGCTGCGGCGCAGCTGACACCTCACCCGAACTGCCCGAGCCACCCACCGCGGGCCGGCGACGCAGCTTCCGTGCTGAGAGCCCGCTGATGGCAACACCACGCAGACCGTGGTGTGCTGAGGCATGACCGTTAGCGAAACCGACCGCCGCCCCGTCGATGGCCGCACCCTGCACTACGGGGAGTTCTACGGGGTCAAGCCTTTGCCGGCCGAGGACGGTCGGCCGCTGGCCTGCGTGCTCGGCACCTGCCAGTCCGAGGCGCTGCGCGTGTTGCTCGACAGCGCCCCGGACCGGGCGCTGCGTACGGTGCGGGTCCCCCCGGTCTTCGAGCTGACCGATGACGAGCTACCACTGTTGCACCGCATGATCTCCCGCGTCGACGTGCTGTTCCTGCAGCCGGTGAGCGACAACTACCGAGGTATGCCGCTGGGCACCTCCCAGCTGACCCCGCTGTTGGCGCCCGACGCGCGGCTGGTGCTCTTGCCGCTGCTGGTCTACGAGGGGATGCACCCGTTCCAGGTCACGGTGCGCCATCCCAGCGCAGGTGACCCGCCCGTGGCGCCGTACCACGACCTGCGCACGATCGTCGAGGCGCACACCGGCACCCGTCCGATCCCGACCGAGGACTGGGGCGCCTACCAGCAGATGGCTGCCCTGTCCAAGGCCGAGCTGCAGCGCCGAGAACGGGACGGTGGCCTGGTGGTCATGTCCGACTGCTACGGCCGGCCCGGGCTGCAGGACTGGTCGACGATCAACCACCCCGGCAACCGGCTATTAGCCGAACTCGCCCGCCGCGCCCAGGCTGAGCTCGGTGTACCCGTGGGGGTTCAGGTGCCCGACCGGGTACTGCTCGACGCGGTGCACACGCCGGTCGAACCGGTGGTGGCTCGCGCCCTCGGTATCGGTGAGGACCCCCCGGCCGACTGGGTGTTCGGCGCCGAGATCGTCCCGGACGAGCAGGTCCGCGAAGCGCAATTGCGGTGGTATGCCCGCTTCCCCGGCTTCGTCCAGGAAGGCCTGCGCCGGTACGCCGACCGGCTCACCCTGCTCGGGTTGACCTGACGATCCCGACAGTGACCGGGGACGGAAGTCCCACGAAGGCATGCTCATTTGGATCGACACGGCCGCGCACGGCAGACCGGACCAGGCAGGATGGCGATGATGACGGTGAGCAGACTCGCGCTGTCGATCGTTCCCGCCAACCGGGCGACGTGCGCGGACCTGGGGGCGATCTTCGGGACGCGCGGCCCGGCGTCACGATGCCAGTGCCAGCGTTACAAGCTGCGTCCACGAGAGGCGTTCGGCAACTTCCCTGTCGAAGAGCGCATCTTTCGGCAGCGCCAACAGGCCGAATGCGGGCAACCCGGTGCGACGACGACGAGCGGTCTGGTGGCCTACCTCGACGCAGACCCGGTCGGCTGGTGCGCGGTGGAGCCACGAACAGCTTACGAAGGTCTACTGCGCAACCAGCGCGTCCCATGGGTGGGCCGTGCCGAGAACAAGCTCGACGACGGCGTCTGGGCGATCACCTGCGTCTTCACCCGAGCCGGGGTTCGCCGGCGCGGCATCGCCCGCGGGCTTGTGCACGCCGCAGTCGACTTCGCCTGCGAGCGGGGCGCACGCGCCATCGAGGCCTATCCCATCAACACGAAGAACGTGATCGCCGAAGAGCTCCACGTCGGGACCGAGAGCGTATTCGCCACCAGCGGCTTCAAGCAGGTAAGCCATCCCACACCGCGACGGGTCGTCATGCGCATCGACCTCTGATGACACGGCGCCCGCAACCTGGTTCAGCGCGTCAAGGCATACCGCGAGGACGCGACGCGAGCCCCCGTCTCCACGCAATCACGAAGCGATGTTGAGGGATCGGCTCGCCGCGAGGGCGGCGCGATGGCCGGATGCCATCGCACCCTGGATCGAGGGGGTGTCCTGGTGGTCACCGCAGAGGAAGGTGCCGTCGCCGAGGTCGACCGGCCGGCGCATGTGCAGCGGTGGCCTTGTCAGGGGCAGGGCAGCAGAAACATCGTGCCTGACAAGCAGATCCCACGACGTGCTGTCGGTTCGCCACAGGCGGCCGGCTTCGGCGCGGGATTGAAGGTCAGTGAGGCCGGCGGACGACAGTGTGGTCACCTGCACAAGACCGCGGCCCGGCGGGGCGTAGCTGGGGGCTGCCGCCGATACCACCGCGGTGTTCGCCACCGGGCCCCCTCGGCCGTCGACGCACAGCAGCCGGTCGTCGGGGAGCCCCGGCGGGGTGGCGAACCACCAGGTGGTCAGGCCCCCGCAGGTCCGAGCTGGCGTCAGGTTCATCGCGGCGGCGGAAAGCAGATCGGTGGCAACGACGACCGCCCGGGCAGGCACCGTTCCGGTATCGGTGCGCACGACCGGACCTGGACCGACTCCGAGCACCTCGGCACCGGTCTCGACCGGGGTGTGCAGCCGACTGGCGATTTGCCTCGGTAGGGCTTCCATGCCCTCATGGGGCAACCCCGGAGTGCCAAGCAGGAAGGATCGGATGAGCAGCCGGACGAAATTGGCTGACGCCAGGGCCGGGTCGTCGGCCAGCACGCCCGTCAGGAATGGCTCGAGGACCTCCCGTCTCAACCTGCCCTTGACGCCGGCCGCATTCCACGATTCCGACAGCGCCCGGTCGGGCGCGCGGACGTCGCGTTGGGGAGCGATCACCGTAGGAAGTTCCCATCGCACGAGCCCGAGGACGTCTCGAACGTCAAGCAATCCGCTGCGCAGCGTTGCCCCCAACAGCCGGGGAGCTCGGCGCGGGTCGGCCAACACCACAGTCTTCTCGCCCCGGTGCACGCGGACACCGGCCGCGAACTGTTGCATTCCCAGAGCAGGTACGTCCAGTAGGCGCTTGACCTGTGGGTACGCGGGATTGAGCAACTGAAAACCGACATCGCACCGGAACCCGTCGATGCGTTCCGTCCGGATACGGCCGCCGACCTGATCGGCTCGTTCCAGGACCCGCACCTGCAGGCCTCGGGATTCCAGTTCGGTTGCGCAGACCAACCCGGCCATTCCTGCCCCGACCACCAGCACATCTGGCCCGCGTCCCATCAGGCCAGACTGCCATGCCCCTGCGGTGCAATCCCGTGTGTTTCAGGTCAGGCGGCCGACAGCCGTTACAGCAGACCCTTCTCAGTCAGCCACTCCTTGGCTGCGGTATTGGCTGATGCCTTTTCCGAGCCTTCGACCCGCCCGCGCAGGGCGATCAGATCCTCGGTGGTGAGCTTGGCCGAGACGTTGTTCAGGATTTCGGCGATCTGGTCGGTGTAAGCCGAGTCGGCGATCAGCGGGATCACGTTCTGCGAGGAGATCATGTTCTTCGGGTCGTCCAGCACGACCAGGTTGTTCTCGACCAGCGCGGGCGAGGTGGTGTAGATATCGGCGACCTGCACGGTGTCGTCGACCAGGGCCTTGACGGTGTCGGGACCGCCGAAATCCTCGATGGGCACGAACGTGACGTCGCCGGCTTTGGCGCCGACGCCGTACACGTTCTTCAGGCCGGGGATGCCGTAAACGAGCTCTCCGAACTGGGGGTTCGAGCCGAGCTTGAACGGAACGATCTTGCTCAGGTCACCGATCGAGGTGAGCTGATTGGCCTCGGCGGTCGCCTTGGTGACGACGTAGGCGTCCTTGTCCTCTGCCGCAGCCGAGGTGAGAACCCGCAGCTTGTCCTTGGCCACGGCTTCGGTGAGTGCGGCGTTGACGTCGGCGGTCGTCCGCTGGGTGTACTGGGGGTTGTAGTGGGCCAGCAGGTTTCCGTTGTATTCGGGCATCAGGGTGATGGATCCGTCTTGCAGGGCCGGGATCGTCTGCTGGCGTGGGCCGATGTTGAACTTGGTGTCGACCTGCACGCCCTTGGCCGCCAAGGCTTGCGCGTAGATCTCGCCCAGGATCTCGCTCTCCGGGTAGGCGAACGACCCCACCACTACTTTGCCCGCGGCGGCCGCGCCGCTGGACGGCGGCGCTGCGGCGGTCGGATCACTCGACGCGCAGCCCGCGAGCGCGGTGACCAGGGTCAGCGCGGCCCCGGCGGCCACGACACGCGGGAGATGCCGGGCGATCCGGCGGTGAACTGTGGACATGAGGATGATCCCTTCGTTTTACGCGTCGATACGCGTAGCGGTCTTGCTGGAGGAACGCAGCAGCCGGGGCAACCGAACGACCTTGCGGTCGGTGGGGCCCCTCGTGGCCGTGGCACGCTGCACGATGGCAAACAGCCCGTCGAGGACGAGGGCGAGGGCCGTGACCAGGAGGGCACCCCCCAGGATCTGGTCGTAGTTGTTAAGCCCGATCCCGCTGGTGACGATACGACCGAGGCCGCCCAGACCGGCGTAGGACGCGATCGTGACGGTCGCGACGACCTGGAGGACTGCCGCCCGGACTCCCCCCACGATCAACGGCAGCGACAACGGGATCTCGACCTGGGTGAGGATCTGCCACTCGGTCATCCCGTTGGCCCGCGCGGCGTCGATGGTCTGCCGATCGACCGATTCCAGACCCGCATACGCCCCGGCGAGCATCGAGGGGATCGCCAGTACGACGAAGGCGATGGTTGCCCCGACGATCGGGGCCTTGTCATAGGACAAGAAATAGCCGAACACCATCAGCAGGAAGAACAGCAGTCCGAGCGTCGGCAGGGCGCGCATCGATCCGGTGAATGCGATGACGAACTGCCGACCCTTCCCCGTGTGGCCGATGTAGAAGCCGAGAGGCAGCGCGATCAAGGCGGCGATGACAATGGCGATGACGGTATAGGTCAGATGTTCGATCAGCCGGTCCTGGATCGGCAGTGGACTTTGGCTCCCCGGTACGTAGTTTGCCGGGTCGAAGAGCCAGTTCAGCGCACTGCGCAGCAGGTTCATCGGGCGGGTTCGCTCGGTGTCGCGATGTCAAGGGGTGGTGCTCGGCGTCGCCATGGTAAGAAGCGACCAGCGTTACCGGAGTCTCGGTTCCAGGGCATCAGCAGTCTGCCGATCGTCACGAGCAACAGATCTATGATCAATGCGAGCAGCAGGCTCATCACGATCCCGACCACAACCTCCTCGAGAATGCCTCGCTGCTTGCCATTCTGGAAAAGGTAGCCGAGGTTGGCCGAGCCGATGATCACGCCGACCGAGACGAGGGCGATCGTGCTGACCGCAACG
>JBBRVZ010000091.1:0-11809 GCA_038246445.1 Mycobacteriales bacterium
CACGGGCCGCGGGTTCGGTGACCTCGGCGGCCACCTGCAGTTTGCCGGACAGCGTGTCGACGGCGTCCGCCAGCGGCCGCATCAGCTCGGACCGGTCGATCCCGGCCAACTCGGTGGTAGCGCCGGTGTCCGATTCGTCGGCGGACTGCAGCAGCGGCGCGATCCGCTGGATCGGCACGAGGTCGATCGCACCGTTCTTCGGCGCCAGCGTGGACGGCTGCAGCGTGCTGGCGACGTCCACCAGGGACGGCATGACGTTCTTGGCCAGCGCATCCACGGTCACCGCGACCTGGTCGACGGCCGTCAGATTCGGGCCGACGAACGGCAGCACGCTGGCCGCCCGGTAGACCGGGTCGTCCACCGCGGCGCGGGCATTCGCCGCCTCCGTCTGCAGCCGGCTGACGGTCTCCGCCGTCCGCTGCGGATCCACTGCGGTGATGTCGGTGAGCTGGTCCTGCAAGGTGGTGACGCCCGCCGAGGCCGCCTGTAGATGGATGTAGGCCTCGTAGGTCCGCCAGCCGACCCACGCGGCGCCTGCGATGACGAGCACACACGCGCCGAGCAGCGTCCAGCCGATCACCCTGCCCAGGCGGAGTCGCTTCTTCTTCGAGGGTTCCATCGGACGCGAACGGCGGCGTGACGTTCTCGACCGGTGCCTGGGTGCGCCGCCGGCATGTCGCGAGCGGCGGGCGGGCTTCGGTTCCGGCTCGACCGCCCGAGCTCGAGAATGCTCAAGCGCGGCCGGTTCCGGGTCCGGTGGCACGTCCGTTCCGTCGGCGTCAGGGGACTGCACTGCGGGTGCCGGTGCCCGGGAGGCCTGCCGGTGAGCTCCTTTGCCGCGGGTGACGGCGGGGACGGGCGCCCACGTTCTGACCGCCGCCAACGACCGCTCGCGGTCCTCCCGGTACCAATCCCGTTCCTGCTCGGCGAAGTCGCCTGCCCCCGCCAAGCGCCGATGGCTGATCCGCCCCGTCGCAATCACCGCCGCGGAACGGGTGGGCCTCGGCCGGCTGGCCGAAGTTCCGGACTTCCGACGGACCCCCCGTCCGGGTGCGGCCGGCGGGGGTTGCGCGGCCTGCCGTCTTGTGGGGGCTCCGGATGCCTTGGCTACCAATTGCTCCGGCGTGCGACGCTTGCGCCGGGACGCTCGGGCCATCGACGTCGCCGCGGGCTGGCGGGCCCGCTTACGCGCGCGCCCGACGAGGAAGATGCGCGACGACATTTCCCCTCCTCGTCCGGCTCGGCGGCCCACCCACCGACGGCTCACCGAGCGTGGCGATCCGGAGACGCACCCACCCACCCTTGGCGCATAACGGGTGTTTAGGCCAAGGATCACATGGAACTCGGAGCAGACCGTTACCCAGGCCCTAGTTGGTCCAGCGTTGTCACCCGGATGCCGCAGCGTCGAGTACGACGTCCTCTGGGCTACAGGTCCGGAGGACATCCACCGCCCCGACCAGGACGGCACGACACAGGCTGTGGCTTCGCTAATATCTGGGCAAGATGGTGGGGGCAGGACGGGGTTGCTGTCAGCCCACTCCAAGGGGAGTCGATGTATCGCACCTTCGCAGGCCGTCGTTTCTCGGGCCACGCCGCCAGAGCGATCGTGCTGTGTTCTCTCGTCACGGCTGGTCATATCTGGTCGGCGTCCGCATCGGCGAAGGAAGTCCCTGCAGCCGTGAGCTCCGAAGCCGACCTCGAGATTCACCGCGCCTGGTGGTGGGTGCGGTCGATGCTGGGCACACCTACCCGCGTGGAATCGACCTCCGTCATCACTCCGCAACGGGAGTACCCCGCCGACTGGACCGCGAGGGTCACCGGTACGTTCCAGGTGCGCGGGGTAGCGCTACCACCTGTGGTTCCCGCGTCGGTGGAGCTCGATCCTGAATCTGCGGCGGCCGCCGCGGTGCTCGGCTTCCGGGGTGTCGTCACCGGTCGGATCACCCTCGCGCCCCAGCAGAACCGTTGGATTGTCCATGCCTATCGCGTGTGGAACGGCCACCGGTCGCAGGTCCCGGTGCAGGCTCTGGTCCGCCCCGATGGCTCGTTCACCATTGATGTCTCAGCCGTCGAACCGGGACAAGGTCATTGGCAGTTCGGCGTCCTGGACGCACTGGCCGGCTACGCAACCGTCGGTGTCCCGTGGCCGTCCAAAGGCACCTACCGTGCTTGGGAGATCAGGAGCTTCGCGACCACGGACCGTCGGTACCTGATCGGGACGGAGCCGGCGGCCGCGGATGGCACGTTCAGTTTTGACAGCACGACACCCGGTACGAAAACCTTTCAATTGGTCGCTGTTGAACCGCCTGAGAACTCCCCCGGTGACAGGGTTCTCGCCGAGCATGCGCCGCCCACTGGTTTGGTCAGATCCTTTGCTTCGATGCTCGGGCCAGGTGTTCCTGACGACCCCGCGACAGCCAAGACCTATTCCTATGATCAGGCTCTTGCCCTGCAGACCTCCCTGGTGATGAATGATCCACCCACCGCGCAGACGCTGTTGTATGGGTTGATCTCGCTGCAAACCAAGTACGGCCCGCAAGCCGGTGGATTTCTCTCGGCGGCGCCCCAGTCCAACCCGGCCGGCGGCCGGCCGGTCTACCGGACCGGCAACACCGCCATTGCGGCGTATGCGTTACTCAGCTATCTGCGCAGCAGCCAGGGGTCAGACGCCGAACGGCCGACGGTCCGGCGCGCGGCCGAGATGGCCGTTGATTGGCTGCTGCGTCAGCAACTCCAGACCGGCCCGATGACGCACTTGCTGACCGGTGGATCAGGCCCCGCAGAATCGTCCATGACGGACCCCGCGGAGCGCCTGCTGTTTGCCTCCACCGAGCACAATGTTGATGCCTGGCAGGCATTGTCGTTGGCCGGCCGGGTGCTGCACTGTCAGCGTTGCGCCGCGGCCGCAGATGTGCTGCAGCATGCGATCGTGAACATCCTGTGGGATCCGACCAGCGCCGGCTTCAGCCAGGGCATGCGTCCGGACGGACGGGACACCGTGGATCCGTTGGACGTCAATTCGTGGGGATCGGTCTTCCTCGGCGCCATCGGACAGTCGGAGCTGGCCACGGCTTGTCTGAAGCGCACGTCGCTGTTCCGGATCTCGGACTCGCAGATCAGCGGTTACCTGGCCTTTCGTCCGCAGCCGGCGATCCCTGATCCGGTCTCGTCGGTGTGGTTCGAAGGATCATTCGGTGTTGCGTTTGCCCAGGCACGACACGGAAATGTGTCGGCATCCCACCAGACAGTGCGAGGCCTGCAGGCGGCGCAACGACCGGACGGTTCCTTCCCGGTAGCGACGTCAGCCGACAGCGACCGCGATCTCACCACCGCGTCGGCAGTGGCCCCGACGACGTGGTTCATCCTTGCCAGCAGACCGGATCACCCGGATTCGATCTGGGGTACGCGGAGCACGGAATAGCTCAGTGGTGTGCCATCGTGACCGACCCGATCGCGCCGACCCGGGAGGCCACAGATTCACCGTCCGCAGCGTGCTCGGTCTGCATCAGCGGGAGTTCCAGAATGAAGGTGGTGCCTTCACCGACGGTGCTTGCCACTCCGACGTGTCCGTGGTGCGCCGCGGCAATGGCTTGGGTGATGGTGAGCCCCAACCCGACACCGGGTATGGCGAACTGCGTTGCGGTCGATGCCCGGAAGAACCTGGCAAAGAGCCTGTCTATCTCATCCGCCGGAATGCCGATTCCGGTGTCGCTGACCGAGATCAATGCCGCTTCGGACTCATCATCATCATCGGCAGTGGTCCCGAGCGTGATCGCCACCCGCCCACCGGGCGGGGTGAATTTAATGGCATTGGACACGAGGTTGTCGACGGCTTGCCCCAGTCTTGTCGGGTCTCCCCACACGGGCAGCGGTGTCAGGGTTTGTGAGAGAACCAGCCGGACGTCCCTGCTTTCGGCCACCGGTTTCGCAGACTCGAGCGAAGTCCTGACCACATCGCGGAGGTCGACTTCACGCACCTGCAACGAGAACCGTCCGGACTCCACCTGCGCGGTGAACAGCAGATCCGAGACCAATCGCAGCAGACGCTGCGCATTTCGTTCCACGGTCACCAGGTACTTGGATTGCTCTGCCGACAGGGGATGCTCCTCGTCATCACCGATCAGCTCGACGTAACCCAGGATCGAGCTCAGTGGGGTGCGCAATTCGTGAGATATCAGGTTCACAAATTCGTCCTTCATTCGTGCCTGTTTGCGTTCCTGCGTGACGTCGGTGCCGACGAACAGGTAGCCCTCGACGTCACCGGCGGCATCGTGCCGGGCGGTGATAGCGACCTGTACCCGCAGCGTCGAACCGTCTGCTCGCCGGTAGGTCCAGTCCTTGACGCTGGCGTCCCCATCACGGACCGGGTCCAACAACGAGCTGTAGTCCGCTCCGGCGTGCCCACCGCGCAGCTGGTCGAGCTCGTCCTGGAGGTGGAAATCGGTGATGTTGCGGCGATCGATCACCTCATGCGCAGCAAAACCGAGCATCCTTTGTGCGCCGGCGTTGAAAACGTCGATCCGGCCGGAACGATCGGTACCAATAACGGATTGCTCCGTCACGGCATCGAGTACTCCGGCCATCTGATGAGCTGATTCACGGATGAGGTAGGACGCCGCGGCGCCGGCTGTCGCGTTGTCCTGCGCTTCCGCCAGCAGCCGCTGCTGCCGTCGCCGCAGGACTTGGACGGCGTGAACTCGCGACCGCAACCGGCGGGTCAACTCATTGGTGGACAGCGCAGTGAGGATGAGGATCATCGGGGTGAAGATCATTCGGATCCATTGACCGTTGGCCAGGCTGCTCGGGTCGACGAGCTGGGGCAGCAGGATGACGGAGAAGATCACGGGCGCACCGACGAAAAGCGGCAGCCGCCCCGGTTCCACACCCAGCGACAGCACCGGCAGAATCAGCAGCGCACCGAAAATTGATCCGGCACCACCTGTGCCGGCCCGCAAGAAGCCGATCGCGACGAGGTCGATCAGCGGTATCAGCATGGCAGCGCGAACAGGGACGTCCGCACGTCCGAGGACGAAAGCGGCCGCGGTGGCCGCTGCCATCAGAATCGCTCCGAGCGCGACCGCCCACTGCTGCGTGATGGAGATACCGGGCACCAAGAACATCAGCTGGGACAGCAGGTACACCGCGACAGTACAAAGCTGGCGTTCCAACACCGAATTGGGGTCGACGGCGAACTGTCGCAGCCAGCCGGCGAGCCCTGTCGGGTGCGCGGGTCGATCAACCCAGGTATCCATCTCATTCCTCCATGGCCGCGGATCGACTCGACGCAGATCGAGTTGAGAATTCGGTGGACGCCTTGTGCGCCGGCGGTGACTGCAACACTTCGCGGATTCGCGCGGCCAACTGGCGGGGGCTGAAAGGCTTGGCCTCATAGGCGTCGGCACCTGCGGCACCACCCTCCGCCACCGCAGCCGGGTGGACAGCGGCGGACAGCAACATCACCCGCATCCCGCTGGTCAACGGGTCGGCGCGAAGTGCTCGGACCACCTCCAACCCGGTCATCTCCGGCATCGAGATGTCCAGAATCGCCAGGTCCGGCACGCACCGCCTGATCGCTTCCAACGCGGCACCGCCGGTACCCACGTCCGCGGCGACCACCGCGCCCGCCCGCAGCGCCGACAACGCGATCAACGCCCGGATGTCGGCGTCGTCATCGGCAATGACTACTGTGCCGGCGTTATTCACCGAGGGTTCCGGTCGGTGATCTGCCGCGCCAAGATCGCGGCAATCTGGGCACGCGTCACAGGCTTGGGCAACGATTCCTCCGCCGTCGGGTAGTCCTGGACATCGAGCACGGACGAAATTGCAACCGGACAACCGGGAAACCGGGTTCTGAGTTCGGCGGCAAGTCGCCAGCCGTCGACACCGGGGAGCAGCAGATCCAAGATCATCAGGTCAACCGGGAGATCCAGCGGTAGAGCAAGTGCATGCTCGCCACTGGCCGCGGCGATCACCGTGCACCCCTCGCGATTGAGAAACTCGGTGATCAAACCCAACTGGTCGGGTTCGTCATCGACCACCAGCACCGTCGGGCAGTGGGTGACGGTTGGCAACGCCCTCGATGTGCTCATCCCCATAGTCGCACCAAGATCACCATCGCGACCCCCACCGCTGCGATGAGGGCCGCCCGAACCAGGAAACGCTCGTGCTTGCGATCGTCCTGGATCTCGGTGGTCATCTTTTCCTCATCCGGCATATCCGGGGGCACAAAAGCACCCACAGCCTCCTTGACGGGGATCGGTTCCGCCGCATCGATCGGCTCGGTCATGCCATCACCTTCCCGAGTTTCTCGGTCTTGTCCCAGACCTGTGCGGCCCCTCTGAACTCCTTGATGTAGGAGTCGAACGTGATGGCGCACAGCAGAGGCCCGTACCCCACGAGGTAGATCAGTGCCGGGGCGAGCACCTTCCCGAAGGCGGTCGACTCCACCCGCTTGGCCAGCCAGGCAGCCGGCATGCACAGCGTGAGCCAGGCATACAAGGCGAGGGTGATGCTGTCCGCGCCGAACGTCGTGAGTTCCAATCCGAACAGTGCCGGCAGTTTCCGAAGGATGAGGTCGGGAGCGAAAGCCATCAGCATCACCAGCAGGGAGATGATTCCGGGAAAGGCAATGGCTTCCCGCCAACTTCTGCGACCGGTCTCCGGATCAATCTGAACGGTCGTGATGGTGATGAACAAGTACGTGCACAAAGCCAGGAACCAGACCTCCCGGAAAACAGCAGCTGCCAGATCACTTCCGAGAAAGAACAATCCGATGAGGCCGATGGACGACAGCAGCATGGCTATGGGCAGCAGAAGCACCGAGAACCAGATGATCCCGAACGAGAAGCCGCCCAGTCGGCGATGTTTCCAGGGCCGGAACCACAGCGTGGCGAACCTCCTGCTCACCTGGACGTTGCCACGGCCCCACCGCAAACGTTGTTTCCAGAGTGCACCGATACTCTCGGGTTCTTCGGCGAGCACAACCGCGTACGGCTCGAAGACGACGCGCCTTCCGTTGAGTTGCGTCAGGATTGTCGAGACCGTGTCCTCAGCCAGTGTCGTGGTGTCGATCCGGCCGCCGATCGCCTCGAGGTTTTCCCTGGAATGCAACTGGGCACCGCCGGCCAAGCAGGCCAGCACGCCGAGGACGTTCTGGGCACGTCGTGCTGCCGCTTGCGACGCGACATATTCATATCCGATGAAGCGGGTCATGTACTTCGGGTCCACGCCCCCCTCGCGGATGAAGGCCGTGACGGCGCCGACCTCGGGATCGGCGAGGTGGCGGGTCATCTTCCGCAGCGAATCCGGTCGATAGATCACGTCCGCGTCCATGATCAACACAGCCTGTACCCAGTCCGCCGCCAACAGCACCGACAGTCCGTGGTTGAGGGTGTGCGCCTTTCCCTCCCCGCCCTTCTCCCGGCGTAGATGAAATACCCGCCCCGGGTACCGAGCGGCGCGTTCCAACACCACATCGGGCGTGTCGTCCGTGCTGGCGTCGTCAACGACGTAGATCCGCAGCCGATCGGGCGGGTATTCCAATCGAACCAGTCGATCGATGGATGCACCGACCACGGCGCCCTCGTTCCACGCCGGCACCACGACTGCCACCCGGGGCAGGTACGGCGCAGCCTTCGGGTAATGGTTTCTCGTCGCGTGCAGTGGAACGAGCAGGTACTGATACAGGCCGGCTGCCACCGGAATGGCGCCGATGATCACGAAGGCTACGCAGAGCCAAGTGAGGATCCCGGTCACCGCGTTCATCCTGGGTTGCCTGCGAAGGAGATTCCGGTGTCGACGGCGTCGGGCAGAACGCGCGAAAGTTCAGCCACCCGTTGATACCGTCCGACATCACGGCGATGGTGACTGTCGGTCGAGGCCACCATCCTCACCCCGGCCGCCGCGAAAGCCAGGATCGCCCTTGGTCCGGGGCATCCCCACTTTTCGTTGATTTCCACCCAGGTTCCGCATGCCGCGGCGGCCTTTCCCAGTGCAGACAGATGTTCGTCGAGCAGGTCCGCTTCGCTCAGACCAATCTTGGGCAGCAGCGAGAACGGGTGTGCCAGTTGGGCGTGCTCGACGCTTGTGATCGCTCCGATCGTCGCGTCCACCAGGGTGTCGAGAATTGTGGCGGCACCAAACCCGGTCGCGCGCTCGGCCAGCACCTTCGCCGGCGACCATGGTCCGTCAGGGCTCGGGTACTGGTGGTCCGCGATCAACACCCGATCCACTCGATCCTCGCGGCCGGGCCCAGTGCGTAGCCCCGGCGGCAGGTCGAGTCGGCCGGTGGCGTCGAGCATCTTCGCCTCGACTCCGGTGCGGATCGTGATGTCGTCCGGTGCCGCGGCAATCAGGGTGCAGGTCGCTGCACAGAATTCCGGCACCCAGGTTGTCGACATCCGGACATGGTCGACAAGTCGCAGTTGCGTCAGGCCCCTGGCACGTGCCGCTGCGATGTTGTCCTGCAAAGAGCTCTGCGCATCGTCGGAAAAGGTCGAGTGCACATGATGATCGCCGTCAAGTCCAGGCCATCCACGGTTCGTCATCCCGGCCGTGTCCCGGCCCCCGCTGACACCCCCTGCTCCGAGCTCGGTACTTTGTCGAACTCGGACGGGGGCAAGAAGACGTCTTCCAGGTAGCGAACGACGGCGAGATCGATGAAATCGAGCGTTGCCGGAACGGGTCGGCCCAGAACGGCGTCCAGCGTCAGGGACGGCATGTCGATCCCGGCGGCGACCGTCAGCGGCATCGCACCCGGAAAGCGCGGGTTGACCTCCAACAGGGCGGCGCGCCCATCCCGATCGCGGCGCAACTGCACGTTGGCAACCGTGGTGAGGCGGATCGCTACCGCGACCCGTCGGGCCGCCTGCTCCAGTTCCGGGTCATGAAAAGTGGCGCCGGCCACCGATACACCGGAATCGACCCGCAATCGCGAACGTGGGACGGCGGCCACGATGTTGCCGCTCAGGTCGGCGAACACATCCACCGAGTATTCGTCGCCGGGCAACATGTCCTGGACCAACCGAGTGTCGTCGCTGCCCAGCGACAGCAATTCCGCTTCCGACTCGACGAAGCTGATTCCCCTGGAACCAGCACCCCACCGGGGCTTCACCACGACCGGGTACTGCCGTCCGATCGCGGCCGCCGGTCCGAGCAAGTCCGTTCGTGGCACTGGCAGCACAGCACGGCAGTGATCAGCCAGGGCCAACTTGTCCAGGCAGGTTTCCAGGGTGAACAGGCTCGGTGATGCGATGGCCACGCCGACGCCGGCGAAATCACCTCTGCGGGCGGCGAGAATCGGCAGTTCGACATCAACCGTCGGAAAGAGCACGTCCACTCGCAGAGCACAACACCAATCCATCACGGCCGGCGCGAATGCCGGTGAGAGTCCGGCGGGTACCAGTACGCGCTGGTCGGCGGGCACCAGATACAGGCCGCTGGCCAGGGCGTCCATGTCCGAGGCGATCACTCGGGTGTCGCCGCGGGCCAGCAACGACCGGATGACCGAGATTCCTGCCGGTCCACCGGCCCCTGTCACCAGAACCGTCGTCATCACGAGATCACCCCGTCCGGAGCAGTTTTCAGCAGCAGCGCGGCGTGCGCCTGGATACGATTCGCCGGGGTGGTCGCGCCGTGACCGATCAGGTCGCGCGTATCACGGATGACTTCCAGGGGCTCACAGCTCTCACCCCCGCCGAACCGGGACCAATAGCGCGCCGTGGCCAGGACGAAATCTGGCTCGAGGTAGTCCCGAATTCCGGATTGGGTAGCGAAACAGGCCAATAGCGCCAACTTGGTGTCAGTAAATCCATCAATGGGCACGAACCGATTCGGATGGAATTCCACTGTCGCGGAGGGGCTCTGGTAGCAAGCGAATGTCGGGACCCGGCGGGTGGCAACAGAGGCCGCCTGATGCACCGCGCGGTGATCCTGATGCCGATCATGCTGGGAATGGGTATAGACCACCGTCGGTGACACCTCACCGACGACCCTTTCGATGATCGACACCGTGGGGTCGGCAGGACTGATCCTGGTGTCTTCCAGATCCTCCAGGAACAACCTCGCGCCGATCAGCTCAGCGGCCGCCAACGACTCGTGCTGCCGGTGTTCGGCGTTTCCTCCGCGATCCCCGCGGGACAAGGTCAGGAGAACCACCGAGTCACCTGCCGCGCGATGCGCCGCCAGCAGGCCGCCGACCCCGATCTCGACATCGTCGGGGTGTGCGCCGATCGCAAGCACGACGGGACGGACCGCCGCAGCATTGCGTTCCAGCCGCAGTCCGATGAGTGTGCCCAACGTGGACTTGAATTGGCGCGCGGAGATCGGCTTGACCAGAAACTCGTCAATTTGATGACGCAACGCACTGACCGCATAATCCACCGAAGCGTGCGCGGTCATCATCGCCACCGGCATACCGGGGTCGATCTCGCGGATCCGCGCGGCCAGTTCGAGCCCTGTCATACCCGGCAGTTCGATATCGGTGATCAGGATGTCGGCACCCGCCGAACGGAATCGGTCCAAAGCAACAAGACCGTCGGAAGCAACCTCGACTTTGATCCCGTCATGACGTCGTAGAACAACGCTGGCATATTCCGCCAGATCCGCATCGTCCTCCACGAGCAAAACACGCATCAGCTGCCCCCGTAAAGCACATGAATGAGGACCAGCCGAACCCTCGGATGGCCAACCTCAACTGTGACATTCGATCGTCGGCAAATCACGCCCCCGACGAGTGACAATTAGTTACGTAGGTGCTACGGACGGTCACTGATATCACGGGTCCCGCAGCATTCCCGCTCGTAGAGTGGGTCCATGAGCTTGTTCTCCCGGAGAAGACCCC
The DNA here is from genome assembly GCA_038246445.1 of Mycobacteriales bacterium. Classification (GTDB taxonomy): domain Bacteria; phylum Actinomycetota; class Actinomycetes; order Mycobacteriales; family Nakamurellaceae; genus Nakamurella. The sequence continues at coordinate 10,841 of JBBRVZ010000091.1, forward strand.
TGCCGACCGCGGACACCGCCCTGCCCGGACGGGAGGAGCCGGTCACCATTGATGGGACCCACACCGTTCTCGGCACCAGCATGCTGCCGCCGTGGCCGGCCGGATCCGCCACCGCAGTCTTCGGGATGGGCTGCTTCTGGGGCATCGAGCGGCTGTTCTGGCGGCTCCCCGGCGTCCGCACCACGGCGGCCGGCTACGCGGGTGGGTTCACCGCAAATCCGAGCTATGAGCAGGTGTGCAGCGGCCGGACCGGGCACACCGAGGCCGTGCTCGTCGTCTATGACCCATCGAAGATCAGCTACGCCCAACTGCTCCGGACCTTCTGGGAGAACCACGATCCGACCCAGGGAATGCAGCAGTACAACGACATCGGGAGCCAGTACCGGTCGGCGATCTACCCGACGGACGACGAGCAACTGGAGCAGGCCAGAGCGAGCTGCGATGCGTACGGAGCCTCGCTGACGGCAGCCGGATACGGCGACGCCACAACGGAAATCACACCGCTGAACGCCTTTTACTACGCCGAGGACCATCACCAGCAGTATCTGGACAAGAATCCCGGCGGTTACTGCAACATGCACGGCACCGGCGTCAGCTGTTCCATCGGCGGAACCACCGGGCTGGGGGTTTCCGCTCGCTGACCACAGGCTGTAGCGGTTGGCGAAGGGACAGCGCTGGCTGCGCGAACGGGTGCGCGTTCGGAATTGTGCGGTGCGCGCCGGGCTCGCCCGAACCGCAGTATTCACCGGTACGGTGTATGACGTGACTGTCACGCGCGGCGATGGGACGGTGATCGCCGAGTTGCGGGGTCGCAGCCGTGCTACCGGTCGACCGATGACGGGTGTGGAGTCCGCGCCGAGTTGAGTCGATGTAGCGTCATTTTCCGGCCCGAAGACGCGACACAACTCGACTCGACTTCGTCGGAGGGCACGTCACAGGCCGTTGATGCCTTTGGCGCCGTTGACGCGA
>JBBRVZ010000092.1:0-11765 GCA_038246445.1 Mycobacteriales bacterium
ATCCCGCCGTCGGGGGCGATGGACCAGATTTCCTACCGGGCCGGGAATCTGCTGCTGGGCAACGACGAAACGGCGGCATCGTTGGAATGTGCGCTGATGGGCCCGGAGCTGGTTTTCACCGAGCCGGCGATGATTTGCCTCACCGGCGCCGAGATGGACCCCAAGATCGACGGTGAGAGCCAGCCGATGAACACGGTGCTGCACGTGGCGGCCGGGCAGACGGTGTCCATCGGATTCGCCGCGAAAGGGGCCCGCGGGTACATGGCGGTGGCCGGCGGCTTCGAGGTGCCAGAAAAATTGGGCAGCCGCTCCACCTACGCCCTCGGCGGTCTCGGTGGCTACCACGGGCGGATGTTGCAGGCCGGCGATTCCCTTTCCCTCGGGGCGTCATCCGCCCCGGCCGTGGTCGGTGCGTCCCTGCCTGCGGACCTGCTGATGCCGCTGGGCAAGCAGCACGAACTACGGATGGTCCCCGGCCTGTACGACTACCGGGTGAAGCCCCAGTCGATGCAGACGTTCCTGTCCGAGACCTGGCTGGTGGCCTCAGAAGCGGACCGCATCGGGTACCGGCTCAAGGGTGGTACACCTCTGGATTTCGTGCCGCGGGAGCCACCGTTCGGCGCTGGCGACGACCCGTCCAACATCGTCGACGCCTGCTACCCGATCGGGTCCATCCAGGTCCCGTCGGGGCAGCAACCGATCGTCCTGCACCGCGACGCCGTCTCCGGCGGCGGGTACATGATGATCGGCACCGTGATCAGCGCCGACATGGACCTGATCGGGCAGATGCCGCCCAACACCAAAGTCAGATTCGTCGCGGTCACGATCGAGCAGGCGCTGGCCGCACGGGCCGACCGGGCGAAGCGACTTGACCGGATACGCACCGCCACCGCCTGACACCACGTCGGTTTGGTCGTGATCTCCTCAGTCATGCCGGTACACGAGGGTGCCGTCGTAACGAACGACTGTAATTGCTGAGTGATGTCAAAAGACTGAGGCGGTCTGGCGCAGCAGGGAATCGAGCATATGGCCGAGTTAGGTGGTGGTCCACAGCACGGCGGCGTTGGTGACCAGGGGTGAGGCAGAGCGCCTGATCAATCTGATCGACGAGGTCGCGGGCGGGCCTGGCGTGGACTTGGTGGGCGAAGAACGTGGCGCAGATTGTGCTGAAGGAACTCAGGATTTGAATTCGACTTCGACGAAGGACAGCAGATCCGGGTTGACCGCGGTGACGGTGTGGGCGGTGCCGGCAGTGCCGAGGTAGCAGACCCCGGCGACCTGGGTCATGTCGCGGACGGCGCCGTCGGGTGCAGTGACACAAAACGGCCACCGGTGACCGGGATGACGATGTAATCGTGCTCGTGGCGATGCGGACCCGTGCTGTCACCCACCGCCTCAAAGGTCCAGGTCGTGACCCTTATCCGGTCGTTGTCGATCGTCATATCTGACTTCGCGGAACTCATGACGTTCCTTGCCCCGGGATCGACCAACCGGATGCCGGGTACGCGACCCTGAACGCCTCGGCCCGATCTAGCAGGCCCGCAGCTAACCACAGCTCATTCGCCGCCGTGGGCCCACCAGGGTCGTCACCCGCGACGACAATGGCTAACGCGGCGGCCCTACCGGCGGGGTACACCTCACAGCGATCCGTGCGCGGCCACCGGTCCCACGGATGATCCCTCACCAGCACAGCATCACCCACCGACCAACCGCTCCCTCAGCGACGCGCCTAAGTCTCGAGAAGGTTCCGTTCTCGACAGTCAGAACAGCGATTGTCGTCGCAGGCCGTACGTCCGCACGCCTGAGAACAACGCCAAGGCCCGCTAGTGCCGGGGAACCGCCGCCGATAACGTTAATGATCGTCGGGAGCTTGCCGCGCAATTGACCAGCGGGCACAGCGATGCTGTGAGACGAGCGTCGCAGATGGTGACGCCACCTCATAACCCGCACATCACCCCGGACCCGGATCGAGACGCCCATTCGGCTGCAAAAGGCAACCGGATCACCGCTGCGAGCCTAAACCCCGACCCCCGCGAAGCTGAACAGCTCGGCGTACGACCCGCAGCTGGTGCTCAACTCCAAGTGGGTGCCGGAATGCACCGATCGGCCGTCGAAGTACACGACGAGGTCGGCGCGCTCGGGCACATCCAAATGGTGTGAAATCACCACGAGTGTCCGGCCATCGTCACGAAGCCAGGCCTCGATGCCACGACGGTCGGCGGCGTCGAGCAACGACCAAGCCTCGTCGAGCACCACCACCGGGGCACCGGACAACCAGCCGCGGGCCAGGACCAGCCGCTGCGCCTCGCTGGGTGTCGGCCGGTTCGCCTCGCTGTCTGCGACGGTGCCGTCCAGCCCGCCCCACCGTTCGGCCGCCGCCCGAAGACCGACGGCGTCGATCGCGCGCCACAGTTCGTCATCCATATCGGACCCGAAGGACCCGGCAGCGTCGTCGCCTGGGGAGAGGTACGTCAGGTTGTCCCGGACACTCCCGCAGAACACGTAGGGGGACTGCGGCAGCAACACCGGCCGGAGACGCCGGCCGACGCCGATCGCACCCTGGGTGGGTGTCAGCAATCCGGCGATGAGGTGGGCGAGCGTGGTCTTGCCTGCGCCGCTGGGGCCGACCAGGGCAACCAGCTCGCCCGGTCCGACCGACAGGTGCAGGTTGTCGAGCACCCCACGTGCCCCGCCGCGGTAGGTGAACGACGCCCCGCGGGCCGAGATGACGCTGCTCTGATCGGGGCCGGTCGGGACCACCACCTGCTGCACGTCACGAACCTGCGCAATTGTCGACAGCCGGTCCAGCAGAACCAGGAGTTGGATGAACCAGCCGCCGGCCCCGGTGATGGACGCCGACAACGCGGGCAACAGGGCGGTGAGGATGTACGTCATGGCGCCGGTGACGTCGCCGAGGCTGACCTTCCCGCTATCCAGCCCCGGCCCTGCCACCAGCAGCACCACAATCAGCGGCGCGTATCCGCCGAGGGCGATCACCGCGTGCCGCCAGGCGTGCAGCCGTGCGACGCGCAGGTCGGCGCGGCCGGTCACGTTGGCCGCCGAGGACACCTGATCAACGGCCCAGAGCTGTGCGCCGAGCCCGCCGACGGCCGCCCTGCTGTCCAGCACGGCAGTGGCCGACGCGCCGAGATCTTCGTCGGCGACGGCTGCGGCACGCTCGGCACTGAACATGGGCCGCAGCAACACCCCATACAACAACCCGGCCGCCAGCAGCGGCACGGCCACGACCATGCCCAGGAGTGGACTGAGCACGAAGAGCCCGACCATCGCGGCCAGCATCGGCGCGACGGTGGTCCGGACGTTGCGGGCGATCGCGGACAGCAGGTTGCGCACCTGGTCGACCTGATCGACCAGCTGGGTCAGCGGCGCCGAACCGGCCCGGCCGGTGGCGGCCAGCGTGGCTACTGATCCGCGTACCAGCGCGCCCATCAGGTGATCGCGGGTCTCCTCGACTGCCGGCGCGAGCGCGGCGTAAAGCCCCCGGGTGGCCAGCCCACCGCAGCAGATGGCCAGGGCCAGCGCGGCCAGCCAGATGATGGCCGTGCCGGCGCGGTCGGTGCGGAACCCGTCAACGGCATGTGCGACGGCCAGTCCCGACATGATGGTCGGCGCGGCCTCGATGACCGTCCAGAACGCGAGTTTGAGCAGCTGACGGGGTCGGGGGCGGCAGTCGGCCAGCAATCGCAGACCGGGGTGGGTGGCCGGCGGTTGCCGCCGATGTCGACCGCCCCGTCCCCATGCCGCTGGGTCACGTGCCATCCAGTCAGTCATGACGCGGCCGCCGACCCGGTCAGCTCGGCGACGGCGCCCGCCGCCAGGGTGAACACCGCGTCGGCGCGGTCGAGGACCGCGCTGCGATTCGTCACCACGACCAGCGTGCGGTTGGCGCGGGCCGCCAGCAGTGCACCGAGTACCTCGCGTTCGGTCGCCGGGTCCAGGCTCGCCGTGACGTCGTCGAGCACCAGCACACTGGCCGAACGGGACAGCGCCTGCGCGATGGCCAGCCGCTGCAATTCACCGCCGGAAAGCTCGACTTCGGCGATAAGGGTGTCGAAGCCGTGCGGCAGCGCGTCGATCACGTCGACCAGGTGGGCGAGCCGCGCAGCCTCACGCACCGTCTCGGGTCCGCTGTCGACCGCCAGGCCGATCAGGCCGGCGATCGTGCCGCCGAGCAGCGCTGGGCGGGCCTGTCCGTAGGCGGTCGGCCGGATTCCGTCCGATGCTAGATCGGCGATCGGGTGCCCGCCGATCAGCACCTCTCCGTGCGTCGGCGTCGTCATTCCAGCAATGACACGAGCGAGTGTTGTGCGTCCCGAACCGGCGGCCCCGGTGATCGCCACGAACGCGCCGGCCGGAATGGACAGATTGACCCGGTCCAGGACGCACCGGCCGTCATCGGCGATGACGGTGACGTCCGAAAGCCGGACGTCCATCGGCGCTCCACCACCGGCGGGTGCGCGCAGCAGTGCCGGCGGAGTCGCGGGGCGCGGTGCCGTGCCGGGTTTGCTACCGGAAACCTCGGCGATCCTGGCTTGTCCCGCCCGGACCGCGCCGAGGCCGGCGGCCGCTTCGATGCCATCGAGGCCGCCGAGAATGACCAGGGCGTAGCCAACGGCCGCGGCGAAACCGCCGGTGTCGATGCGCCCCGTGGACAATGCCCAACCCCCGACGCCGATCGTCACGAACAGCATCGCCGGGACGAACACGGCGGTCTTCCACGCGAAACGTCTTTGGGCGGACCACAACTCGTCGCCTGCGGCGCGGACTTGGTGCATCGGGATCAAGACCCGCGCCACCTCCCGACGCCAGGTGCCGGCGGCACGGATGGTGACGGCGCCCGCCTGTGCGTCGAGCAGCCGCTGGCCGACCTCGCCCTGAGCCCGGCGATAGCGCTGGATCAGTGGTGAAAGATCCCCGACCAGGCGGCGCAGCAAGACCAGGATGATCAGCAGACCGACCACGACACCGACCAGCAGCGTCCAGTCGATCAGGGCCAGCAGGACGAGCCCGCCGATCACACTTACCGCCGCGAGCGTCATCGATGTCACGATCGGCAGGATGGCGGCGGGCTGGCGGGCGTCGACGAGGATCCGGGTCACCAGGCCAGCGGCGCCGAACGGGTTAGGGGACAGGATCACCGACCGGGCGACATCGGCGCGCACCCTGGCGGTGCGGGTCGCGACGAACGCGCCGGTGGCAAAGGTGCCCAGGGCGTTGCCGGCAACGGCGGCCAGCAGCACCAGCCCCAGCCACTGCAGGTCCGCCGAGACGTCCTGTCCATTGCTGAGCGCGGTCACGGCGTCCCCGATGCGGTCCGGCAGGAGCAGCCCTGCGACCGTGGCTACCACCGGCGACAGCACCGTCAGAATGCCGAAAGTCATTCCGGCCCCGCGGGTTCGGTTCGCAGGGTCGTGGGTGGGTGGGGCCATGAAAGCGCCTGTTCTCGTCGTCGGCGAAAGGATCCGGGTGATGTGTGGCCACAGCGGCCGACCGGTCCAGTCGGCCGCTGTCGCCTTGTGCTGCTCACTCCGCGACCTCGGTGATGCCGCAGGTACGGCCCCAGCAGGTGAAGAAGCAGGTCCACGTACAGCGCGCGAGCCCCTGGTCGCCCAGGTCAGCCAGGGAGATCGGGTCTGTCTCGGGCAGCAGGTCCAGTGCAGAGATGTCAACGCTCATGTCAATTCCTCCTCTCGGGTCTCCTCGTAGTGGTGTGGGGGACTCCGGCTCGGATATCGCCGAGCCGGCCCGGTCAGCGCACGATCTCGGTGCTGTTGCACGTGTCCCAGCAGGTGATCCAGCACGTGATGTAACAGCGGACCAGGCCCTGTTCGGCCAGTCCGGTCATCGCCGTGGGGTTGGTCTCGGGCAGCAGGTCCAATGCTGTGATGTCGACGCTCATGTCATTTCCCTCCCTTCGGTTGCCACTTGTGCGGCACCCGCTCGGACGATCGGGGTGCCGCGGAATGCTCCTCGATGGCGCTCGGCAGCGGCTGGCAGAACGCCACCACCTCGTCGATCACCACTGGACCAAGGGGTCCGGTGAGGAGGTCGTGTCCAGCCCGCGGGAGCGGGCGGAACGTGCAGGGGCGCGCAAGAGCGCGCAGCGCGCTGTACAGCAACGCGGACTCGGCGGCCGGGATGACGTCGTCCTGTTCGCCGTACAGCAGCAGGACGGGCGCGGTTATCGCGGCCAGTCCTTCGCGCAGGTCGGGTGAGGTGGCGCCGCCCAACCGACGAACCAGGTCGGCGACCGGACCGCCCTCGCCGACAAGCCGCGCGCCGCTGACGAACGGCGAGAGTGCCGCGCACACCGACCATGTCGCGGGCTGCCGCTGTGCTGCCAGCAGCGCGAGGTAGGCACCGTAGGAGATCCCGAGCAGGCCGGGCGGCCGGGCTCCGGCCGGCCGCATCGCGGTCACCGCCGCGCCGACCGCCAGCACGTCGGCGAGGTCCGGGCCACCCCAGTCGCCGATGATGGCGCTCGCATGCGCACGGCCGTAGCCGACGGAGCCGCGGATGTTCGGCGCCACCACGGCGATACCCGCGGAGGCCAGCGCGGCCAGAAACGGGTCGAACATGGCTCGCCACGCGGATAGCGGGCCGCCGTGCAGGGCCACCAGCACCGTCTCGGCGGTGACCGGGTCGCCGATCACGACCGCCTCGAGACCGCCGGTCGCGGAAAGGGTTTCCAGCCGGCAGGTCGGCACTCCCTGCACCGCAGGGTCGTCCAGCCGACATCGGCCCGACGCCAGGTCGACGCGGAGGAGGGTCGCCGGGTGGACCGGCGTGCTGACGGGGACCACTAGCACGTCGCGGGTGAGGGCGCCGCGGCCCAGCACGACCAGCGGTGGCAGCTCGAGCTCACGGGCCATCCCGGTCCGGGCGTCGACGATGCGGATCTCGGATCGGGACCCTACCTCGAACGACACCGCGAGCGTGCTGCCGTCGGAGGTGGTGGCGAGGTGGGTGGCCGCCCCCGGCCCGGCGAGTGACGGTGGAAAGGTCACCGGTTGCTCGCCCACCCGACCGACGCCCAGCCGCACCTCGCCGGATGCGTTGGTGGCGATGATCAGCAGGCGTGATTCGGCGAGGTAGTCGACGACCTGGTCGTCGCTGCGCGGCGAGACACTGACGAACGGTTCGATGGCACCCGATCCGGTGTCGACGGCGACCGCCGAGCAGTGACCGTCGATCATGACATTCACCGCGATCCGACCCCCGCCGAGCGGGACCGCCCCGACGGCTGCACCGCTGAACCGGGCCACCTCGATCGGCGTGCCCGAGCCGAACCGGACCAGCCGGCTGAATCCGGACCGGTCGTACTCGAGGGCGTAGGTGTGGTCGATCAGCGCGAAGCCCTGCCCGGTGCTGACCGCCAACGATGTGATCGTGCCGTCCGGATCGACGCGCTCGACGAAGTGCCGGCTGTCCCGGTGGTGGCACAGCAGGACGCTGCCGTCGTCGTCCAAAAGGAGTTGACTGGTCGGTCCGAGTTTTGGGACGGCGTGCACGGTTCGGCTGGTGGTCGTCCGCACCTCTAGGGCCGGTCGCTCGCCGGGCCGCAATACCGTGCACGCTGCGTACTCGCCGGAAGCGCCGACGCGCCAGGAGACCCGCTGCTCGGACACCGCCGGGGTCATGCTCGTGTGCCGGGGAGTGGTGCTCTCGATCGGGTCGGCGACCGGATCCACCAGGACGGCGGTCACCGCTGCGCCTCGGGCATCCAGAGCCGCGGGCCGCCGTGCCGGAGCCGCAGCAGCACCGACAACGCGCCGCCGTACCCGACATTGAAATCCGGGGTGATCCGTCCGACATCGTCGGTCAGTCCGACGCCGTTGTCGTCGCTGGAACGGCGATCCCAGGTGAGCCGCAGCAGGTCGGCGGCCCACCCGCGGTAGGGTCCGCCGAACCGTTCCGCGAGGTCCAGCAGCGCGTCGGCGTTGCCGGGAAGTCCATGGCAGTAAGCGATCCCGCTCTGCCATTTCTCCGCGACGGCGGCCCGGGCCGCGAGATCCAGCAGCGCTGCATCGTCGGCGGCGGCGTTGCGCCGGACCAGGAATGTCGCCACCCCGGACGACCCGTTGCACCAGTGCGGCAGCAACGGGCCAGGCTGCTCGGGGCCGGAGCCCCAGCGGAGCACGCCCGCTGTTTCCACGGCTGACCTGCGCACGGTGGTCGCGGCAGCGTCGGCCAGGTCGGCGAACCGGGCCTTCCCGGTGGCGGCGGCGGCAGCGTCGAGGAACGTCCCGATGCCGGCGACGCCATGCGCAAAGCCGTAGAACCGGGCACCGGCGAACGTGGATGCGACGGTTTCGGGCGTCCGCCACGACACCTGATCACCGTCGAATTCGGCCCGCTGGGCGAGGTGATCGGCGACTTCGGTCACGGCGGTCAACAGCCGAGGAACGCCGGTGAGCTGCCACAGGTGGACGAGGGTGAGTCCCAGACCGGCGGTGCCGTGGGTGACGTCGGGGCCCGGCCAGCGGGTGTCCAGACTCAGGGCATGATCGATCGCGCGGCTGACGATGGCGTGGTCGCCCAGCGACATGCCGGCATCGGCGAGCGCCCAGCAGGGCCCGGACCAGCCGAAATACAGCCCCACCGGGGCGCATGGGGCGCGGTTCGCGAGTGCTGAGTCGAGCCAGGACGCCACCTCGCGGATGCGTGCGAGGAGGTCGTCGCCGCCGCGCGCATACCAGGCCTGCACCATCACTCCCATCACTCCGGCGGCACCGTGCTGGACGTTGGCGGCGAGCGTGCTCTCACCGAAGGTCGACCGGCGGGCGACCCTGATCCGCTCGGGCCGGACGTCCAGGAGTAACCGCGCGGTGAGCGCCTCGATCGCCTGGTCGACCGTCTCGTCCGGAATCGGCCGGACGTCCTCGAAGGTCAGCTGGACCGCGCGGGTGGCGGTCAGCGTCGGCCGGGCCGGCTGCGGGTAGGCCAGCGCGGTGACGGCATCGGCAATGCTCGCCCGGTCCCGCGGGTCGGCGGCGCAGAGCCGCATCGCGAGATCGACGAGCGGACCCGGCACGGCATGCGGCCGCAGTCCGTGGCCGGTCCAGGCGGCCAACGAATGGCCGGTCTGCAGGTACGGGTCCTCCCCGGTGAAGGCATAGAGCAGCGTCGCGCCGAGCGCGTGACTGTCGGCTGCAGGCTCTGGAGCCGCGCCTTTGAATTGCTCGGGGGAGCTGTAGGCGGGGGTGCCGCTGCGGATGCCGGCCGCCGCGGCGTCGTCAGGGAACGTGGCGAATTCCAGGTCTACCAGCATCGCTCGTTGGTCGTCGGTCACCACGACGTTGTTGGGGCTCAGGTCGCGCAGCACCACGCCGGCGTCGTGACATCGCTTGACCGCCAACGCGAGCGCATGCATCAGCCGCGCCGTCTCGGCCGGCGGTCGGAGGACCACACCGTCGGACATTCCGGCGGTCACCCAGGCTCGCAGGCTGCCGCCGCCGAGGTCCGCCTCGGCCAGGAAGAGATCGCCGTCCTGCTCGAAGACGCCGAACAGCTCCGGCGTCACCCCGGTGTCGGCCAATGCCGCGAGCACCCGGGCCTCGTTCCGCAGCCGATCGCGCACGTCGACACCGTTGTTGTCCGCGCCGACGTGGGCGCGGGCCTGCTTGAGCACGACGGCCCGACCGGTGACCTGATCGGTTGCGCGGAACACGCCGCCGCGGTTGGCGTGCCGGATTGCCTCGCGGACTGCGTACCGGCCGTCCAGCAGCACCGGGCCGGCTTTCCGCGGCGTGGGATCGTGCCGGAACGGCACGGTCGCCCAGCTCGGGGCGAACAGTCCGGCCTCCCGGCGGTCCGGGACGATGTCGCCGTCGGGGTCGACCAGCGCGGCCGAAACCTCGCCGTCGTGGCTCACGAACGGGACGCCGGTGAAGGCGCCGAAGCGATAGTGCACCAGGCTGCCGGGTCGGAGCTGACGGTCGGACAGCACGCGGGGGCCCTCCAGGTCCCGGGTCGCGACATCCAGCCGGTGCGCCAGCGCCACCGCCTGCTCGTCGTCGGCGGGGTACACGGTGAGTACCTTGCCGGCGTTGCCGCGGGGACAGTTCGCGTGGGTCAGCCACTCGACATGGGTGAGGTCTCGGGCGACCTTGAACTGGCAATCGACGCCGATAAGGATTGGGGCGCAGGTGGTTAGGACCTGGGTGGCCGAGCGGACCGTCCCCGACACATGCAGCTTCCAGCCTTGGGTTCGAGCCGAGCGCACCGGCGGTTGGGCGTGTGCCCATGCCTCGTCCACGCTGACCGACCACCCGGAGCCGGCGAGCAGCAGCTGCAGCACCAGGCTCAAGCTGGCGTTGGACGGCGATACATCGCCGGCCACCAGGCGTCGTTCGGGCACAACGGCGTGCACCATTCCCATGCTGATCCCCCACATCTGCGCCTCATGATTGCGGCTGCACTATGGGAGTGCGGACATCGGAGCCTGATGCAGATTCGGCCGAAATTTCTTATCACCAATTGCGGGAGTGCTGCGCAGCGCAGGTCGCTCGCTCGGGGAACGCCCGGGCCTCATGGTGTTTCGTTGATCTTGTGGGGAGCGTGTCCTGCAGGTGGCCGAGGAAGGATCGGGGTGCGGGCATCACGCGACAAAGCCAACCTCGCGGTGGTCCACGTCAATCTACAAGCGAGTTTTTCGGGGGAGCTTCGCTCCGCCGTTGGCCGGGAAAATGGTCGTATCAGGCTGCTGTTCGGGTGGTGGGGGCCAGAACATGGTGCTGTTTGCGCTGGTGAGGGACCCTTTTCGGGTTTGTTCCGGGCAACCCCGCGGCGTCTGTGGTGCCGGTGAGCCTGTAAGCGAGTTTGGTGGTGGAGGGCACAGCAGTTGTCTGCGGGAACCGTGGATTGTTGCCAGCGAGCGCGTGCGTCAGAATCCTGTTTTGTCCGTCCTCCCTGGAATGCACACCCACCCATTTTCCACCCAGGCGATATCGGTCGCCGGAATGACAGGTCAGGTGCGTGATGGAATTGATTCGGATCTCCTGACGTTGTTGCGGGCTGGTGTCGGGCAGAGCACTGTTCTGAACGTCGCTTACCCACGGCGGGAGCGGAGCCCGGTACAAACGGCCGATCCTCATCCCTGTGTGTGGGTGGGGTACACCCCAACCTGACGTCAGGCGGATCGACCTGGGCATGTCAGGTGGGGTCTGCAAAGGCATTGATTGGCACTGGTCGAGCACGGTCTTAGATTTCAACTGCATGGTTTAGCCAAGTGGAGGCACATCGATGATGATGTCAAGGTTGCCGCCGCCGCCACCGATAGCGAGCAATGTGCCGTAGGCCTTGCCTCCACCCGTTGCGCCCTGGAACACAGAGCCTGTCGTGCGTGAAACAGTGGGCAGAGTTTCGTCGGAACCGGCACCCTCGTTAATCTGCTTGCCGTCGACGACGTAGTTTGTAAAGAACATCTGAGCTTTGCCCGAGCTATTATTGGCCGTCGTCATTAGAATGATGACCATGCTATCCCATACTCGGAAAGAGTGCACCCGAGAAGTCACTGATCCTGTCCATTGCTGATAGTCCCCGCTTGGGGCGAGTGTGTACTCCGTGCCATCCCCTGGGGCGACGCCTTGGTCGATTCGGACCCAGGGCCCCGGCATAGTCGGGTTGTAATTCGTTGACCTGCGGTGATGGGCCGCGACACGCCGGTGGGGGCGGTTTGCGGGGTGGGCATGGCCCCGGTGATGATCATGAAGGTTCTTCAGGCCGAATGCCCACCACGAAGG
>JBBRVZ010000093.1:0-11647 GCA_038246445.1 Mycobacteriales bacterium
AGCTTCCAGGCATGTGGTTTGCGCCGCTTATACCGACTGTCCGCGTTCGTTCGCGGGGGAGGAGCCACGAGTGCCGTTCACTGTCCGACCCCGCTCAGCACCCCGTCCAGTGCCTCGTTCAGCACAGCACCCGGCGCCGTTCGTCGGCCGCAAGACACGCGGGCGGGGCATGCGATGGGCTGCCGGCCTGCTGGCGACCGTCCTGGCGGGCGTACTCGTTGTCGGGACCGCAGTACCGGCTGGAGCCGTTCCGCCGCCGCCGGACAATCCGTCCGACGAGCAGATCCAGGACAGCCAGCAGCAGGCAGCGGCAACGGCGGCTGAGGTGGGACGGCTGGCCGGACTCGTCAGCAAGACCGACGGCGACATCCATCGCCTCAAGAACGACATGGAACTCAAGGCCGAACTGGCGAACAAAGCCGCCGTCGATCTGCAGGTCGCGCAATCCGATGCGGCCTCGGCCGCGTCGGCCGCGACCCAGGCGCAAGCGGATGCCGATGCGGCGGGCAAAGCCGTGACCGAAGCCAAGCAGAAGGCCGCCGCATTCGCTGCCGCATCCTTTCGCCAGGGATCCGTTCTCGGTTCCGTCTCGGCTTTCGTCGGCACCACCAGCGCAGGCGAACTGCTCGAGCGGGAAGAGCTTCTCCGGCAGATGTCCGGGTCGCAGTTGAACGTCATCGGCAGTCTCGAGGCCACCCGGACGCATCAGGCGAACCTGGATTCCGCGGCGCGCGCTGCGCTGGACGCCGCGAAAGCCGCGCGGGAAAAAGCTGATGCGGCCAAGAGCTCCGCCGACTCAGCCCGCCAGCAGGCGCGGGACTCGTTGCAGGCCGGTCAGGAGCAGCTTGCCGCCCTGCAGACGCAGCGTGATCAGCAGCAGGCCGCCTACGGGGCGGCACTGGCAACCGTTGCCGGCCTGCAGAACCAGCGTCAGCAGTACAACCAGTGGCTGGCCCAGAAGACGGCCGAGGACCAGGCGGCACGGAAGGCTGCCGTCGAGGCGGCCCGACTCGCAGCCGACCGGGCGGCCCGAGCAGCGGCCGCGCAGGCGGCTCAGCGGGCAGCGGCCGCTCAGGCCGCTGCCCGGCAGGCGGCCGCGGATCAGGCCGCACGCGAGGCCGAGGCCGTGCGGCAGGCGGCGATGGTCGAGGCGGCAGCCGAACGCGCTTCTGCGGAGCGCGAGGCCAGCAACCAGGTGGCGCGCGCCGCGCAGGAGGCGCAGGCGGCGCGGGCCGACGAGCCGTACTACGACAGCTGTGATGCCGCACGTGCCGCGGGGCGTGGACCGATCTCCCGTGGGGAGTCCGGGTACCGCTCGGCGCTTGACCCGAATAACAACGGGACCGCCTGCGAGGGCACTGCGGCCGCCGCAGACCCGCCACCCGCCCCGGCAGACCCGCCACCCGCCCCACCCGCCCCGGCTGCGCCCGCTCCAGCCCCGGTGCAGCCTGCCGAGGTCACCTATTACGCCACCTGCGACGACGCGCGCGCGGCCGGGACCGCGCCGATCTCCCGTGGGGAGCCGGGTTACCGCTCCGCCCTGGACCCCAACGGCAACGGAATCGCCTGCGAGGGCACGTCCGCCGTCGCGGTGGTGGACCTGGTGCCGGCAGCGCCGAGCTATGACCCCGGGCCGGGCCCCGGGTCCAGTTCCGGTTCCGGGTCCGGGTCCGGCACCGGCACCGGCACCGGCACCGGCACCGGCACCGGCACCGGCACCGGCACCGGCACCGGCACCGGCCAGAGCGTGGTCGATGCCGCGATGGCCTATCTGGGGACCACCTACGCGTGGGGCGGCGGCGACTCCTCGGGCCCGACGTTGGGCATCCGGGACGGCGACGTCGCCGACAGTTACGGCGACTACATGAAGGTCGGGTTCGACTGCTCGGGGCTGGCGCTGTACGCCTGGGCGCAGGTGGGTGTATACCTGCCGCACTACTCGGGATACCAGTACTCCGGACAACCCCAGGTCTCGCAGGACAACCTGCAACCCGGCGATCTGGTCTTCTTCGCCTACAACACCTCCGACCCCGGCACCATCCATCACGTGGCCATCTACATCGGAAACGACCAGATGATCGAGGCGCCCAACTCCGGCTCCTACGTGCGTATCTCGCCGATGCGGTGGGACGGGTTCATAGGGGCCTCCCGCCCGGGTGGGTGAGCGCAATGATCATTCTTCTCCGGTGACCGGTTCCCCGACCCGTGACAGCGTTGATGCCACGATGCCGTCCGCTGCGGTGATCGTGGCCGGCGGACGCGGCACGCGGATGGGCGGGCGGGACAAGCCCGCCCTGCGGCTGGGTGGCCGCACGCTGCTGCAGATTGCGCTGACCGCGGTGGGCGACGGGCCGACGGTCGTGGTGGGCGAGAGGCCCGGCTTGCCAGCCGGTGTGCGATCGGTTGTCGAGGATCCGGTTGGCGGGGGACCGGCCGCAGCCGTTGCCGCCGGCCTGGCGGCGCTGCCCGAGTTGCTGCCCGAGTTGCCTCCGCACGCCCTGATCGCGGTGCTCGCCGCCGATCTTCCGGGCATCGACCGCGGGACGATGATACGGCTCTGCACCGCCGCTGCATCGGCACCCGGCGGCGCCGTACTTGTCGACGACATCGGCCGGCGGCAGTACCTCACCGGTGTCTGGCGGCTCGGAGCGCTGACGTCCGCTGCGGGTCTGCGACCTGATTGGACCGGCCGGCCGCTGCGCGAACTCCTGGCGCCGATTGCTGTTCGCGAGGTCACCGGATCGCCGGCCGAGACCGCCGACGTCGACACGGTCACCGACTGGGAGCAGTGGCGCAACCACGCGCCGTGAGACCGTGCCGATGGCCCGCGGAGCTTCCGCGCGAACCGCCGCACCGGCAGAGCAGGAACAATGAACCTCGGGGGCATACGGAACCTCGTTTCGCCCGGCTCCGGCGGGATTCTCACGTTGCCCTGCTTCGGTGTCCGTCGGGGACCGGTCGGATCGGACACCGGGTGACGACGTGTGAGCAGTGCGGATCGCAGCAGGCAAGGACGACCTGCGCATGACGGTGAGCGGCCCCGCCCGGCCGGAACGAGGAGGAAATGTGAGCTCAGAGGTGCACAGCGGGGAACCCACCGCAGGAGCTCCGAGCGGCCGGATCCCGGTCCGGCACACACCGGCGACCGATGCCGCGCTGCTGGAACGCACGGTGTTCGAGGTCAAACGCGTCATCGTCGGTCAGGACCGGCTGGTCGAGCGGATGCTCGTCGGGCTGCTCGCCCGCGGGCACCTGCTGATCGAGGGCGTCCCCGGTGTGGCCAAGACGTTGGCCGTGGAGACCTTCGCCAGAGTGGTCGGCGGGACATTCTCGCGTATCCAGTTCACCCCGGACCTGGTGCCGTCAGATCTGCTCGGCACCCGCATCTACCGCGTCGGCCGCGAACAATTCGACATCGAACTCGGTCCGGTCGTGGCGAACTTCGTGCTCACCGACGAGATCAACCGGGCACCGGCCAAGGTCCAGTCGGCTCTGCTGGAGGTGATGGCTGAGCGGCACGTGTCCATCGGCGGCAAGACCTTCCCGATGCCGGATCCGTTCCTGGTGATGGCGACCCAGAACCCGATCGAGAACGAGGGCGTGTACCCGTTACCCGAGGCGCAGCGGGACCGCTTCCTGTTCAAGCTGCTGGTGGGCTATCCCGAACCCGATGAGGAACGCGAGATCGTCTACCGGATGGGCGTCGTCCCGCCGGTCGCGAACCAGGTCCTGCCGATCGAGGAACTTGCCCGGCTGCAGCAGGTGGCCTCGAACGTGTTCGTTCATCACGCCTTGGTCGACTACGTCGTGCGATTGGTCTTCGCCAGCCGGACGCCGGCCGAGCACGGGCTGACCGACGTCGCGGGCTGGCTGTCCTACGGCGCGTCCCCCCGGGCATCGCTCGGCATCATCGCCGCCGCCCGCGCCCTGGCGCTGGTTCGCGGACGGGATTTCGTCGTGCCGCAGGACGTTCTCGACGTGGCTGCCGACGTGCTGCGGCACCGGCTGGTGCTGTCCTACGACGCGCTGGCCGACGGAGTTCCGGTCGAGGTGATCCTCGGCCGGTTGCTGCAGGCCATACCGCTGCCGCAGGTCAGCCCGTACACCCATCCCGGGGCCGCCTGATGGTGCGGGCCCACCCCGGGTCGCCGCCCAGCACCGCCGATCCGGCCCGGCTGGACGCCGCTCTGGCGACGCTGGAACTCACCGTCCGGCGTCGGCTCGACGGGTTGCTGCAGGGCAATCACCTGGGTCTGGTGCCCGGGCCGGGGACGGAACCGGGTGACGCCCGGCCGTACCACCCCGGTGACGATGTCCGGCGGATGGATTGGTCCGTCACCGCCCGGACCACAGAACCGCACATCCGGCAAACGGTGGCCGACCGTGAGCTCGAAACGTGGCTGGTGGCAGATCTTTCGGCGTCGTTGGACTTCGGCACCACCGGCTGCGAAAAACGGGATCTGGTGGTGGCCGCCGCGGCGGCCTTCGGGCACCTGACCCGCGGCGGCGGGAACAGGATCGGGGCCGTCGTCGCGACCGGCGACGGCGTCAGCAGGATCCCGGCGCGGGGCGGCAGGCCGTACCTGCAGCACCTGCTGCGCGAGCTGGCGTCCACCCCGCGCTCCGGTCCCGGCGATCGCGGCGATCTTGCGGCCGCGTTGGAACAGCTGCGCCGCCCACCCCGCCGCCGCGGGCTGGCCGTGATCATGTCCGATTTCATCGGGCCGATGACGTGGCAGCGGCCGCTCCGCGCGTTGTCCGCACGGCACGACCTGCTCGCCGTCGAGGTGCTCGATCCGCGCGACGAGGAACTCCCCGCCGTCGGCCTGGTCACCCTGGTGGACCCTGAATCCGGCCGGACGAAGGAGGTCTCGACCACACTGGAGCTGCGGACGGCGTTCGCCCGCGCCGCAGCCGAACACCGGGATCAGGTCGCGGTCGGCCTGCGACGGGCGGGAGCGGCTCATCTCGTCCTGCGCACCGACCGGGACTGGGTGGCGGACGTCATGCGGTTCGTGATGTCCCGCAAGCGGGGCTGGACCGGGGCCGCCACGGCCGCCGCCGGCCCGGGCGCCGCACGGGCGGGGGAGGCCTGGTGAACGTCGCCCAGCCCTACTGGTTCGCCGCCGGCCTGCTGGTGCTCGCGCTCGGCGTCGGCTACCTGCTGGCGCAGCGGCGAAGACAACGGCACACCCTGCGGTTCGCCAACCTCGAACTGCTGGAAAGGGTGGCCCCCCGCCGGCCGGGACGCTGGCGTCACGTCCCCACCGCACTGGTGCTCATCGGCCTCGTTCTGCTGACGGTGGCCCTCGCCGGTCCCACGGCCGACACCAAGGAGCCGCGGAACAGGGCCACTGTCATGCTGGCCATCGACGTGTCCCTGTCGATGGAAGCGACCGATGTCGCACCGAACCGGCTGGCCGCCGCGCAGGACGCCGCGACGCAGTTCGTCGACGATCTGACGCCGGGTGTCAATCTCGGCATCGTCTCGTTCGCCGGTATCGCCACCGTGCTGATCAGCCCCACCACCGACCGCGCCGCGGCCAAGCAGGCCATCGCCGGCCTGACCCTGGACGAGCGAACGGCAACCGGTGAGGCGATCATCTCCAGTTTGCAGACCATCGCGCTGTTCTCGAAGTCCCTGCCCGGTCCCGCCGACGGCAGTGACCCCGCCGCGCCACCCGCCCGGATCGTGCTGATGACCGACGGCAAGCGGACCGTCGGGCGAACCGAACAGGATGCGGCGCAGCGGGCCGCGGACGCGAAGGTGCCGGTATCGGTCATCGCGTTCGGCACCGCCAACGGGTCGATCACCGTCAACGACGAAACCATCCCGGTCCCGCTGGATACCGAGGCGATGCAGCAGATCGCGCAGGTCTCGTCGGGCGATTTCCACACCGCGGCCACCACCGAGGAACTCAAGTCGGTGTACGCGCAACTGGGCGAGCAGATCGGTTACGAGATCAAGCAGCGGGACGTGTCCCGGCCGTGGCTGATCGCCGGGACCGCCTTGGTGTTGCTCGGCTCCGCCGCAGCGCTCGCGTTGACCTCGCGGATCCCGTAGCGATCACGCGGAGGGCGCCCCCAGCACGGCAGCCGAGGTGGGTTGACGGCCGTTCCTGGCTGCTGCCGATAGGGTCGTTCCCGCATCGGGATACCGGTGTGCCGGTCGGTCGGCGGATCGTGCGGTCAGCAGCCGCCCCGGCCGCCGGATCGGTGCAGCAGAAGTTCGGTGAATCCGAAGCTCGATCAATCCGAAGCTCAGTGACCCCGGAGGACGCAACGTGACCGAGCCAGTACAGGCTGCATCAGGACGATCGGTGCTGGTCACCGGCGGGAACCGCGGCATCGGCCTGGCAATCGCACGCGCTCTGACCGCAGCCGGTCACCGGGTGACGGTGACGCATCGATCCGGCGAACCACCCGAGGGTCTGGCGGGGGTGATCTGCGATGTCACGGACGCCGCGAGCGTGGATGACGCGTTCAGCCAGGTGGAGAAGGTCCAGGGTCCGGTGGAGGTGCTGGTGGCCAACGCCGGCATCACCGATGACACGCTGCTGTTGCGGATGGGCGAGGACGCGTTCAGTTCCGTGATCGACGCGAACCTCACCGGCTCCTACCGGGTAGCCAAGCGGGCCGCCGGCGGAATGCTGCGCAAGCGCTGGGGCCGGATGATCTTTATCTCCTCCGTCGTCGGGCTCTCCGGCAGCGCCGGTCAGGCGAACTACGCATCGTCGAAGGCGGGACTGGTGGGCCTGGCCAGATCCATCGCCCGTGAGCTCGGCTCGCGCAACATCACCGCCAACGTCATCGCCCCGGGCTTCGTCGACACAGACATGACCCGCGCTCTGCCGGAAGCCAGGCGGGCGGAGATCATCGGCCAGGTGCCGCTGCGCCGGTACGCCGAACCCGGTGAGATCGCCGCTGCTGTCGTCTTTCTCGCCTCCGATGCCGCCGCGTACATCACCGGCGCGGTACTGCCGGTGGACGGCGGCCTCGGGATGGGGCATTGACCGGTCCCATCCACATCACTGAGCTCTTTCCCGACCCCCAGTAATCCCAGCACCCCCGTCAGAGAAGGACCAGCACATGACCGACCAGCTCGGCAGCGGACTGCTCGCCGGCAAGAACCTGCTCATCACCGGCGTCATCACCGAGGCGTCGATGGCCTTCCATACCGCTCGCCTTGCGCAGCAGCAGGGAGCCAACGTCGTCCTGACCGGATACGGCCGGCTGTCCCTCGTCGAACGGATCGCCAAGCGGCTCCCGGAGGCCGCGCCCGTGGTGGAGTTGGACGTGACCGACAAGGCCCAGCTGGACAGCCTGGCCGATCGGGTGGGGGAGCACGTGCAGCGGCTCGACGGCGTGCTGCATTCCATCGGGTTCGCGCCGGCCATGGCGCTCGGCGGGGACTTCCTGGACTGCCCGTGGGAGGACGTCGCCACCACCGTGCACACGTCAGCCTTTTCGCTCAAGTCACTTGCCGTTGCCGCGCTGCCGCTGATGACGA
This sequence comes from Mycobacteriales bacterium, assembly GCA_038246445.1. Taxonomy (GTDB): domain Bacteria; phylum Actinomycetota; class Actinomycetes; order Mycobacteriales; family Nakamurellaceae; genus Nakamurella. Next base: position 7,511 of record JBBRVZ010000093.1, read on the forward strand.
GCGGCGGCAGCATCGTCGGGCTCGACTTCGACGCCAGGCAGGCCTGGCCGGCGTACGACTGGATGGGCGTTGCGAAGGCCGCGCTGGAGTCGGTGACGCGTTACCTCGCAAGGGATCTCGGGCCGCGGGGGATCAGGGTGAATCTGGTCTGCGCGGGGCCGATCAGGACCATAGCGGCGAAGTCGATCCCAGGCTTCACCGACCTGGAGAAAGGCTGGACCGACCGTGCCCCGCTGGGCTGGGACACCTCCGACCCGACCCCGGTCGCACGGGCGGCAGTGGCGCTGCTGTCGGACCTGTTCCCGGCCACCAGCGGATCGATGGTGATGGTCGACGGCGGCTTCCACGCCCTCGGCTTTTCTACCCGGGAGATTGCTGCTGCGGACGCCGAATAGGCGGCAACATCGGGCAACAGGCCCGTACCCACTCAGCTCAGTGGTGGCCCGGTCGGGCCGATCGTGGGTCTGCGGACGATCTCTGATCCCGGCTCGACGGACGGCTGCGGACGCCATGCAGGGCGCCGTTTCGCGGCTCCCTCAGTGCGGCGACCGCGGCACCCACCGCGGCGCGCCTGCTCTCCCTGATGGCGATGGCGAGCGGCCGCAGCACGTCGTCCACCGCAGCCATCTCGTAGCTGGTGACCGCAGCGGTGTCCTGACTGTTGGCGACCGCCAGCAGTGCGTGCAGCGAGATGCAGGTGGCCAGCAGTGCCGAGGCCGCCGCCGGCGTACCGGGCGGGCACGTCACAGCCTCTTCCAGCATGACCAGGCGCACCTGTTCCCGCGCGGTGTCCGAGCCGCGGGCGACGTCGAGTGCCGTCAACGACCGGGTTGCCCTGCCGACTGCGGCGTCGAGCATCTCGTGCGCCTGTCCGAGACCGAGCGCTGGATGCCGGTTCCGGCAGCCGAAGACCCGCCATTGGCCGCCACTGGGAACCAGGCCGAGATCGTTGCCGGTCATCACGACGACCGCGCCGGCGTCCAGCCCCGCGACCGTCAGTTCGCCGCCGATCGGCAGGCCGCGCATGTCACCGGGGTAGGGCAGCAGCAATTGGGGTGGGCCGCCGGCCCGGAGCAGCGGCAACAGGCTGGCCGAGCCGCTGCTGGGGGACCCGGGACCCGGTAGTCCGGTGGTACCGGCGATGTCGGCCGTGGCGGCACGGACGCCCGCCCGGTGACCGGAGTCATCGATGCCGGTCAGCACGTCGTCAGCGCTGGCGCCGCCCTGCCAGGAGGCCGCCCAGAGGGCGAGCGTGGTGGCGGCGCGCAGGGTGCCGGGCAAAGACATGAGGGCCACCGTACGTCACAGCACTGGCAGCCGCGGTGTTGTCCACGTCGCTCCACAATGCCCTGGAACGACGCCCCTGGAACGACGAGGTGTGCCGCGGCTGGCGTGGTTGCGGCCGACGGCCGCTTCCCACGCGTAACGTCCTTCGCCGTGCCCACTTCCGGTCAGCAACCGCCCCCTCACATCGATCGTTACGGATCGGACGTGCTCGCCGGCGGACGTGCTGGCAGGCGGATCCCGGAGATCCCGGCGACGCCGGACGTCGTCGCGGAGGACCCGCTGTCGGGCTTCTGCGGCGCCGCGGTGGCCTGTTCCTCCAGTGCCGTGACCCTCGAGGACAGGGCGGGCCGCCGTCGGCTGTTCCCGCTGGCGCGCGGTGCGTTCCTCGTCGACGGCCAACAGGTGACCCTCGTCCGGCCCGTGGTGGCGACCGGGCCGGCCCGTTCCGCGTCCGGGTCCCGGCTGGTCACCGGTCTGCGGGCGAGAACCGCACGCGCGGCACGTATCTGGGTGGAAGGTATTCATGACGCCGCGCTGGTGGAGCGGGTCTGGGGTCACGACCTGCGGGTGGAAGGCATTGTCGTGGAACCGATCGACGGTCTGGACAACCTGTCATCGGCCGTGCGGGCCTTCCGGCCGGGCCACGATCGCCGGTTGGGGGTCCTGGTTGACCATCTCGTGCCGGGCTCCAAAGAGAGCCGGATCGCCGCCGGCGTGCTGGCACGGTACGGACAGGCGGTGCTCATCACCGGCCATCCCTACGTGGACATCTGGCAGGCAGTCCGGCCCGCGGCCGTCGGCATCCCGGCCTGGCCACAGGTACCGAGGGGAGTGGACTGGAAGACCGGAGTGTGCGCAGCGCTCGGCATGCCCGACACCCGGCTGATGTGGGGCAGGGTGAACGGAGCCGTCCGCAGCTACCGGGATCTGGACACGCCGCTGATCACCGCGGTGGAGCAGCTGATCGACTTCATCGCTGCCCCTTCATAGAGCTGCGAGTGATCGGGCCGAGAGTGATCGGGCCGCAAGTTCGTCACGCCCGCCGTCAGCAGGCTCGTCAGGACACCGGCGACAAGCCTGACTACCGTCACGGCTATGCGCAGCTGCTCGGTCTCGTGGACAGCGACATCGCTTGAAACCCGTGACAACCCCTGCACGCCAACGAGCCCGGGACGATGAGGGCGACGCGGGGCCGCCCGCACCGAGAGATCGCGGCATGCGCCATGCTGGCGTGCTGTTCGCTGCTGTTAGTAGGGTGCGCCGCTGATGGTCCAGGCCCGACCACGGCCCCACCGGTGAGTTCGTCGGCCGCTGTCTCGGCGCCGCCGGTGACGTCGCGGCTCCCGACACCGGTGACTTCGGACCCGGTCCAGGGGCGACCCATCGGCGTGGTCGGGGTGGACGGGCAGGCGTGGTACGCCCTGTCGGGCGATGGTGCCGTCGCCAGGCCGGGCGGCACCACTGCGGTCGGTCGCATCCCGTTGCGCTTGGCTGCCGCACCGGAAGGTGCCTGGGTCAGTGTGTTCGGCGATGGTGCCGTCGTACTCGTCGGTCGTGACGGCCAGATCATCCGCCAGATCGAACTCCCCATGGGTGCTGAACCGGAGGGTCTGGTACTGGATGGGGACATTCTGTGGGTGGTCGACCAAGCGGACGATGCTCTTCTCTCGTTCGACGCCAAGACCGGTCGTCGGCTGGGCCGGGTGGATGTTGGGACTGCCCCGCGCCTGGCCGCCCTCGGTGCCGAGGACGTGTGGGTCACCACCTACGGCACGGGAGCCGTCACCGGAGTTGGGCGTCGTGACCGCAAGCTCCGTGTGAACCGCCCCGGGATCTGTCGCGGCGTCCAAGGAGTGGCCGAGGCAAGGGGCGTGGTGTGGGTGTCCTGCACCCTGGATGACGTCGTGGTCGGTCTTGACCGCACATCCCTGACGGAGGTCGCCCGGGTCCCGTTGGACGACGCGGACGCGGTCACCACCGACGGCCGGCGCGTCTTTGCCATCGGCCAGTCCGGGCCGACGCTCGCCGTCATCGACGCGCAGCGGCAAGGACTGCTGTACACGCAGACCCTCGACGACGCCTCCGCGGTCGGCGACGGCAACGTCGACGCGGCGGTGGTCGGAGGCGACCTGGTCGTGACGCATCCGGATGCCGAACGGGTTTATCGGGTGGACCTGAGCCCGTAGCCGGACTACACCAGTCGCGCCAGGCACATCTGATCGTTGGTCCGCTCGTGGATCACTCCACCGACGCACCAGAACATGGAGCTGTCGGCGGCGCAGACCCCAGGTCCGCGGCGGCAGCATCGCGATGTCCAGGCCCGGCTACAGCCTTGAGCTGGGCTCGTACTCGCACGCTCAGGCTGGCGACTGTGGGCGCAACCTGGCGTACAGCAGCATGTCGCGGCGGGTTCCGCCGAACTCGTTGTGGCTGCGCAGCAGGCCCTCTCGCTGGTATCCGGCTGTTTGCGCGACGTGCAGGGAACCGGTGTTCCATGGTTCGATGTACAACTCGATCCGATGCAGCTCTTGGATCGTCCACGCGAAAGCTGTCAGCGCCAGCAGTGCGTTGCTCGCAATGCCGCGACCTCGGCGGGATGGTGCAACGCAGTAGCCCACCGTCGCCCGACCGGCCGACAGATTGTGCAGCCAGAGCCCGATCGCCCCCACCGCCAGGCCTGATCGGGCGTCCGCGATGGCGAAGGACAGTCCTAGGAGGGCGCTGAACTATCCCGGTGTGTTGGGTGCGCCGGGGCCGTGTGGGCCGCTGGTCGGGGCTGGGTCGACGGCCGGTGACAGTTTCTGGGGGATTCTCAGTGCTTTTCCGGGTTTCGTGAGGGTCCTTGGCGGG
>JBBRVZ010000094.1:0-11140 GCA_038246445.1 Mycobacteriales bacterium
ACCAACCGATGACACCGGGAAGAGCTGACCGGGCACTCCAGCCGCGTCGCTCATCCCAGTGACTCACGTTCCTCACGTGCCTCGACACCGAAAATACCTTCCGAGCAGGCCATACTCCGGATCCAGGGGAGATAAGCTACGGGCAGCGCCACGCCGACGCCGGGGTCCCGATCGACGTGCTGCGGGGCCTGATGGACCACCAACAGACATCAACGACCCAGGGCTACTACCGGGTCACCCAGAAACGCAAACGCGACGCAGTCCGCACCCTGCACAGCCAGGTCATCGATCGCACCGGCGACTCTGCGCCGGCGCCGTCCAGACGGCCTACGAGCTCCGCTCGGTCGCCGCGCCATTCGGCAACTGCATCGAACCGTCAAATGTGAGGGCCGGTGGCGGTGCCTGCCCGATCCGGTTCCAATGCTCCGGCTGCGGGTTCTACCGGGCCGACCCCTCTTACATCCCCGCCATCGAGGACCATGTTCAAGCCCTCCGGGCGGACCGGGAAACGGCCACCGCAATGGAGGTGGACGACTTTGTGCTGCGGAACCTAACCGATCAGATCACCTCCTACCAGCACGTCCTGGACAGCATGCGCACCAAGCTCGCCAGCTACGACCGCGAGGAACGCGACGAGGTCGAGCAGGCCGCTGCGGTGCTCCGCAAAGTCAGGGCCGGGATCGGCCAGATCGAACTGCCCATCACCGCCGTCACATCCCGGACTACCTCATGACCACGGTCGAGCCCGAACCGGCAACCCCGACGCCTCCGACCCCAGCCGCGAAACGCGCTCGGGCGCTGCGCGATTCACGCCGGCGGGACAGCCGCGCCAAGCGCGACCGGGTCGCCGCAGCACTGGGCTGCATGCTGACCGCCGGTGAACACATCAGCTTCGCGTCGGTGGCCTGCCGGGCAGCAGTCTCGACCTGGCTCGTCTACGCCCCCGGCGTCCGGGAGCAGATCGACACCGCGATCGCCCAGCACACCAGAAGCGAGGAGCGCCAAGAGCCGCCGGAATCCGCCGTGGCAGGGCGGACCGATCTGGAACTCGCCCGGCAGGAGATCCGCCGGCTACGCGCGGAACGAGACGAACTTCGCGGACACCTCCAGGACACCCTCGGCCGGCAGCTCACCAACCTCAGTGCCGCCCCGTTGGTCGAGCGGATCGCCACCCTGGGCCAGGAACTCACCCAGGCCCGGCAGGCCAAGGAGGACCTCACCGACCAGGTCAGCCGGTTGCAGGACGATCTGGATGCCGCCCGCCGCGCACTACGGCAGATGATCAAGAACAACGCGGTCGACGCGACCTTATCCTGACCGCCATGACAGCGTCCCTGCCCGAGAGCCACCCAGTCGCGACCGCGGGTCCGATCCGGCGGTCGTTGCCATTGGCGTTCCTCACCGGTGCTGGGATCGGGATCCTGGGCGGGATGATCGGCCTGGGTGGTGCCGAGTTCCGGTTGCCGCTGCTGATCGAAGTGTTCGGGTTCCTGGCCCTGCAGGCGGTGATCCTGAACAAGGCCAAGAGCCTGATCGTGGTGCTCACCGCGCTACCCCCCCCGGCTGATCTCCGACCCCTTCAGCGAGCTCGCCCCGTATTGGTACGTGGTGGTGAATCTGTTGGCGGGCAGCCCGATCGGCGCCTGGATCGGCGCGACCTGGGCCACCAAGATGCGATCGGCGACCCTCTACAAGGTCATCGCCGTGCTGTTGGTTTTCATCGCCGCAGCCCTCGCGACCACCCACCTCGCCCAGGTCGGCACCCTGGACCTGCCGCCGATCCCGCGGACGGTTCTCGGGGTCGCGGCCGGTGTCGGCATCGGGGTCGTCGCGGCCGTCATGGGCGTCGCCGGCGGGGAACTGCTGATCCCGACCATCGTGTTGCTCTACGGCGTCGACATCAAAATCGCCGGCAGTCTGTCTCTCGTCGTCTCAGTGCCCACCATGCTCGTTGCGTTCGCCCGCTACAGCCGGGACAACAGCTTCCAAGCACTCCGCGACAACAAACCCTTCGTCATCGCCATGACCATCGGATCCATCGCTGGCACCCTGCTCGGCGGGCTCCTGCTCGGCGTCGTCCCCACCCTCGTGCTCATCCCCTTGCTGGTTCTGCTGCGCCTGCTATCCGCCACCAAGGTTTGGCGGCACACCTAACCACCCGGCCACCCCGATCAGCGGGAATTCACACGCAGGGCCGGAGTGCTGGCGGTCGGACTCCCGGTCAACGGTCGGGCCGCCGCGACGGGGCGTCCCCGCCGGAAAAAGCCTGCCAGCCACCACCCGGCCGGGGCGCCCAGACCGGCCCGCTCGGCAAACGGCGACCTCAAGGTTGTGCTCCACCTCGTGAAAGGGAAGATGCGGCGGTGACACCTGATGATCCATCGTTGCCGGACGCCACGGAAACGCCGAACCCGGGAGCGCACGGGTGGATGACGCGCAACCTCAAGGTTGTCTCCGCGGTGTCGTTCCTGCAGGACACCGCCAGTGAGCTGCTCTACCCGGTGCTGCCGATCTTCCTGACCGCGGTGCTCGGCGCCCCAGCGGCCGTGGTCGGCATCGTGGAGGGCGTCGCCGAGGGGATTGCGGCGGCCGTGAAGGTGATCAGCGGCCGGGTGTCGGACAGGTTCTCCCGGCGGCCGCTGATCGGCGCCGGGTACGGGTTGGCCGCGGCCGGGAAGGTCCTGATTGCGTTAGCCACCGCGTGGCCGCTGGTGCTGGCGGGCCGCGGGGTGGACCGCGTCGGCAAGGGCATCCGCGGCGCACCCAGGGACGCGTTGATCGCCGACAGCGTCACACCGGCCGACCGCGGGAAGGCGTTCGGGTTCCACCGCGCCATGGACACCGCGGGCGCGGTCGTCGGACCCCTGCTCGGCCTGGCCGCCTACCAGTTGCTCGATCAGCAGATCCGCCCGCTGCTCTGGATCGCCGTGATCCCCGCGGTCCTGAGCGTTCTGCTGGTGCTGGCGATCCGGGAACCCCGACGGCGGCCCGCAACCAGCAGCGCCCCGCCCGCCGCGAAAGATCCGTGGCGGCCGGGCCGGCTGCCGCGCCGGTACTGGCGGGTGGTCGGGGTGTTGGCTGTGTTCAGCCTGGTCAACTTCCCCGACGCGTTGCTGCTGCTCCGGCTGTCCGATATCGGGTTCTCGCTACCGCAGGTGATCCTGGCCTACGTCGGGTACAACGCGGTCTACGCACTGCTGTCCTACCCGGCCGGCGCGCTGTCGGACCGGTTGCCGGCGGCGTGGGTTTTCTCCCTCGGCGTCGTTTTCTTCTCTATCGGCTACCTGGGTTTGGGATTGACCACCAACCACACCGCCGCCTGGCTCCTGCTGGCCGCATACGGCGCGTTCACCGCCCTGACCGACGGCGTCGGGAAGGCCTGGATCTCCAGGCTCGTCCCGGACACCGACCAGGGCACCGCCCAAGGCCTCTACCAGGGCAGCGCCGGGGTCGGGGTACTCATCGCCGGCATCTGGGCCGGGCTGGCCTGGAACCAGAACGGGCAACTACCACTGATCATCTCCGGGATCGCCGGGCTCGTCCTCGCCGTCGCAATACCACTGATCACCAGACCGAACCAGTCCCAGACCAGTTCCGAAGTCGCTGCCTAACCCTGACCCGAACGTCAGCACCACAACCCGACGACTGACCGACCGCACCGCCACTCAGGTGGGGCCACCCAACCTTGAACAGCCGGGGCCATCCGAACTTGACAAACTCACCACGCTCGTGCTCATCCCGACGCTGGTGCTGCTCCTTTCTGCTATCCGCAGTGAAGGTCTGGCGACACAACTAAGCAAGCCACAGTGCATGGGTGCGAGGTTCGCGTCACGTTGATCGCGGCCCATACATGATCACCGCAACACCGATGAGGCAGACCACGGCGCCGATAATGTCCCACCGGTCCGGCCGGAACTTGTCCACCACCATCCCCCAAGCCAGCGATCCGGCGACGAAAACCCCGCCATAGGCGGCCAGGATCCGACCGAAGTTGGCGTCCGGTTGAAGGGTCGCAACGAACCCATACAACCCGAGAGCGACGACGCCAGCGCCAATGAACAACAAGCCCCGGTGTTCCCGCACCCCTTGCCAGATCAGCCACGCACCACCGATCTCGGCCAAAGCAGCGAGCACGAACAACAGGACCGACCGGGCAATGATCACGCTGGGAACGCTATCTGGCGGACTGGTCTTGCTGGAGTGGTCTGCACCTTGGGGTCGCTGGAACCGGGTGCGGTCACTGCTGGTCGGCACGATCGCTTCTGGTCGGCACGAGATCGGTGAACGGCAACGGGCAGCACGAACTGCCCGCGCAGGCAATCAAGTCGTCGCACCCGGCGTCCATTGCTTGCCGCAACGTGTCCCGAATGACTGTGAGGTCGGTGATCTTCTGGTCCACCTCAGCCAGTTTCGCCGCTGCCCCCGCCTGCAACCCGGCGTCGACCCGGTGCCCATGATGATGCGCACCGGTCTCGAGGAGGTCGGCGACCTCGGTCAGGGTGAACCCCAACCGCTGCGCGGTCTTGATCACCCGCAACAACGTCACCACCTCACCCGAATACACCCGGTGCCCGCCCAGAGTGCGGTCCGGTGCTGCCAGCAGGCCCCGGCGCTGGTAATAGCGCAGAGTCTGCAGATTCACGCCAGCAGCGACCGCGACCTGCCCGGCCCGAAGCCCCTCGCTCACCGCGAGACCAAACCGGCCGCGGCCCTGGCCCGGTCAACCAGGGCGTCGAGAACATCGACCTGCTCGGTCGGCGCCGTGATGTCCATCGTCAGCTCACCACCTGTTGCAAACAGGGTGAATCCGAAGAACGAGCAACACTGCGTCTCCCGCACCGACAGGTCGGCCGCCCGGGCCGCGATCCCCGGTTCCGGGCGCAGCAACAGGCGCGCCCGATGGGCGGTGACCCGCTGGACCCCGGTGGTTGCATCGCGGAACAGCTCATCGAACTCCTTTACCCGCAATGGTTGCTCCACCGTGGGCAACGTGCACGCATCAGGCGCCCAGGACGGGTCGCTCACTGGCATCATCTCGGTCATTCTTTGACGGTAAACCCGTACCTGAGTACCGATTGCAAGAGTGTTCCCACCTCGCTCACTTGCCTCATGTCATCCAGTCGCTCGAACTGGCCATACGCAGCGGAGCCCGAGATAAACTATGGGGCGGCGGGCGTCGAGGGCCTGGTCGTCAAGGGCGCGGGCACCAGGTACGAGCCGGGCCAGCGCCGCCGGATCAAGTTCAAGAGCAGGGAGAGCACCGAGGTCCTGGTCGGCGCCGTGACCGGCCCGGTCACCGCACCGCAGAGCGTCATCGCCGGTCTGTACCGGGGCGGGACGCTCGTCGTCGCGGGCCGCAGCGTCCCGCTGTCCGCGGACCAGTCACGCTCGCTGGCAGCGGTGCTGACACCGGCGGAATCCGATCACCCGTGGCCGGACACCATCGCCGCCACCCGGTTCGGGAACCGCAGGGACAGAACCACTCTCACCAAGGTTGACCCCGTGGTCGTGATCGAGGTGTCGGCGGACACCGGCATGCAGGGCGGGGTGTTCCGGCACCCACTGCGGTTCCTTCGCCACCGACCGGACATGACCGTCGACGACCTGCCGGAGGTGGCAGCCGGAATCGGCTCAAGGGTCCCGGGCGCGACGACGGGTTGACCGGCGGCGGCGACGCACAGGTTCCGGATCCCGCTTCGCCGCGGGAGACCAGACGGCCAGCCGGCGGCCGCATTCTGTCCGGCTCGGCCCGACTTCCCCGGCCGCAGCTCGAGTATCCGCTGCCGGCCCCAGCTGATCTGTCTCCAACGGGCCGGATGCGCCCCCGCTCCAGCCGCCGGCCGCCGGGGCCGCTCTCCATTCTGTCCGGCCCGGCCCGGCCCCGGTCGACCACCAGCACCCTCAAGCTCCCCCACCGCTGGGCCAAGTCGGATCCATCCCGTCCCCTGCCCGAAGCAGAAGGTCGAAGGATCCAGTTCGGTCGGCCCGGGGCGCTGGGTGGACGCAAGGCCGAGGCTGACCATCACCCTTCACCCCCGTCGGCTTCGGCCCCAAACCTCGGGGGCGTTGTGCTTCGAAAGGTCTCCTGTCCCATCCGAAAGCTGGTCACCTGGAGGCCCGCGGCTCCGGCGTAAGTAGGTGTCCGTTGCCGTTGAAGTTGGCCCGGTTGCAGGGCTTTGAACTGGGCTGATGTGTCTGATTGGCACGGCCGTCGCCTTTGGTCCGCGTGTCGTTGCGGCGCCGGAATGCGGTTGTGCCATTGAATCTGGCCCGAGTTGTGGGTCGGATCAGCTTGGCTCGGTGCGACGTCGGCGTGCGATGTGGCCGCGGAGGGTGGAGTAGGACATGGTCGCGTCGTGTTCATCGATGAGGCGCTCCCAGATGTGCCCGGCTGGAAGGTTGGGGTCTGCCTGGCGTATGGCGTCGATGTGCCGGTGAAGTCCGTGCAGGGCTTTGGATGTCCGGTTTGGCCTTTTCCGGGCAGGGGGTGTGGGTGCGGTCAGGGCTTGGCGGATGGTGCGTCGGTGGACGCGGAACCGATCGGCCAGCGCACGGATGGACAACTCGTCCTGGTGGGCGGCTGCGCGGATCGCGGCGAACAGTTCGGTCTTGTCGCTGGGTCTTCGATGGCACCGGTTTGAATCCGGTGGTGCCGATGTCGGCCGGGAGTCGCTGATCGGTGTCGGGCGTTGGAACGCCCGGGCGAGGGTCGTGGCGCTCCGGCCGGTCAGCGTGGCCAGTCGGTCCAGGTTGATCGACCCTCCGTAGGGGGTGTTGGGATTATTCAGCAGCAGCCGACGGAGCTGGCTCGGGCGCAGATGGTTGGTGCGGGCCAAGCGATGGATGAAGGATTCGACCGTTTCGCCCGGCCTGGGACGGGTTTGCCGCGGCAGCGGCCGGTTCGCCTTGGTGGCTGGGCTCATGGCGTGGATGTGCGGTTGTTCTGGGCGGCGTGGTCGAGGTCGATGGTGTCGAGCAGGGTTTTGGTGATCTTCTCGGTGCCGTCCAGGATGGCCTCCAGCGCGGCGCCGCGGATGAGGTGCGACAGGCTGCCGATCATCCCGCCGGTGCGCTGGTGCAGGTAACGGTCCAGGGCGGTCAGGGCGCCTGGGATGTGCCGGTGTAGCCGCAGCGCGTTTTCCATGGTGGCGACGAGTCCTTCCCATTCGGTGGTGCGGGGGAACGGGCTGGTGGCGATCAGACAGAAGCGCCCGGCGATTTGGCGTCCGCGGATGCCGGTGAACAGGCCACCGCGTTCGACGTCGATGCCGGCGTAGACGAACGTCGCGGGGATCCGTTCGGAGAAGTACTTGAGCGTGTCGGAGACCTCGGCCCCTGATTTGGTGGCCAGCGAGATGTTGTGCAGCTCATCGACACACACGACGCTGACTCTGGCATCGACGGCGACACCGCAGACGGCCTCGATGATGTCGGTGATGTTGGCTCGGGTGGTGAATGGCAGGCCAAAGAATCGGGCGAACTCGGCGGCCACCATCCTGGGTGTGGCGGCGGGCGGAACGGTGATGTAGATGACCGGGATCCGGTCGTCCATCCCGGGGTGGCGTTGGGCGTCGATGGCCTGGTGGGTTTTGCCGAACTGGGTGATCGCGGTCGTCTTGCCGGTGCCGGCGGCACCGGACAGGATCAGTCCGCGGCGGGCGCTGACCGCATGCCGGTTCAGCAGGGTCAACCGGCGCCCGGTATGCACCACCTGCCGCAGTGTGGAGGTCGCGACCGCTGCCAGTCGGGTGTGGTAGTCCAGCCGCAGTTCGTCGTAGTCCAGCCGTTCGGGTTCGGTCAGCGCCGCCCAGGTGGGGTCGGTCAACAGGTCGGGCGCGAGCGTGGTGGTCGTGGTGAACTTTCGCCAACCCTGCAGGGTCGTCAGCTGCTGGTTCCCGTCCGGTTCGGCCCCGGGCAGCCGGCGGGTGGGGTCCGCCGCCTCGGCGGTGGCCGCGGTGCTGGTCACCACCGTTTCTGCGCTTCGGTGAACGGGTCGTAGATGCCCAGCGGGATGACCTTCGCGATCGGCGCGTCCTGGTCTTTGTCGTTGTCCGGCTTGGTGTCTGGTGCTGTCGGTGGCTGCTCGGGTGGTGTGGGGGTGGCCGGCGCGGGTGGGCTGGCGGCGCGGGTCGCGGCGGCGACTCGCCGGTCTCGTTTCGATGCCGGCCCCCGGCCGTCGGTGGGGCCGCGGTTGGCGCGGGTCAGCAGGGCGGTGACGGCGTCGGCGAGTTCTTCCTCGGTCCCCCCGGGCAGTCCGCGGCGGGTGTGGTCCCAGGCCAACTCACCGAACGGGGTCGGGGCCCGGTGCAGGTGTTTCCAGAACGCGGTGACCCAGCCGTCGCCGTGATGGTGACGGACCCAGATCCGGGAGACGTCGTAGGGATCGTGGTGGATCTCCCACAGGTCCTTCTTCTCCTTGATCCCCGACGGTTGTCGGCGCATCGGGTTGAGCCCTTCGGCGTCGTAGGTGCGGTAATTGATCCGGACGCCGTAGGCGTTGATCGCCTGCCACCGGGCGGGCAGTAGCTCGATGTAGTCCTGCGCGGACAATGCGACCGGCAGGTATCCGGCGGCCTCGACCAACGCGGCGTAGCGCTCGTTCGGGGTGAACGCCCGACCCGGTGAGGCCGGGTCACGCAACCCGTCGTGGGGCCGGTTCTGCCACGCGCTGATGATCCACTCGTCCAGCAGTTCCTGGAGCTCCAGCATCGAGAACAACGGCTGGTGTTCGACGCCGCGACCACGCCGCTCCGGGCCAGACCCGGTGTAACCGGCCACGAACTGCGCGAACAACGTGGCCACCGAGCCCAGAGTCCTTTCGATATGGGGTTTGTCGGTCGGGGTTCCCTCATGGGCCGGTTGGAAGTTGATGCCCAGGAACCGGCACGATGCCCGGAAGTTCCGGGACACGAAGACCTTGCCGTGATCGCAAACGATCGTCTCCGGGACGATCACCGGCCGGGCCGCGGCGTGCTGCAGGCGCTGATCGATGCTGAGCAGCCGCTCGTAGGGCAGCACCGACCTCGACATCGCCAGCGCGTCGACCCAGCCCGGGCGCATCGGTTCCGGAGTGAGGGTGCGGGCCAGCAACACCGACGCGTCGACCGACTTCGTCGTCGGCCGCAGCACCGCAGCAGTCACCGTGCGGGTGGCCACGTCGACTATCCCGGTCAGGTCGACCCGGGTCGCAGTCCCGTCGTCCAGGCGCACCAGCACGTCCAACGGGGTGGAATCGATCTGCATCAACTCGCCCGGCGCGTCCGCCGACAACTCACCGAACGGGCGGTCCGGGCGGTTCGCCAACGACTGCCGGGTGCGTGCCGAACCGGTGGTATGTAAGCCGTGCGCGAGCTTGTCGAACAGCCGATAGAGGGTCCGCCGGGACGGCACCGGGACCACCCCGGACCCGTGGGTGTCGACGAGCAACTGCTCCGTTCGCCACAAGATGTAGCCAGCCGTCCGCGACGATTCCTCCGTCGCCTCGCCGATCGCCGTCCGCATGGCCTCCACCACCCGGGTGTCGACCCGACCGAACACCGGTGTCTTCTTGTCCACCCGGTGATCGACAAGGCCGAGCACACCACGGGACTGGTAACGCTGCCGACGGTGTTTGACCGTATCGGCCGTCACCCGATGCCCGGCGGCGACCAACTCGACGGCCTTGGCCCTCTCGCGCTGTGTCAGCGAGTGCTGCTGCGGGTCATATTCATTGCGCAGTAACGCATCAGGCGCGGCATCCGGCGGCAAGCCGTGCAGCAGTTCCAGGATGTGCCGCTCCCACCACAGAGCCTTCTCGACCGCCGCTGCGGGCAACGCGTCCAACCCGGCAACCGACGGCACCGATTGGCGTTCCCGCCGACCGAGCACCGCGAAATCCGGGTGAGCCTGCAACACCGACAAGGCCACCTTCGTGACCACCCCGCTCGTGTCGGCCAGCATGATCAGCGACCCGGACAACCCGACCACCGTGCCAACCGCACCCGCCGAGCACACCCGATCACCAGGACCCAGCCCCACCGGCCCACCAGGCGCCCGCATTACCGACCCCCGCGCCGGACCACGGTGCCAGGCTGCAGCAGTTCGGAAGCCAGGTCGGCCACCAACTCCTGCCGCCACATCAGGTGATAAACCACCGGCAGCACCGCGAGTCGATCCCCAACCACCGCGGCGCCCTCGAACAACCCGGTCGGCCGATCGAAGACCTCCAACAACCGCTCCACCGTAACGGTTCTCGCCCGACAACGAGGATGGCGGTACCGCGACAGCCAACGCACGTTGGCAGTCAGGACCGGATCCGGTGTCCCCAGCCGACGGAACTGCCAACCCACCAGCGAGCACGCCGACCCCATCGCGGCGAATGCCTCGGCGTCGGCCGGCTCGATGCGATCATCGGGCCTGACGTCGATCACCACACCCGTGCCATCGACCAACCGGGCGAAGAAATCCGGCGCGTGCCGGCGGCCACGCACCTCGCCCGGCCAATGCAACCAGAACGGCTGCGACGCAAAGGCCGTCACCTCCGGATCGAAATCCATCAACATTGCGTGATCGCGTTCGAGCCACGACTCATAGCCGACATGCCGGTTCGACGTCGACGACCACCACCAGCCCGGCCAATGCCGCAGGCCCTTCGACCAGCGGAAGCCGCGAACCGGACTGACATGTTCGAACGTCACCCCCCAGACCGCCGACAACAACCCATGCTGCAGATCTCCAGCCCCATCGGCGTAGTCGAGCTCATAACCGGCACAGCGCATATCCACCAACCGACACCGGGCAAACTGTAATGGCACAAACCACCATCGGGCCGGATTGAAACGCACTCAGGCCGACTTCAACGGCAAAGGACACCCCCGACCGAATCGACGCCGAGGTCGGTGGCCAACTGGTTGTGACAGGGCAGATTCCAGCGAACGTCGCAACACCTGACCGTAGGTGGAGGGTTTTCGATGGGACGGTCCCGTACGACGCATGCAGGGCGTGCTGTGACGGAGAAGCAGGATCGGGTCGTGCGGTTGATTGCGCAAGGGGTGAGCAATAGCGAGGCGTGCCGGATTGTTGGGATCAACCGCAGGACCGGGACACGCTGGCGACTCGGACGCACGATCCGAAGCACGGCGGGCGAGGCGGTGCACTATCC
>JBBRVZ010000095.1:0-11093 GCA_038246445.1 Mycobacteriales bacterium
CCACGACTTTGCCGAAGCTGGCAGAGCGTTGATGTCGGCCGCCATCATCCGCGGGCTGATGCCGGACCCGGCCACATCCGCGATCCTCGCGACCCGGGCCGGGTAGCGGACGACCGAACCACCCGCCTGGTCCACGATGGCGCGCGGTCGGGGTGCGGTGCAGAAGACCACATCGCCCGGTTCGGTCGAGCGCGCCGACACATACCGCGATGCGAACACCAAGCGATCAATGCGGCGCTGGCCCGTCACTCCTGATCCAGTGATCTCCTCGACACCCAGCACCGGAACGCTCCCGGCCGAACCCACGTCGGCGGCGTTGAGTCGATGCCCCGGGATCATCCTGATCTCGCCGCGCTCGACGGCGGCCCCGACCGTCGTTTCCACCGGTCGCTGACCTTCGACCGGACCGAGCGCGACGTGGAACGGGTGGTTGGATTCGATGGTCGCGCTCACCGTGGCCAGCAGCGAATCGATCCGCAGGATCAGGTCCGAACCGTCCGAGGTCGGCAGGCGAGGCACCGCTCCCGCCGCCACCAGATCGCCGGTACGGGTGAGCAGCCGACGCGTCAACGCAGGCCGCAGGAACCGCGGGTGACGCCGGCCGGCGCCACCCGGTGCGCCGAGGCCGGCGACGATGTCGGTGACCACATCATCGATGGCTGCGGGGTCCAGGGCGACGTTCGAGAGGTCCGCCGTCAGGATCGTGCGATCGCGGGAGTCCTTTGCCGAAGAAACAGAACCGAAGCACAGCAACGCCATTCGCTCGCGCGGCCTGGCGGTGAGCAACCCCTGGGGCAACCGCACGATGGTCCGCAGCCGGTCGCCTCGAAGAATGGCGTCCCGCGCCAACTGGTCAGCCCTATCGTGCAAGGCATCAGTCAGGACACCCGCCGGTCCGATGACGATCATGCGGTGGGCCCCGGTCGTTTCCAGCGCCAGCCTGGTGATCGTGCCCAGGATGTCCGCAGCCGTCATCGACGGGGATCCCGGGCTCGGAAATTGCGCCAGCACGACGGCGCCGGCAGTCAGCTGGCCGCCCAGACCGCTGTCGGCAATCGGCAGCCGATCAATGCCGTGCACCCGGAGCCGCCGCCGCGCCAACCGGGACGCAGCGTCCTGCCCCTGGGTGGTGAGCACGTCGAGGGTGCGGTCCGCGGCGAGCTCCGCGACAGCTATCAGCAGGTCGCTGCCTCCGTCGGTCGGGTCGACGAAGGTCACCTGCTCCACATCGAGCTGATCGGCCACCGCAAGTGCCAACGCCGCGATCAGCTGCCGGGCGGGTTGCGCGAGTGCGACGGCGGTGTGGCCCGGGACGTAGAGCCGGAACCGGTCCCCCATCAACCGCTCGAAGGCGGCCCGGGCATAGAACGCCGCATCGACCAGCAGGTCGGTGTAGTGGGCGAGCGGAACCAAGCGTGTTCCAAGTGCATCGATCTCACCGAACAGCAGGTCGTCATCGGGATCGACCTCGTCGGCCAGATCGATCAGGCGATCCCGACTCATCGAACCAAACGGACGGCCGGTGATCACCGAGAGGCAGAGCAGCGCGGTCAGGCCGTGGAACGCCGTCTCGTCACTCTGCGGGGATCCACCGTCCAGGCTGGCGTAGGCGGCGAGATCGTCGCGCGCCGTCGGGTTGTTCCGGCGTTTGGTGCTGATCAGCCAGTCGACCACCGCGTTGCCGTCGAACCATTCCTGGCCGCGGTCGATACCGATCGGTGCGGGAAAGGGCCGGGCGGAGCCGGCGCTCCTGGCCCGCCACATCGAGACAACCGGACGCTGCACATGCGCCAGCTGCGCGATGTCGGACAGACCCAGCCGCAGCACGGCACCGGCAATTGCCGTCATCGTCGCCCCCCTTGCTGGTCGCAGTCGAATCCTTCGTCCTACCCACCGAGGACGCTACCGCTTCACTGCCAAGCCGGCATTCCTTCCGCTGATATGCCCCCTTATCAAGTGAAGTGACCGCCAGATACCGGTACGCGGATCACGCTGATGTCATCGCACCGCAACCCACCAGAAAGGCATCCGCCATGACGAGCATCTCGACATCTACACCGGCCGTCCGATACGACACGCTGCACTGCGCCGTCGTCATCGACCAGCTGGCCATCACCGAGCAGTCGATCGTCGTCGAGTCGCGGCGGTGGTCACAGGGTCGCCGCGGTCCCGCGCTCACCGCGGAGCAGATGGCCGGCGTCGACCTGACGCCATTCCTCCGTCAGGCGCTGACCGTCGGAGTGCAGGCAATCAGCACCGCGGGCGGGATCCAGGAGAAGTTCAACCTGGAGGGACTTGTCGCCGAGGTCGGAGATCGAACTGCGGAGGCGACCGCCCGCGCAGCAACGGCCACGACCGATGCGATCACCCAGGCGACGACCACCTTGCAGCGCGCCTCTGCCGAGAGGGTCATTGCCGACGCCGGAACGTGCGCTCGGCAGAGCTTTTCGGAGAACGTCGACGGCGCCCGTGAGTCGTTGGCCGACGAGATCAATCGACTGGTCGGCGGCGACCACCCCGAACTGCTCGCCCGCCTGACGCCAGTGCTGGCCACGTTCGGCCGCGACCTGGACGACCGTGCCGCCAAGCAGACCACCGAGCTCATCGGCAAGGTGATCCGTCAGTTCGACCCCGCCGATCCCACCTCGCCGATGGCCAAGCACAACCAGGAGCTGAGCCGCCAGCAGCTGAGCCTGCGCGAGACCCTGGAGAAGAACCACCAGGAGCTTGAGGCCAAGGTCGACGAGCTGACCGGGGCACTGCGCGCGACACGAGCGGCCGCCGACGCCACCACGGCAAGCATCACAACGCTCAAGGGCGAGTCGTACGCGCAGAACATCCACCTGTTGATGGCCGAGATCGCAGCAGGACTGGGCGACGAGTACAGCGACACCGGCGCCGTACCCGGAACGATCCTCCGCAACAAGAAGGGTGACGGTGTGCTGGCCGTCGACGGTGGAGCGGTCAGGGTGGTGCTCGAGATGACCGACTCCAAGCGCACCACCTGGAACGGCTACCTCGACGAGGCCGAACGCAACAGGGGCGCCTCGGCCTCGCTCGGACTTGTCCGTAGCCCGGATCAGTTGAGCGGTTACGGCATGCGGACCTTCGACGCGCGGCGCATCGTGCTCGCGTTCGATCCTGAACACGATGACCCGAGCCTGTTGCGCACAGCTGTGCAACTGCTGCGGCTCAGCGCAATCGCCGCGAGCTCACGGCAGGACAGCGGAGAGATCGAGACGGCTCAGGAAAAGCTCGCAGAGGCGATCAGCCTGCTGTCCCGCATCGACGAGATCAAGCGGCTGGCCGGCCTGGTGACAGCGAACGGAACCAAGATCGACAAGGAATCCGACGTCATCCGACTGTCCCTCGATCGGTTGCTCGGCCAGGCGCAGCACGCGCTCGCCGGAGTTGCGAGCTCAGCAGCGGTTGCCGCCTGACGCTGCCAGGGTCGCCGCTCGGCGAGATTGCCGCCCGGCGAAATTCCCGCCCGGCGAGGTTGCCGAGTGTGTCGGGATGCGTCCGCGAGTCGCAGAGGGGTCGGCTCGCGGACCCCGGCACTCCGGCAGCACAACAATGTGAAAGATCGTGCTGCTGACAGCGGCCGGATCTTTCACGATGGCGGTGGAGAAGGGCTCTGTCAGCGCACTCGCTCCGCTCGGATGGTCCGCTGTGGACAAACGTGCCGCCCGGAGCGAGCATCAGCAACGATCCGTCGGTGAACTCCCGGCCCGAGCCTTGGCGCCACCTCGCCGACGCGCAGGACGGCGTCATCAGTCGCGACCAGCTACTGGGCATCGGATTGCCCCCCGCCCAGGCGCGGCGTGGTGTCGATAGCGGGCGGTGGCAGCGCCTGCTTCCTGGCGTGTACGCCACCTTCACCGGGCCGGTCATCGGCACGACCACGGTCTGGGCAGGGGTGCTGTATGCAGGCGACGGTGCCGCAGCGAGCCACCGCACCGCGCTGTGGCTCGCCGGTGTGCTTGACGCACTCCCGGCTCAAGTCGATGTCAGTGTCCCCGCGTCAAGGCGCGTGCACCGGCAACCGGGGGTGCGGGTTCATCTGAGCCGGGCGATGGACCGGCCGGCGGCAGACCTCCTGCATCCCGCCGCTGCCCCGCCGCGGATCCGGGTGGAACCCGCCCTGCTCGACCAGTGTGAGCTCGAGAGCAAGGCCACCACCACGCACCTCGTGTTGTCCGCCGTTCAGCGCCGCACCACCACCGCGGACCGACTCCTCCTTGCGTTGAACAGACGGCCCCGGCACCGATGGCGCAGCCTCGTGCGTCAACTCCTGGCCGAGGCGCAGGACGGCGTCGCCTCCCCGTTGGAGTTGGCCTACCGCCAGAAGGTCGAGCGCGGGCACCGGCTGCCGGTTGGCCTGCGGAACACCAAGGAGCGCGCGCCGGGCGGTGGCAACTGGTACCGGGACGTCCGGTACCGGCGGTTCGGCGTCGTCGTCGAGCTGGACGGGCGGGAGGCTCACCTCGCGCACCAGGCGTTCCGCGATCTGCGGCGCGACAACATCGCGGCGGCCGCCGGCAACACCGTGCTGCGCTACGGCTGGCGCGACGTCGTCGGACGCCCCTGCGACGTGGCGGCTCAGGTCGCGCACGTTCTGGCGGCGCGGGGATGGGCAGGTCGAACTGCGCCGTGCTCGGCAGCGTGCGTCTTGTCGACGCGCTGATCGCACCGTCATCGTGAAACATCGTGCCGCTCATGGCAGCAGCAACCTTCACGATCAGCGTCATCAGGCCATTGGCCGAACGCGCTGAACTCTCAACACCCGTGATCGTGAAACATCGTGCCGCTCGGGGCAGCCGGAACCTTCACGATCATCGACAAATGGCCCCTGCGCCGGACGACCCGAACCGCCCCCAGCAACGCCGAAAGGGCCGGCCCCTCGGGGACCGGCCCTTTCAGCACTACCAAGAACGCACCATCACAAACCACGGCACCGCACAACGTCAGCGGTAGTCGCGTCCCAGATCGAAATCGTCCAGCGGCACCGACGCACCGGCGGAGACCCCGAAGGAGTCGGCGCCGTAGTAGGTGTCGTCGAACGACGGCAGGGTGTAGGCCGCCGCGCGCGCCTCCTCGGTCGGCTGCACCTCGATGTCGCGGTACCGCGCGATGCCGGTCCCGGCGGGGATCAGCTTGCCGATGATGACGTTCTCCTTCAGGCCGACCAGGCGATCGCTCTTGGCGTTGATCGCCGCATCCGTCAGGACCCTCGTCGTCTCCTGGAAGGAGGCGGCGGAGAGCCAAGAATCGGTGGCGAGCGAGGCCTTGGTGATGCCCATCAGTGCGGGACGGCCGGCGGCCGGCTCCCCACCCTCGGCGAGCACGCGGCGGTTGGACGCCTCGAACTCCTTGCGCTCGATCACGGCACCCGGCAGGAACTCGGTCGAGCCGGAGTCGATGATGGTCACCCTGCGGAGCATCTGCCGGATGATCGTCTCGATGTGCTTGTCGTGGATGGACACACCCTGCGAGCGGTACACGTTCTGCACCTCTCGCACCAGGTGCAGCTGCACCTGACGCGGGCCCATCACCCGGAGCACCTCGTGCGGATCAGGGTTGCCCTCGAGCAGCTGCTGCCCGACCTGGACGGTGTCGCCGTCGATCAGCAGACGCTCGGAACCGTCGACGGTGATCGTGGCGAGCCGCTGCGTCTTGGGCAGTTTGTCGTACACGATCTCCTCCGACCCGTCATCGGGTGTGATGGTGATCTTGACGAACTTGTCCGCGTCCTCGATCCGGATCCGTCCGACGGCGTCGGCGATCGGCGCCTTGCCCTTCGGGATCCGGGCCTCGAACAGCTCCTGCACACGGGGCAGACCCTGGGTGATGTCACTGGACCCGGAGGCCGCACCGGTGTGGAAGGTCCGCATGGTCAGCTGCGTGCCGGGCTCGCCGATGGACTGCGCGGCGACGATACCGACCGCCTCGCCGACATCGACGAGGTTGCCGGTGGCCAGCGACCGGCCGTAACAGGTCGCGCAGGTCCCGATGGCCGCCTCGCAGGTCAGCACCGAGCGCACCTTGGCGCGGGTGATGCCGGCCGCGATGGCCTCGGCGACGTGCTGCTCACGCATGTCGGTGCCCCGCGGGACGATCACGGTGCCATCGGAGGCCACCAGGTCGACCGCGAGAACCCGGCCCTGCACCGAGGTCTCGATGAACTCGTTGACGTGCAGGCTGCCGTCCGCGTACTCATCGGCCATCGGCAGATCGACGCCGCGTTCGGTTCCGCAATCGGACTCGCGCACGATGACGTCCTGCGACACGTCGACCAGACGACGGGTCAGGTAACCCGACTCCGCTGTCCGCAGCGCCGTGTCCGCCAGACCCTTACGGGCGGAGTGGGTGTTGATGAAGTACTCCAGCACCGACAGGCCCTCGCGGAACGAGGAGCGAATCGGCGCCGGGATCTGCTGACCCTTGGAGTTGGCCACCACACCCTTCATCCCGGCCAGCGAACGGACCTGGATCCAGTTACCCGCAGCTCCGGCCGCCACCAGCGTGGAGACCGGGTTGTCCTTCGGGTAGGCCGCGGGAAGCACGTCCTCGATCTCCTTGGTGGCCGCCTCCCAGATCTTGACCAGGTCATCATTGCGCTCGGCATGCGACAGGTTGCCCCGCTGGTACGCCTTCTCCACGCGCTCGGCCTGGATGTCGTGGCGGGCCAGGATCTCGTCCTTCTCCGGCGGGATGATGACGTCGCCGATCGCGACGGTCATGCCGGAGCGGGTCGCCCAGTGGAATCCGGCTTCCTTGAGCCGGTCCAGGGTCTGCGCGACGACGGACATGGGGTAGTGCTCGGCCAGATCGTTGACGATGACGGCCTGCCGCTTCTTGGGCAGCTCGTCATTGACGAACGGGTACCCGGTCGGCAGCAGTTCGTTGAACAGCACCCGACCCAGGGTGGTATCCGCGATCCACGGCGTCCCCGGCTCGTGGTCCTCCGGCAGGACGACCTCCGGGCCCGGGACGACGGAGCCGGCCAGCCGGATCCGGATCGGCGCGTGCAGATCGATCATGCCCTGGTCGAGCGCCATGATGCCTTCGGCGGCCGAGGAGAACACCGAACCGGCGCCCTTGCTCTCTTCCTTGAGCCCGGTCAGGTAGTACAGACCGGTCACCAGGTCCAGCGACGGCATGGCCAACGGCCGGCCGGAACCCGGGGAGAGGATGTTGTTGCTCGAGAGCATCAGGACACGGGCCTCGGCCTGTGCCTCGGCCGACAGCGGCACGTGCACCGCCATCTGGTCACCGTCGAAGTCGGCGTTGAACGCCGCGCAGACCAGCGGGTGCAGCTGGATGGCCTTGCCCTCCACCAGCTGCGGCTCGAAGGCCTGGATGCCCAGGCGATGCAGGGTCGGTGCGCGGTTGAGCAACACCGGGTGCGCGGAGATGACCTCCTCCAGGACGTCCCACACCTGCGAGCGCTGACGCTCCACCATCCGCTTGGCGGACTTGATGTTCTGCGCATGATTCAGGTCGACCAGCCGCTTCATCACGAACGGCTTGAACAGCTCCAACGCCATCAGCTTGGGCAGCCCGCACTGGTGCAGCTTGAGCTGCGGGCCGACCACGATGACCGAGCGGCCCGAGTAGTCCACCCGCTTGCCGAGCAGGTTCTGCCGGAACCGGCCCTGCTTGCCCTTGAGCAAATCGGACAACGACTTGAGCGGGCGGTTGCCAGGTCCGGTGACCGGACGGCCACGGCGGCCGTTGTCGAACAGCGCGTCGACGGCCTCCTGCAGCATCCGCTTCTCGTTGTTGACGATGATCTCGGGAGCGCCGAGGTCGATCAGTCTCTTCAACCGGTTGTTCCGGTTGATCACCCGGCGGTACAGGTCGTTCAGGTCGGAGGTCGCGAAGCGGCCACCGTCCAGCTGCACCATCGGTCGCAGCTCCGGCGGGATCACCGGGACGCAGTCGAGCACCATGCCCAGCGGCGAGTTCGTCGTCTGCTGGAACGCCGCGACGACGCGCAGGCGCTTGATCGCGCGGATCTTGCGCTGGCCCTTGCCGTTCTTGATGGTGTCGCGCAGGATCTCGGTCTCGCGATCGATGTCGAAGTCCGCGATAATCTGCTTGAGCGCCTCGGCGCCCATCCCGCCGTGGAAGTAGTCGCCGAAGCGGTCTTCCAGCTCGCGGTACAGGACCTCATCGATGATCAGGTCGCGAACCTTGAGCTTGCGGAAGGTGTCGAGTACCTCGTCGAGGCGGTCGATCTGCCGCTGCGCGCGGTCACGGATCTGCCGCTGCTCGCGCTCGCCGCCCTCGCGCACCTTGCGGCGCACGTCGGACTTGGCACCCTCGGCCTCCAGCTCGGCCAGGTCGCCCTCGAGCTTCTTGGCGCGGGCGTCGATGTCGGCGTCCCGGACGTTCTCCAGATTCTTGCGCTCGACCGACATCTCGGCCTCGATGGTCGGCAGGTCGTTGTGACGCGCCTCCTCGTCGACCGAGGTGATCAGGTACGCCGCGAAGTAGATGATCTTCTCGAGATCCTTCGGGGCGAGGTCGAGCAGGTACCCCAGCCGTGAGGGGACGCCCTTGAAATACCAGATATGGGTGACCGGCGCGGCCAGCTCGATGTGGCCCATCCGCTCACGACGCACCTTGGCCCGAGTGACCTCGACGCCGCAGCGCTCGCAGATGATGCCCTTGAACCGAACGCGCTTGTACTTTCCGCAGGCGCACTCCCAGTCCCGGGTCGGCCCGAAGATCTTCTCGCAGAAGAGCCCGTCCTTCTCCGGCTTCAGGGTGCGGTAGTTGATGGTTTCCGGCTTCTTGACCTCGCCGTGGGACCACGCACGGATGTCGTCCGCGGTGGCGAGACCGATACGCAACTCGTCGAAGAAGTTGACGTCGAGCACTGGTGGCACGTCCCTGTCTGTGTCAGTGATGCGGGCGATCATGACGCGCTGGCAGCTACTGCCAGTCGGCGCCGGGACCAGGGGTGGAACTCCTACCCGATGACGGGGCGGGACTCGCGGGAGGTGAGTCCCGCCCCGTCACTCGGAGGCTTCCGCGGAGGACCCGCTTGCGGGTCCGACCAAACAACTGGCGGAGGACCCGCTTGCGGGTCCGACCAATACAGCTGCCGGAGGACCCGCTTGCGGGGTCCGACCGAACAGCTAGTTCACAAGATCGTCCACCGAAGCGGACTCGTGGCGCGACAGGTTGATGCCGAGGTTCGCCGCGGCTCGCTCCAGATCGTCATCGTCGGAATCACGCATCTCGATGGCGACTCCGTCGCTGGAGAGCACCTCGACGTTGAGGCAGAGCGCCTGCAGTTCCTTGAGCAACACCTTGAAGGATTCCGGGATTCCGGGCTCCGGGATGTTCTCGCCCTTGACGATGGCCTCGTAGACCTTGACCCGGCCCACGATGTCGTCGGACTTGATCGTCAGCAGCTCCTGCAGGGTGTACGCAGCCCCGTAAGCCTGCATCGCCCAGCACTCCATCTCACCGAATCGCTGACCACCGAACTGCGCCTTACCACCGAGCGGCTGCTGGGTGATCATCGAGTACGGGCCGGTCGAACGGGCGTGGATCTTGTCGTCGACCAGGTGGAGCAACTTGATGATGTACATGTAGCCCACCGCGACCGGGTACGGGAACGGCTCCCCGGTACGGCCGTCGAACAGGGTGGCCTTGCCGTCGGTCTGGACCAGCCGGTCGCCGTCCCGGGTCGGGGTCGTCGAGCCGAGCAGACCCATGATCTCCGCCTCCGAGGCACCGGAGAACACCGGTGTCGCGGTCTTGGTGAAAGGCTCGCCGGTGCGTGCGGACTCGCCCAGGTTCTTCGCCCAGTCGGGGTCGCCGTCGATCGTCCAGCCCTGGGCGGCGACCCACCCGAGGTGGGTCTCCAGGATCTGGCCGATGTTCATCCGGCGGGGCACGCCGTGCGGGTTGAGCACGATGTCGACCGGGGTGCCGTCCGGCAGGAAGGGCATGTCCTCGGCGGGCAGAATCTTGCCGATGACGCCCTTGTTGCCGTGCCGGCCGGCGAGCTTGTCGCCGTCCTGGATCTTCCGCTTCTGGGCCACGTAGACGCGGACCAGCTCGTTGACGCCCGGGGGCAGCTCCGCGCCGTCATCCTCACGGTTGAACACCCGGATGCCGATCACCTTGCCGGTCTCACCGTGCGGCACCTTCAGGGACGTGTCGCGGACCTCGCGGGCCTTCTCGCCGAAGATCGCGCGCAGTAGCCGCTCCTCCGGGGTCAGCTCGGTCTCGCCCTTGGGCGTGACCTTCCCGACCAGGATGTCGCCGTCCTGCACCTCGGCGCCGATCCGGATGATGCCGCGCTCGTCGAGGTCGGCCAGCACGTCCTCGGAGACGTTCGGGATGTCCCGGGTGATCTCCTCGGGGCCGAGCTTGGTGTCGCGGGCATCGATCTCGTGCTCCTCGATGTGGATCGAGGTCAGCACGTCGTCCTGGACGATGCGCTGGGACAGGATGATCGCGTCCTCGTAGTTGTGCCCCTCCCACGGCATGAACGCCACAAGAAGGTTCTTCCCGAGCGCCATCTCGCCGCCGTCGGTGCACGGACCGTCGGCGAGCACCTGGCCTTCCAGAACCCTCGCGCCTTCATCCACGATGGGCCGCTGGTTGAAGCTGGTGCCCTGATTCGACCGGCGGAACTTGTTCAGCCGGTAGGTGCGGTGGCTGCCGTCGTCATTCATCACCGAGACGTAGTCGGCGGTCGCGTCTTCGACGACACCCGACTTTTCCGCGATGACGACGTCGCCGGCGTCCTTGGCCGCGCGGGCCTCCATGCCGGTGCCGACCAGCGGTGCATCGGACTGCACCAGCGGCACGGCCTGACGCTGCATGTTCGCGCCCATCAGGGCCCGGTTGGCGTCATCGTTTTCCAGGAAGGGGATCAGGGCCGCAGCGACCGAAACGACCTGTTTCGGCGACACGTCCATCATGTCGACGTCAGCCTTGATCAGCAGCTGGGAGTCGCCGTTGATCCTTCCGGGGACCAGATCGTCGACGATCTCGCCGTCCTTCAGCTGGATATTGGCCTGGGCGATCGTGTATTTCGCCTCTTCCATCGCCGAGATGTAGAC
>JBBRVZ010000096.1:0-11073 GCA_038246445.1 Mycobacteriales bacterium
GCTGGCGGTTTGACGGGCTGGCGGTTTGACGGGCTGGCGGTTTGACGGTCAGTGCGAACTGTCGGCAAACTCGGCCCGCACGCCCAGCAACCGGACCGGCCGGTCGTGTTCGAACCGCTCGAGCACCTGCAGCGCGGCTTCTTCCAGGACCGCAAGGTCGGTGGTCGGCGCGGCAAGGGTGGCGCTGCGGGTCGAGGTGAAGAACGGCGCGAACCGGACCTTGACGGCAACCCGACAGGCAGGCCGGCCATCGGCGATGACGTCCCCGTACACGCGCCGGGTGAGGGCGATGACGGCGTTGCGAACGTCCGACCACTGCGTCAGGTCCTGCTGATAGGTGGTCTCCCGGCTGTGCGAGCGCGCAACCCACGGCTCGGCGGACACGGTGCGGCGGCCACGTCCCTGTCCCAGGCTGACCAGCCACGGGCCGGTGTTGGGACCGAACCTGGCGGCAACGACCGTGGGATCGGCCGTCGCCAGCTCCCGCACCGTACGCACCCCCAACTGGGCGAGCTTGCGGGCTGTCTTGCTGCCGATCCCCCACAGGGCACTGGTCGGCCGGGCGTCCATCACCGCCTCCCAGTTCTCCGCCGTCAACCGGAAAACACCGGCGGGCTTGGCGAAATCGGTCGCCAGCTTGGCGCGCAGCGTGTTGTCGCCGATCCCGATCGAGCAATGCAGGGCGGTGCCGGCGAGAACCGCTGCCTGGATGTCCCGGGCGAGCGCTTCGGGATCCTGGGTGTCTGCGCCGAGGAAGGCCTCGTCCCAGCCCAGCACCTCGACGACAACGTCGAAGGACCGCACAACCTGCTGCACTTGCGCGGATGCCCGCTCGTAGGCGGGATTGTCGGCGGGGAGGAAGACCGCTTGTGGACATTTGCGCAGCGCCAGGCGCATCGGCATCCCGGAATGCACGCCGAACTCGCGCGCGGCGTAGGAGGCGGTGGCGACAACAGCGCGTTGGGTGGGATCGCCGGCGCCGCCGACCACCACCGGCAGCCCGTCGAGCTCGGGGTGGCGCAGCAGTTCGACGGCGGCGATGAACTGATCCATGTCGACGTGCAGGATCCACACGCCAGCAGTGTGACGGCTGCCGTTCGATCCCGGTGGGCCTTGGTTGGGACAGGGTCGACCGTTCGGGGTGGAGGTCGTATTTCAGGTGACCGGCGGGGCGTCACCTGGCACTTTGACCGCATGACTGCACGCATATCGCACGTGACCGTCGACTGCGATGACGCCTACGCGTTGTCGCTGTTCTGGTCGGAGGTTCTCGGGTACATCGAGGACCCGCAGGATCCGAACGAAGCGGGCGATGAGGAGTGCCTGATCGTCTCGCCGACCGAAGTGCAACGGTTGCTCTTCATCGAAGTTCCGGACACGAAGCACACCAAGAACCGGCTGCACCTCGACCTCGAACCGGTAGACGGATCCAGGGACGACGAGCTCTCTCGACTTCGTGCGGTCGGCGCGCGGGAGGTCCGCGATCTCCGTCGTCCCGACGGTTCCGGCTGGATGGTGCTCGCCGACCCCGAGGGCAACGAATTCTGCATTCTGCGGTCACCGGCGGAGCGCGCGGCGACGGTGTCGACGCCGATCTGAGTCGCGCGCTACTTGCTGTCGCCGCCTTTCCTGGTGTCGCCCCTACAGCGGGAAGGACCGCGCCACGTCCAGGAACGCGTCGTTCTCCTGCGGTGCGCCGATCGTCACCCGGACACCGCCGGCGGCGTCGGGGAACGCCCGCACGATGACCTTGCGGTCCTCGGCGTGTGCCGAGAACTGCGACGCCCGTTCGCGCAGCGGCAGCCAGACGAAGTTGGCCCCCGACGTCGGGACCTCGAAACCCATGTCGCGCAACGCCTCTGTGACGCGTTCCCGCTCGCCGACGACCTGCTGCCAGCGGGGCGCCAACTCGTCCTTGGCGGCGAGCGCGGCCAACGCTGCTGCCTGCCCCACCGAACTGAGCGCGAACGGGATGGCGACTTTGCGCAGCGCCGTGACGACATGCGGGTCGCCGACCGCGTAGCCCACCCGCAGCCCGGCGAGCCCGTAGGCCTTCGAGAGTGTGCGCAGGGTCAGCACATTGGGCCGGCTCAGGGCGAAATCGAGCCCGTCGGGCGAGTCGGGTGCGGTGTCGAACTCCCGGTACGCCTCGTCGACGACGACGAGCACGTCATGTTGGACGAGGTCCAGAAAGTCGGCCAGGTCGGCCCGGCGGACGGTGGTGCCGGTGGGGTTGTTCGGCGTGCAGATGAAGATCAACCGGGTGGCTGGGGTGATTGCCGCGGCGATCGCGTCCAGGTCCAGTTCGTGTCGAGCGGTGACGGGAACCCGGACCGCCGATGCACCGGTGATCTGGGTGACGATCGGGTAGGCCTCGAAGGACCGCCAGCCGAACAGCACTTCGTCGCCCGCGCCGGCGGTGGCCTGCACCAACTGCTGGCACAGCGCCACCGACCCGTTGCCGGCGATGACGTGCGACTCGGGCGCCCCGATGTGCCGGGCCAGCGCCGCGATCAGAGCGACCGCGCCGTTGTCCGGGTAGCGGTTGATGCCCGCCGTTTCGTGCGCGACGGCGTCCGCGATGGCGGCCGCGACCGACGGCAGCGTCGGAAAGGACAGCTCGTTGGAGGCAAGTTTGATCGCGCCGGGCACCGTCCGACCCGGCGCGTACGCCGGCAGGGTGTCGAACGCTGATCTGATGCGGACCGTCATGGTGCCTCCGAATACGGGTCGGTGCGGTAGGGCCACTACGAGTATCAGCGGGCGTCCGGCGACCGTGTGATGTTCGCGCCGGACCCGCTTCGGTTGAGCGTCCTCGACCCTAATCCGCGGAGCACGGTGTAGGAACGACACATGACTCGGTCCGACGTCGTACCCGAGGTGATCTGGACGCCGAAACCCGAGCGGGTTGCGCGCGCCGCCATCACCGATTTTGCCTCGTTCGCCGCAGAGCGCACCGGTAGTCCGCTGCCGGATTACGCCGCGCTGTGGGAGTTCTCGACCACGGACCTACCCGGCTTCTGGTCCGCGGTCGCGGACTATTTCCAGATCCGGTGGCATGACCGGCCCACTGCGGTGCTCCCGGAAGCGGTGATGCCGGGCGCCGACTGGTTCCCCGGTGGCACGCTGAACTACGCGGAGCACGCCCTTTCCAAGGCCGATCGGACAGGCGGCGACCCTGCCGTCATCGCCATCGAGGAGGACGGAACCGAGCGGCTGGTCGGTCCGGACGAGCTCCGGGCGATGGTCGGCGCCGCGCAGGCCGGGTTGTCAAGGCTCGGCGTCGGGGCGGGTGACCGGGTCGTGGCGCTTGTGCCCAACTCGGTGCAGGCCCTGGTGGCGTTCCTGGCGGCCGCGTCGCTCGGCGCGGTCTGGTCGTCCTGCTCGCCGGACTTCGGTGCCCCTTCGGTGATCGACCGGTTCACCCAGATATCTCCGACGGTGCTGATCGCCGTCGATGGCTACCGTTACGGCGGAAAGGCCTTCCCCGTCGCGGAGACCGTTGGGAAGATCCGCGCAGCACTGCCCACGCTGGCCGGCGCGGTGCACATCCCGGCCCTGGGCACGCCTCCGCCGGACGGCATGCTCAGCTGGGACGAGCTCACCGCCGAATCCGCGGAGCCCGATTTCACCCCGGTGCCGTTCTCGGCTCCGCTGTGGGTGCTGTACTCCTCCGGCACGACGGGGCTGCCGAAACCGATCGTGCAGTCCGTCGGCGGGATCCTCGTCGAGCACCTGAAGTCCCTTCGGCTGCACTGGGATCTCGGCCCCGGCGAGAGGTTCCTGTGGTTCACCACCACCGGCTGGATGATGTGGAACTTCCTCATCGGTGGGCTGCTGGTGGACGCGACGATCGTGCTGTACGACGGGAGCCCCGGCTACCCGGACCTGAACGCGTTGTGGAAGACCGCCGAGCGACACCGGGTCGGCCTGTTCGGGATGTCCGCCCCGTACGTGACCGCCTGCCAGAAGGCGGGGCTGACGCCGGCCGCACAATTCGACCTGACGTCCATCGGTGCCATCGGTTCCACCGGTTCGCCGCTGTCCACCGCGGGTTTCCGCTGGCTCCGGGATGAGGTCGGCGCCGACATCCAGATCGCCTCGTTCTCCGGTGGCACCGACCTGTGCACCGGGGTCGTCGGGGGAGCGCCGAACGTACCGGTGTGGTTGGGCGAGATCTCCTGCCGCGCACTGGGTGCGAAGGTCGAATCGTTCTCGCCGACCGGCGATTCGCTGGTCGACGAGGTGGGCGAGTTGGTGATCACCGCACCGATGCCGTCCATGCCGGTGTTCTTCTGGGGCGATGACGGAACCCGGCTGCACGACTCGTATTTCGCGGAGTACCCGGGTGTGTGGCGACATGGCGACTGGATCCGGGTCAGCTCGCGGGGTTCCTGCGTCATCGAGGGCCGGTCCGATGCGACGTTGAACCGCGGCGGGGTGCGGATGGGCACGGCGGAGTTCTACCGGGTGGTGGAATCCGTTGCGGCGGTGGTTGATTCGCTGGTCGTCGACACGTCATCGTCGGCCGCGGAAGGGGATCTGCTGCTGTTCGTCGTCCTGGACGGCGATCCCGACCGCGACCAGGTCTTCGCCGATCTGCGCCGGCTGATCCGGGCAGAACTGTCGCCGCGGCATGTGCCCGGGTCGATCATCGCCGTGCCGGCGGTCCCGCACACCATGAATGGGAAGAAGTCGGAGGTCCCGGTCAAGAGGATCCTGGCCGGTGCGGACGTCGACACCGCCGTGTCCCGTGACGCTCTCGCCGACCCCGAGGGTTTCGATGCGTTCCTCGAGGTGGCGCGGGATGCGCTCCGCGGCGGAGCAGGCGGGTGAGGGCCCGGTCCTTCCGCCCGGTGCGCCGGGTTTCGGCGTCGGGCCGCGCTCGGCGACGTCATAAGGCAGCCTGCGTCGTGGTGGTCGGCGTGGTTGTCCTGAGTGGCTGCGGGACGGGAACTCTCGCAACACCCGACACGAGTTCAGCTACGAGCAGCGCTTCCTCGGCGGCAGGTCCCGCGGTCACCGGCCCGACCATCGTCGTCACGGTGCCCGACCTGGTGACCGCGGGCGCGTCGTCTGCCGCACCGGAATCGCCTGCTGCTGTGGTGGTCTCGAGCGAGCCGTCAGCGGTCGAGGAAGGCTCGCCGTCATCGGTGAGCGAGGCGACCCAGCCCGCGGATGCGGCTTCGACGGCGCCACCGGCGGCCACCTCGCGGGCGGCGGCGGCTCCACAACCGGCGCCGCCGGCACCGACAACCACACCCCCGCCCGCGGCGCCCGTCGGTGCGGGGCTCACCGTGTCGCTCGCCAACTGCGACGGCTGCACGGTATTGGCCACCCACCGGGACGTCACCGGTGACCGGTCGGCCGCGCTGGTCGGCACCGGATCCAGAGCCATCCTGCTGTCGGTCGCGGCGGACGGCGCCACTGTTGGCGCCATCGGCGTGCCTTACGGCGCAGCATTCGCCGAGCCCGAGGGAGGGGTTCTCGGCTGCGCCCAGGGCCGGTGCGTGGTGCAGGGCCGGCAACCGGACGGCACGGCAATCCTGTCCGCCTTCGAGCTGACCGACACAGGTGCCTGGCGTGATGTCTCCGGTGACGACGCCTTCCCGTCCGCCACCGAGCAGGCCGCGGTGCTGAACATCGACGGGGCGCTGGCACTGGCAGTACAGAACCAGGGCGACGGTCGCACGGTCTGGCTGCTCTACACCTGGAACGGCGACCGTTACGTCGTGGTCGGCTGCAGTGCCGACGGGTCTGCGCCGACGTCCGTCGCGGCTGTCTCCCCGGACCAATGCCTGTCCTGACGGTCCCGCTCGCGGACTTCTCGCAGGCAGACATGGTGATGGACCTGCTGCTTTGCCCCGCCGCGTCGACGCCGGGTAGGGTTACCCGCCGGTGGTCATCGGCATGGGTGGCCCTGGGAAGCGTGCCAGAGCGGCCGAATGGGACACACTGCTAATGTGTTGTGCTCGCAAGGGCACCGAGGGTTCAAATCCCTCCGCTTCCGCGCTGGTTATGGGCCAATTGCCCAGGGTCGGTGGTACGGCAGGAGGGTCCGCTTAGGCGGATCAGCGGTACTCGAGCGGCCGGGTTGGGCGGTTCGAGCAGAACTGAACAAGCGCCTGTAGCTCAACGGATAGAGCATCTGACTACGGATCAGAAGGTTGGGGGTTCGAATCCCTCCAGGCGCACCCAGGTCAGAGGCATGATTCGAACACTACCAAGTGTGTCGTGACATCATTTCTGACGCGACTCCCCGAATATCGCCTCATGACAACTTATTCGTCCAGGCGCAAGAGGCCCCGAGGCGGCATCGACCGCCTGCCGAGCGGTGCTTTTCGAGTCCGGGTGTACGCCGGCTTTGACCCCATCACGAAACGACGCCACTACCTCACTGAGATCGTGGCTGACGGCCCCCGTGCTGCCACGCTCGCCGAGCAGGCTCTCACCCGGCTCCTAAACCAGGTTGACGAACGGCGCAATCCGAGGACCACCTCGACGGTCAACCAGCTCCTAGACAGACACCTGGACATGCTCGACGTTGAGCGCTCCACGCTATTGAACTACCGCAGTCAGCTAGCGCTGCATGTGCGCCCGTTGATCGGCAGCGTGAAGGTCGGCGCGATCGACGCTACGGTGCTCGATTCGCTCTACGCTGAACTGCGCAGGTGTCGGTCCCATTGCCGGGGCTCCCGTCGAGTTGAACACCGCACGGACAGGGCACATGATTGCGACGCCCGCTGCGGACCACACGCCTGTCGACCCCTTTCCGCGTCAAGCATCCGGCAGATCCACCACATCCTGTCCGGGGCGTTCAAGCGGGCCACGCGATGGCGCTGGGTATCCGTCAACCCGATGTCTCAGGCCGAGCCACCGCCAGCGCCACGACCCGATCCGCGTCCGCCGTCGGCCGCAGAAGCGGCCAAGGTCCTGAACGAGGCGTGGCGTCGAGATCCCGACTGGGGGGCGCTGATTTGGCTCGCCATGACCACAGGCGCCAGGCGTGGCGAAATGTGTGCGCTGCGGTGGACCAACATCGACCTCTTCGGTGCGGTGCTGACCTTGCGCCGGTCAATCGCTCAACACGGTGGCGAGATCTGGGAGAAGGACACCAAGACTCACCAGCAGCGCCGTGTCACCCTCGATCCCGAAACGGTCACGGTCCTCACAAAGCACCGCGATCGTTGCGCGGCGCGGGCCTCCTCGGTCGGCGTCCAGCTCAAGCCGGACGCGTTCCTGTTCTCACTCGCCCCAGACAACTCGACTCACCTGCAACCGTCCGCGGTCACGCATCGGTACCGGCAGCAGGTCGCGAGTCAAGGCATCGAAACGACGCTGCACAAACTCCGGCACTACAACGCTACCGAGCTCATAGCAGCCGGGGTTGACGTCCGTACGGTTGCGGGCCGGCTTGGGCACGCGGGCGGCGGAACTACAACGCTTCGGGTCTACTCGGCGTGGATCGAGGAGTCGGACCAACGCGCCGCCGCAGCGCTTATGCCTCGCATGCCTGCCAGGCCTGCCGAACAGCTTGACCCGGTCACGCGGGCCGCGATCTCACCGCGCGCACCCTTTGAGCAAATCGCCGCCGATCTGCGTGGTCTGGTCGAGGACGGAACGTTGCCACCAGGCTCGCTGCTGCCCACGATCAAGGAACATGCTGCGCGGTATGGCGTGTCGGTAGGAACCGCCTACAGAGCCGTTGGCCTGCTGGCTGCGTGGGGTCTGGTCGACATCAGTCGCGGCCGGCGTGGCGTCATCACCCAGGTGCCTGTTCCGATTGTCAGGATGCCTGAGGCAGCTGATCTGCGCCCGGAACCGGCCTACGTCGAGAACGTAGAAATCGTGCGATGTCGATTGCTCGACCTGGTCATTAAGTATAGAGGCCATGTCGTGGCAGAGATCTCCGCTGAGTCTGATCCAGACGACGGCCGCGAGCTGCATCTGTTACTCATCGGCGCCTTGCGCCGCGACGGCAGGGACGAGTCGGATCTATCCGACTTCACCATGGAGGTCTCCGACGCCGCGACACATGTCCGCTTGCGGACCTTCGTGGTGTCGTCCAGCTGAGCGACGAGTCTGACGGTCCCGCTTCGGCCACACTCCGCGCACCTGCGTGTGCACCCCCAGAGTGCGCATCGGCTCAACGACCTGACCGGTACCGGAGGTAGCGTTGCGCCGTGAGCAGCAGAGCGATCGGACAGGGCGAGCTGACCGATGAGTCCGCAGCCCACGCCCTCCTGACCGCGGGTGTTCAGGTGGGGCTGTCGACAGATGGTGCACGGCTCATTCGAATGGGCTCAAATGCTGTTTTCCGGGTTCCAGGCAATGTCATAGCGCGTGTGGCGCGATCCGAAGACATGCTCGACAACGCTCGGAAGCAGGTTGATGTCGCCGGGTGGCTTGAGGGGGAACGCTTTCCCTCGGTGCGAGCGCTCCACGTCCAGCAGCCGGTCGTGGCTGACCAGCGCGTGGTGACGTTCTGGCGCTCGGAATCCGACGAGGAGACGTATGCGCCGATTGGTGACGTTGCTGATCTCATCCGGCGTCTGCACGACCTGGACCCGCCAACTGGCATCATGCTTCCATTGCTTCGCCCTTTTGGCGCCACCGACGATGCGCTCCCAAGCTTCCGGGGTCTGTCAAGTGACGACGCCGAGTACTTGACTAAGCGGCTAACGGAGGCGCGAGACATGTTCGAATCGCTCGACTACGCACTGCCATGCGGTGTAGTTCATGGCGACGCGAATGTCGGGAACGTCATCGTGGCTAATGATGGCGGACCCGTATTAATTGATCTCGACAGCTTCTCACGTGGTCCACGCGAGTGGGACCTCATTCAGACTGCGATCTTCTACGATCGTTTCGGCTGGCACACGGCCGAGGAGTACGAGACGTTCGTGAACGTTTACGGTTACGACATCATGGGTTGGAGCGGCTATTCTGATCTTGCGGATATGCGCGAGGTTGCCATGACCACGTGGCTTAGCCGAAAGGCGGGAAACTCCGACAAGAGCGCCGCCGAGGCGGCAAAACGCATTCGTTCGATGCGCCATGGCGCAAGTCGGCGAGACTGGTCAGCCTACTAAAACTAACGAGTGTGTGGGGTCCAAAGGCGGTTCTCTCTGGCGCTATCGGTGAAATCACCGACTTCGCGGCTGCTTCCGACTTTAGAGAGGCGCGCCCGGAACTCCTCCACATATGAATGGCAGCGAGCGGACTTAATCTGTTCGCCGATGCGCATCGCGTTCAGCGCGACCCGGCAGCCTTCTTCAACCTCGCCTTGGTCGACGTACGAGTGGGCGAGGACCATCGTCGCGAAGAAGTCACTTCGAAGGTATTCGCCACTGGCATAGCCGAGCGCCTGAGTTGCGTAGGTTGTCGCGTGTATGGCGCGACCGAGATCGCGATTACAGTGCCCAAGTTCCGCAGCGAGTTCCGCCTCGTCGAAGTACTGGATCCACTCAGGTCCTTGCCCTGGCGTGTGACGGTCGTACTCATTGACGGCCGCAGACAACGCCCGATCACAGTCGGACGCATGTCCCAATCGCGCCAACGCCCGCGCTTCCATTGCGTAGAAGTGCGCGCTGAGGATTGGAGCGCTCACGCGAGCAGCGCCAAGTCGGGCCGCCCGAGCCATGTTGGCAGCTTCTGTGAAGTGACCCAGGAAGGTCGCCTGATGGCTCATTGCGTCGAGGATGCTGGCGGCCAAGAGTCTGTCTTTCGCGGCATCGGCAAGTCCGAGTGCCTGGATAAAGAAACGTTGCGCAGTCCCATGATGGCCGGCGTCGTACGACATCCAGGCCGCTAGCTGCGTGGCTTCTGCTGCCGCGGAGAATAGGTCGTGCTGAACGGCGCCCGATGCACCGGCCCGTAAC
Organism: Mycobacteriales bacterium; assembly: GCA_038246445.1. Lineage (GTDB taxonomy): Bacteria > Actinomycetota > Actinomycetes > Mycobacteriales > Nakamurellaceae > Nakamurella. The sequence continues at coordinate 9,882 of JBBRVZ010000096.1, forward strand.
AGGTCCGGGAGGTCGTCTCGTAGGTAGTCAAGAAGTGCGCGTCGGGCATGACCCCCACCAAATTGGTTGTCGAGCCGGTCGAACATGTCGCGGGTGGCACGGAGTCGCCTTACATCGGCCGCATTCACTCGCGAACTGCGATCGCGCGGCGCCTTGGAACGCAGCCCACCGACCAGCCACGACAAAGATGCTTCGCTCCAAGCCGCGGCGTGGGTCGGAGTGATTCGCATCGCATTTGCCTCGGCGAGCTCGGCATCCAGGAGCTGCGATACGTGCTCGATGGCGTTCTCTGCGTCCTCCGGGTACTTCAGCCCGACGTCCGCCAGGATGTGCGCCCGCTCGGCGTAGCCGACTTCAGCTGCATTCACTGTTCGTCCGAGGGCCCGCGAAAGCGCTGCGGTAATGCATTCGCGGGTCTCAACGTCTCGGGGGGTGACTCCATTTAGCCACCGTGTGACGTAGGTGTGGCTGTAGGACTTGTGGATGCCCCGACTGTTCGCGGCACCCGTGACGGCGCGAGCAAACCGTTTGCGTCCGATGGTGCCGCTGCGATCGAGGAAGCCACCCTCGGTCATTAGCGCAGCGAGTCGTTCGTTTCTCGTCACTGGGTCACCCCCAACTGTGCGAGTGTCCGAATGCGCCCCCGAGTGTGCCCTATTGCCGGGGACACGGTTGAAGCAGGGTGGGGTCAGGTCGGAATGTGGAGCCTGGTGAGGGTGTGGATCGGTGAGAGAAGATGAGCGGCAGCAGGTCTTGGCAGAGTTGGCTCGGATCGGTGACGACATCCGGTGTTGGACGGAGGAGGTTGTCGGTCGGATCGATGTGTTGGCTGCTGCGGTTAGCCGCGTATCGACTTCTCCAGTTCGGTCACCCGAGCGTCGAGTTGAGCCATCGCCGTCACCAGTGCGTCCCGGAGGCCCTCGATCCGTTGCGTGATCTCAGCGAACTCGGCGGAGGGTGGTTCCGGGGTTGGCTCCCGGACGACGTAGACACCTTTGCCGGGCTGACCTTCTGCCAGGCCCTCGGTTTGCAGCTGTTTGATCGCCGCGCGGGCGACGGTGATCGAGACCTGGAAGGACGCCATGAGCGCGGCGGCCGACGGCAGGGCAGCGCCCACGGGGTAGCTGCCGTCCGCGATCTTCCCGCGGAGGTCGTCGGCGACCTGTAGGTACTTCGGGCGCCTGGTCGTACC
>JBBRVZ010000097.1:0-11070 GCA_038246445.1 Mycobacteriales bacterium
ACCAACGCCGTCATCGATTCGACCTCGGCTGGTTCTCCGGTGAAGTCGGCGTGCCAGACCAGGCCGGACGAGCGCTCGTAGAGCGACTTGGGGATGTTCACAGTCAGCTTGAATTGTTCCTCGCCGGCCTTCTGCTCTCCGGGATAGGCGTCGGGGTCAACAACCACCGGGCGCGAGTTGGGCACCGGTACAGGCGGTGGTACCTGCTCTGCTGGTTGCGTCCTGGTGGAACTGCGCGGGGCCCGGGTCCTCGGTGTTGGGGGAGCGGGGGGGCTCGGAGCTGGAGTGGCGTCCGATCGTGCCCGTGGCTTGCGGGGGGCGCGAGCGGGTTTCGGGGTTTCGGTTGTCATTGAGTTCTCCTGCAGCACACTGGTTTCGGGACCGGGTTGTTTCACGGCATTACGTATTGCCGTTAGGACGGTATCCCGGGTGTTTATATCTGGCCAGGACCACGCCAATGACTCGCCAACGTTCGCCGCGGCCGCAGTGGTGACAGCGCCAACATTACGGCGGTACGCGTGACCAGCAAAAGTCTCGTACGGATCACCGGTTCACCTTGTTGATGGCATCGCAAGGGCTGGCTCGGCGTTCAAGTTTCGGTCATGTTGATACGCAATACCGGTGGACCGTCAATGCGGCGTAGGTGCATTGACGCAGGTCAGAGGCATAGAAGAAGAGTGTGTTTGGTCAGATCGGAGGCGCTGCCGTATTACCGGTAACTCTTCGCCGGATTGCCCTACCTACGGTCATAGACGCTCAACCGGTGCTCAGCACGCGTCTTCTTCACCGCTGTCGCTGGGTGGGAAGTCTGTCGGTCCTGCTCTCTTCGTTGCGCTGCCCGACAGCCTAACCACTCAAGGCAAGGGAAAGTTGCCGATCCGTGATCTTGACCGTCGCCGGGGGTGAGTTCCCGTACGTCGAGCGGAAGGCAACCCATCATGGACGTCCCACCCACCAGCGACCACCCAGCAGCACCGGTAACGCAGCGCCGACCGGGAACACCCGGGCGTCCGGCGGCGGCCGTGGGCGGGAGTCGATCGGGGCCGGCGATCCATCGGAGGGCCCGCTGGCCCGGGGTCGCGGTCTTCCTGCTGGCGATGGGCGGCGTGAGCATCGGCCTCGGCGTTGCCGCCGCAACAGTGCCTGCGTCTGCTCAGCCGCCGCCGGTGCAGGCCGCGCTGGCGGCCGTCCAGGAGCGGGCGCCGACGATCGCGCGGTTCCTGCTCGGTGCGGGGGTGCTCGTTCTAGCGGCGGGGGTGTCATGGCGGCTGCTGCGGCGCCGGCGGAGGCAACTTCGGGCCCGAGTGCTCACCGCCGCATCCGCAGCGACCCGGGTCGGCATCGATGGATTGTCCTTGCGTCGTGCCCGGTGGGCGCGGCGGGGCAGGGGACTTTGCTCGGGTGTGCTGAAGTACCGACCCGCCGAAGCGGTGGTCGAGGACTGCTCCGAAACGCTGACTGCGGTGCTGACTCCGCACATCGCCGCGCCGGTGACGGTGCGCTGGATACCGCGCGGCAGCAGATTTGAGATCGCTCCCCGGCCTGTCGTTCCTCCCAGGATCGAGGACCGTTCACCGCAGCTGGGCAAGCTCGTCCAGGCCCTGTCTCATGTCATCGGGGCTCTGCTTGTCGATCAGCGGCGGTCGACGGTCCAGGACGACGGTTCTGTCCAACAGTTGGTGGCGCGTTATGCCCACACCACCCGTGACATCGCCGATACCTTCCGGCAGCGGGTGCAGATGGTGCTGGATGCCAAGGCACCGAGCCCGACGGGGTACTGGACGGTGCGCTGGGATCCGGCGGGTAACGAGGTCACGGTGCTGCCATCGCAGCCGCTGCCGCGGCGTGCCGACTACCCGATCCTGATGCCCGGGCCAGATCAACAGATGACCATTCCGCTGGGCGTGGGGGACGGTGGTCAGGTCGTGTCCTGGCAGCCGGCGTTGTTCCCGCATCTGATGGCCGTTGGGCCGACGGGTACCGGGAAGACGGTCTTCCTGTTCGGATTGATTATTTCCTGCCTGCTGCGTGGGTGGGTCATCGTGCTGCTGGACCCGAAGGAGCTCAGCTTCCGAGGATTCGATCCCGGGGCCTTGGTCGGCCGCGGGTTCGCGCCGTGGGGGGGAATCGTCTCGGTGGCCACCACCGAGGCCGAGATGGAAGAGTCGATCGGGTACTTCCACTCCAACATGCGGAACCGGTACGCGGCGATCAAGGGATTCGAGATCAGCGAGGACGCCCTGCCGCCGGTGCTGATGATCGTGGATGAGGCAGGCGAGCTGGTGGAGCGGCTCAATGAGTACCAGTCCAGTGAGGAGAAGCACCAGGACCTGCAGGAACGGGCCGAGCGTGCAGGCATCGACGCGAAGGACGTCGTCAAACCCAAGGGTGTGAAGAACCCCGAACTCCGCAAGGTCTGGTCCGGTCTCCGGCTCGGCCGGCAAGCCCGGGACATCGTCTGCACGGCAACCCAGCGGCCGGACGTGAGTTTCATCCCCGGTGAGGCGCGGAGCAACCTGACCACCCGTGTCGGTCTGGGGCATCTGGACGGTGCTGCACTGGAGATGGTGTTCAACACGCGGGCAATCCAGCAGCGCGTCTACGACTACGTGCTCGACCCGGTGACCGGGCAGCGGCAGCGGCAGCGGGTCCGCGGCCGCGCCACCGTCGATGTGGGTAACGGGCCGCAGACGATCCAGACGTATTACGTGCCCGATCCGGCCGGTTACGTCACTGGTGCGCTCAACGCGCAGGAAACCGTGATCATCGAGCGGCTGCACCAGCTGGTGGACGCATCGCGGTCGCAATGGGCGCATCAGAGGGAGGCGCCGGCTGCCTCCGCCCGTCAGCTCGCCGCCGCTACGCGGGAGATCGACAGGCATGTCTCCGACGTGGAGGAAGCCCAGGACACCGAGGTGGTCGGTGTGGCGATCGACGGCGATCTGTTGGACGAGCATCTGCCCGCGGCGCGGCTGGAGGTAGGGCAGACCGCGCTCATCGAGGTCGACAGCATCCCGACCCTGGTGCTGATCACCGAGATCGAGGACGACCCGTTCCAGGACGACGACCTCCAGATCACCTACCAGGTCACCGGGGATCAGGGGCGTGCCGGGCAGCTGGGGGTGACCTCGCTGGGCCGGCGGGAGGAGATTGCGGTAGCTGGCTGAGTTCCTACCTCGTTCCTATTGCCGTATTACCGGTAAGCCGGTTTACTGGTGTCAACGCGGTATGCGCGGGTCGGGAGGGCGCCAAATGAGTACGGAACAGCTGGACGACGATTGGGTCGGGCCATGTCATGCGACCGACCGGAGCGCTGCCGCGGATCACCCGCACGAGTCGTGGGACCTGGATGTTGGTGATGTGCAGAGCTGGCTGCGGGCGCAGCGGGTCTGCCACGAGCAGTGCCCGTTCCTGGTCGCCTGCCAGGCACGTCGAACGAGGTTGTACCCGCATCCGGCGCGGAATCCGCAGGCGGTGATCTGGGCCGGTCTGGCCTACAGCGACTCTGGCCAGATCCTGGGCAGCGCCGGACTGCGGCGACTCTCGGCCACCAAGCGGGGGCGGGAACGACGTGCCGGGGAGGAGTCATGGACCGCCGCCGGGTGACTGACCGACCCGGCCGCATTGATGGGGCCGCACTACCGTGCCTTGAATGCTGCACATCCGGCGCCGGTCTGAGCCGACCGCGCTGTGGGCGGCACGTGGCTGGCCACCGTTGTTGCGCTGGGTAGACCGGCCAGAGGTGCCCTGGCTGTACTGGGCACTTCACGAGGTCGCCGGCGCGGCCCAGGCCGAGGACCTTGACGCCGTGGACGACCTGCTCACAGAGGCCGGCTTGCTGCTCGAACGAGTGTGGACAGATCCACCAGCCGGCGCCCGCCGGATCGACGTGATGTCCATCAGCACCGGGTTGTGGGCAGAGGTGCAGCGGGGGAGAGGGGTGACGGATCTGACCCAGGTCGCGCTGCACGCCAGGCTGCTGCGCAACCTGGTCGCGCCGGCCGCCGGTCAACTACCGACCAGGCCCGCCCTGGCCGTACCCGCCTACCGCCCACCCGATGAACGCATCAAAGGTGGACACCTTCCACTAGCCGGCCCCGGTGCTGTCCGCGGCCGCGAACTGCAGGAGCAGTTCCTCCTGCTGATAGCAACGGTCCTGTCCAACGGCGGGGGCCACCTCGTCGATCACGCGAACAGCCACATCCCCCGAGGAGCCGACCCTGTGCGAACGGGATGGACCCGACCCGGCGCAGGACCCGCCGGTACCCGGTTGGGCAGTATCCGGACCGGCGCGAATCAGGGAAGCGGTGATGTGCTCCTGCGCCCCGGCCCCTGCCTCACCGCGGTCAGACGCCGAGTGCGCATCCGGCCCGTCATCACCGGGGCCGAGCATTGGTCTGTCGACGAAATCGGCTGGGCGTTGGCGGGTGCCTGGCTGACCGACACGACATTGATCGTCGAACCCGACCGGATCAGCCGCAGCCACACCACCGCCCTGTCGGTCGTTGCCGATGACCCCGCAGCGCAGGTGTGGCGGCTACCGCTCGCGGCGTTCCACCCGCGCCAGTTCTTCTCAGATCAACAACGTTGGCTGCGTTCAGCTACCCCGCTGAGGCCCGATCCCGATCGTTGACAGATGTCGGCCAAAACGCCGGTTCCTGCGCAGGTATCTCCGGTACCCACCGAGGGATGGCTGACCTCTGAGCGGGGCAAACAGGGTGCGCCAACGTCCGTGATCCCCGTTGCGGGCGAGATGCTGTTCGGTCATCAACGTTGCGTGCAACATCGCTGACAAAGGTCATGGGTGTCCTTCCCGTCACCTCCGCATTGCGGACCTCACGACAGTTGAGGCACCCATGTCCCACACGAAGTCAGAGAACTGGCGAGGCTCCTGCACTGCCGCCCAGGCCGCCCCCACCGACACCTCCGAGGCTCACATGTCCTGGGACCTGGACATCGGCGACGTCCGCAGCTGGCTGCGAGCGCAACGTGTCTGCACCGAGGAATGCCCACTGCTGGCCGCGTGCCTGCAGCAACGACAGGAGAACTACCCCACGTCCAACCCGCGATCGGTGATCTGGGCCGGCGTCGCCTACAGCGAACTCGGTCGGGTACTGGACACCGCCGGGCTGCGACGGCTCAACGCCGTTCAACGCAACCGGCACATGCGGGGCAAGCCAAGCCGCCCATTGATCACGACTGAAGTCGCCTGATATGACGCAGACCGATCCGCTTCGGCGTGTTGCAGCCTCACCGATGTCGGAATCTGATTCAGTACAGCCCATGGCGACTCCTCTGCGTAACGGCGTCGGACACTCAAACGGTGGGCAACCCAACAAGGGTCCTCGCCGATTCATGTCAGTTCGCCTTCCCGAGTCCCTCGCCGACGACGTGATCCGCGAGGCGGAGCGGATGGGCCTAACCATCAGCGACTACATGACTGTGGTTGCGGCCAGGGCTCACGGCCACGAGATCCCTGAGTACGTGCGGCGCAGACTCAACGCCGCCCAAGGCCAAGCCCAGCTCCCGCTGGGCGCCTGACCCCAGATACGCGAAAACCCCCCTCCGGGCGCCAACCAAGGTGGGGGGTCTCGCAAGGCCTAGCTGAAAGGAGGCCAGACCTCGGGGAGGTCTGCTGCCAGTATTACTGATCATTGGCGTTGCCGGTAGTAGGCACGCCCTTGATTCAGAACCTGGTTCAGCAGTCCTCGGCTTTCGCCAACCCTCGACCTGTCGGCAACGGTGTAATCCGTATTGCCGGTAAGTCGGTCGGGGGGCCCGCGGTTCACAGTGACGACGCACGTTGTCCGTGAGCTGCGCACCGAGGAGAGAACCCATGTCAGCCATCGAACGCTTCACCTTCTTCCTGGACGAGCAGGACAACCGGCCGCTCAGCGCTGCCCGGATCCGGGACGGGTTGCCGGCATCGGACCGGATCCGGGCAGCCGTGCAGCTCTGGCAGCAGGGCGGCTCGGTCGCCGAGCGCATCAACCGCCGCGCGGCCGAACTGCGCCGCGACCGGGTGCCCGGGCGGGCCCCGGCGGGCGGCCGGCGGGTCAAGGTCTCCTTGGTTCTCGGTGTCACCGTTCACCGCGCGTTGGCCCAGGCCCGAATTGAGGACGGGATCCCGGCATCGGAACGGGTCAGGGCTGCAATGCAGCTTTGGCAGCAGGACCCGGAGTTCCGCGACACGGTCGATGCACTGGCTGCTGAACTCCGTCGGCAACGGTTCCCCCCGACCGCGGGCGAATCCGCCAACGAGCAGACGCCGGCCATGACCCCCTAGCCGGCTCGGTTCTGTCCAAACGCAGTGCATGACCGCGGCGATACCAGGTGAGGGGGTGACACCCAGCAAGTGAGTAGTCCGGCCAGAGAACCATCAGGTTTGCCCCGGTCCTCCCTTGACCGGGTGTACCGCGCACTGGAGGAGCAGGGGCGGCAACCCCGGCTTCGTGGCACCCACATTCAGGCCCGGTGCCCGCTGCACGAGGACTCCTCGCCCAGCCTGTCGATCGATTGGAAGCCCGCCAGCGGCATGACGCTGTTGGCGTGCCACTCCGGGTCGTGCCCGGCCGCGGATGAGAAGGACATCCTGGACGCGCTCGGTCTGCGGTTGACCGATCGTTTCGATGCGCCGTTGCCGGACCGGTCACAGCCATCCGGACGGTCGCGCCGCTCATCAGAGCGGCGTCCCAGCGCCGCCCCAGCAGGGAACCGACTCGGGCCGCTGCCCAAACGGCTGGTGCCCGGCCCGGAGCCGGTGACCACCGAGTGGGGGGAGGTCCGCAGCTACGACTGGGTCGATGAGCAGGACGAACTGCTCATGCAGACCATCCGGTACGAACGTGATGAGCACGGGATCCGGCGGAAGAAATTCAGCCAGCGGCACCAGGACCCAGAGACCAGGAAGTGGATCTACCAGGCATCCCCCCGTCGGGTGGTGCGTCACCTGCCGCGGGTGCTGGAGGCCATCGAACAAGGCCTGCCGGTGTGGCTCTGCGAGGGGGAGAAGGACGACGAGGCCGTCAACCAGCGGCTCGGCGCGACCGGGATTGCCACCACCCACAGCAACGGCGCCGGCGGTTTCGACGACACGGTGGTCGAGCAGCTGCGTGGCGCGGACCTGGTGCTGGCCATCGACCGTGACCTGGCCGGGTTCCGGCGGGCGGTGGAACTGTCCGAGATGCTGGCCGGGGTCGTGTCCTCATTGCGGATGGTGCTGGCCGCGGTGCCCGAGGAGAAGTCGGACCCGGCGGATCATTTCGCCGCCGGATTCGGCCTGGACGATTTCATTGACCTCCCGATCGAGCACGCCAGAACCCTGGCGCTGGCCGCTGATGCGGCCAATCACGCTGAACTGGCCGAGAAGGAGGCCGACCAGGCGCAGGGGGCGCAGGACGAGGGCCGCGCACGGTTGGACAGATCCGCCGCGGCCGCGGGGCGCAAGGCACTCAAGCTCGCCCAGGACGAGGCGAAGTACGCGCTGCGGTGGGCGCATGAATCCGTCCGGTACGCCAAGCGGGCCGGTGACGCCGCCTACGAAGCCGCGGTGCTGGCCGCGGCCGCGGCGGAACGCGTGAAGGAGCACGGCGGCCCGCCCGGCGGTCTGGACCGTTACCTCGATGCGGCGCCCCGGGCGGAGCACGCGCAGGGACGGGCGCAACGGATCGCCGAGGCCGCCTGGGAGGCCTGCGGTGCGCCGATGCCCGAGGCCATCCGTGAGGTGTTGCTACGTGCGGTGCCGTCCAAGAACGAGGAGCCGGTATCGGTCCCGGTCGAAGAGCCCGGTGACAACGTCGTTGTCAACTTCCCCGGCGGTGGTGGGGGAGAAGGCCGGCGCCCAGGGTCTCCTGTCCAATGGCGGGAATTCGAGCGGTTGCCGACCGGGGCGATCATCGAGCGGCGCTATGACAAGGACGGCAACGAGAAACTCGCTGGTGTCCTGAGCCTGGACGTGCGGGTGTTGCGGGTGGAGCAGCTCGAGGACACCAGTGACGACGCCGATGACATCGACGAGGCGAAGCCCGGGGCGGTGCCCGGGGAACGGGTGATCGCCAGCTACGTCGTTGGATACACCCACCCGGCGACCGGTGAACTGATCACCCTGCGGGTGCCGGCCGAGCGGGCCCGGTCGGGGGAATGGTTGGCCGACCTGCCCGAGATGGGCGTCAAGTACGAGTCATCACCCCGCGGCCGGTCCCGGGTGTGGGACGCGATCCGGGAAACCTCGCCCAGTGCCGAGGTTGTCACCATGTACAAGTCAACCGGGTGGCACCAGCTCGGGGAGAAGGGTTGGGGCTACGTCCATTCCGGCGGTGGCATCACCACGGCCGGCAACGTTCCGCTCGCGGTGCGGCTGCCGGGTGCGATCGCTCAGGTCGACCTGCCGGACCCGGTGACCGACGCCGCTGCGGTGCGGGCCCTGTTCGACCGGGATTCCCGGGCGATGATGACTCGGCTGCCGCCGCGGGTCGGTGCGGTGCTGGCCGGTACCGCCTACCGGGCGGTGCTCGGCTGGTTGGGGTCACCCACCATGGTTTTCGGTGAACGGGGTTCCTACAAAAGCGCGGCCGCCGCCCTGGCCATGCACCACTTCGGCACCAGGTGGGACCGGCAGAGCCCGACCGCGTCGATGTCCGGGAACGGATCAACGTTCAACTCGGTGCGGGACGAGTTGTGGGCGGCCAAGGATGCGGTGTTCTTCGCCGACGACTGGGCACCGGACAAAGGGGTGGACGCCGCCGCGTCGCTGGCCTCCCAGTTCGCGCGGATGCAGTACAACCGGGAGCGGAGAGACCGGTTGAACAGCAAGACAAAAGAGATCGACACCGGTAAACGCACCCGGTGCACCGCCCTGGGTACCTCTGAGGTGAAGGCCTCCACCACCTCCGGTAACGAGCGGCTCAACACCCTGGACGTGGCCCGCGGTGAGATGGACCTGGAGGACATCCGGGTGTTGGACGCCATGGCGTCCCGGCGGGGCCGGGCGCAGGTGATGGCCTCGCTGCTGTCCTGGATGGCTAGCGATGTCACCGGTCTGCAGGAGTGGGCCAAGCACCGCGCGGGGGACATCGCGCAGCGCCGAAGGGAAGCCGGGGCACCCGACCGGGTCGCCGAACCACTGGCCGAGCTCGAGGTCGGCTGGGAACTGATGACCCGGTTCCTCGTCGCCACCGGCTCCTACCAGCAGGACGAGGCCGACGACATGCTCGGCGATGTCCGGGAGGCGCTCACCGAGGCCGGTGACCGGTCACAGGACCCGGACTCCCCGACCAGCACCGGCGAACGGTGCCGGCAGTTCATCGCCGCAGCACTGCGGAAGGGCAGCATCCACCTGACCTACCCCGGCGGTGTCATCCCGGAGTACCCGGAGGCCCTGCAGTACGGACACCGGATCGACATCCGCGGCGGACGGAACGATCTCGACGCGTCGATACGGTGCCAACCGCTCGGGGAATGGGCCGGTGTCATCGTCAACACCACCCACGGGCAACGGATGCACGTCGAACCCACCACGGCGATTTCCACCATCCTGACCGCCGTGGGCCGGGCCGGTGAACAGATGCCGGTCACCAGAACCGTCATCCAACGCGAACTCGCCGCGATCGGCGTGCTGCGGACCTGCGTCGAGATCAACCACGCCACCGGGCGATCCGAAACCCGTTACACCGTGCCGGTGCCCGACCCGGCCGGCGGTGACAAGCAGCACCGCATGTGGGATCTGGACGCCGAGAAGATCCTGTTCGAGACCGGGCCCAGCACGCCGCCGCTTCCCTTCGGCCCCGACGGCCCGGTTCCCCCGGTGAACCCGGACACCACCACGACCGGCCCGGCCCACAGCCCGGACACCACCACCCCCACCACCCCCACAACTACGGGCGAGGACATGCGCGAACTCACCGACACCACCGCTCTCCGGTCCGGTGACACCGCACCCTGTGCGGTGTGCCGGCAGCCCTGCAAGCTGTACGTGGACGAGCGGTGCGTGCACCTGGTGTGCTGGAAATCCACCGACACCACCCCAACACCGCAAGCCCCGGACGCCGAACCTTGCCTGGGCTGCGGACAACCGACCACCACCCGGTTCGGGGGTCGCCCGCTGCACCCCACCTGCGACATCACCCCGGGTGCGGCCGCACCCACGGCCGCACCCAACCGGTCGGCACCCACCCCACCGGCGGCGCCCACCACTGCCACACCCACCACATCCACACCCACCTCATCCAAGACCGCGGCCGGTTCGCAGACCAGCACCCGGCCCGCCCAACGGCCGGCCGGTCGACCCGAAAGCCCCTGGCACTACTCGACGGTGGTGATCGACCCGGACGGGCTCTACCTGCCGGACGGCACCGTGGTCGCGCCGGAGAAGATCAGCACGATCGCCGACGTCGCCGCGGTGGGGGAGCGGTTCCGGATCGGGCACCCCACCGGGCCCGGGCTGCTGGTGCTGACCAGCGCGATGGTCCACGCACTGGGCCTGGTGCCCGACGACGCCTTCATCACCAGGCCGATGGACGACGGGGAACCGGTCAGCAACGAAGAGATCCCGCTGCGGATGCTGCGCTGGCTCGCCGAGCAGACCGGGTTTTTGTCCAACGACCAGGGATGGGAGGCCACCGGGGCGTTGGCGCCGTGGAACCGGATCCGCCGCGACAGGCGGACCTTCCGGGTGGTCCTGGAGCCGTACGTGTGGATCTGGGACCGCCGCACCGACACCACCTCCCCGTTCGTGAACCTGCCCGACGCCGACACCGAACCGGTCGCCTGCTGGCGGGAGCTGGCGCGCCGGCTGGAGCGGCTCTCCGAAGTTCTCGGCGTCCCGTGGTCGACCAGCCCGGGCAGCACCGGGGAATCCCTGTTCTCCCAAATTCAGTGGGGCCGGGGCCGGGACATGAAACGCCGCCACGAACGTGGTGACCACGACGAGCAGAAGGACGCCCGGGTGCTCACCACGGCTGTGCCGCTGCCGGTCGCCCGGCTCGGCCACGGGCAGCGGCACCTGGAGTGGGAATTCCTGTACCACCCGGAGATCGACAAGACCGAACTGTCCAAGGCCACCGTGCTGCAGAC
>JBBRVZ010000098.1:0-11036 GCA_038246445.1 Mycobacteriales bacterium
AGGCCCTGGAGGCCGATATCCGCGCCTGGGTCAAAGCCTGGAACGACGACCCGCAACCATTCATCTGGACCAAGACCGCTGAACAGATCCTCAGCTCAATCGGACGACTTCTTCAACGATTCAACGGTGCAGGACACTAGTCGAGAACCGCACCTTCGCCTCGAAAGTTGTGTACCTCCGCTACCGCGTGGCGCGGTAACTGGCTCGTTCGCGGGGGCCTGGGAGAAACGGCAGCTTCAGCATTCCGACCCCGGCGGCGCCGCGTCGTGCTCGTCGACCGCCGCCAGGATCGTCGAGCAGATGTCCTGGAAGTTCTTCTGCTGCTCCGGGCTCAACGGGTCGAACATGATGGACCGCACGGTTTCCGCGTGACTGGGCGCCACCTCGACCAGCCGGTCGAAGCCGGCGTCCGTCAGCTCTGCCACCTGGCCTCTGCGGTCGCCGGGGGCCGGCATCCGCCGCACCCAGCCCGCTTCTTCGAGCCGCGCGACCGCGTGCGACACCCGGGACTGGGAGGCCCGCACCACCTCGGCGAGCTGGTTCATCCGTAGCGAGCGGCGGGGCGCCTCGGACAGCATGGCCAGGATCAGGTAGTAGGCGTGCGGCATGCCCGCCGCCTGCTGCAGGTCCCGCTCGATGCGCCCGCTGAGCCGACCGGTTACTCGCAGGAAGTCGCGCCAGACGTGCTGCTGCTCGTCGGTCAGCCACGGGTCCTCGCGCACGGATTGATTATCTGCCCGTCGCTCGACGCCCGCGCGATTAGGTACTTGAATGCTCATGTGACCGAACATGCGTTGGGCGAAGTAGGAGACCAGTGAGAAGTGGCGGCCCACGCGCACAGCGCTGTCGACGGGTCCTGGTACGGGATGGTGACGGTCCCAGATCAACCGACCGGCCTGCCCCTGCGCCGCGAGAGACCCACCCCGACAAGGGAGATGCCGCCGCCGACGATGGCCAGCGGCACCGGCACCTCGTCCAGGAAAAGCCAGCCGAGCAGGATCGCGATCGGCGGGACGGCGTAGGTGGTGGCGCCGAGCCGCCCGGCGTTGCTGCGGGTGAGTGCGTAGGCCCAGGTGACGAAACCCGCAGCGGTCGGCACGACGCCGAGGTAGACCATTCCCAGATCGGCACTGGTCGGAGCGTTGGACAGGTCGTCGAGCAGGGCGGGGATGAACGGCAGGCAGGCGACGGTCCCGATCAGGCACGCCAGCCACGTCACCTGCAGCCCGGGAACCCTTCGCAGCACAACCTTCTGGGCGACCACCGCCACCGCGTAGACCACCGCGGACAGCAGCACCAGCAGCACGCCGGCGATGTCGACCCGGCCGGTGCTGGTGGCGATCCCGATCAGCAGCGTGCCGGCAAAGGCCACCAGCCCACCGATCACCAGCATCCGCGGAAAGCCCTCGCCGAGCAGCAGCCCGGCCAGGATGCCGATCAGGATCGGCGCCACCTGGATCACCATGGCGGCGGTGCCCGCGTCGATGAGCTGCTCACCCGCGTTCAGCGCCACGTTGTAGACGCCGAACCACAGCACGCCGATCAGCGCCACCATCGCCCAGTCCCGCCGGCCCATCGGAACCCAGCGCCGACCGACGAGCATCATGGCGCTCAGGCACATCGATCCGATGGTCAACCGTCCCAGGGTGAGCCCACCGGGGGAGTAGCTCTGCCCGACGAACCGGATCACCACGAACGCCGACGCCCAGGCGAGGACGGTGAACGACGCCGCGAGCACCACCCGCCAGGCCGTGGCGGTGTCCGGTCGGTCGGTGCGGGTGGCGCTGAACCCAGTGCGCTGCATACCGGCCACTGTGCAGAAGCCGACCTGTCAGCACCAGCAAGTATTTGTTGCCGGAACCGTTCAGGCGTCCTGAGCTGTCAGGCCGTGGCCAGGCCGCAGACTGTTCGGGTGAGCGCACCGGGCCTCAGGCCGCAGGAACTGGCGGCCCTGCACCGCGCCGTTGTCCTGGCCGGTCGCGGCGCGGGGACGGTGCTACCGAACCCGGTGGTCGGGTGTGTGCTGCTCGCCCCGGGTGGGTGGACGGTCGGCGAGGGCTGGCACGAGCGGCCGGGCGGCCCGCACGCCGAGGTGGTGGCGCTTGCTGCTGCGGGCGAGTGGTCGCGCGGCGCGACGGCGGTGGTGACGCTGGAGCCGTGCAACCACTCCGGCCGGACAGGTCCGTGCTCGGAAGCGCTGATCGCCGCCGGGGTCTCCCGGGTGGTGACGGCGGTGCGCGATCCCTGGCCGCCCGCGGCGGGCGGCCTGGACCGGTTGGCTGTGTCGGGCGTTGATGTTGTCGACCTCGCCGCGAGCTCCGACGTCCAGGCCTTGGCTGCGGCGGCGGAGGACGTCAACCGGGTCTGGCTGACCGCGACCCGGCTGGCCCGGCCGTTCGTCACCTGGAAGGTGGGGATGACGATCGACGGCCGGGTCGCCGCCGCGGACGGCACCAGCCGGTGGATCACCTCACCGGAGTCGCGGGCCGACGTGCACGCGCTGCGAGCCAGGGTGGACACCATGATGGTCGGCGTCGGGACGGTGCTGGCCGACGATCCGCAGCTGACCGCGCGCGACCGTGACGGCGACCCGACTTGTCGCCAGCCGCTGCGGGTGGTTCTCGACTCGCGGGGCCGGACACCCTCTCGTGCAAGGGTTCTCGATGAGGTCTCCGAGACCTGGGTCGTGACGGTCGCCGACGTTGGCGCCGGCCCGGATGGCCGGGTAGACCCTGTGGCCGTGTTGCGGGAGCTGTACCGGAGGGGCCGGCGGCACGTCCTGCTCGAGGGCGGTCCGCGGCTTGCGGCGGCGTTCCTGGACGTAGGGCTGATCGACGAGGCCGTTGTCTACCTGGCCCCGACGGTGCTCGGCGCGGGACGGTCGGCGGTCGTCGGCGGCCTGGTCGGCACGCTCACCGACGCGCACCGGGCCGAGCTGCGGGAGGTCGGCAGGATCGGCCCTGACGTTCGGCTCCGGTACGCGTTCGCGCATCCACCGCGCTGAATCCTGGCAGCGCTCACGCCGGGGCACCGAACAGGCGGCCCGAATTTCTCTGGATGTCACGCCCGTCCCGGCGCACACTGCCTCATGACCGTTTGCCTGTCGGACCATGTGATGTCCGTCCTCCCGGCGCTCCGGTACCTGCCGAGCGTGAAACGGGTGGTGGTTCGGATGGACGGCGACATGGTCGCCGACACCCAGCGTCCGATGCTGGTGTGGGAGCCGAAGCGGGTGGTGGCGTCCTACGCAGTACCCGAAACCGACGTCACCGCAGAGCTTATCGAGGCGAATCCGGTTTCCCCCTCTGCCGGCTTCACGAAGTTCGGTGACAATTCCCCGCCGGTCTACGACCCCCGGGTGCCGTTCGCCGTGCACACCGCCGACGGGCAGCCGCTGACGGTCCGGACGGGCGGGCACGTGCGCGAGGGCGCCGGGTTCCGGCTGACCGAACCGGCGCTGGCCGGCTATGTCGTGCTGGACTTCGCGGCGTTCGACTGGTGGGAGGAGGACGAGCCGATCGTCGGCCATCCCAGGGACCCGTTGCACCGCATAGACATTCGCCGGAGCTCCCGTTCCGTCCGCATCGAGCACGACGGCGCGGTGCTCGCCGAGACCGACCACGCCAGGCTGCTGTTCGAGGGCACCTTCCCGATGGCCCGGTACTACCTGCCGCGGGAGGACGTGCGGGTGCCGCTGCTCCCCGGGACCATCTCCAGCACCTGCGCCTACAAGGGTCACGCGACGCATTACACCGCCATGGTGGGGAACGAGCCGCTGACCGACATCGCCTGGAGCTACGAGGATCCGCTCGACGACGCGCGCGATGTCGCAGGGCTCGTCTGCTTCTACCAGGAGCGCCTCGACCTGGTCGTCGACGGTCAACGGATCGAACGGGTGCGGACGCCCTGGTCGTAGTGCGGCGCCGGCCGGTTGCGCGGCAAGCCGTGACCGTGAAGCCCTTTGCTGGTGTCAGCGGCACGATGTTTCACGATCCAGCCCTCACAACGGCTGGGCGCGCGCGCCGAGCCAGTCCAGCGAGATGCGGGTGTGGTGGGAGTCGCCGCCCTCGTGCCCGCTCCAGTGGTATTCACGGACTTGCTTTTCGCCCGCCCAGGCGTTGAACGCCGCGAAACAGGTTGAGGGTGGGCAGATGTCGTCCATCATTGCGATCTCGAACAGCGCCGGTGCGGTCGCCATCGACGCGAGCACGGCGCCGTCGAGGTAGGTCAGCGTACGGCGAACCGCCTGGAGGTCCTGTGGTCTGTTCTTCAGGTAGTTCGCGAGCTCCTTGTACGGGATGGAGTCGACCAGGGTGCTGGCCCGCTCGATGTCGCACCAGAACGGCACTCCGACGACTGCACCGACCAGGCCGTCGCTCAGCGCGGCGGCGGCGATGGCGATCCCGCCGCCCTGGCTCCTGCCTCCGACGGCGACCCGGGTGGGGTCGACGGACGGGAGTTGCCGCGCAGTGTCGACTGCTCGGGCGGCATCGACGAACACCCGCGAGTAGTAATGCGTGGACGGGTCGAGAATGCCCCGGGTGACGAATCCCAGCTCCTGCGGGTTGGCCGCGTAACCGGGGTCCGGCGTGTCGGCCCAGCCCTGTCCGCGGATGTCCAGGACGATCGTCGCCCACCCCGCCGACGGCCAGAGCGTCCAATCGTGGTGCAGGCTCCGCCCGCCCCCGTACCCGCTGAACTGCACCAGGCAGGGCAGCGGCTCGTCGGCGCCTCGCGGGGTCAGCAGCCATCCTTTGACGCGGTGACCCTCGGAACCGCCGAAGTCCAGATCCTGCACGCGGATCTGGGTAAGCGGCGATTCGACCTTGGACAGCATGAGATCAGCTGCGGCTGACCGTGCCTCGGCGAGCCTGCCATCCCAGAACGCCCGGAGGTCCGGCGCGGCCACCACGCTGGAGCGGAACTCGCGCAGCTCGTTCAGTGGCAGGTCGGTCCAAGCCATCGGTCCTCCGGTCGGTTCGTCGTGCTGGACATGCGCGGGTGGTGCGAACGAGACCTTGTCAGGCCGAGTCCCGCAGCACCAGTTCGGGGAACCTCAGCCAGCGTTCATCCCGTTGACGGTCCACACGCGTCGCATCCTGCTGATCGTGAGGGATCCTGCCGGTCATAGCAGCAATTTCTTCACGCTCCGCCCGCGATGGTGGGTCGATTGACCTGCTGATGACTGTGCAAGTCGGTCGTCAGCTGTCCGAGCAGCCGCTCTTCAGATCACCCGCGCCGCGCAGGTACCGAACGATCGTCGCTGGCTCGTCAGGTGTGAATTCGCACGGTCCACAGTCGTTGCATCCTGCTGATCGTGAAGGATCCTGCCGGTCCGAGCAGCCGAATCTTTCACGCTCTGCCCTGTGTGCGACCCACCCTTCTGCTGTTCTCGGCAGCAGGATCTTTCACGATCGAGGGTGCACGTGAGTGAGCGGTCCCGCCGCAGGCACCTGCGGCGGGACCACCGATTCACTTCCGCGCCGGTCAGCTCTCCGGCACGAAAGCGGACGGGGCGACCTTCACCACCTGGCCGACGTTCTGAATTCCGAAGAACAAGCCGGAGATCGTCCACGCAGACGCGTACAGGGCGCCGCCGGTGTACAGCAGGCCGGAAGGCTGGGTGACCTGAGCGACGCTGCGATTCCCCCTCGCGTCGACTCGCACGATCCGGCCGACGGACGCCAGAGTGCTCAGGTCAGCGGGGTTGAATTTCTCGAAACCCTCGAGAAGTTCCGAGACGTAGACAGTGCCGCAGTTGTCGACGGCGACCCCGGTCGGTCCCGAGAATCCCGTCAGCACCTTCTTGACCTTCGCGGTCCTCGCGTCCAGGACGTAGACCCGGCCCTCACCCGGACGTTCCGCCGAGAGCGTCGACACGTACAGCGTGCCGTGCGGTCCGTAGGCCAGACCGGTCGGCACCGAGTCGCAGCCGACGGTTGCCGGGCTGTTGTTCTTCAAGCCTGCACAGCCACCGGTGGTCACCAGCGGGGGCACGAAAAGGGTCGAAACCTTGCCGTGCTGGTCCACCCTGAGCACGTCGTTGCCGCCGCCGTCGGCGACCAGGGCGAAACCATGACGGCCGTAGCGGTCGTTCAGCACGTAGAACGGGTTCGACAGTTCGTCGGGTGGGACCCCGTTCTCGTTGAACTGCAACTGCCCGTCAGGGTTGTACTTCAGTTCGTACTTCTTCAGGTCGGCCAGCTGCCGTGCTCTACCTCCGGGTTTCGCGACCAGCAGCGATGCCGCCGGCACCGGTCGGGCCTTCTTTGCGTCAGCTGTCAGTGAGTTCGGTGCGTCCGGTGCAGGTGCGTCGGTGCCCGTCACGATGGCGAATCTGCCGCCGATCCGCGCCGCACCCGATGCGCCTGCGACCCCGGTCACGACGGGCCTGGTGGTGCCCGACCGGATGTCCACCCGGGTGACCTGGCCTCTCAGGGCCTCGGTCACATACAGCGTGCGACCCGGGCCGTCAGCCAGTTCCAGGGGTCCGTTGAGACCGTCCGCGACCACGGTGATCGGCTTTCCGTCGGTGTGCCCGTCGCCCCCTCTTGCTTCCTGCCCGGCGATGGCCGGTGCCGCCGTCAGCGCCATGACGCATGCGGTGGCGGCGACTACGGCCACAACCGAAGATTTCCGTCCCATGTGCACCTCCTCTGTGCATGCCGGGTCGGCGGCCCCCATGGTCGACGCACTCGACGAGTGCACAATAGGCGCTCGAAAGAGCATTGGCAGAGCGATTTATCACGCTATTCGTTGCGGCGATTTACCTCGTTCACTGCGGGGAGTCACCTTTTGGCGGATGGACACAATGGCGGACCAGTGAGGGGAACCGGCGATAACGGATTGTGATCACTCCCCGTGATGCAACAGTGGGGTTGTTCCGACAGTTGCGCGGTCGAAATCAGCGACATGAAGTTCGATGAATCGCCGAAGGGAGCGGTACATCGGGCTGCGACTCGCGGCGCTGCGCTCGGCTGGCCCCGCTTCGGGCGGGGCAGGATAGCGGTGGGTCAGATAGATAGGTCGGGGTGGGCCCCGTGGGGATCGAACCCACAACCCGCGGATTAAAAGTCCGCTGCTCTGCCAATTGAGCTAGAGGCCCGCGATGGGTGTCCGCAGGGCCCCGGTCGCCACGCGAGCCTACCGGCTCGCTTGGATGGAACAGACACCACTGCAAGGGGGACGGCATGGGGCTCGACGACGACGAGCGCTTCATCGACGACGAACCAACGGTGATCAGCGACGGGCGGCATGCCTTCCCGGATGCCGCCGGAGAAGGCTTCGACCACTCGGTGGATACGAACGATGACGATGTTGCCGCGGCGTACTCCGACGTCCCGCCGGTCGATGACGACCCGCCGATCGATGACGACCCGCCGATCGATGACGACCCGCCGATCGATGACGACCCGCCGGTCGATGACGACCCGGCCGACCGGATCCGGGTGGTGGACGGCAGTACCGACCCAGAGCCCGAACCGTCCGAGGGCGGCGGCGCTCCCCATACCGGCCGGCGCGCGATCGACCCACCCCCGCCCGTACCGGACGCTGCACACCAGCAGGTCGCCCGCCCGCCCGGACCGGCCCTGGTCGCGGTCAGCCTCGGCCTGCTGACCAAGAACGGCTGGGTCTTCCAGGACATCAACCTGACGCTGCGACCGGCGTCCGTCGCCGCGATCGTCGGTCCGGCCGGCAGCGGGCGCACCTCGCTGCTGCTGGCCCTGGTCGGCCGGATGGAGGCCAACACCGGATCGCTGACGGTCGCGGGGCACTCGCTGCGGGACCGGCCCAAGAGCATCCGCCTGGTTACCTCCGTTGCCAGGGCCGGCCGGCTCACCGCCCCGGAACCCGGCTTGACGGTCAGTGAGTCGGTCGCGGAGCGGTGCCTGATCGAGGACGAGAAAGTGCTGGCGGGCCGTTCCCGCTTCGAGGAGGCCTGCGCTGCCCTCAAGCTCGTCGTCGACCCGACAACGCTCGTCGGCCGGATCGCCGGTGAGCAGGCCACCCTGCTGGCGGTGGCGCTCGCCTGCGTCCGGGTCAGCGCGGTGATCATCCTCGACGACCTGGACCGCGACGTCTCGGCCGGGACCCAGCAGCGGATGGTGGACGCGTTGAGCCGGCTCGCCAAGGCAATGGGCCCGACCATCGTCGTGAGCACGACCGATCGCATCCCGGTGATGGACGCCGACGTCGTGCTGGACCTGACGCCGATGGACGGCGCCGCCATCTGGGAGCTGGACCCGCGCAATGCCCGGACCGAGGTCATCACCCCCGGCGGCGGCTACCGGTCGAGCCCGTGGTCGGGGGAGTTGCCGGCGGTCGATGCCGACCCCGGGTCCGACCGGGATGTCGACCCGAGTGCTGGTCCGAGCAATGACCCGGACGATCCGAGTGCCGGTGATGTCGACCACGACGGAACGGACGGCGATTACGACGGACGGTGGAGCCGCGAACGGTGGGAGGTGGGAGCGGATCCCTATGCCGACGAACCGCCTGACGGGTCCACCGGCTCCGGAGCGTCCGACCCCGGGGCCGACCCCAACGGACGAGACGCGATCGAGCCGGACGGGGCGGACCCGGACACGTGGATCGGGCGATCCGGCTCCGCCCAGGCAAGTGGCGAGCCCGACCCCGACAGCACTACCGACCGGGGCGGCGACGCCGCGAACGGCACCGCCCCGACGGAGGACCCCCGATGATCAAGACCGTCAAGCTCGCCGCGTACGAACTGCGCCGCTTCAAGGGGCCGCTGCCGATCGCGGCGCTGCTGTTCCTGTTGCTCGTTCCGACGCTGTACGGCGCGCTGTACCTGTGGTCGAGCTGGGACCCGTACGGCAAGCTCGACCAGGTTCCGGTCGCTGTGGTGAACCTCGACGAGCCGGTGAAGGTCGACGGTCAGACCGTCGCCGCCGGCGACCGGCTAGTGACAGAACTGAAGAGCGACGAGGTTTTCGGCTGGCAGTTCGTCACCGAACAACAGGCGCAGGACGGTCTCGCCGACGGCGGCTACTACCTGATCATCACCATTCCGCCGGAGTTCTCGGCCGACCTGGCTAGCGGGGCGGGCCAGAACCCCACGCGGGCAACGGTTGTGGTGCAGCGCAACGACGCGAACGGGTTCGTCGTCGGGATGCTCACCGCCTCGGTGCAGACCCAGCTGGAGGCGGCCATCGACAGAGCCGCCATCGGTTCGTACTTCGAATCCGTATTCGCCAATCTCGACACCCTTCGCACCGACATCGGCAAGGCCGCAACGGGTGCCGGTCAGCTGACCACCGGAGCCGACACCGCACTGACCGGCTCCAAGGAGCTGTCCACCGGCATCAAGACCGGGAAGGAGAACTCGGCGCAACTGGTCTCGGGCCTGGCGACCGCGAAACAGGGCTCCACGCAACTCGTCACCGGCACGTCCGATGCCAAAGCCGGTTCCGCGTCATTGGTGACGGGACTGACAGGTCTTGATACCGGTGCGGCCCAACTGGTTTCGGGCGCGCAGCAGGTGGCCGACGGTAATCAGCAGCTGGCCAGCACGGTGGTGCCCGTCCTCGACGCCGTGTCGGCGGCGGTGCCCGCCCTCGGGCAGGCCGGCGCGAACATCACCGCCGCGACCACGGACGTCTCTGACCTGGTCACCCAGTCGCTCGCGGCGCAGTCCGCCGCGGCCAACGACGCTCTCACCGCCCTCAAGGCCGGCAACACCGACCCCGCCCTCGCGCCCAGCATCGACGCGTTGAGCCAGGCCCTCGCCGGTGTCAGCCGGACCACCGCCGATCTGTCGACCGCGGCCGGTCAGGCCGGGCAGGTGGCGAACGAGGTGAGTACGGCGGCACAGTCCGTCGGATCGGTGTCCGCGGGTGACATTTCGAAGGCCGGTTCCGAGCTCACCGCGCTGGCGACCGGATCCGCGCAGGTCGCCACGGGCGTGCAGACGCTCAGCACCGGGATCAGCAGTGCGAGCGCCGGCGCCACCACCCTGGACAGCGGGATCGGCCAGCTCTCCGCCGGAGCCTCCGCACTCGACTCCGGTATCAGCGAGTCGCAGCTCGGTGCCCAAAAACTGGACGACGGACTGGGAACGCTGCAGAAAGGTGGGCAGACCCTTGTCGACGGTCTGACGAAGGTGGACAAGGGCGCCAAAGACTTGTCCACGCAACTGTCCTCGGCCGCCCAGCGGATTCCGACGCTGGCCCCGGACCAGCGCGCGGATGCCGCTCAGGTGCTGTCCTCACCGGCCGAGGTGCGACAGATCATCGACAACCCCGCCACCTTCTACGGGCGCGGACTCGCCCCGTTGTTCTTCGCCATCGCCATCTGGGTCTTCGGCATCGCGGTGTTCCTCGTGATGCGGCCGATCTCCGGCCGCGCGCTGGCCGGGCGGGCCAGGTCCTCGCGGATCGCCGTCGCCGGCTGGCTCCCGGTGTTCGGACTCGCAGCCCTCGGCTCGTTGCTGTTGTTCGGCATCGTCTGGCTGGGGCTCGGGCTCGATCCGGTCAACGCCGGCGGCTCGGTGGGGGTCGTCGTGCTGGCCGCCGCGTGCTTCACCGCCATCGCGCATCTGCTGCGCACCTGGCTGGGCATCGTCGGATCCGCGATCACCCTGGCGCTGCTGATGGTGCAGCTGACCAGCGCGGGCGGCCTGTACCCGGTGGAGACGCTGCCGGCACCGTTCCGGGCCATTCACGCCTTCATGCCGATGACGTACCTGATCGACGCCCTGCGGGTCACGTTTACCGGCGGTCTCACCGCGCACCTGTGGCGTGACGTCGCGGTGCTGGCCGGATTCACCCTGCTGGCGGTGAGTCTTGCCGTGTTCGTGGTGCACCGCAGACGCCGGTTCCGGCCGCAGGATCTGCACCCCGCGCTGACCTAGTGTCGTGCGCCGTTGAAAGCTTGCATAACTGGTAGAATCTGGTTATGGCGAGAACTGGGCGTCCAAAGGCGTTGCTGGAACTGACTTCTGAAGAGCGCGAGCAGTTGGAGCGGTGGGCTCGTCGGCGTTCGTCGGCGCAATCTTTGGCGTTGCGGTCGCGGAT
>JBBRVZ010000099.1:0-10873 GCA_038246445.1 Mycobacteriales bacterium
AGGCCCTGGAGGCCGATATCCGCGCCTGGGTCAAAGCCTGGAACGACGACCCGCAACCATTCATCTGGACCAAGACCGCTGAACAGATCCTCAGCTCAATCGGACGACTTCTTCAACGATTCAACGGTGCAGGACACTAGTTACCCGTGGGGGTACTGTTTGGGCCCAACGGCACCGCGGGCCAGGCGCGCATGGCGATACAGAGACTGACCACCGATACGTTCGACAAGGCGGTGACCGGCGAGGGGATCGTGCTCGTTGACTTCTGGGCCGCCTGGTGCGGCCCGTGCCGCATGCTCGCACCCATCTTCGTCTTCGCCAGGGTGGACACCGAAGCCGAACAGCGCCTGGCCGCGGCCGCCGGCATCCTCTCCATCCCGACCCTGATGGCCTTCCGGGACGGCATTCTCGTCCTCTCCCAGCCGGGCGCGCTGCCCACGGCTGCACTTAAGAACGTCATCACCGCCGTCCGCGACCTGGACATGGACGATGCCCGGGCCAACATCTCCGCCACTCAGCGCCGGCTGACCCCACGCAAACAGAAAGCGAGACGACGACATGTCCTACGCCATCACCACCACGGTCCACCGACCATTCGCCGAAACCCTGGCAGCGACCCGACAAGCGCTGGGCGATCAGGGATTCGGAGTCCTCACCGAGATCGACATCCAGGCCACCCTGAAGGCCAAGCTCGATGTGGACACCGACGCCCAGGTCATCCTCGGCGCCTGCCGACCCCCACTGGCCCATGCCGCCCTCCGGGCAGAGCCGTCCATCGGACTCCTCCTGCCCTGCAACGTCGTTGTCCGCGCCGTCGATGAGAACACCACCCTGGTCGAGGCGATGGACCCGGACATCATGGTCACCATGACCGGCAACGAGCACCTTGCACCGATCGCCGCCGACGCCCGGACCCGGCTCTCCGCCGCGCTCGATGCCCTGCAGCCCGCCCACCAGCAAGGATGATCTCCACCGTCAACCGGCTCGGCCGCGCGCCCAGGGCCGGCTCGGCGGTGTCCTACGGATGATTGAGGACGGCCGCGATTGCCCGGACGTCGTCACCCAACTCGCCGCCGTCAGCCGTGCACTGCACCGGGCCGGGTCGCCATCATCGCCGCGGGCCTGAAGCAGTGCCTCGTCGAATCCGGCGGCGAGGACATCCTGGACACCAAGACCATCCAAAAGCTGTTCCTGTGCCTAGCCTGAGGCCGGGCAACCACCGGTCGGCCGCCTTTCCGGGCCACCGCACCTGACCTCGTACTGCGCTTCACCCAATCCTGGGTCACCCACTGTCGGGGCGGCCCCACCGGGCAAGCACCAGCCTGCCTGCTTTCGCTGACACAAGGAGCATCTCGTCCATGGGCCCGATCGCCCGTCGCTACCTGCTCGGCATTGCAGCCGCCGCGATGCTAACCCTGGCCGGATGCGCCGGAACCCCCACGACCGCCACCCAACCGGGCGGCGCGGGGATGATGGGCGGCGGCGGGATGATGGGCGGCACCTCGGACTACCACTACTCGTCGTCGACCTGCGCGGCACCGGGTTCACTACCCGGCAGCACCGTGACTGTGACGTTGGCCGATATGGGTATGACGCAGATGATGGGCGGCACCGCCCCACTCGGATCGCAGATGATGCTGCGAGCAGCGCCCGCGACTGCGCCCGCAGGACAGATCAGCCTGGTGGCATCGAACATGGGCTGGCGAACCCACGAGGTGGTGATCCTCCCGCTGGCCGACGGCACCACCGCGGGACACCGGGTTCCGGCCGCCGACGGGAAGGTCGACGAGAGCGGAAGCCTGGGCGAGGCGTCCAGCAGCTGCGCCGCAGGCGCCGGTGACGGGATCACAGCCGGCGCTTTCGGCTGGACCACCGTGACATTGGCCGCCGGCCGGTACGAACTGCTCTGCAACCTTCAGAACCACTACGCGGACGGGATGTACCAGCAGTTGGTAGTCACCTGAGCCGCGGTGAAGACCGGCCACCATCCCGGCGTTCGCATCTTCAGGCTCGACCGTTCACCAACAGGAACCCCCTGTGCCCCATCGGCAGTGTTGACACCCGTTACCCAATACGCGATGTCGCCTCTCGAACCGATCGAACCGGATCCTTGAAGCTGGACTCCGGTGAGGACTCCATCACCCGCTGCCACGCCCGGTGACCGTTGCCCTACCCAGCAACAGCAGCTTGCGCTGCGTCACGCGAGCGACGACCCCCAGGCATACCGCCAGCACATCCACGTGCCGACCTACGCGTCCCCACCCTGTGGCACGAGCCAGCAGTGCGGCCGTGAGCGAAGATATCCATCACGTAGGGCATCGGTGGTGCCTTGCCGCACTTCCTTGACCGAAATGAATCAGAACCTTCGCTGGCCGCCCAGGGGCCGGATGACGGCGAGTGAATACCATCTGCTCGACGCTGTGGCGAGGTTCAGGTCGCTCGAACTACTCCGTGTCGTCAGCCCTTGAGCTCTGACTCCGGGTCGCCTGTGATGGCCTCACCGCGGCCGACCTTGCTGTGTCGGTAGCCGTAGAAACCGTAGACGACGGCGCCGATCAGGACCCACGTCACAAAGCGAACCCAGGTCTGCCACATCAGCTGGGTCGTCAGCCAGAGCGAGAACGCGATACCGAGGATGGGGATGACCGGCATGAACGGCACCCGGAACGTACGTGGCAGGTCTGGAGAGCGATATCGCAGCACGATGACGGCCGCGCAGACGACGACGAAGGCGAGCAGGATTCCGTTATTCGTCAGCTCCGCGGCTGTCCCGATGGGCACGACGCCGGCGATGCCGGCCGAGACGATGCCGACGATTCAACCCAATGACCCCCTGCGCATTCAGTCGCCGACCGGCAGCGGAAAAACCCATCCGGTGTCGCCGCTGATGTTTGGGCCAGACCAGGATGAGCACCCCGATAGGTCCAGGATCTCCGATCGGCGTGACTATGCTCGCCTCCGGCTCATCATTACTTTGCAACACTCGCCGCTCAAAAGGGAGTCTCAGATGTTCGGTCTCATCATCAGCCTGCTGGTCATTGGTCTGATCGCCGGAGCCATCGCCCGGTTGGTAGTGCCCGGCAAACAAGACCTGTCCATCCTGGCCACCATCGTGCTGGGCCTCGTTGGGTCATTCGTCGGAGGTTTCCTCGGCTATCTGCTGTTCCGGTCGGATCGGCAGGACGGGTTCTTCCAGCCGTCCGGCATCATCGGGTCCATCATCGGGGCGATCATCGTGCTGCTGCTGTGGATCAGATTCGGAAACCGGTCCCGCACCCGGACGTGACCTTGCCTATGTTCCGGTTCTCCCGCCGGCTCGACGTCAGGCATCCACCGGCTGTCGGCTGGTTCGGACACCTGTCGGACGAAAAGGTATTCACGCAGAGAAGAAGAGCCTTCATACCCCGGATCGGGGTTGTTGAAGGCGCTGCTGCTCCGTTGCACGCCGGTGCCGGCAGTGGGGGGCTGTAGGGACCGGCGTGGTCATGAAGCGGTTGAGGGTTACTCGCTGTCGGCGCTCACGAGCCGCTCGATGAGTTCCTCGACGTTGCCCGTCTTGGGCAGTCCACGCTCGGCCAGCTGGTCGGACAGTTCGGCCTTGGTCAGACCCTCGAAGGCCTCGCGGGCCTGCTGCTGGGCCTTTTTGGCTTCTTCCCGCTCGACGCGCTTGGCTTCCCGGGCTTTCGCCTTCTCGGCCTCTTCGGCTTCTTCGGCCTGCTGCTGGGCCTTCTTGGCTTCTTCCCGCTCGACGCACTTGGCTTCGCGAGCCTGTTCCTGCTTGGCCTGCTCAACCTTCTCGGCCTGCTCCCGGGCGGCCTGCTCAACCTTCTCGACCTGCTCCCGGGCCAGGTCAGCGACCGTCTCGGTCTCGTCCTTCACGATGTGGCTGACCTTTTCGGCGTGCTCACGCAGCACACCGGACAGCGACATCACCGTGTCCGTCCACGCCGTTGCCAGGTCGCGGTTCAGCTCAACTGCCTTCAGCGCGTACGCGAAGTACTGCTGCACCGGCCGGGTCAGGTCCACGGTCGGCAACGTGGATACCAGGTCGACCGGGACGGTGATCGTTTTCGCGCCGCGCTTCCAGGTTTTGACGGCCCTCTCGGTGGCCGTGTGTGCCTTGGCGGGCGACACCGTTGGGCAACTGATTCGCGCTGCATCCCGTTCCCGGGCTGCTCCTTGCAAACCGTGCGAAGTCGCAGCGCAGTCAGGCGGTTCTACACACTCATGGTCGATTCGGCGACCACCCCGCGCGGCACGGCTGGCACCTGGATTTGGGGAGCTACGCGGCTCGGCTCACCGTTACCGGCGACACCGACAAATGTTCTGAACACGTGGTCGCCCGACATGTCCCGGTTGAACTATCTGGCAGGTTTTCGGAGGTTTGAACGAATCCAGCGGGGGGTACTGCCTGTTCGTTCCCCAAGGTACGAGTCGCATCCGATGCTATGAGGGTTCGTTGTCCTGGCCGGCGTTGACGTGTGATTCAGTTGTGCCGCAAGGGTTTTCACAGGGACCTTGCGCCTACGAGTCGGCGAAGTTGCACAAAACCTTGCAAGCGTTGTTGTTTTGTGAACTGCCCCGTGCAGAGATACCTTACGACGTAAGACCGGCGACGTCACCACCCTCGCGATGGCGCCAGGAGGCTGCTGCAGGTTTCGTCGCAGATACCGCACCCGTAGCCAGCCGGGTGCGCAGCACCGACCGAGAGGGGGGGATAATACCTTTCGTTGTCCGGCGGTGCAGCCCCCCGGGCGATCAGATGTGTTGCTTTGGACTCGGTCGATCGACCGGAGTCACCCGCATGGATAGGGAGCCGTTATGTCCAGCACAGATCCGTCGGCGCAGGCCGTGCAGGCGCTCGATGCCAGTGTTGTCGTCGACAGCGATGGCAGCGAGATCGGCAAGGTTGGCCAGGTGTACACCGACAACGACACCGGTCAGCCAAGTTGGGTGACCGTCAAGACCGAGTGGTTCGGCACCAACGAGTCCTTCGTTCCGCTGAATTCTGCAGGTATCGAGGGTGACACCATCCGGGTGCCGTACGACAAGGACATGATCAAGGGTGCCCCTCACAACGACACCGGCGAGCCGCTCAGTGAAGCCGCCGAGCAGGAGCTGTACTCCTACTACGGGCTGACCTCCGCCGCTGGTGCGGATCGTGGCACCGCCGTCAGCGATGCGGAAATACCGGCGCAGGCGAAGAATGTCGGGTCGGGTGAGTTTCTGATCAGGTCCGAGGAGCAGCTGCATGTCGGTACCGAGAAGGTGCAGACCGGCCGGGCACGGCTCCGCAAGGTCGTGGTCACCGAGCAGCAAACCGTGACCGTCCCGGTGTCCCGGGAAGAGGTCCGGGTGGTCCGGGAACCGGTCGCCCCCGGTGACAGTGTTGATGCCAGCATCGGGGAAGCGGCAGCCGATGTGGTGCTGACCGAGGAACGCGTCGTCGTCAGCAAGGAAACCATCCCGGTGGAGAAGGTCCGCCTCGACACGGAAACCGTCACTGAGCAGCGGGAAGTCACCGAGGCCGTCCGTAAGGAACAGATCGAGTTCGACGACGGCACCGGCACCGTCCAGGACAGCGCTCAGACCACCGGAACCCGGTCGGCCAAGAATCGGAAGTAGCCGGAAGAACAGGTGGCGGACCTGGCCGGGGCCTGCCACCCGGGCCAACGGGAAGGAACCATCATGGCGATGGGCGACAGGATCACACCCGGCACCAAGAAGCCGGTAAACAAAATCGAGAACGCCGCGGACACAAGCCCAGCGGATCACCGATCAGCTTCCGTTGAACGCGACCAACCCCCGGCGGATATTGAACGGACCGACAGGGCAACCGAGCACAGCACTGGTTCATGATTGCCACGCGCTGGTGAAGGTCACCAGCAACGCCGCGCAACTGCTGCCCGATCTCGGCAACAAACCGGCATCACCTGTCCTGCGATGACAGCCGACAAGCTCGGTCCCCGTGGATTTGTCACGGCCAGCCATGGTGGGCTGCCCGTTCGTTCAGGGTTGTTATCCCAGTGAGGACATTGTTCGATGAGCACACCGATCAGCCCGCTAGACGGTAACGACGGTCCCAGCGAACCGGAAGCCACCCGGACCACACCGGTGCCGCCCCGCCACGTCGATCTCCCGGATGCCGATCAGTCGGCGGGCCTTCCCGCCGCCGCGGACCAAACCCCACCCCAGGGGGTTCCGGACCGGGCGACGATAGTGGCCCGGCAGAAGGAACGGTTCGGCGGGATCAAGTTCGGGTCGGCGTTTTTCGGGTGGCTGACCGCGACCGGGATGGCGGTGTTGCTGATCGCGTTGCTGGCCGCCGCCGGGGTCGCGTTCGGGGTGGCCACCAACACCACGGTCGACCAGGCCACCCAGGTAACCCAGAACAACACCGGCACCGCACAGACTGTCGGTCTGGTCGGGGCCATCACCCTGCTCGTGGTGCTGTTGCTGGCCTACTACTGCGGCGGGTATGTCGCCGGCCGGATGGCCCGGTTCAACGGCATCCGGCAGGGCCTGGCCGTTTGGCTATGGGGAGTGGCGATGGCCCTGGTCATCGCCGCGATCGCCGCCATCGCCGGCACCCAGTACGACGTGTTCGCCCGGCTGAACCTGCCCCGGCTACCGGTCAACGAGGGTCAAGTCACCGCCGTCGGGGCCATCGTCATCGGCGCGGCGATCCTCACCGCCCTGATCGGTGCGCTACTCGGCGGGCTGACCGGAATGCGGTTCCACCGCAAGGTCGACCAAGCCGGCCTCGACCCTGTGGACAACTAACCGCAGGTCCGCTTCCGGAGCACCCGCTTGTGGCAAATCGCGGGAGGTGCGCCCCGCCGTCGGCGGGCGAGCTGGCCGCCGCCCGAGAGATCGTGCAAATGGCCGGTCAACGGTTATTGCCGACAAACAAAGAACTGACCCGGGCAGAACTGACCCGGTGACCGTTATCCCGCCCGGCAGCAGGGACCTCACCGGCAAACCCGGCCCTGCCGCCCGGGTGGGTCTTTGGTCACGGCGCGCACCGGACCGCCCGGCACTGCACCGAACTGCTCACCGCGTTTGACGCCGGTCAGCGGGCCCGGGCGCACCATCCGCACAGTCGCTTCCGAATCAAGAAGGGATTCCCATGTCCATTGCCAAAGATGTGTGCACCGTCGTCCCCGTTGTGTTGCTGACCGCCGCCGCCGTGCTCGGCGTCGCCACCGTGCTCAGCCTGTCGTCCTGGGCGCTGCTATGACCAGCTCCGCTCGCACACCCATTCCACCCGGGCACGATGGGACATCAGCCACCCGGGCCGGCCACTGCGAATGCTGCGGCGTTGCCTACCCAGCCGGTGCGCTGGTCCTGTGGGACGCGATCGGATTGGTGCTTGCCCGGCACCGCAGCGTCAGCAGTCGCCGCTGAACCCCCTGCCTCGGCCCCAGGGTGGATCGGAGATTCAACCGCTCAGCCCGGTTGTTGACCGTCACGGTGGATGAGGACAAGATCGCCACTCTTTCTGCCGACGATGCCGACTTGCCGATCGGCAGGCTGACGACATCGGCGGGTCGGTTCGAGGTTTTGTCGCGGCGCCTGACGCGTCGATGGGTTCCCTCCAGCGCGGCTACTTTGTGTTACGGGTCCGATCAGCAGTTAGTGACGCTCGCCGACGGCACCCCGGTCCTGCCGGACGGCACGACCTACACGGCGACGACGAATGATTTCACCAACGCCGGCGGCGATGGGTACAGCATGCTGGCCGACGGACAGGGCGTCACACGGAATCTGATGGCCAACGACGTCCTGGCCGACATCACCGCGCGGGCCACTATCACCCCAACAGTGGACGGCCGGATCACTCGGCTCAACTGACCTGACCTCAGGGCGCCGTCATCGGGACCGTTGTGCGTGGTGTTGCTTGCCGACGGATTTTGCGGGGTGACAGGTAGGCAGGCAGGTTCTGGGGCGACGGTCGACCAGCTGGCATGCCGAGCATGCGAGCAATGCGATGGTCAAAAAGGTTCCATCGTGAAGGCGACCTATCACTCGCGCTCGCGGATCCGAATGGAGGTGGCCCGGCGGTGTGAAGCGGCCAGTGATGAGCCGTCCACGATCGGCCAGGGTGATCGGTGCAGCATCGACGGTGTAGCGGCCCTTAGCACCTTCGATCGTTACCTCTTGCCGGTGTACCGGAAGATGTACAGGCCGCTATCCCGGTCGCTGGCGGCGACGTATTCCTTGCCGCCGCGTTGGAAGACCTCGACGCCCCAGAAGTTGTTGCCCCCGTTGTCGATGAAGCTGCCGACCTCTTGAAGTTCACCGTCGCGGATTTTGAGGACTCGGAACCCGCCGGCGTAGTAGGACAGGTAGGCGAGGTCGGATTGACGTTGGGAAGTGGCCACCTCGTGCACGGATAGGTCACCGAAGCCGCTGGCGAACCGCTGGTCGTGTGCTTCCGGGATGGCGTAGGTGTCAAGTTCGGCGATTTTGCCGTTGCTGTTCTTGAACAGGTGCACATACCCCCAGCCGTCGTAGAACGGCTTCACGGTGAGCATGTCACCGAGTTGCCCCACTGCCACGCCCGGTATGTCGCTGCCCACGCCGACCAGGCAGGCGGCCTCGTCGAACCCGCTCACGTCGAAGAACCCGTAACCGGTGCCTCGGTCGACGGTAAATGTCGGCAGGGTGCCTTCGACCGTCATCCCGAAGGCGCCGCACCCGTCGCCGCCTTCCCGGTTGACCACCACCACACCTTCGTAGCCGCCGGCGGTCTGTACGGCGGCGACCTTCTCGTTGAACGTGCACAGGCCGCGGGTGACGACAGCGATCTGGTTGCCGCCGTTGTCCGGGGCGGCCGGCACCGCTGGGTCGCCTGGGCAGGCGCGGCCGGCGTAGACGGCGGTGCCGGTGAGTTCGCTGCCCAGTGGCACCTGCGGGGTGTCGCTACCGGGGGTGGCCTGGAAGCTTTGCCCGTCGTCGGTGGTGGCGGCCAGCCCGGTGGGCGAGAAATCCTCGTCGGCTCCGATGATGTAACGGTTGTCCTTGGTTAACTCCGCCTGGTGCCCGTTGCCCTCCGGCGCCAGTTCTTGGCCGGTCGTCTCCAGCAGGAGAGGGTCTGGGTCGGTGAAGTCGGTGTCGCCCAGGTACTTGGGCGACAGCGGGTCGGTGATGTCGATCTTGACGTAACCGGCGTCCCAATACGACAGCAGCATGATCTGCCGGCCGCTGATCCGTTTCACCACCACGTCGTGGAAGAACACCTCAGTGAGGTTGGCCGGCGAGGCCTGCAGTATCTGCGGGAACTTCTCGTCGAGGTCGTATTCGGTGATCTTGACCGGGGCCCGGGGGTTGGTGATGTCGAACAGGTCGACGTCCGGGCCTTCCTCGTCGTCGACGAGTGCCGCGTAGGCCTTCTTGCCGTCCTGCCACGCGTAGGCGCTGTGCACCTGGTGCGCGATGCCCGGGCCGGCTCCCTCGGGATCCAGGTCGCCGAAGCCGTCCGCGAGTACCACCGGCGCCTTCGGGTCGCTGACGTCGACCAGCGTCGCACCGCCGACGGTGCCGTCGACGATGTCACCGCAGATCTCGTTGTTGAACAGCAGCACATCACCGCGGAACGACTTCGTCTTCAACGAGATGACCTGAACACCCTCACCGACGTAACTGCCCGGGCCGGTCGGGATGAACCCCGCCTGCTCCGGGTGGCGCAGGTCATGGATGTCGGCGACGTACACGCCGGCGTTCTCGCACGCCGGGTCGCGGAACGCCGCCAGGTAGGCGTAGTCGCCGAACACCTCCACGTCGGCGACGCGGCCCTCCGCGGCGTCGTCAAATCGCAGCTTCCCGACGAGTTCGACGTTGCTGCGGCGGGCCGGAAGGTGGCCATCGATCCCGCCGTGCTGGTCACCGGGATGGGCGTTCTTGGCGTTGTCGACGGCGCCGTCGCTGACCTGCCCGCTCCCAGATGGGTCACCGGGCGACGGATGCGCCGCCGCCCCGGTCGTGACGGTCAAAGTGAGCGCTGCCGCAGCAGTCACGGCGATCCCGACCCTGGACAAGATGCGAGCCATGACACTCCTTCGAGACGGGGCTTCATCGAACCTCACGCTGTCGAAAACAGCAGGTAATCGATGAGGACCGGGAGGCGTCGAGTACGACGGCTGACGTTAGTACCAACGGACTTCACGGGGAAGGGGCCGCGCACCGACCGGAGACGGGATCGGCGCTACCCGTCACCGTCCGACCGGGCCTGTCCCAAATACCCTACAGGGGTATGGTTATATCGCGTGGACCACTGGGCGCCCAACGGGGTTTGAATCCTGTGCCTGTGCCTGTGCCTGATGGTCAGCCCGATCAGCCACAGGCAAGCAGAAGGGATGCGGTTTCGTCGAAGTGGTCGGTGACCGCACCGTCGAACAGGACCCGGGTGGCGCCGTACCCGGGGAGCCCTGGCCCAGGCGGCTGGTTCGGCCCGGAGCATGGGACTTTGCGCCATCGCCAGGTCGAGGAACGGCACCAGGAAAGCGATGAATACGCCGGCGACCCGGCCGAAGATTGGTCCGATCAGCACCCCGAGCAGCCCGTAGGTGAGGCCGATGATCAGGCTGGCCGCGGCGTAGACTTTCCGGTGGTCATCGCTGCGCCCCGTTCTTGTCCAGCCGCGGGGGTCGCCGACCGGGCCGGTCCTGCAGGACGCGGAGCCGGTCCTGGTATTCGGCGTCATCGATCTCGCCGCGGGCGAACCGCTCGGCGAGCACCTCCTCGGCGTGCCGCGGGTTCGGATCGTCCTTCGAGGACCTGCCGGCCAGCGTGACGATGAGCCAGATGAGGGCGCCCCAGAATGCCAGCATCGCCAGGGTCATCCGGACCCAGCCGCCCCAACCCCAACCCG
>JBBRVZ010000100.1:0-10770 GCA_038246445.1 Mycobacteriales bacterium
CGGCGGCTCGCCGGACAGCAGCCGGTAGTACTCGTACCGCGGCAAGGGCTGCGCGATGCGGTTCGACAAGGCGAACCCTTCCGGAAGCAGTTCGACCTGGGTCGCGTGCGACGACAGTGCCAGCTCCCTGGCCTGCTCGTGTCCGGCCACCGGGACGGCGACCGCTATCGCGTCGTCCTCGGTGAGGAACCCGGTGTCGCCTGCGATGGCGGCGAGGTATCCGTCCGGCGGGTCGGCGGCGGCGAACTCCTGGAACGCCTCGGTGGTCGCTGCCCGCGGTCGAACCACCGCCAGCACCCGGCGCACCCGAAAGTTCGCGGCCGCGACGGCCGCCGCCGCAACCTCGTGAGCCGCAACATGGTCCGGGTGGCCGTACCCACCGTCGGCGTCGTAGGTGAGCAGGACATCCGGCCTTACCTCGTCGATGACGGCTGCCGTCGCCTGCACCGCCCGCTGATGATCCGGGCCGCCGCATCGGGTCCGGACGAAGGCACGGGGATGGCTTGTCGACGCGGTCCCGGCCATCCCGGAGTCGCGGAAGGCGCCGAGCCCACCGAGGAACCGGTGGTCGCTGATCCCGAGAGCGGCGCAGGCCGCACGCAATTCGTTGAGCCGATAGCCACCGAGCTGATCCGACCGTTCGGCGGTGAGGCCTTGCAATTCCTCGCCGATGACCTCTCCCTGCTCGCCGAGGGTCGCGGTGAGCAGTGTCACGCTGCCGCCGGACGCCGTGACGCCGGCCAGGGTGCCGGCCATGGTCAACGACTCGTCGTCTGGATGCGCGTGGACGGCGAGCAGGCGGCGGGACACAACCTGAGCCTAAATCAGTCCCCGCGCAGGGTTGGGCCGTCGTTGGATGTCAGAGGCCACCCAGATGCGGACCGGGGCCCTGCGTGGACTGCGCCTCCTTGGCACGGGTGCGGGCCTCCTGCTCGGTGATGTCGGCCATCACGCCGTCTTCGGCGTCCTGACCGTCCGACCCGGTGCCAGCCGCCAGAATGGCATCCCGCTCAATTCGGCGCCGACGCTGCTCGTCCGGATCCGGCACGGGCACCGCCGCGATCAGGCGCTTGGTGTAACCCTGGGCGGGATCGTTGAGAATCTGTTCGCGAGTGCCCAGCTCCACCAGATGCCCGTGGTGCATGACGGCGATCCGGCGGGCCAGAATCTCCACAACGGCCAGGTCGTGCGAGATGAACAGGCAGGCGAATCCCTTCTCCTGCTGCAACTCCTGGAGCAGATCGAGCACCTTGGCCTGCACCGAGACATCCAACGCCGAGGTCGGTTCGTCGGCGATCAACAGTTTGGGCTCCAGCGCGAGCGCTCTGGCGATGCCGACCCGCTGCCGTTGACCACCCGAGAGTTCGTGCGGGTAGCGGTTGCGCATGGACCGCGGCAGCTGCACCCGGTCGAGCAACCGCTCCACGTGATTGCTCAGCTCAGCACCCTTGGCCTCGCCGTGCAGCAGCAGCGGCTCACCGATCGACTCTCCGATCGGCAGCCGGGGGTTCAGCGACGAACCCGGGTCCTGGAACACGAAACTGACGTCCCGGCGGACCTTTCGCAAGTCCTTGGCATTCACCCCGGCCAGGCTCGAGCCGACCACGCTGGCGGTTCCTTGGACGATCGGCAGCAGACCGACCAGGGCGCGGCCGATCGTGGTTTTCCCGGATCCGGACTCACCGACCAACCCCATCACTTCGCCAACACCCAGTTGGAGGGTTACCCCCTCCACAGCCCGAAAAGCCGGCGTGCGACCGCGCTTGGGATACTCGATCGCGACATCGACCAGGTCGACGATCGGGTCGACGCCGTCCGCGAGGCCGGCCCGGTGCACCTCGGGGGTCACCTCGCGAACCTGCTTGGTGAGGATGTCGGATGGGTTGGGCGCGCCATCCGCCGGGGTCAGTTCGGCGATCGTTTCCAACTCGTCGGCATTGGTAACCGCACCCAGGTGCGGGACGGCGTTCAACAACTGCACCGTGTACGGGTCGACGGGACGGTTGAAGACCTCGTCGGCCGTGCCGGATTCGACGATCTTGCCGTCCTTCATCACCAGCACCCGGTCGGCCATGTCCGCAACCACGCCCATGTCGTGGGTGATCAACACGATCGCTGCGTCGATCCGGTCCTTGAGATCCCTCATCAACTTCAAGATCTCGGCCTGCACGGTGACGTCGAGCGCGGTGGTCGGCTCGTCGGCGATCAGCAGTTCCGGATCACAGGCCAGCGACTGGGCAATCATCGCGCGTTGCCGCTGGCCGCCGGACAACTGGTGCGGGTAGGAATCGATCCGTCTGGTGGGATCAGGGATTTCGACCATGGTCAGCAGTTCGATCGCCCTGGCCCGTGCGGCCTTCGGGGACATCGCGTTGTGACTACGCAGCATCTCGCCGATCTGGAAACCGATGGTGTACACCGGGTTCAACGCCGTCATCGGCTCCTGGAAGATCACCGAGACTTCGCGCCCACGGATCGAGCGCAATTCGCGCGAATCGACGCCGACAAGTTGGCGACCGCCGAGTTCGATAAAACCTCTGACGTGACTGTTCTTCGGCAGCAGACCCAGCAGCGACATCGCAATGGTCGACTTCCCGGAACCCGATTCGCCGACGATAGCCAGCACCTCGCCGCGGTTCAGCTCGAAATTGGCGCCGACCACGGCCGGGTACCACGTGCCGTCGACCCAGAAATCGATATTCAGGTCACGAACCGAGAGAACCGGAGTATCCACCGTTGTCGTCACGGCCGAACCGCCTTCCGAAAGAGTGCCACCATTGACTGATGCCGACCACGTACCGTTCCGCAGCCAGCCGAGTGCTGGCAGCAGCGATCTTCGTGATCAGCGCGGTTGGCCTGCTGGCCCTCTGCATCGAGGATGGCGTGGCCGGGCTGCTCCGCTACGGCTGGTGGGTGCTCTTGGTGGTAGCGCTGGCCTGGGCACTGTTCTGGAACCCGCGCATCGACGTGGACGCCTCGGGTGTTGTGCTGGTGAACGTGTTTCGCACGATCCGGCTGCCCTGGCCCTCGATCCAGGACATCGACACGAAATGGTCGCTGACCCTCAAGACGGCGTACGGATCGTTCGGGGCATGGGCGGCGCCGGCGCCCGGAAGACACGGGGCCGAACGGCTGACGGAGCAGGACCTCCGGCACCTGCCGACGTCCTCCGCTGACGCCGGCCAGGGTATTCGGCCGGGTGATTCCCCCACCAGCCCGAGCGGTCAGGCCGCCGGGACGATCCGCGAGACGTGGGAGGCGTTGCGCGATGCCGGTCACCTCGACAACCCTCGATTGGAGTTCGAGCGGGCGCCGGTGACCTGGCACGTCGTCACCCTGCTCGGTTTGGTCGGGCTGGCTGCACTGAGTATCGCCGGCCTGCTGCTCTGACCTTGCGGGCTGCTGTTGGGCCTCAATTCGTACCCGCCGCTGATTCATCCGACTGGTCGCCCTTCTTGAGGTCCTGCCGACTGGGAATGCGCTTCTGTCGGGGGTCGAAGGCATCCCGCAGGCCGTCACCGATGAACTGGATGCACAGCACGATGACGATGACGAAGACGCCTGGCCAGAGGAACAGCCAGGGACGAGTGGTCAGCGCCCCGGTGTACTCCGAGATCAGCGATCCCAGCGAAATGTCCGGCGGACGGATGCCGAACCCGAGGAAGCTCAGCGCCACCTCGGTGAGGATGCCGGCCCCCAGCAGCAGCGTCATGTTGACCACGATGACGCCGACGGTGTTGGGCAGGATGTGCTTGAAGATGATGCGGCCGGACGAAGCGCCGGCCACCCGGGCGGCATCGACGAACTCCCGCTCACGCAATGCGAGGAATTCGGCCCGCACCAGCCGCGCGAGCCCCACCCAGAAGAACAGCCCCATCACGACTGCCACCGTCAAAACGCCGCTCGCACCGAGGGCGAAGCCGGCAACGGCGGTGATCAGGATGACCGGGATGATGATGATGACATCGGTCAACCGCATGAGAACCGCGTCCCACCAGCCCCCGAAATAGCCGGAGACGGCGCCGATGACGACGCCCAGCGTGGTGGACAGGACCCCGAGCACGATGATGACCACCATGGTGTTCTGCACGCCGCGCATGATCGCCGCGAACAGGTCCCTGCCGGTTTGATCCTGACCCATGGGATGGGAGCCGATCTCGAATCCGGTGCCACCGAAGAACGGCACCGACAGGGTCGGCTCGCCCCGTGGGTTCAGCGGCACGGGTCGGTCGTACGGGGTCCACTGCCACCAGCCCGGGATGGGACCGATGCCGATGCTGGTCACCGAGAGCAGCAGGATGGAGACCAGGACGAACAGCGAGATCATCGCACCCTTGTGCCGAAAGAAGCGGCGACGGACGATCTGCGCCTGGGAAAGCCCGACGGTCTCCTTCTGTTCGAGCATCACCTCGTCAGGCTCCGGGACGAGCTCATCGCCGGGGGTGTGCGCCAGGTCCGGAGTTCCGGGAGATGTCATTGTCCCACCCTGATTCTCGGATCCAGCGCCGCGTACAGCAGGTCGGCGATGATGTTGAAGACAACCGCGATGATGGCGACGATCAGGAAGAATGCCATCACCGGGTTGGGATCACTATTGAGCAGTCCCGTCTGAAACAGCCTGCCCATCGCGTCCCACTGGAAGACCGTCTCGGTGATGACGGCGCCTCCGAGCAGGCCGCCGATATCGAAGGCCACGATGGTGGCGAGCGGGATGAGCGCGTTGCGGAAGGCGTGTCGCATCACCACCGTCCGCTCGGTCAGGCCCTTGGCCCTGGCCGTCCGGATGTAGTCCTGGTTCAACACCTCGAGCATGCTGGCCCTGGTGTACCGGGTGTAGCTGGCGAGCGAGATGAGGATCAAAGCCATCGTCGGCAGCAGCAGATGGGTGAACACGTCGACGGTGTTGATCCAGAAGTCACCTTCCAGACCGCGCTGCGCGTCGCCGATGGTCTTGATCGGCCGGCCACGGATCGACGGCGAGTTGCTGTAGGCGTTCCAGGCCTGCATGCTGCGATCGAGGAAGATGACGGCAGCCATGCAGAACGCGGTGAGTGCGCCGGCTCGGGCCGAGAGGCCCCGGTCGTCACCGCCCCAGAGGTAGCCAATCCCGATGCCCATCGCGATGGCAAGCGCCGCCAGGGCGAACAGCAGCCAGATCGTCATACCCTCGTAGAACAGGTACTGGAGCGGATACCACAGCACCAGGCCGGCGGCGGCCGTGGTCAGGGCCGTATTGAGAACCTTGCGATTCTTCAGGCCGGCCGTGAGTTCGGTGATGCCCAGCGCTATTGCCAGCCCGAGAATGGCGATCATAATTGGTCCGAGTCCTGGGTCGAGCAGCCATTGAGTCACCGACATGTAGTACAAGATCCCGCCGATGATGATGCCCGCACCACCGCCGAACAGCAGCCGGCGAGGCTGCTCACCGGCCGTCAGCGAGTACGCCGTCAGTCCCGCGATGATTGCGGCCGTCCAGATGAACCACCAGGGTATTCGCCCGCCCTCGACGAGGAAGTCGTTGAACTGGATCGCCACGAACTCCTTGAGCAGCACCGCCGCGAAGAAGACCGGCAGCGCGAAGAAGACGAATGTGAAAAAGGTGACGGTGTAATCGAAGCCGGAGTACTGGCGCAGGGCGGTGACGATGCCGATGGCGATACCGATCAACACGGCCAGCACGGTGGCGGCCAGCACAAGCTTCAGGGTGATCAGGATCCGGCCGACCAGGTCAGCGGCGACCGGTTGGTTCGTAGTGATCGACAGCCCGAAGTCGCACTGTCCGACGACACAGCCGGCCACGCCCTTGAGCCAGATGAAGTACCGAAACACCGGATTGACGTCGAGGTTCAACGACGCCGTCAGCGACGAAATCCGCTGCGCCCTGGCCACCGGATCGGTGATGCCATAGGTCGAGGTCAGCGGATCACCGGCGTTGGCCACCAGGATGTAGACGATGAACGAGGCGCCGAGGACGACGAAGAATCCGGCAATCAGACGTCGAACGACGTACATCGCCATGAAGCATCACACCCCTTCACAAAGGCAACGTGGGCCGCTCGCGACCCGTGTGCAGACTGTATGCCCACAGACCATTCGGCACCGGCCAAGGGAAATTCAGCTCGCGGACTCCTGCACAACTGCGTGCAAGGGTCAATTCGGTCCTGCAAAGGAAGGAGGGTGCCGGACCACGCTGGCAGCAGGTCCGGCACCCCCTTTCGGAATGACAGGTCAGATCATCCGACCGCTTCCCACTCCCAGAAGTTGAAGAACACACCCGGGGCCAACGGGATCGTCGAAACCCCGTCGACCCGGTTGCCGTTCCAGGCCGTCACGCCCGGGAACTGATAGAGGGTGAGACCGAAGGCGCCGTCCACGAGCGCCTTCTCGGCTGTCACCAATTCCGACGTCAACGCATCCGGCTCCAGAACCTTGCCGGTGATGCTGCCGTACGCATCATCGACGGTCTTGCTGCTGAACTTGCCGTAGTTGTTCGCCCCGTCGGTCACGAAGTTCGCCTGCGATTCGGCGACCCCGGTTGAGGTGGACTGCCACCCGAACAGCGAAGCGTCATAACCCTTGATCGCCGGGAGTTCGGTACCCCAGCTCGGACTGCTCTTGTCGACGAGGTTGAACCCGGCCTCCTGTGCAGACGCCTTCATCAGGTCGTACTCATTGGAGCGCCGCGGGTTGTTCGCCGCGAACTTGAGCCGCACATTGACGGGAGTGGTGACACCAGCCTCGGTGAGCAGGGCCTTGGCACCCGCGACGTCGACGGTGCCGTACTGCTGCTGCATGCCGTTCTGTCCCTCAATCGTGTCGTAGCGCGGCGACCCAGGCACGGTGGTGTACGAGTTGCGAACCGTGGAATCCGGGTTGATCGGCTTGATCAGCCGGTCGACGATGGACTGGCGCGGGAGGACCTTCAGGAAGGCCTGCCGGACCTTCAGCGCCTTGTCCGCGTCCCCGCCGTAAGTGGCCGGGTCGAACGGGCCACCGTTGGCGAACACCAGGTCGACGTGCTCGTAGGTGCCCTCGAATCCGGGCTTTACCTTGATGCCGCGATCGGCCAAGCCGGTGACCGCGAGGTAGATGTCCGCGGTGGCCTGCGGGGAGATCACGTCGATCTCTTCGTTGGTCAAGGCCTGGACGGCAGCAGTGGGGTCACCGATGATCGAGTAACTGATCTTGTCGATCGACGGGATCGGACCCCAGGTGTAGTCGGGGTTGCGTTCCAGCTGCAGGTTCGCCCGTTGCTGGTAGGCGGTGACCTTGTAGGGCCCGCTGGACAAGTAGAGACTCGGATCCGACGGCAGCTGGTCGGTGTCGAAGCCGGTATTCCAGAAGTCGGAGATCGGCTTGAGCGCGGCCTTGTCCTTCTTCTGGAAGGCATCGATCACCGCTTGGTTCGCAGCGGCCGGGTCGGTCACCTTCAGCGCCTTGGCACCCACGACGTGGGCAG
Organism: Mycobacteriales bacterium; assembly: GCA_038246445.1. Lineage (GTDB taxonomy): Bacteria > Actinomycetota > Actinomycetes > Mycobacteriales > Nakamurellaceae > Nakamurella. The sequence continues at coordinate 7,460 of JBBRVZ010000100.1, forward strand.
GGATCAAGGTTCCTGCGGTGCTGTTGTTCGCCGGGCCGGCCTGCTGGTAATCGACGTAGAACTTGGACCAGACGAAGGTCGCCGAGCGGCCGTCGTCACCGATGGTCGGGAAGTTCTTGATCAGCGACAGCGACGGGTCGATCTTGTCGAAAGAAACCCCGGCAGAGGGGAGCAGGTTCCCATCGGCGTCGGTCTTGGCCTCCTGGTCATTGAAATTGTTGCTCTGCGCGCCCCAGGAGAGCACCAGGTCGGCCGCACCGATCTGCACGCCGTCAGACCACTTGACGCCCTCGTTGACGGTGTACTTGACTGTCAGCGGATCCAACGAGACCACCTCGCAGGTGCCGAACTGGTCGTTGTTGATCAGGTTCAGGTCCTGGTCGAAGTAGGTGAAACCTGTATTCGTCAAGTACTGGATGTTCGCGTTGGCGGTCGCGTTGGCGTGCGTCGTGTTGTTGTTGAACGACAGCAGCGGATCGTTCCAGGCCACCCGCACGTCGCCGCCCTTGCTGGCCGGCGCGTCATACGGACCGTGGGGGATGCCGCAACCGGAGCCACCGACCTTTCCGACGTTCTCGGCGCCCGGCAGTGAGGTGGCCGCTGCGCCACCGCTGCTGGCGCCCGGACTGGCTGGCGCACCCTCCGATGATTGCGCAGGCGCGGCAGCTGTGCTGCTTGTCTGCTGACCCGGTTGACCACCGCACGCTGAGATCACCAGCGCCGCCGTGGCTGCGAGAGCAGTGAAAGCTACTGCCCGAGATTTCCTCATTGACATTCCTCCTTGTGACAGCCTTTGCGCACGGCGGCCCGGCCACTGTTGGCCGAACCCGGTCGGTGCGACGCGCGTCACCTTCGTGTCTGACCTCAAGACCATACGAGTTGTCCCACCATCTGAGCGCACGAGGCCCGGAAATTGTGACACAAGGGTGATGGACCCGGCGCCGTTGCGACTGAAAACCGTGCAATGACCGCACGCGCTGATGTCCGCAGGAGGATATCCACACGCTCCGCTGCCGTACGGGCGATCTTTTCGATTGATCGAGTGATCGCCTTAAGTTATCAGTGCCGTTGCAAATCTCACGCTACGTAGCCGTGATGATGACTCGGTCACCCGATACCGCCGGTGTGCGACCCTGGGGCGTGATCTTCTTGCCGCTGCGCAGGGTGCGGTACGGGGACGTCTTCGTCTTTCGTCCCCGTACCGGCATCGCTGCTTGCGTCCTGTGGGCGCTGCTGGGGGTCGTCTGGATCGCCGCCGCGGCCCAGTCCGGATGGGCGCTCGCGTTGAGCCAGGTACCCCTCGTGGGCCTGGTTTCAAGCATCGTCTACGCCGTTTGCGGCCGGCCGCAGGTGATCGTCGGGCCGAACGAGGTCGTCCTCCGCAATGTCGTCCGTGACGTGACCGTCCCCTATTCGGCGATCACCGATATCCAGACCCGGTACACCCTGACGCTGAACACCGCGGACGGCGGCCGTCACCAGGCGTGGGCAGCGCCAGCGAGCGGCCGGTTCGGCGCCGCGAGGGTCACCGAGGAGGAGCGCAAGACGCTCGGCTGGTCCGGTCCGGTGACAGAAATTCCGGCCAGTGCGGGCCTGCGCAGCGACGCCGGCGCGGCGGCGGTCGCCATCAGGCGTCGCTGGCAGCCTCTCGTCGAAGGTGCGGCCCAGCCGCCGGGAGAGGTCCGGATCACCTGGGCCACAGGGACACTCGCGGCACTCGCTGTCTTCGCCGCCGGTGTCGTGTTGTCATTGGTGTTCTGAAATTGCTCCTGTTCCAGCCCCCCTATCAGGACGACCCTGTCGGTTCCGGTGCCGTCCCCGCGGCGGACGCAGCGTCCTCCGCGGAACTGATCACTCCGGCAGCCAGCATCGCCCGCCGTTCCTCGCGACGGATCTGCTGTTCTGCCGGATCGGGCACCGGCGCTGCGGCCAGCAGTCGCTTCGTATAGGCATCCTGCGGGCTCCGCAGAATCCGCTCCCTGGTGCCGATCTCCGCGAGCTTGCCGCGGTGCAGTACCGCGATCTGCTTCGCCAGAATCTCCACCACGGCGAGGTCGTGGCTGATGAACAGGCATGCGAATCCGTACTCGGCCTGCAGATCCTTGAACAGGTCGAGCACGTGCGCCTGGACCGACACGTCCAGCGCACTGGTGGGTTCGTCGGCAACCAGCAGGTTCGGCCCGAGCGAGAGCGCCCTGGCGATGCCGACCCGCTGCCGCTGGCCACCGGACAGCTCGTGTGGGTAGCGGTACCGGTAGTCCTTGCGCAGCCGCACGGAGTCCAGTAGGCCCTCGACCCGGCCGGCCAGTTCTGCCTTGCGCAGCTTCTCGTGCAGGAACAGGGGCTCGCCTATCGATTCCCCGATCGTCATCCGCGGGTTCAACGATGACGCCGGGTCCTGGAACACGATGGCGACCTTGCGCCGCATCGGCATCAGGTCGCGCTGCGACATGCCCTTGATATCGGTTCCGACAATGTGGATGGAACCCTCGGTGATCGGCAGCAGGCTGGCCACCGCGCGGCCGATCGTAGATTTGCCCGACCCCGACTCCCCCACCAGCCCGAGAACCTCGCCCTGCGGGATGGCGAAACTGACCTTGTCCACCGCCCGGAAGGCGGGCACCCGCCCTCTGCCTGGGTATTCCAGCACCAGATCGATGACTTCCAGCGTCGGGGTACCCGGCGCGGTGATCGCGTCCTCTTCGATCGCTCTCGGGGCGGCTTCCGTACCGAGGTGCGGAACAGCGGCCAGCAGATCCTGCGTGTAGGCCTCCCGAGGATCCCCGAAGACCTGTGCGGCACTTCCGGTCTCGACGATGTGGCCTTCCCGCATGACGACGACCCGGTCGGCGAGATCGGCGACCACACCCATGTCGTGGGTGATCAGCAGGATCGCAGAGTCGAGCCGGTGATGCAGTTCCCTGAGCAGGTCGAGGATCTCGGCCTGCACCGTGACGTCCAGCGCCGTCGTCGGCTCGTCGGCGATCAGCAGGACCGGGTCGCAGGCCAGCGCCATGGCGATCATGATGCGTTGCCGTTGCCCGCCGGAGAGCTGGTGCGGGTAGAGGTTGTAACGCCCCTCGGGATCAGGCAGGTCGACCAGCCGCATCAGCTCGAGGACGCGTTCCTTGGTCTCCTGCGGGGTCATGTCGAAATGACTCAGCAATACCTCGTTGACCTGGAAACCCACTGTCAGCACAGGGTTCAGCGCCGTCATCGGTTCCTGGAAGATCAGCCCGATGTCCTTGCCGCGGACGGCACGCAGGGTCGCCTCGCGGGCACCGATCAACTCCCTGCCCTGCAGCGTGGCA
>JBBRVZ010000101.1:0-10738 GCA_038246445.1 Mycobacteriales bacterium
GCAGTCGACGGTGGCGGCGGTACCGGGCCGCAGGAGCTTGCCGTTGCGGCCGGCGGTGCATTCGCGAGCCTTGCCGGTGTCCCGTTGGTAGTCGTGTGCTGATGCAGGTGCAGGCCCGGACAGACTCGTCCTCGGGTCGGTCGTCGCCGTCCATTGCGGCCGCTGTCGACCTGCTCGCCCAGACGGCGACGCCGTCGTGAACGGCATCGGGATCGGTTCCAGCGCAGCGGGTTCACGCCGATCGACGTAGTCACCAACCGGGACAACACGGTCCGGGCCGAAGGCCGGTGATCCCTCGACACCCGGAGTCGCGGCCGGGAGGATGGGTGAACCAGACGGCCGGTGACGAAGGGACAACACACAATGGAGCGACTCGACGGACGGGTGGCGTTGGTCACGGGGGCCGGGAGCGGCATCGGCAGGGCCACCGCGGAGCGGTTGGCCGGTGAGGGCGCCGCGGTCCTGGTCACCGACATCAACGACGACCCCGGCCAGGCCGTGGCCGATGGCATCGCCGAGGCCGGCGGCAGGGCGAGGTTCGTCCATCATGACGTGACGTCGGCGAGCGACTGGGAGGCCGCCGTTGCCGCCGCCATCGAGCACTTCGGCGGGCTGGACATCCTGGTGAACAACGCAGGCATGGGCGACCTGGCAACCATCGAGGACACCTCGCTGGAAGACTGGGAGCGGACCATCGCGGTCGACCAGACCGGCGTGTTCCTGGGGATGAAGACCGCTTCCGCGGCGCTTGCCGCATCCGGCCACGGCTCGGTCATCAACATCAGCTCGATCTTCGGAACCAGCGGAGGGTTCGGGACCTCTCCTGCGTATCACGCGGCGAAGGGCGCGGTACGCACGCTGACCAAGAACGTGGCCCTGCACTGGGCAGCGCGCGGGGTCCGGGTCAACTCCATCCACCCCGGCTTCATCGACACCCCGATCCTGGACGCGACCAAGGGCACCGAGTTCGAGCGAACCATGATCGACCTCACGCCGATGGGGCGCCTCGGCCGGCCGGCCGAGGTCGCCGCCGGCGCAGCGTACTTGGCCAGCGACGACGCCTCGTTCGTCACGGGGCTCGAGCTGTATATCGACGGGGGCTACATCGCTCGCTGAGCAGCCGGCGTCGTCGACTTACAAGGGGGTGCGCGCGTGTCGGTCAGGCTGCCGGTACCGCGTGCGCGTCGTACGGATGACGACCGGACACCCTGGGAGCCGGGTCTGCCTCCACCCGGCGTTTGAGTCCGCGCAGCATTCCGGTCGCCATGACGGCGTCCGCCGGGACCACCGCCGCGGAGTACAGCAGGGTGAACCACCACGGCGACAGCCTGCCGCGCACCCGCAGGTGCAGCCGGCAACGGCCGTCGGACTGATCGGTGAGCACGAAACACCAGGTCCACGACAGAGTTGCGCCGTACTTCGCGTCCCAGCCGGGTGGTACGTGCGTCGTCGAGGCGAGCACCAGCACGTGCGGTGCGTCGACTTCGTGCACCAGGTAGGTCGCCGTGCCCGGCTCGCCGTCGGGGATCTGGTCGCCGACCTCCAGATGACGCAGCAGCGCGGGGTCGAGGTGTTCCAGGCTCGGCCAGTTCTGCGGGAACAGCAGCCGGTCGACCCAGGCCGGGCTGTAGTAGCCGCCGAGGTGCCAGCCCATCTGCGTCAGCCACGGCCACACCTGTTGCGCCGGAGCGTCAATGGTGATCGCGTGATCGGTCACCATCTGCGGCGACGGCACGACGGCATCACCGGGCAGCACGGACCTGCGCTCGAAGGCCGTCGATCCCGAGTGGCGGCCCAGTACCTGCAGAAGTGCGTAGCCGGCGGTCGCCGTCAGCAGGACGGCTCCGGGGTGCGGCATGGGTTACCTCCGCGGCGAAGTGGCCTATGGGTCGACCCATCTCACTGCGCCGCGGGTGAACCCTGCCAGGGCCGAACGACCCTTACTGGTGCTTCGCGACCAGCGTCAGGACGTCGTAGGCCGCCACCTGCTCGTCATTCTGATTCACCACCACGGCGTCCCAGACGACTTCGCCGAAATCGGCGTCCGCGCGCGGGGAGATGCTCTTCGCCGTCAGGGTCACACTCAGGGCGTCGCCCGGGTAGACGGGCGTCAACAAACGCAACCGCTCGAGTCCGTAGTTGGCAAGCACCGGACCGGGCTCGGGCGACACGAACAGACCGGCGGCGAGCGAGACCACGAAGTAGCCGTGCGCGACCCGGCCCTCGAAGAACGGGTTCGCGGCGGCTGCTTCCTCGTCCATATGCGCATAGAACCTGTCTCCGGACAGGTCGGCGAAGGAGTTGACGTCATCGAGCGTGACGGTCCGCGGGCCGCCCTCGACCGCGTCGCCGATCCGGAGTTCGGCCAGGCTCTTGCGGAACGGGTGGACGTCCGTTGTCGTGCGCGGCGCGCCCTGCACCCAGGTCCCGGTGACCGCCGAGATCGCTTTCGGCGAGCCCTGAATCGCGGTGCGCTGCATGTAGTGCAACACCGACCGCATACCGCCGAGTTCCTCGCCGTCACCGGCGCGCCCCGGACCGCCGTGCACGAGGTGCGGCAGCGGTGCACCATGACCGGTGGACTCCGCGGCGCTGTCCTGGTCGAGGACGAGAACCCTGCCGTGCCAGGGCGCCACACCGAGCACCAGGTCCCGCACCACGTCGGGGTCCGCGGACACCACAGAACCGACGAGGCTGCCCCTGCCGCGGGCGGCGAGGTCGATGGCGTGCTCGGTGTCCCGGTAGCCGATGATCGTGCTGGCCGGACCGAAGACCTCGACCTCGTGCGGTTCGGGAAGGCTGATGTCCTTGGCCCACAGCAGAAGTGGCGGCAGGAACGCGCCGGTTACCGGGTCGGCCCCGACCACGTCGAACCGGTCCGGGTCGCCGACGACGACGTCGGCGGCGGCGCACAGCAGCTGCAGGTTGCGGCGGACCTGGTCGCGCTGGGCGAGACCGGCGAGGGCGCCCATGGTCACCCCGGCGGACGTTGGATTGCCCACCCGGACCTTTGCCTCGATGCGGGCACCGACGGCATCGATGACGCTGGGCACCATCGCCTGCGGGATCAGCGCGCGACGGATGGCCGTGCATTTCTGACCGGCCTTCGACGTCATCTCCGTGACGAGTTGCCTGACGTACAAGTCGAATTCGGGGCTGCCCGGGGTGACATCGACGCCGAGCACGGAGAAATTCAGCGAATCCGCCTCGGAACTGAAGCGCACACCCCCACGGTGCACCGCCGGGTGCGAACGCAGATGCGCTGCGGTGTCGGCGGATCCGGTGAAGGCAATGGTGTCCTGGTCGCCGAGCAGGTCCAGCAGCCCCCTCGAGCCGCCGGTCACCAACTGCAGGCTGCCTTCGGGCAGCAGCCCGGACTCGACGATGGAGTGCACGACAGTCGCTGCAAGATAGGACGTCAGGGACGCCGGCTTGACCACGGTCGGGACGCCGGCGAGGAAGGCCGGCGCCAGCTTCTCCAGCATTCCCCAGACCGGGAAGTTGAAGGCGTTGATCTGCAACGCGATCCCGCGGCGGGGAGTGTAGATGTGCTGACCGAGGAAATGCCCGGTCTTTCCCAGCCGCTCCGCCGGCCCGTCCAGCAGCACGGTGGAGTTCGGCAGTTCACGGCGGGCCTTGCTTGCCAGGGTGAACAGCACGCCGATGCCGCCGTCGATGTCGACCATGCCGTCGCGCCGGGTGGCGCCGGTCCATTCCGAGATAACGTAGAAGCTCTCGCGGTGCGCATTCAGATGCATCGCCAGCCGCTTGAGCGCCATCGCCCGCTCGTGGAACGGCAACTCCCGCAGGGCCGGGCCGCCGACCGATCGGGCGTGATCGAGCACCGGGACGAGGTCGATGGGTTCGGTCCCGACGACCGCCACCGGCTCGGCGGTAGCGGCATCGAGCAACGCCGTCGTCGGTCCGGCCGGTGCGACCCAGCGACCGGCTGCGTAACTGTCGACGACCATCGTCATTGATGTGCTCCTAGGGCTGTCTTGGATGGAGGGGCAAGCCGGTTCTCGCGGGCGGGTGACCGCGGGCCGCTGACCTACTGGTCGTAGTCCACGACCACGCGCTCCGTCACCGGATGTGACTGGCAGGTCAGGACATAACCGCGGGCCAGCTCATCGGGTTCCAGGGCGTAATTGGAATCCATCTCCACCCGACCCTCGGTCACCTTTGCCCGGCAGGTGCCGCAGACCGCGTTCTTGCAGGCGAACGGTGCGTCCGGTCGAACCCGCAGCAGGTCATCGAGGATGGCCTCGCCGTCCCTGGCCAGGGCGAAGTCGAGCGAGCGGCCGTCCAGTGAGACCGTGACCGTGGAGCTGTTCTCGGATCCGGCCGATGGTGCAGCGGTCCGACGGACGGCGGGCGCCCCGACGTGGAACAGCTCGCGGTGCACGTGCGACTTCTCGACCGCGCGTTCGGCCAGGACACCGCGCACGGCATCGGTCATGTCCAACGGCCCGCACAGGAACCAGTCGTCGACGTCGTCGACCGGCAGGATGCTGTCCAGGATTCGGCCGAGCCGCTCGACATCCAGCCTGCCGGAGAGCATCTCGACATCAGTGGACTCCTGCCCGATGACGTGGATCAGCTCGAACCGGTCCGGATAGCGGTTCTTCAGATCTTCCAGTTCCTCCAGGAACATGATCGTCGAGGTACGCCGATTGACGTAGATCAGCGCCGCCGTGCTGGCCGGCTCGACCTGCAACGCGGTGGCCAGGATGGACAGCACCGGAGTGATCCCGGACCCCGCGGCGACCGCGACGTAACGCTTGGCTCGCGCGGGATCCAGTGGCGGGCAGAAAGTCCCGCTCGGCGTCATCACATCGAGTACATCGCCGGGGTGCAGTCGCTCGGCGGCATAGCCGGAAAACACCCCGTCCGGGATGCGTTTGACGCCGATCCGCAGCGGCCCGCCGGTCGCCGGGGAGCAGATCGAATAGTTGCGCCGAACGTCGTCCCCGAGCTCCGGAACCCGCACGGACACATGCTGGCCAGCGGCGAAGGCGAACTCCTCGCGCAACTCCGGCGGCACATCGAAGGTGATGCTCACCGCGTCATCGGTCAACCGGTCGACGGCCGCGACCCGAAGTGGGTGGAAGACGGCGTGCCGTCGGACCGGCGTGACGAAGGTACCGGCCGACGCCATCAGATGACCTTGAAAGAGTCGAACGGTTCCAGGCACGACAGGCAGGACCACAGGGATTTGCACGGTGTCGAGCCGAACCGGCTGATCTCCCTGGTCCGCGTCGAACCGCACTGCGGGCAACGCGCCGACAGGGTCAGGGCGACGGCGCCGGTGTCACCGACGCTAGAACCGGGCGGAGCGATGCCGTAGGCGCGCAGCTTGTCCCGCCCCTCGTCCGTCATCCAGTCGGTGCTCCACGCCGGCGACAACACGGTCCGGACGCCGACCCGGTCGACACCCGCTGCGTGCAAAGCTTTTTCGACGTCGGCGGCGATCACCGCGGTGGCCGGGCATCCGGTGTAGGTCGGCGTCAGGGTGACCTGCACGGAACCGTCGGCGCTGAGAACGAGGTCGCGAACGATGCCCAGATCGTCCAGCGTCAGCACCGGGATCTCAGGATCGAGAACCGCACCCGCCACGGAGCGCAACCGACCCTGTTCGTCCCGGACGTGTTCGTCGTGAACGTGTTCGACGGAGGGGGTCATGGGGTTCACCAACTCGCCCCGGGGTGCGCCCGGTGCAGGTACTGCATCTCCGGCAGCAAGTGCCCGAGATGCTCGGTGTGAATGCCCTGGCGGCCGCCGCGGGCCCGCCACGTGGGCTGCGGCACAGACAGTGTCGCGTCGGCGATGACCGGCTCGACGAATGCTGCCCAGCCCTGCCGCAGCGGTGCCGGGCCAACGGCGACGCCGGGCAGCTCACCGGTGACGGGCCAGGTCTCTAACAACTCTTCGATGTAGGGCCACACGCGATCGACCCCGTTCTGCATCCTCGTGTGGGATTCGGCGGTTCCGTCGCCGAGCCGCAGCGTCCATTGCCGAGCGTGGTCGCGATGGTAGGCAACCTCTTTCACTGCCTTGGCCGCGAGCCCGGCGAGCGTCGCATCGGCCGAATCGACCAGCGCCCGGTACAACTCGTATTGGTACGCCGAGAACACCAGTTGACGGGCGATCGTGACCGCGAAGTCCCCGTTCGGTATCTCCACCAGTTGCACATTGCGAAAGTCGGACTCCTCCCGCAGGAAGGCCAGGTCATCCTCATCCCTGCCGGCGTCTTCGATCTCGCCGGCGTACCCGAGCAGGGTCCGGGCCTGCCCGAGCAGGTCGAGCGAGATGTTGGCGAGCGCGATGTCCTCTTCTATCTGCGGCGCCTGGGTCACCCACTGCCCCAGGCGCTGCGCCAGAATCAGCGCATCGTCACCCAGGGCGAGGACGTACGTGGTGAGAGCCGTGTGCCGCACCGCGGTGTCGTTCACAGGTGCGCCACCCCATCCGGCACCTGATAGAAGGTGGGGTGACGGTAGGCCTTGTCGAGCGCCGGATCGAAGAAGGGGTCCTTCTCGTCGGGGCTGGACGCGGCGATCGCCGACGACGGCACGACCCAGATCGAAACACCCTCGCCGCGCCGGGTGTAGACGTCGCGGGCGTTGCGCAGCGCCATCGCTTCGTCAGGTGCGTGCAGGCTGCCGACGTGCTGGTGCGAGAGCCCGCGCCTGGCCCGGACGAAAACCTCCCACAGCGGCCAGCCGCGCCTGCCCCTTGGGCGACCCGCGGGCGTCGGTGTCGGGACGGGCACTCCCGACGTCGGTACCGCGCCATGGCCGCCTGCGGCACTCAGGTCGGACCCGGTGCCGCCGATGGGTTCGTCGGGTCCACTGGTGGGCACGGCCGGCTCGCTCATGCGGCCGCGCCGATGTTCGCTGGTAGCTCGGCGGCCCGCTTCTCGGCGTAGGCGTCGGCGGCTTCCCGGACCCAGGCGCCTTCCTCGTGCGCGGTCCGCCGCCGCTCCATCCGCTGCGCGTTGCAGGGACCGTCGCCCTTGATCACCCTGGTCAGCTCGGACCAATCGATGGCGCCGAAGTCGTAGTGGCCGCGCTCGGAGTTCCACCGCAGATGCGGATCCGGCAGCGTGAGCCCGAGCGCCTCGGCCTGCGGCACGGTCATGTCCACGAACCGTTCGCGCAGTTCGTCGTTGGTGAATCGCTTGATGCCCCACGCCATCGACTGCGCCGAGTGCGGTGAGTCGCCGTCCGGGGGGCCGAACATCATCAGCGACGGCCACCAGAACCGGTTGACCGCATCCTGTGCCATCTCGTGCTGGGCCGGGGTTCCCTGCGACAGCGTGTTCAGGATTTCGAATCCCTGCCGCTGGTGGAACGACTCCTCCTTGCACACCCGGACCATCGCCCGCCCGTACGGACCGTAGGAGCAGCGGCACAGCGGAACCTGATTCATGATCGCCGCACCGTCGACGAGCCACCCGATCGCGCCCATGTCCGCCCAGGTCAACGTCGGGTAGTTGAAGATGCTGGAGTACTTCTGCTTCCCGGCGTGCAGCAGGTCCAGCAGATCCTCCCGGTCGACACCGAGGGTCTCGGCAGCGGAGTACAGGTACAGCCCGTGGCCGGCCTCGTCCTGCACCTTGGCGATCAGAATGGCCTTGCGCCGCAGGCTGGGCGCCCTGGTGATCCAGTTGCCCTCGGGCTGCATGCCGATGATCTCGGAGTGGGCGTGCTGGGCGATCTGCCGGATGAGGGTCTTGCGGTACCCGTCGGGCATCCAGTCGCGGGGCTCGATGCGCTGGTCGGCGGTGATGAGGTCGTCGAACCGCTGCTGCAGGTGCGCCTCGTCGGTGTCACCCGGGGCCTCGGGCAGTACCTCGGACACGTCGGTATTGCCGTACATGGGGCCTCCAGCGGTTGATCGGTGTCCCGGCGTCCCGGGACGGGCAGCACTTACCGACCGAACGGTCGGTAAATTATGTGCGGCACAATCACCCCATGTCAACAGCTGCCGCCCCGCCGGCCGGGCGGGGGCGGGGCCGCCCTGCCCGCTACACCCGGGAGGACCTGCTCGAATTGGTGGTGCAGGTGTTCAACGAGCGCGGGTACGAGGCAGCAAGCATGGAGGATCTCGCGAGGGCCAGCGGACTGACCAAGTCAACGTTCTACCACCATGTTTCGAGCAAAGAGGAGTTGCTCGGAATGGCTGTCGACCGGGCACTGGGCGCACTCACGGCGGTGTTCGACGAGGAACTGGCGCCGGCGACCGCCCGCCCCGTGGACCGCCTGCAGAACGCGCTGCGCCGGACGACCGAGGTGCTGCTTGCCGAGCTTCCCTACGTCACTTTGCTGCTGCGGGTGCGGGGCAACACGGCCGTCGAGCGTTCCGCGCTGGCCCGGCGCCGCGCGTTCGACGATCAACTGGCCGTCCTGGTCCGGGATGCCGCCGACGCCGGCGAGATCCGGGACGACATCGACCCCCGGCTCGTGTCCAGGCTGCTGTTCGGCATGGTGAACTCCGTCACCCAGTGGTACCGGCCGGAGTCGCGTACCGCTCGGCCGCAGATCGTTCGTGCGGTGGTGCAGCTGGCCCTGACCGGCCTGGGCGGCGCTCCCGCAGGTCAAGCCGCGGCGCATTGAACAGACCGGGCGACAGATCGGGCGACAGATCGGCCGGCAGATCGCCCGGCAGATCGGCCGGCAGATCGACCCGGGAAGGCGCGGGAGTGCCAGCTCGCCGGCGCCGGCACTGTTCCAACGGCCTTGTGGGATCCGGGAGGTCCTGCTCGGCAGACCGTTAGATTGAGATATGACTATTTCTTACTCCGATCGACGGGGCCGTCCGCACGTCGTTGTTGTCGGTGGTGGCTTTGGTGGTCTGACCGCGGTGCACGGGTTGCGGGCCGCCGACGTGGACGTGACGCTCATCGATCGACACACGTACAATACGTTCCAGCCACTGCTCTACCAGGTGGCAACCGCGACGCTGAATCCCGGTGACATCACCTGGTTCCTACGGTCCATCCGCTCCCATCAGGACAACGTGCGGTTTCTCAAGGGCACGGTCGTCAGCATGGACCATGCCGCCAGGACTGTTGTCCTGGATGGCGGCCAGTCGATCGGGTACGACTACCTGATCATCGCGGCGGGTGTGACGGCCAACTTCTTCGGCATTCCCGGCGCGCCGGAGTACTCGATGCCGCTCTACCGTCGGTCACAGGCACTCGCGTTGCGGGACACAATGTTCGCCAAGCTCGAAGAGGCCGTGGTCAACGGTCTGGAACGAGACCTACGGATCGTCGTGGTCGGCGGTGGCGCCACTGGGGTCGAGACCGCAGGGGCGTTGGCCGAGCTGCGCAACAACGACATGCCTGTCACGTACCCCGAACTCACCCCGGCACGGGTGCACATCACACTTGTCGAGCAGTTGCCGTTCCTACTGGCACCATTCCACCCGAAGCTGCGGGACTACACGCGTCGGTCACTGGAAAAACGCGGCGTCGACCTACGGCTCGAGACGCCGGTGAAGGAGGTGCGTCCCGACGCTGTGATCCTCGGCGATCAGGTCTTGCTGCCCGCCGACATCGTCGTCTGGGCCAGTGGTGTCACGGTTCATGAGCAGGTTGCGCAGTGGAATCTCCCGCAGGGCCGCGGCGGCAGGATCATCACCGATGACCATCTGCGCGTCGTCGGTCTGCCGGGCGTGTTCGCGGTCGGCGACATCGCCGTCGAGGTCGGTGACCGGGCATTGCCCCAGCTCGCGCAGCCCGCCCAGCAGGGCGGCACGTATGTCGCAGAGCTGTTGAAGGCGACGCTGACCGGCAAGGACATCCCGTCGTTCGAGTACCACGACAAGGGGACGCTCGCGACGATAGGACGGCATTCGGCAGTGGCTCAGGTCAAGGGACTGCCCAGGCTGACTGGTTTCATCGCATGGGCCATCTGGATCGTCGTCCACGTTTTCTCGCTGCTGGGCAACCGCAACCGCTTCGCCACGATGCTCAACTTGACCGCCAAGTACCTGTTCTGGCATCGCAGCCACAACGCCATCGTCGGCGACACCCCGATGGTCATGCTGAACCACCCCTCCGACGTGCAGGAGAAGCGAAGCGGACCACCGGCGCGATCATGACGAGTAGCCCCACAGTCAGGGTCGGTCGGCCGTACGACAAGCGCGTGCGGGGCGACGGGCTTCGGGTGCTGGTGGACCGCATCTGGCCTCGTGGCCTCAGCAAGGACAACGCCGACCTGGACGAGTGGTGCAAGGACGTCGCGCCATCGACGGGGCTACGCAAGTGGTACGGCCAAGCCCAGGTCAGGGCTTTTCCCGCATTCTTCTGAGGTCACGACCGGCGCCTGACGGAAGTCTCCGTGTGTCATGAAAAACGTCATCTTGTAGCGGAAGCGACGGCAGGAACGCGTTTCGGTCGACTGTCGGTGGTGCGTTGTAGGTTTCTGGTATGAGCAATTCGACGGCGCGTACCCCGACCGCGGGGCGGCGGATAGCGGGTGCCGCGGCGGCGGGGATCATCGATGAATTGGCGTCCCAGGGGAGGGTGTTGGCGCGGGCGCAGGCCCGGCACGCGGAATTGATGGTCGAGTTCACCGACACCCGCCAAGGGTTGGATCAGGACGTCATCAACGAGCAACGCCACCACGGTGGGAGGCCGCAGTTCAAGGCCGCCGAGTTCGCCTGCACCGAGATCAGCATGGCCGTCACCGCCTCGAAGTTCACCGTGCAACGCACCGTGTCGATGGCC
>JBBRVZ010000102.1:0-10586 GCA_038246445.1 Mycobacteriales bacterium
CCGGCCACCGCACCCAACTGCCGGACATGACCGAAGGTGAACGCCCGCAGGAACGTGCCCAACGTTGAGGGCGCCTTCACCCCGGGCAGCACCTTGCCCACCGCGCCCTCCCGCAACGCATCCAAATCGTCGATGCTGTCCGCCCCGGTGACCATCCCGGCCACGATCGAGGCGACCTTCGCGGCCGCGTCCACCCCAGGCGACGACAGCGGGTCGCGGAAAACACGAAAACGGCTCCCCAACAAGGGAAGCCGCCTCCGGCACGACCAGCAGACTCTTAGTACCCCCAAGGCTAAAGCACCACGCAAGCTCGAAAGGAGAAGGGCCCCATGGCCGTATCAGCGTCACACCGGACACTCGACGTCCACGGAGTTGCCGACCTCCAAGCCAAGCTCACCGGCAAACGCCCTAACGATGCCACCATCCGCTCCTAACCTGCGCGGCGCTCTGGCGTGCTGCGCGGCGGGATCGAGTGAGCACCAGCGAACCGCGCAGCTCCTCGGAGCGACGGACAGCGCCCGCGCCGAAGCGGGCGAGCATCCACTTCGGCCTCGCCCCGGCCCTCGACCGAGCCAACAAGTCGGCGATGGCGGCGCTGGGACCGACGAGCTTCGCGTCGCACTTCGCCACAGGAGGACACTGGACCCACCAGATGGCATCCCGTATCGCGCACCGTTAACCCGCCCCCGCAGCGGCCGGCACCGCCGCGGGCCGCGGCAGCTTTGCGGCCCTGAGCCGGCGTGGAACTGAAGTAGCGCGACTGATCGCCGAAGGTTTGACCAACAAAGAGATCGGCGCCCGGCTGTTCATCTCCGAACGCACCGTCGAAACCCACGTCCGGACCGTTCTGAACACACTGGGCTTTACCTCGCGAGCGCAGATCGCCGGGTGGGTGGCGTCCGGCGACTGACCCGTACGAAAGACGCCTCACACCACTGACCTCGCGCAGACCGAAGCCCGGTGGTGGGTCAGCCGGCTTGCAGACTGAACGGCGGATACTGATCGGTAAGCAGGCCGGTGTAGGCCTGCACACGCACGCTGTAGCGGTAGACAGCGACCAGGAAATCGCGGAGCGGCTGCGGGTACTCCCCGGTGATCAGCACGGCGACGAACCCGGCCACCAGCACGGCGACCGCCGCGATGCTCAACCCGAACAGCACCAGGTAGTGCGGGACGGCGAGTAGCCATTTGACCAGTGGCTGCCAGCGGGACAACTGCTCCGGGTAGGTGAACGTGACCAGGGTGGTCGGGTCGGCGCCGTCGTCGGAGGCGGTCGGCTGGAAGTCAAACGGCGGGTAGTCCGCGCGGAGGAACAGCGCGTAGCTGACGGTGCGCCATTCATAGCGGAAGGTCATGGCGATCGCGTCGAACAGGGGCCGCGGAATGCGCCGGGTGCACAGCACGGTGACGAACACGATTAGGGTCAGCACGGCCCGCACCACAGTCAAGGCGTACGCGATCATCAGGTGCGGAATGGCCAGGAGCCATTGCACGAGTGGTCGCCAGCGAGCGATCTGCGGCGTGCCGTGGAATTCGAGTCGGGTGGGATACGGGGTGGCCAGAGACATGATGCCCTCCTTGGGTGAATTCTGAGCGGATGTGTTCGGCGCCCATGAAGGTCGTGGGCGAGGTGAATTGACAAACGAGATCGACACCGGGATCACCACGTGATCCTGGTGTCGGTCTTCGGCATCGAGACTTGGTTCAGGCGTCGACGCGGCGGAGTCGCCAGGCAGCGAGGCCGATCAGGACCACCGCGTAGGTGCACATCACCGCGAACCCGGTCCACGGGGACAGGGGGTGGGCGACACCGAAGGTGCCGTCGAGCATCACGGCACCGGCGTTGGACGGCAGGTACTGCACGAAGTGGTCGGTCAACGCAGTGGGCAGCAGGTTCGTCAGCGGCGGGATCACGAAGAACACCGCGACGAAGGTGGTGATCGCAGCGGCGGTGTTGCGGAGCAACGCCCCCACAGCGATGGCGGTGAGTCCGGCCACCGTCAGATACAGCGCCGCGCCCAGGACCGAACGCAGCACCCCCGGGTCGGACAGGGACACGTCCAGGTGCTTCCCGCTGAGCAATGCCTGGCCGATGTAGAACGAGGCGAAGCTGGCGGCGAGCATGGTGAGGAACACCGTGCCGGCGAACACGGCGAGTTTGCCCCACAGCTTGGGGAGCCGGCTGGGCACCACTGTCAGCGAGGAGCGGATCATCCCGGTGCTGTACTCACCGGTGATCAGCAGCACCCCGAGCACTCCGACGGCGAGTTGCGCGAAGAACGTGCCCGTCAACGAGGTGGAGACAGCGGTGGCGCCCGGTTCGAATCCGGTCGACTGGCTTGCGGTGATCGCAGCGAACATCGCCCCGAGACCGATCATCAGCACGACGGCGATCAGCAGGGTGGCGACCGTCGACCGCAGGGACCGGAACTTGGTCCATTCCGACAGCAGGACGCGGGCCTGGGTGACCCGCAACTGGGTGCCACCGTCCATCCGGGCCGGGGTGAGGGTGGTGGTCATGCCGCCACCGCCGCGGTGGTTGCGGAGCCGGTGTTGTCGGTGGAGCGGTACTCGACGGAGTCGCTGGTCAATGTCATGAAAGCTTCTTCCAGAGAGGCCTGTTGCACGGTCAATTCGAAAATGGGTACCTGGTGCTGCCAGGCGACGGTGCCGATGTGTTCGGCGGTCAGGCCCTCGATCTCCAGCACGTCGGGCTGCGCGGTCGTGACGGTGACGTCAGGGCCAAGGAGTAGCTCCCGCAGGCGCGCTGTTTCGGGGGTGCGGACGGTGACCGCGTGGTGTGACGCCTGGGCGATGAACTCATCGACGGTGGTGTCGGCGATCAGCCGGCCGCGGCCGACGACGACCACACGGGTTGCGGTTTGGGCCATCTCGCTCATCAAGTGGGAGGACACGAACACGGTGTGCCCGCCGGCGGCGAGGTCTTTGAGCATGGTGCGCATCCACAGCACCCCTTCGGGGTCCAGTCCGTTGACCGGCTCGTCCAGCACCACGGTCTGCGGGTTGCCCAGCAACGCAGTTGCCACGCCGAGTCGTTGGCCCATGCCGAGGGAGAATCCGCCGACCCGTTTGCCGGCGACCTGCTGCAGGCCGACGATGTCGATCACCTCGTGCACCCGCCGCCGGCTGATGCCGTTGGTCTGGGCCAACGCGAGGAGGTGGCTGCGGGCTGATCGGCCGGTGTGCACCGCCTTGGCTTCCAGCAGCACCCCGAGTTCGGCCATCGGGGCGGCCGCGGACCGGTAATCACCACCGTTGACGGTGACCCGTCCGGTGGTCGGTTGGTCGAGGCCGGCGATCATCCGCATCGTGGTGGATTTCCCGGCGCCGTTCGGGCCGAGGAACCCGGTGACCATGCCCGGTTGGACCACGAAACTCAGTCCGTCCACCGCGAGCTTGGTGCCATATCGCTTGCTGAGGTTTTCCACTTCGATCATTGTTTTGCCTTTCGGGCATGGTGGGGACTGGCCGCGCCGTTGCGACGAGGCCGGGTGACGAACTGATGGAATGTGCTGTCGCAGAAGACTTGTCCGGAGCAGCGCAAAAAGTCAGATGGTGATCGCGATCTTTCCCTTGACCGTGCCGCCTTCAAGGTGCCGCATCGCCGTGGGTACCTGGTCGAGCGGGTAGGTGCGGTCAATGCTCGGTGTCACGGTGCCGGCGCCGATGTGCTGGACGAGAACCTCGCTGTCGGTGGCCCGCTCCTTGGACGCGAGCCCGGTCAGCCGCTGCCCGATGAACGGGGTCAGAATCACGGCCCGCAACTGCCGGCCGATGCCCCCGGTGATGTTGCCCTTGCTCTCGCCCCCGACGATGACCGCCGTCCCGGTCGGGGTGAGTGCCCGACGGAGCTTTGACAGCGGGGAGTTACCGGCAATGTCGATGATCAGGTCGTACTGGTGCACGCCGGCGGCGAAGTCGTCCCGCGTGTAGTCGACGACATGATCCGCACCCAGACCCTTGACCAGATCCAGCTTGCCGCTGCTGCACACCCCGGTGACCTCCGCGCCGGCGGCCTTGGCCAGTTGCACCGCATAGCTGCCGACGCCACCCGACGCGCCGATGATCAACACCCGCTGCCCCGCTTCCACCCGCCCGGCCCTGAGGGCCTGCAACGCGGTGCCACCGGAGATCCCGACGGTGGCTGCCTGCTCGAACGAGGCGTTCGCCGGCTTGTGGGCGAGTTTGTCCTCCCGGGCTGCGGCGTACTCGGCGAAGGAACCGCGGCTCATGCCGAACACCTCATCCCCAACACCGAACCGGGTCACCGCCGAACCGACCGCGACAACGGTCCCTGCCACATCCACCCCGGGCACCCGGTTCTTCGGCCCGCGGAACCCAAACCCCATGATGCGCATCAGATACGGCGTGCCGGTCATCACGTGCCACGTCCCCCGATCAAGACCGGCCGCGTGCACCCGCACCAGCACCTCATGCTCGGCGATCACCGGTCGTTCGATCTGCGCCGAGCGCAGCACATCGACCGAGCCGTAACTGTCCTGCACGATCGCCTGCATCATCTGTTCCGCTCGTGCTTGGCCCGTGTGGGCAACCGCCGTCTGCTCGCTGTCGAATCCCATGATTGCTTCCCTCTCCAAGGGTTGGATGGTCCGTGTCGACGTACTTAGTACGGGACTGTACTCGTACTAAGTACGAGGCGCTAGGTACGCGGGGCATCAATATTCAATGCGGGTTTCTGTGGTCCGATCTCGGAGAACGTTCACCCACGCCTCGTCGGGCCAATAATCCCGACGCCAACTGGGCCGCCGGTTGCCGGCCGGGCCGACTCCGTATCCCGCCATCGGCGGCCGGGCATCGGCCGTCGTCGTGATGGTGGAATCCAAGGAGATTGTCATGCTCACCTCGGCTGCCGCACTGCTGGCGGGATGACTCAACTGGCTTGGGCCTTCGGTCTCAACCCTCTTCTGTCTCGATGTGTAGACCATGACCGTGGTGGTTTGCGCTCCGGCAGGAAGGCGGTCGAGCTGGAGTGGAGGACGGTTCGTGATCGGCTCCCCGAGTGTTCGTTGCCACGGTCGTACTAAGTACGAGTGTATAGTACTAAGTACGAGATGGCTAGTGTTCGGGAGGCATGAATGTCAGAACCAACCAGCGGTAGTACCAAGGAACGCGTTTCACTCAACCGGGACCGGGTGTTGGCCGGTGCGATCACCGTCGCCGACGCCGGCGGGATCGTGGCGCTGACCATCCGCACGCTCGCCCAGGAACTCGGTGTCAAACCGATGTCGGTGTACCACTACGTCGCCAACAAGGACGAAATCATCGACGGCATCGTCGATCTCGTCTACGCCGAGATCGACCTGCCGGTACCTGGTTGTGACTGGCAGACCGAGATGCGGCGGCGCGCCCACTCCGCTCGCCAGGTGCTGGCGAATCATCCCTGGGCTACCCCGTTGCTGCAGTCACGTCTGAACCCCGGGCCCGCGACGCTGCGACATCACAACGCCTTCATCGCCACCCTGCGTGCGGCGGGTTTCTCGGTGGAACTGACCGCCCACGCCTTCGCACTGATCGACAGCTACGTCTTCGGGTTCGCCCTGTCGGAGAACGCGCTACCCATCCACGGCCCGGACAGCGTCGCCGACACCGCAGCGTCGATGATGCACTTCTTCGACGCAGAGGCCTACCCGTCCCTGCTCGAGTTCACCATGGAGCACATCATGCGGCCCGACTACGACTTCGGCGAAGAATTCGACTACGGGCTCGAACTGATCCTCGACGGCCTCACCCGGTCACTGACCGACAACGGCGGCGCACCTCGCCCTCGCGGGACGCCAACGCATGACTCGGGGCCACCGTGGATCGCTACTCCTTCGGTGTAGAGCGTTTCCATCTCCTCCTCCATGCCGGTTTATCCCGGCGCTTTCTGACGATCTCTCGTCATCCGGCCCCCGCAGGTCGACTGGTGGTGCGCGGGAGCATGCGCCAGTGGGCGAATAGGTGTGGTTAGTGCTGCCGAACAGCATCAACCCACTCCCGGGCTCGGTCGGATGCCCCGCAGTCGTTTGGACTTCTGCATAGCCCAGCGACGTCTTCTCGGGGTGCAACTCCAGGCCGACAGCTCAGAGCCGGGTCGCGATGGCAGCCGGCAGAGTCCGGGCCTGATCCTCAGTGTCACAGTGGGCGACGCAGTCATCGCGTAGCGCTCAAAAGGGCAGCCCGGGAACTCCCGAGCAGCACACCGGGGCAGTCACGGTGGGGGCCGCCGATTTCGGGACAGCGGCGAGTTGGTCATCGGGACCAGCACCCGGCGGCTGGCCAAGGCGGGTGTCACGGTGCATCCCAGGGGTCACCGCTGCCGACCCCACCACGGTGACCTTCGCCGACTGCACCACGACCACCCCGGCCGTGATCGTGTGGGCCACCGGCTACCTCTCCGACTATTCGATCATCGACGTCCCCGGCGCCACCGAAGCCGCCGGTGCACCGGTCCACCACCAGCGCGGTGTCAGCCCGGTTCCCGGCCTGTACTTCCTCGGCCTGCTGTGGCAGCACACCCGGGGATTGGCGTTGCTTGGCTTCGTCGGCGCCGCCGCCGCCGCACATGTCGCCGACCACATGGCAGCCGCAAGCGACCGCACTTGAGCCTGTTGCCTGATCGCCGCTCCGCCGCGGAACCGATTTCACCGGTGCGGTGACCAAGATCGCGTCGATCCAGACTCAACCATTCGCTTCGAGGTCTGGAGACCCGCGATGTCAGTGCAACCACAGCAGCATTCAGTACACCGCCGTACGGCCACCGGTGACGACCACCCGCCATGAGGGTCCCGAGCGGAGCCAATTGCCACTTCCCCCACGACGACCGGTCCGATGTCCGTGCGCTCACGCAGCGAGCACGTCCGGTGGCCGATGCGGGTGGTCGTTGCGAGCACTCGTGACCGGCGGTGTGGGAAGACTTGTCCCGATTTAGGTTGACTTGCGAATTTCGAGGGAGTAGAACCGGTAAACGTACAATGTACGAATCCTGGCGACGACGCCTCGTCCCAGCCCGTTGTGCCTGCCCCCCGTCTACCGGGCCTTTAGGGAGGCGGCACCGCGAACCGATCCTGGCAATCGATGTCGGATCATCCAGCCCCTGGAAATGAGACCCCCAATGGTCATGTATGTGGACAGCAAGGCCAGCAGCAAGCACCCGGTGGTGCTGACCGCCCACCTTGACCCGGGCCTGTCCCGATGGCAATGGTTGGTGAAATGGTTCCTGGCCATCCCGCACTACTTCCTGCTCGCGTTCCTCTGGCCGGCGTTCCTCGTAATTACCGTCATCGCCGGATTCTGCATCCTGTTCACCGGTCGGTATCCGCGTCCGTTGTTCGACTTCACCAGCGGAGTACTGCGCTGGTCCTGGCGGGTGTCCTACTACGCGGCCAACGGCGGTCTGGGCACCGACCGGTACCCACCGTTCACCCTCGGAGACGCCCCTGGATACCCGGCCAGCCTGGACATCGCCTATCCCGCAACACTTTCCCGTGGCCTGGTCCTGGTCAAGTGGTGGTTGCTGGCCATCCCGCACTACCTGATCATCGGATTGTTCGTCAGCAACTGGTGGGGCTGGAACTCCGCCGGTGAACGGTTCGCGGTCGACCCCGTCGGATCCGGCGGTCTGTTCGGCCTGCTCGTGGTGATCACCGCCATCATGCTGCTGTTCACCGGGAAATACCCGCCGCAACTGTTCGCGCTGATCATCGGGGGCAACCGGTGGATCTACCGGGTGATCGCCTACGCCGCCCTGATGACCGACCAGTACCCGCCATTCCGCCTCGACCAGGGCGGAACCGAACCCACCCTGCCGCCCCGGCCACCAACGGTCGACCCGGCAATCCCGCTGGCCCCGGACCCAGCGGGCAACCGGAGCGCGTTGTGACCCGCGAACCCGGACTGATGTCCGGGAAGACCGTGCTGGTCACCGGTGGTACCGGCGGCATCGGTAAAGCCACTGCCATCGGCCTGGCCACCCTGGGCGCTCGGGTCGGCATCACCGGCCGCGATGCCACCCGTGCCGAAGCCGCCGCGGTCGACATCAGTCGGCAATCCGGAAACCCGGCGGTGGACGCGTTCGCCGCCGACCTGTCGTCGCAGGCCGAGGTCCGCCGGTTGGCCGCGGCCGTGCTCGACGCGTACCCGCGGCTGGATGTGCTGGTGAACAACGTGGGCGGGTTCTGGGCCCACCGGCGGGTGACCACAGACGGTCTGGAACACACCTTTGCGGTCAACTACCTGGCGCCGTTCCTGCTCACGGGTCTGCTCCTGGATCGGCTCAAGGACAGTGCCCCGGCGCGGATCGTCAATGTGTCCTCCAACGCACAGGCGTTGGGGCGCATCAACTTCGACGATCTGCAGAACGCGACGGATTACTCGGGTCCGCGGGCTTACAACCAGTCCAAGCTTGCCAACGTCATGTTCACCTACGAACTGTCCCGCCGCCTGGACGGCACCGGGGTGACGGTGAACGCTCTGCATCCCGGGGTGGTCAGCACATCCTTCGGCGCCGAAGACCCCACGCTCCTGACCAGGATGGCGCGGCCGTTGATGCGGTTCATGAAAACACCCGCCCAGGGCGCCGCCACCTCGACCTACCTCGCTTCGTCACCGGACGTCGAGGCGATCACCGGCCAGTACTTCGCGAACAGCGCACCCAAGACGTCCAACAAATCCTCCTACGACACCACCGCGGCAAACCGGCTCTGGCAAGTCAGCGCCGACCTTGTGGGCTTGACCCCCGCTCATCACAGCTGAACCCCGGGCCGCAGTGGGACGCCGGGCTGTGACCTCCACTGTCGGACAGCCGGGCGAATGAGCTCAGCCCTGACAGATGAAAGAAGAGTGATGCCCGACATTCCCCGGCCCCCGGAGACCATCCCTGCTGTCCAGCCGCTCCTGCCGCCCATCGCCGGGCTTGGCCCATCGCACGACCGAACCGCATCGGAGACCGCACTGGAGACTCAGTCACCACCCGTGGCTCACCGGGTCGGGTGGGGGTTCATCGCGCTGTACGCACTGGCGTACATCGGCACCATCCTGCTGTTCCTCGCACCCCTGCTGGTCAGCCTGGCATTGAAGGTCAACTCCCTGGTTGGGATCGAACGGGCACCGAACGGCCTGGCGCTGGTCGCCGGGGTCGGCGCCCTGTTGGCCATGGTCGCCAACCCGTTCTTCGGCAGGCTGAGCGACCGCACCTCATCACGCCTCGGGATGCGGCGACCCTGGATGATCATCGGCCTCGCTGGCGGGTCCCTGGGCATCCTCGTCGTCGCGGTGGCACCCAGCATCGCGGTCGTGCTCATCGGATGGTGCATTGCGCAACTGTTCTTCAACGCACTGCTCGCGGCCTTGGTGGCGGTGCTGCCGGATCAGGTCCCGGTCGCCCAACGCGGCACGGTCTCCGGTGTGCTGGGTGTCTGCCTGCCCATCGCATCGGTGACCGGCACCTTCCTGGTCCAACTGTTCACCGGCAACCAGCTGACCATGTTCCTGGCCCCCTGTGCGATCGGCGGCTTCTTCATCCTGCTCTTCGTGGTCAGCCTCAAGGATCGACGGCTCGCCAAGGCGGACAGGCAGGTCTGGTCGCTGCGGGAATTCGCCAGCACGTTCTACGTCAACCCGCGCAAAAGCCCGGACTTCGGCTGGGCCTTCGTGAGTCGGTTCATGTTCGTCCTGTCCTATGCCTTCCTGACCACATACCAGGCCTACTACCTGCTGGATAAGATCGGCAGCACCGAGACCGATGTGCCGCAACAGATATTCCTCGGCACCCTCGTCCAGTCCGTCGTGCTGGTCACCGCGTCCCTGGTCGGCGGCAAGCTCTCGGACCGGACGGGCCGGCGGAAGATCTTCGTCGTCACCGCCGCGACCGTATACGGCCTGGCCATGTTTACCATCGCGATCGCCAGCAACTTCAACGGCTATCTCGTCGGCATGGCCATCGGCGGACTCGGCTTCGGCGTCTACATGGCGGTTGACCTGGCGCTCGTGGCCGACGTGCTGCCCGACACCGACAACAACGCCAAGAACCTCGGCGTGATGAACATCGCGGGCGCGCTTCCCAGTTCCATCGCGCCGGCGATCGCGCCGGTCATCCTGGCAATCAGCAGCGGCAACTACGGCTTCTTGTACGCGGTCGCCGGCCTCTGCGCCATCATCGGAGGAGCCGCCATCCTGCCCGTGAAACGCGTCCGATGAGCCAAGAAACTCGAACCGCGACTCGATATCACCGCAGGCCACATCAATGGCCGTCCCAACTCGGAACCGGCAGAAACGCCGATGATGACCCCTAGCGGGAGTTTCCCGGCTATTTTGATCTTGGTGGTGTTGTCGCTGGTCAGGGGTGGTGGCGGGTGGGTTTCGCCTATGACCTAAGTCGTGCTGGGGGGCGCCCAGCGTTGCAGGTTGAACAGGTCGTGGAGGATTTTTTGGTCGGTGCTGAGGTCGGTGGTGACGCGGCGGGCTTTGGGTCGTCCGCCGGTGGAGGGGTAGATCAGCACGGTTTCTTGGATGCCGTGCAGGGTGTCCAGGATGGTTCGGACGGACAGGTGGTGGCTGGCGCGTTC
>JBBRVZ010000103.1:0-10552 GCA_038246445.1 Mycobacteriales bacterium
CGAACGTTCCTCAGATTCCGACGACCCACCTCGGCCTCGAGGTCATCCTTAGCGCGACCATCACCGACGAACAAGAAGAGAATATTTGAGTCGTCCTGGAGCCGGTCCGCCACCTCTGCCACCACCTGTGCGCCTGAGACGAGCCCGATGGTGCCCGCGTAAAGCACAACGAATGTATCCGGAGCAATCGATTGCTCCGTGCGCCACCGATTTAGTCGCGACGACGGCCGTACTTCATGCGGATCAAGCCATACGGGCAGGACGTCGATCTTTTCCGGATTCACTCCTTTGCCGACGAGTGTCCGGCGGAAACCCTGTGACAGCACGACGATGCGATCTGAGCTCTTGTACGTCCGTCGCTCCGCCCAAAGAGCGGCCGCGATGACGACGGGGTTGGTGATCTTTCCGGTCTCTATGGCAACGTCGGGGTACAGGTCATAGATGACGGTGATCAGTGGAACCTGCTGCCGCCAGGCCACGGTCGACGCTAACAGCGGCCCGACGAGCGGAGGGCCAAAGTTGATCACTACGTCCGGTTTTAAGCCGGCGACGTGCGCGGCCAAAGCAGTACCAGCCGCCTGTGTGAGCATCACAGCTGCCCGAGCCACCATGCTGGCACTTTCCGACAGAGCGTGCCATCCCCGAATGATGCGAACGCCGTGCTCGTTCTCCCGGATGATGAGGCGCCGACGACAGTTCCCGATGAGCCGTCCACCCGGGTGATGCGGATACCCGCAGGCCACCGTCACCTCGTTGCCGGTCGAGACGAGGTGCTGCGCCAGCTCCTGCACCATCACAGCGGTCGGATGGCGCTCCGGCGGAAACACTTGGCTGGTCATCAGAATTTTCATCGCGGTACGTCTTGGCACTGAGCCTCTTCATGGAGGGCGGGTGACGCCTTGGGACGAGCGCAGTGGAGGCCAGCAAAGATGCGGGCCTCCACTGTTCTGTTTGGACTGGCTACTGAGATGCCTGGGCGCTCCTGCGCCGCCGCACTCCACGAGTCCCGAAGAACAGCAACGCAAGTCCAGCGAGGAGAGCAGCGAATCCGATGGCCAGTGGACCCGCGATGCTGGCGCCGGTGTACGCAAGGCCATTACCGCCGCCACCACTACCGGCTCCTGCACCGGTGTACGCAAGGCCCTCACCGCCACCACTACCGGCTCCGGCACCGGAACCGGCACCGGCACCGGTGTCCGCAAGGCCATCACCGCCGCCACCGTCACCGCCGGCGCCGGCGCCGGTGTACGCAAGACCTTCGCCGCCGTCACCGCTACCGCCAGCACCGCCGCCGCCACTGCCTGCCTCGCCTGCTCCTGCACCTGCGCCTGCGCCCGTTCCGGATGTGCCCGGATCTACTGCCGCCGGCGCGGTCGTCACCGTTGAGCCTCCACCGGACCCGGGCGCGATTACGTTGACCGTCAGGCTCGCGGTCTTTCCACTATTCAGACCCGTGGCCGTGAGAGTTGCGGTACCAACTTTGGAGAAGCTAACCGTGGTTGAGAAATTTCCGTTGGCATCCGCCGCAGTATCTCGCGCTGCGGCAGCCATCAGCTGCGATAGACCTGCGCTGCCGCGCAGGCCGGAGGGGCCATCAATGGAGATGCCGATCCCCTCTCCGCCATCGAAGCCCTGTCCCGAGAAGGTGAACGATTCGCCGACAAAGACAGTGAGGTTTCCGTTGACGATCACGACGTTGCCGCCGCCGAGGTTGACCCTCACTCCGGGCGGCGGTGGGTAGTCACCCGGCGCGGCGTGTGCGAGGCCGCCGAAGCCGACCAGCCCCAACAGAACCGCAAGAATGACAGTAGACAGTTTCCGAAGCATCGTGATTTCTTCCATCCCCTAGGTGTTGCACCGACCCTTGGCCCTGCCTGGTGATTGCCGCCGCTGGGGAAGCATATTGCAGCATTTCGACGCTGCCTCGTGTCCTTCCACGCGGATGCTCACTGCCGAGATTCGTTATTTCTCAGAGGGTTGAGGGACCCGATGTTCTGATCGGGTTCCGGTCGTTACACAGCCGAAGGCAGTAGCTCAGAGTCATCTACGAGGCAGGGAATCGCGACAACGGCCGATAGGTGTACCCGAAAGGGTCGAGGGTTTGAGGCACACGGAGGTGTAAAAGGTCAGCTTCCGGAACTGCCGCTGCGACTGAGGCACGGCTCGTAGGCAGCGACGGATTGAATCCATGGGTTGACACCGGGCGTCAGAACCATCTCTGGGGTGAGTGCGGCCTGCCCGGCAGCCGGCCCCAGCATCGTGAACACCAATTCGGTGGTCGCACCCGGCGCCAGCACGCTCGTCACGGTGCCCACCTCGAGGACCCCTTCCCGCCCGATAGGTATTCCGGTGACCACGCCGTCAATCACGGCGTGGTCGACCTGCCCGCCGACAGGAGCGACCACCGACACATTGGTCTGCACGGAGTACGGTTCGACCAGTTCCCGCGGTCCTGTCACGTACGCGGGGAGCCCCGATTTCGGAGCGGTGGAGTGCATGGAGACGGTCACCGTGAGGGTTCGCCGGCCGTCGGGGGCGCAATCTCCAACGGCGACCGCGACTTTGTTCTGCAGGTAATAGCCCATCTTTCCGCCCGTACCGTCATTGAGAAAGACTCCAACGGTGGGAGTGCCCGGGGCCTGCGGCATTTGCCCACCAAGTTGCGTTGCCGTCAGGTCGTGCTGCTCTTCGGGATCCGCACTCCACAACAGCAGTCGGTGCTCGCTGGCAGCGCGGGACAGACCGTCCATCGTCTTCTGGGCATTACCACTTCCGTTGGACACCGCGGTGAAGGCCGCGGCGGCGGCTCGGGCCAGGAATGCATCCCGCGGCGCCTGATCCGGGCCGGCGTCGAATTGCTGATAGGCCGTGGACAGCAGCGCAGACACCACGTTGTCGGACGTGAGGACCACGCCGTCGCCGGCATCCACCGGGCCGGCGCCTTTCATCAGGTAGGACAGCGCCACGGGGTCGATCGCCAGCAGCCCGTCGACCGGGCGACCGGACCGTTCGGTGTACATCTTTGCGAAGAGCCGTGCGGCAACGGCGAAGTCGGGCGTCAAGTTCACATCCGCGGGAAAGATGACGGGACGGTTGGTGTAAAGCGCTCGCTGATCAGCGGACAACTGAGCGACCGGCGGGTCGAACACGCCGAGCGTTCGGGTCGGTGTGCCCTTGTCGACCACAGTGATCTTGCCCTTGTCGACGTGGATGACTGCAAACGAGCCGAAGATCCCGCCGGTGGCCCGCGGCTCCGCCAGATTCTGGCAGACCACCAGATAATCGCGGGGTGCCCCCGCACCGAGCATGGGCGGGATCAACCGAGTGGCGCGGGCACCGGTCGCGGTCACCAAGGCTGCTGCGGCCAGCTTGTTCGACATTGTCAGCACGGCCTCACCGACGGGTGCGACGAGTTCCGAGCGATCGATCCGATCGATCGCCGCCCGAGAAGCGACCACGGCTTCGTCGGCGCCCTGCAGGGCGCCTGAGGCCTTTTCGATCGGAGCGAGATCGATCGTGCCACCGCTGGACGCGAGGTCGGCCGGCTGCAAGGATCGGGCCACATCCGCCAGCGGCGGCATCACCTCGGTGGCGAGCTTGTCCACCGTCAGTGTCACCTCGCGAACCGCAATGAGGTTGGGCCCCAGCCACGGCAGCTTCGTGGCCGCCCCGAAAAGCGGATCCTCCGCGGCGGATCTGGCGGCCGAGGATTCCTCTTGCAGGTGGGCAACGGTCGACGCGGTCGCGGCAGGCGCGACCGCGCCGACGCTTCTCAGCTGTCCCTGCAACTCACTGACATCCGCCGAAGCGTTACTCAGGTGGGTATACGCCTGATAGCTGCGCCACCCGACCCAGGCGGACGCGGCAAGGATGACGACGCCGGCGGCGATCATCGCCCACGAGGTCACTGTGTGAACCTTCCGCGGCCGAGGAGCAACGCTGGCTGTGGGCTCCGCAGGGTCGTCCCGCTCGTGATCAGGCGGTCCGGCAGGCGTCACGTCCAGCGGTTCCACGACACCTCCCCGATATGGGCCGGATCGACGGACGGTGCCGCCGGACGCTACGTGATCGATTGCCGGAATTCGTGACCGCTTTCGTGGGCTGCGTGCTCACAAGGTCACGAACCCAGTCGGCCAATGTCACAAGCAGTTGACCCGCCGCCTGTAACAGGGAGTATCATATCCGTGACGTACGGTATCAGCCGCGGTGCAACACTCAGGCGTGGACCAGTGCACCGCCGACAGTCGATGTGCGCCGCTTCAGATCTGGAGGACCCAATTGGACCTGCGCGACTATCTGCGGGTTCTCCGGCGGCAATGGCTGATCATCGTCATCTGCCTGGTGGTCGGCACGGCCGCGGCAGCACTGGTGGTACTGCGGACCACACCGCAGTACTCGTCCACTGTTCGGTTGTTCGTTTCGACGCCGACATCAGATTCCGCGAATGCGCAGGCATACCAGGGTGGTCTCTTCTCCCAGCAGCGGGTGACCTCCTACGCGGATTTGATCAAGGGTTCGACCATCGCCGAAAAAGTCATCGACAAGCTGGCCCTCGACGTATCGCCGACGACCCTGGTGAACCAGATCAGCGCGTCGGCCGCGCCGGAGTCGGTCATTCTCCAGGTGACGGTCACCGACCCGAGCCCGATGGAAGCGCAGCTTCTCGCGCAGACCACCGCAGAGGTCTTCGCCGATTACGTTGCGGTACTGGAAGGCGCCACCAGCGCGTCGACCGCGCCGATCAGGGTCAACATCGTCGACGCAGCAAGTTTGCCC
Source organism: Mycobacteriales bacterium (assembly GCA_038246445.1). Taxonomy (GTDB): domain Bacteria; phylum Actinomycetota; class Actinomycetes; order Mycobacteriales; family Nakamurellaceae; genus Nakamurella. The sequence goes on from JBBRVZ010000103.1 coordinate 4,777, forward strand.
ACCAGCCCAGTTGCGCCCCGGCCTGTCATCACCATCGGTTTGGGCGCCATTCTCGGACTGCTGATCGGTCTCGGTGCCGCCTGGCTGCGAGAAACCCTGGACACCACCATCAAATCCAGTGAGCAACTCGCTGAGATCACCGGCGCCTCCTCGATGGGCGCCGTGCTCTACGATTCTTCCGCAGCGAAACTGCCGCTGATCACCGACCTCAACTCCCGCGCCCCGCGGGTCGAGTCCTTTCGCGTTCTACGCACCAATCTGCAATACGTCGACGTCGACAAGGCGTCCAAAGTCTTCGTCATTTCCAGCCCCATGCCGGGTGACGGTAAGTCGACCACGTCAGCCAACATTGCCATTGCCCTCGCGCAGGCGGGCCAGCGGACGCTTCTACTGGAGGCGGATCTCCGCCGTCCGAGGATTGCTGAATACCTTCATCTCGAGCCGGTCGTCGGCCTGACCACCGTGCTCTCGGGCAGGATGGACGTCGCCGACGTCGTGCAGCCTTGGGGGGAGGTCGGCCTGGACGTGATCACCAGCGGCGCACTTCCACCCAACCCCGCCGAACTGCTGCAGTCCAATGCCATGAAAACGCTACTCGACCAATTACGGGCCACCTACGACATGGTCATCATCGATGCGCCGCCGCTGCTGCCGGTCACCGACGCCGCGCCGCTGGCAGCTGAGGCCAACGGCGCGATCATGGTGATCCGGCACGGCCGCACAACCCGCGACCAGGCCAGCCAGGCCAGACAACGGCTGGACTCGGTGGGTGCCTCCCTCGTCGGCACAATTCTGAACTTCGCCCCCGACAGGCGGGGCAAGGGCTACGGCTACGGCTACGGCTACGGATACGGATACGGATACGGCTCAGACGCAGACGACGACGCAGCACCGCCCGACGGCCCCACGTCATTATCGACCGGAAAGACCGACCATGCTGTCGCAACCGCCGACCCGGTGAGCGAATCGGCAGGCCTCGCAGTTGACAGTGCATCGGCGGCCGACGCCGATGCAACTGCGTCCGCTCCCGTAGACCCCGGAGTCAACGGCGAGCGGGCTTCGACCGGTCCGCGCAGGTAGCAATGCGACCCGGAAGCCGACGCCTTGGGTGACCCACCGTGCGGGGCTGAGTCATCGCCCGCTGAAGACTTTGAGACCGGCCGATTTCACATTCTTTTCGTGTGCACCGCAAATATTTGCCGTTCCCCGCTGGCGCAATATTTGCTGCTGGAACAACTCGGTCAGGGTGCCGCTGCCGCGCGATTTCGGGTGACCAGCGCAGGCACCCACGGTGGCGACGGAATGATCATGGACCCGGGAGCCGCTGCTCAACTACACCGCCTGGGTGGTGATTCGCGGAGTTTTCGGTCCAGAGCACTGACCGATTCCGCCTGCAAGGACGCGGACCTCATTCTGACGGCTACCCGCGATCATCGTTCACTGGTGCTTGATCGGGTTCCACGTGTTCTGCGCCGGACGTTCACCGTCCTGGAATTCGCCGACATCGTCAGCAATCACCAGAGCGTCACCCGCAGCCTGACAACCCTGGTCTCGGGTGCAGCTGCGGCGCGTGGAGCAACCCGGCTGGAAAACTACGATGTGGCCGATCCGTACGGCGGAACCTCAGACGACCACCGCCGCGCGGCCGACGCGCTGCACGCCGCGGTCACCGTCATCGGCCCCCGGCTGACGTCCTGCGGGTGATCTGCGAAGAACCACGACATGACGCCGGCTGATCCAGCCGCGGTCACCCCGTCGTTCCGCAAGAGGGGTACTCGTCCACGGACAACGTCGTTGGGTGCACTCCCGGGGTGACCTCGAGCCTTGGTACGACAGCAGTTTCGGAGCCGGCGACAGCCGGCGCCAGCACGGAGAAGACCAGTTCGGTCGACTCGCCCGGCGTCAGCACCACCGTTGTTGTCCCGACCTCCCGAGAATGATCTTGCCCGCGGCCGATGGCCAACGCAGCGCCGTCGCGAGTGGCGCCCACAATCCTGCCGGACGCAGGTGCGAACACCAGGACGTTGGTTTGCAGCCGGTAACCCTTTGCCGGTTCGAATTCGCCGGTGACGTAGGGCGGCAAACCGCTCGGCGGCACATCAAACCGCATGGTGACACGAACGGTCAGATCCCGCCGGCCATCGCTCCGGCAGGAGCCGGCCACAACACGGATGTCGTTCTTGAGGTAGTAGCCCAACTTCGCCGCTGTTCCGTCGTTCAGGAAAACGCCGATGGACGGTCGCGCAGGGTCCGCGTCAATGGCACCGGCCACACCTGTCGTCGCAATGTCGGCCTGCTCCGCCGGATCGTTGCTGTACAGCAGGATGCGTCGCTCCCCGACCGCCTTCCGCAGGCCGCTGATGATCGACGTGGGTGTGCCCTTACCGGTCATCACGTCGGTGAAGACAGTGCCTGTCGCTTTCGCCAGGAACGCGTCACGCTCGCTCTGATCCGGGTTGTTGTCGAACTTCTTGTAAGCCGTCGACAGCAGAATCGAGACCAGGTTGTCCGACGTGACCGAGACCCCATCGCCCACATCGATCGGGGCCGCACCCTTGAGAATGTAGGACAGCGCCACCGGATCGAGGGCCAGCACACCGTCGACGCTCTGACCACTGCGCACCCGGTACATCTTGGTGAAAAGCTGTGCAGCCGTGGGGAAATCAGGTGTGAAATTGACGTCCATCGGATACTGCGCCATCAACTCGCTGTACAGCTCGATCTCGTTCTGGCTCAATTGCGCGACCGGGGGGTTGAAATACCCGAGTGTGCGGCTGGAGGCGCCCTGCTCGGAAATCGTGATCCGACCCCTGTCTGCCCGCACGACGGCATACGAGCCAAAAATCCCCCCCGTTGCGCGCAATTCCGCCGGGTTCTGGAAGACAACGAGATAGGTCCGTGGACCGTCCGCGCCGAGCATCGGAGGCAGTAGCCGGGCAATCCTGGCCGCGGGTGCGGTCACGTCGGCGGCGCTGTCCAACCTTCTCGACAGATCCCCCACGGCATTGCCGACCGGCTGCACCAGGTCGTTGCGGGCGATGCCTGCGATGGTGGCCCTGGCCCGGTTGACAGCGTCATCGGCGCTCTGCAGCAGCGGCGAGATGCGTTCGATCGGGGACAGGTCGATGGTGCCGTTGCTCGGTGCCAGCTTGCTCGGCTGCAAGGTCTCGGCAACGTCCACCAGGGAGGGCATCACCTCGGTCGCCAATGAGTCGACGGTGAGCGTCACCTGTCGGAGCGCGTCGAGATTGGCCCCGAGGAAAGGCGTCACCGTCGCGGCTCGAAAAAGGGGATCGTCAACCGCGGAACGGGCACTGCCTGTTTCTTCCTGCAACCGCTCGACTGTCTGCGCGGAAACCGCCGGGTCTGTCCCGGTGATGTCGTCGAGTTGGCCCTGCAGTGTGGAGACCTGGGTCGAGGCGGTTTGCAGGTGGCTGTAGGCCTGGTAGCTCCGCCACCCGACCCACACCACGGTGAACAGGAGGAGGACACCGGCGACCACCATGATCCAACCGAGCAGTACCCGGCCGCGGCGTGGCTCCGTCCGCGGTGAGCCCCCGGCGATCTCGTCAGTCTCGGCGGACTCGTCAGACCCGCCGGACCCGCCAGGCGCGCTCGCGGACGATGCGGACACGTCAGTCCTCCCAGTACGCGCCTGTCATCTGTGCGAATGTGCACGAATGCCCCCGTGGCGCAGTTAGACCCCAAGAGTGCCAGACCACACCTCATCAGCCGGTCAGCTGGCGTCGGCCGCGCAAGGCCGGAAGCGATCCACCGACGTACGCCACGGATTCACCCCCGGTGTCAGCACCAGGGCCGGCGGATCAGCAGCGGCGCCGTCCGCGGAACCGGGGGGAGCGACGACGGTGAACACCAACTCGGTACTGGTGCCCGGGGCCATCTCGATGGTGGCGGTGCCGACCTGCCGGCCGCCGTCCTGGCCGGTTTTGAGGGCGATCGCCCGACCGTCTCGTTGTGCCGCTGTCACCGTGCCGCCGACCGGGGCGAAAGCCAGCACGTTGGTGCGTAATACATAGGGCTCGCCGGGCTGGGGAACCCCGGTGACGTAGCTCGGAGCATCCGCGGGCGGCGCGTCGAACGTCATGGTCACCCGCACCTGGATCTCCGGACGGCCATCAGGGCGGCACCGCCCCTGCGTCACGTGCACCTGATTTCGCAGGTAGTAGCCGAGCTTCGCACCCGTGCCGTCGTTGAGGAACACGCCGATGCTGGGTTTGTCGGGGTCCGCGTCGAGCGACCCGGCCAGGCTGGTCCGGCTGATGTCCGCCTCCTCGGTCGGGTGCGCGCTGTACATCAGCACCCTTCGCTCGGCGGCCGCCCGTTGCAGGCCCTCGATGATCGCGGTCGGGTCGGCCTGCCCGGCCATCACGCGGGAGAACACAGTGCTGGTGGCCCCGTTGAGGAAGGCATCGCGGTCGCTCTGGCTGCCGCCGTCGAACTGGGCGTACACCGTCGAGAGCAGCGCATCGACGATGTTGTCCGAGCGCAGCGTCACGCCGTTGCCGACGTCGATACCCGGGGCGCCCTCCAGCGTGTACGACAGCGCAACGGGGTCGATCGCCAGCACCCCATCGACCGCCTTGCCGGAGCGCTGCCGGTACATCTCCGCGAAAAGCGCTGCGGCACGGGGGAAGTCGGGAGTGAAGTTCACGTCCTGCGGATACCTGACCATAAGGTCGCCGTACAGCGCTTGCTCGCTGGGCGACAGCGCCGCGACCGGCGGATCGAAGTAGCCCAGGTTCCGGGAAGCCGCGCCCTGCTCCACCAGGCTGAGCTTGCCGTTGTCCGCGACGAGCACTCCGTAGGAACCGAAGATGCCACCGGTGGCGCGCAGCTCGGACGGGTTCTGAAAGACCACCAGGTAGGTCCGCGGCCGGTCCGACCCGAGCATGGACGGCATCAGACGTGCGGCACGGGCCGCGGGTTCGGTGACCTCGGCGGCCACCTGCAGTTTGCCGGACAGCGTGTCGACGGCGTCCGCCAGCGGCCGCATCAGCTCGGACCGGTCGATCCCGGCCAACTCGGTGGTGGCGCCGGTGACCGATTCGTCGGCGGACTGCAGCAGCGGCGCGATCCGCTGGATCGGCACGAGGTCGATCGCACCGTTCGTCGGCGCCAGCGTGGACGGTTGCAGCGTGCTGGCGACGTCCACCAGGGACGGCATGACGTTCTTGGCCAGCGCATCCACGGTCACCGCGACCTGGTCGACGGCCGTCAGGTTCGGGCCGACGAACGGCAGCACGCTGGCCGCCCGGTACACCGGGTCGTCCACCGCGGCGCGGGCATCGGCCGCCTCCGTCTGCAGCCGGCTGACGGTCTCCGCCGTCTGCTGCGGATCCACTGCGGTGATGTCGGTGAGCTGGTCCTGCAAGGTGGTGACGCCTGCCGAGGCCGCCTGTAGATGGATGTAGGCCTCGTAGGTCCGCCAGCCGACCCACGCGGCGCCTGCGATGACGAGCACACACGCGCCGAGCAGTGTCCAGCCGATCACCCTGCGCAGGCGGAGTCGCTTCTTCAGGGGTTCTATCGGACGCGAACGGCGGCGTGACGTTCTGGACCGGTGCCTGGGTGCGCCGGCGGCAGCAGAATGTGGCGCTGCGGCGGGCCGGGTCAGCGCGGGGCCGGCGGCGGGATTCCGGTCGTCGGCATGTCGCGAGCGGCGGGCGGGCTTCGGTTCCGGCTCGACCGCCCGAGCTCGAGAATGCTCACGCGCGGCCGGTTCCGGGTCCGGTGGCACATCCGTTCCGTCGGCGTC
>JBBRVZ010000104.1:0-10548 GCA_038246445.1 Mycobacteriales bacterium
AAACCGCAGATCGCCGCGACGCTGAACGGCACCCTTGCCACCACCCGCTGGCTGGTGGCGATCCTGGAGAATCACCAGCAGCCGGACGGATCCGTTCGGGTGCCGGACGCACTGCGACCGGGCCTCGGTGGGCGTGCGGTGCTGGAGCCCGTCTGACGGATCCTGGCGCCAGCTGCCACAACCCTGACACCCGAGCGCCGCTCGCCGGTCACCTCCGGGCCTACCTGCCCTGGTCAGGGCCCGCGTCCTGAGCCTCGCCCCGCCCGGGCGCCTCGCCCCGCCCGGGCGCCTCGCCCCGTCCGGGCGCCTCGCGCCGCTCTGACGCCTCGCGCTCGGCCTCGACGTCCGCGTGCAGCTCGTCGTAGCGCATTCCGGCCGGCATCGGGGCGTCCGAGCGGAACGCCGCCCGTCCGAGCGCGAACCCGCCCACCGGTGCCGTGATGACCTGCAACGCGACGGCCCCCAGCAGCAGAACCGCGTGGCCCCACGTCGGCTCGAGCACCAGCACGCCGAGTAGCACCATGCACACCCCGAGGGTGCCGGACTTGGTGTTCGCCACGAGTCGCGAGTAGGCGTCGCGAAAGCGCAGCAGCCCGATGCCGGCGATGCCGAACAGCAGGACGCCCAGCCCGATGGCGGCGTACCCGACCGTCGCCTGCACCACCTCGCCCGCGCTCATCGCCGGCTCCGGGACACGTACCGGGCGAGGGTCACGGCGGAGACGAAACCCACGAGAGTGGCCACCAACACGACGTCCAGCAGCTCGAACCGGTCGATCCGCACCGCCAGCAGCGCGAGCACCGCGACGAACACGAAGAACACGTGGTCGGCGCCGATCGCCCGGTCCACCTCGCTGGGACCCTTGGCCGCGCGCCACAGCGCGGGCAGCAGGGTGACCGCGAGCAGCACGAGGGCCGCATCGAGCAGGACGGTCACGGCCGGGCCCCCTCTCCGGAGGGATTCGAGGTCCGCGCCGCGCCGCGCGCGGGCGGCGGTGGCGGCTCCGTGCCGCGCAGCATCCGCAGCATCCGGGTCTCGGTGGCGTGGATGTGCTCGCGCAGCCCGTCGGCGGTGGTCGGCGCATAGATGTCCAGCACGTAGATGACGTGCCCCTGCCGCCCGATCTCCAGGGTCACGGTGCCGGGAGTCAGCGTGACGAGGTTGGCCAGCAGGGTCAGCTCGGCGCGCGTGCGGCAGCGCAGCGGCACGGCGGCAATGCCGGGCGTCGTGTCCAGCCCCGGCGTGAGCAGGTCGCGCGCCACCTGCCAGTTGGCGGCGATCACCCGCCCGAGGAACCAGACCCCGAATGGCACCGCGCGCACCGTGACCCCGAGCCCGCGCAGCGCGCGTCTGAGCAGCGGCCCTCGGCGGGTCGAGCTCGGAGACTCGCCCTGCACCGCGCTCACGAGGTCACCGCCGCAACCCAACGGGCCGGGTCGACCAGGCCGTCGGCGGCGGTCTGCGCCAGGGTGAGCAGCACCTCCGCGAACAGCCCGATTGCCAGGGACAGCAGCATCAGGATCGTGCCGGGCACCACGAGCCGCCACGGCACGCGCAGCGGATGCCGCGCCAGGGGCTGCTCGTGATTCCGCAGCGCGTCGCTGGTCGGGTCAGTCGCATCGGGCACGGTCTCGGCCTCGCCCGCGACCACGGCGCGCTCCCGCATCGGTATCGGATCGGGCCCCCAGAACGCGCCGTTCCAGATCTTGAGCATCGACAGCAGCGTGAACAGGCTGACCGCGACGGCCAGGCCCGCGACCAGGTACTCGCTCTCGAGCACCGCGGCCCGCACCAGCGTGAGCTTGGCGACGAAGCCCGAGAACGGCGGGATGCCGACCAGGGACAGCGCGGCCCCGAGGAAGGTCACTGTGAGCAGCCGCGAGTGCCGCGCGGCCCCGCCGAGGCGGGACAGCTTGCCGGTGCCGGCCTGGTGCTCCAGCGCCCCGCAGGCCAGGAACAGGGCGGCCTTCACGATGATGTGATGGATGAGGTAGAAGATCCCCGCGGCCAGCGCAACCGGCCCGAAGAACCCGATGCCGAGCAGGATGTAGCCGACCTGGCTGGTCATGTGGAAGGACAGGATCGCGCGCATGCGGCCCTCGCCGAGCGCCCCGAGCACACCGATCACCATGGTGGCCCCCAGAATCCACAGCCAGGCCGTCTGCAGGCGCTCGTCGCCGCCGTACATCACGGCGTAGATCCGAAAGATCCAGTAGACGCCGATCTTGGTCAGCAGCCCGGACAACAGCGCGGTGACCGCGACCGACGCGAACGGGTAGGAGCGCGGCAGCCAAGAATGCACCGGCACCAGCGCGGCCTTGGCCGCCAGCGCGACGAGCACCACGCCGCCCGCGAGCGCCACCGCGGTGGACTCCTGCGCCGCGCCCGCGAGCTCCCCGAGGTTCACCGTGCCGGCCGTGGCGTAGACGAGCCCGATGCCGGACAGCAGGATCGTCGAAACCAGCAGGTTCGTCGTGAGGTACACGCGCCCGGCGCCCACCTGCGGCGCCCGTCCGCTGCGGGTGAGCAGCACGTAGGACGGGATGAGCGCGACCTCGATCATCACGAACAGGTTGAACAGGTCCGCGGTGACGAACGCGCCGTACACCCCGGCGGACAGCACCAGCACCAGCGGGTGGAACGTGGCGTCGGTGTCGTCCCGCGTCAGGATGGCGAACACCGAGCACACCAGCACCAACAGCGCGGCCACCGTCACCAGCAGGGCCGCGAAGGTGTCGACCGCAAACGAGATGGACACCCCGCCGGGCCAGCCGGCGACGTGCTCGACGACCACCGAGCCGTCCCGGGTGGCGACGATGAGCACGATGCCGAATGCGAGGACGGCGGCGTGCGTGGTGAGCGCAAGCGCGCGCTGGACGCCTGTCGCGCGCGGCAGAGCGGCGGTGACGGCCGCCACCAGCAGGGGCAGCCAGACGACAGCGGGCAGCAGGTCGCTCATCGTGGTCCCCCGTCCGGCTCGGCGTTCACGTCGATGTCGGCCGCGTCGTCCACCGCGTCGGAGGCAGCCCCGTCGCGCTCCCCGCCGTTCCCGGCGAGCGCCAGCAGGTACACGGTGATGCCGAACGCGATGACGATCGCGGTGAGCGCGAAGGCCTGCGGCAGCGGGTCGGCGGCGATCTCCGCGCCGCCACCGGCGAGCAACGGCGGCTCGCGCCGATCCATCCCCCCGGCCGCGAGGAGTACGACGAGCGCCGCGTGACCCAGCAGTACGAACCCGAAGGTCACCCGGACAAGCCCGCGCTGCAGCACCAGGTACACCCCGCCGGCGACGAGGACCGCCGCCAGCACGGCGGCGCTCACCGGCGCACCTGCACCGTCGGGTCGCCGGCGCGGTCATCCGTCGGGTCGCCGGCACGGTCATCCGTCGGGTCGGCGGCACTCCCGGCGGTGGCGCCGTGGCTGAACCGATCGATCGCGGCCACCACGAGCCCCAGCACCGCGAGGTACACCCCGACGTCGAAGATCAGCGAGGTGGTCAGCGACTGGTAGAAGGGCCCGATCTCCAGCGCGCTGCGCAGCGGACGCAGGAACGAGCCATCGAGCAGGCCGAGCAGCCCGGAGGCCACGGCGATCGCCACGCCGGAGGCCAGCAGCGGCCGGGCCCGCAGCGGCGTACGGCCGCGCAACCCGCGCGGCAGTTGCACCAGCGCGACCGCGAGCCCGCCCATCAGCGCGGCGATGAACCCGCCGCCGGGATCGTTGTGCCCGCGCCACAGCAGCACGAGCGAGGCCAGCAGGGTGACCGGGACCAGCAGTCGCGAGGTCAGGTAGAGCACGGTGCGGTCCCCGGGGGCATCCTGGTCGTGGCGAAGCGGCTCGGGCCGCCGGTCGCGACGCAGCAGCACCAGCAGGCCGAGACCCACCACCGCCAGGGCCGTGATCTCACCGAGCGTGTCCAGGCCACGGAAGTCGACCAGCACGGTGTTGACGACGTTGGTGCCACCCGACTCCGCGGGGCCCCGCTCCAGCAGGTAGCGCGATACCGCGGACGGCTCGCGCCGCCCGGTCAACGCCCAGGTCCCGAGTCCGGCGACGAGCCCGCCGACCCCGGCCGCTACCCCGGCCGCAACGCGCCTCCGCGGCCGGGCGGCCTCGAACCGGCGCGGCAGGCGGCGCAGCACCAGAACGGCCACGACGACGGTGAGGATTTCCACGAGCAGCTGCGTCAGCGCGAGGTCGACGCCGCCGAGCAGCACGAACCAGGTCGCGACGAGCAGCCCGACCGCGCCGAGCAGCACGACGGCGCCCACCTTCGAGGTGGTGCGGGTCAGGGCCAGGACGGCGAGCGCGACGAGCGCGACCACCACCCAGTCCCCGGCGCGACTGGTCTGCGTGGGCGCCACCGGCAGTCCCCGCAGCGTCAGGGCCCCGACCACGGCGACCCCCGCCACCGACAGCATCGGCCAGGCCAGGTGCGGGGCCAGGGCGCCGGTGCGCGTCGGGCGCGCGACGCGGTCCCCCAGGCTCAGCACGCGCGCGTAGGTGGCGTCATAGACGCTCACCCCCGAGAACGGCAGCCGCAGTCGCTGCAGCGCGGCGTCGACCGGCGCCCGAAAGGCGAACAGGGTGAGGCCGATCGCGATGGTCGCGAGCGACATCCACAGTGCGACCGAGCCCCACCCGGGCCAGAGCTTGAGGTCCAGGTCCGGCGTCGCCATGACGGCGTCCCCCACGGCCTGCTCGAAGAACGGGTTGAGGGAGGCGACGTACAGCCCGAGCACCAGCCCGGCGACGGCCGGCAGGGCGGCCGGCAGCAGGAAGGCTGCCCGCGGCTCGTACAGGTCCTTCTGCACCGTGGGTCCGGCGAACGCACCGTAGAGAATCCGCGCGCTGTAGGCGAAGGTCGTCGCGGCGGAGAGGATCGCGAACCCGGCCACGAGCGGCCCGAACCCGCCGGGCAGCTGGAGGAAGGCGTAGTAGGCCTCCTCCTTGCTGACGAACCCGAGCATCGGCGGCAGGCCCGCCATGGACATCGCCGCGATCGCGGTCAGGGTCGCGGTGACCGGCATGACCCGGTAGAGCCCCGACAGGTCGCGGATGTCCCGGCTGCCGGCCTCCCGATCGATGATGCCCACCAGCATGAAGAGCGTGGCCTTGAACAGCGCGTGTGCGAACGTGTGCAGCCCCGCGACCGCGAGCGCCTCGTCCGTGCCCACGCCCACCAGCATCACGATCCAACCGAGCTGGCTCACGGTGGAGTAGGCGAGCAGCGCCTTGAGGTCGTGCTGCTGCAGCGCGAACACGGCGCCGACGATGGTGGTGGTCAGCCCGACCAGCACCAGTGTGACCGTCCACAGCGTGGTGTCGGCGAACGGCGGGGAGAAGCGCATGAGCACGTAGATCCCGGCCTTGACCAGGGTCGCGGCGTGCAGGTAGGCGCTGACGGGGGTCAGCGCGACCATGGCATCGGGCAGCCAGAAGTGGAAGGGGAACTGAGCCGACTTGGTCATGCCGGCCAGGATCAGCAGGACCGCGATCGCCGGGGCCAGCGGCGACGCGGCGATCTCGGCGGACTGCGCGAGTGTTCCGGACAGGCTCGTGGTCCCCGTCACCGTCCACAGCAGCACCACCGCGGCGAGCAACGCGAGCCCGCCAGAGCCGGTGACCACCAGGGCCCGCGTCGCGGGGCGCGCCTCCTTGAGGCCCTGCCCGCCGATGAGCAGGAACGAGCACAACGTCGTCAGCTCGAAGAACACGAACAGCAGCACGAGGTCGTCGGCCAGCACCAAACCCAGCATGGAGGTGGAGAACAGCGCGAGCAGCCGGTACAACCGCGCGTGGTCGTACTCCGCGCTGAGATAGCGCGCGCAGTACGCCATGATCAGCGCGCCCACGCCGAGCGCGACGATCGCGAACAGCAGGCTCAGCCCGTCCAGGCGCAGGCTCAGCGCGATACCGAGGGCCGGGATCCACGGCAGCTCGAAGGAGACGGGCCGACCGTCGAGCACCGATCCCGCACTCGACAGGATCAGGCCGAGCGTGACGAGGAACGGCACCGCCATGACGTAGCCCGCGTCCCGCCCGAGCAGTCGGCTCGCGGGGCGCGCGAGGAACGCGGCGCTGGCCATCACGAGGAGGGCTGCGATCAGCGTCAAGAGGCACCGTGCCCTTCCGGTGTCGGGTGACGTCTCTACGGTCATCCCGGCACGCCGAACTGGGCGCCCGAGCGGTCGAACCACTCGCTGCGGCGCTTGGGTAAGCGGGGCTGCTATCGATTCTAGGTGACGGGCACTGGCCCAGCTGTATGCGCTGTTCTCACAATCGATTCGCCAGTTGCGGGTGTTCGCACGCGTCGCGAACGCACGGGACTGGTCACTGGAAAATGAAGGTGGGGACAACCCCGTGGCGGCATGGGGTCAGTGGGTGAACATGCGTCATGCCGATCGGGCCGAGAAAGCCGCTGCCGCCGTATCTGCACGCAGCAGCGTTCACGGTGGCGCAGGGTCGTTCGCTCGGTTGGGGGCAGAGTCGGCTGCGTGGACCGGATCTGCAAAGGCCGTTCCGGGGGGTTCGAATCGGTGACGCCACGGGCGCGGGGGACCCGCCGGGTTCAGACCAACTTCTGCGGACCCGATGTGCGGCCCTGACCCTGGTCCTGCCGCACGGCGCGATCTTCAGTCACGTCACCGCTGCGCGATTATGGCCGCTACCGCTGCCCTGGGCGAGTCCCGGTGAGCCGATCCACGTCAGCGTTCAACGGCCGGCTCGGCCGCCGCGCCGCGAAGGCGTCGCAGGACACGTTGTCATGGACCCGCTGGTCAGGGTCGTGCGCCGGAACGGGCTTGCACTGGTAGACCCGGCGACGCTGTGGTGTCAGCTCGGTGACCTCCTGCCGCTGCCGGATCTCGTGGCCGTCGGCGACGCGTTGACCCTCGAGCCGGTCTTCGCCGAGACCCGGGAAGAGCGCCCGTGGATTGCGGTGCATGAGCTGGCGGACAGGGTGCGGTTGTTCAGGGGTCGCGGCAAGGTCGCGGCCGCGAAAGCGCTCACACTGGTCCGGCCCGGCGCGGAATCCCGTCAGGAGACATTGCTGAGGCTGGCGATCCTGCACGCCGGACTGCCCGAACCTGAGGTCAACGGGAACGTCTGCGACGTCCAGGGACGGTTTCTCGGTCGCGGAGACATGATCTACCGGCGCTGGAAGGTGATCGTCGAATACGACGGGGACCAGCACCGGACGAGCACGAAGCAGTTCGATAGGGACGTGCTGCGCCTGGAAGGGTTTGCCGCAGCCGGGTGGACGGTGGTACGGGTGGTTGGACGGTCCTTCTTCGGCGAGAGGGACGCGTGCATCGCCAGGATCCGGCGGGCGCTCAGCGAAGCGGGTTGGCGTGCCTGATCGACTGACCACTTCGGTGCCTTCATCGACGGCAGCAACGCCCGCAACTGGCGACTCGACGGCGGTGGTGATCGGGCAACTACGGTGGGGTCAGGACCGGTTCCCCGGGATGAGTTCGAGCGTGCTGCACGCGGTGGCACCATCGTCGAGGCCGCGGTACTGACGAAGTGCGGTATTGACGAAGTGCGGTGTTGACGAAGTGGCGGCTCAACGCGGGCAAGCAAGCAATGACCCCTCGGTGCTGCCACTGTGGGGCCGGCACTCGATCACACAGAACGGGAGCTGACCGCGTGGACCTGCACACCATCACCGAGGTGCTGCCCGCGACGTCGAGGGACGACCTCAGGGCGCTGGGGGCGGGTACGGCAGTGCTCGCGGGCGGCACGGTGCTGTTCTCCGAGCCGCACACCCAGCTGACCCGGCTGGTGGACATCACGGGACTGCGCTGGCCGTCGCTGACCGTGCGGACCGCCGACGCCGACGCCGACCCCGACGACAACGGCGACACCGGTGCCGACGACGGGGATCGGGACGGGCCGGCCGGTCTCGAGATCGCCGCAACCTGCACCATCGCGGAGCTGACCAGGGCAGCACTGCCCGCCGACTGGGTCGCCCGGCCGCTCGTCCGGCAGTGCTGCGAGGCGTTCCTGGCGTCCTTCAAGATCCACCGCTTCGGCACCGTCGGTGGCAATCTGTGTCTCGGATACCCGGCCGGGTCGATGATCTCGCTGACGGCCGCCCTCGAGGGCAGCTGCACCGTGTGGACCCCGGACGGCGAGCAGTACGTCATCCCTGTCGTGGACTTCGTCACCGGCAACTGCACCACCGTGCTCAGTCCCGGCGATGTGCTGCGCTCGATCTGGCTGCCCGCCCGGGCGCTGCGATCCCGTACCGCGTTCCGGAAGATCGCGCTGTCACCGCTCGGCCGGTCCGGGGCCGTGATCATCGGCCGGCGGGACGGTGCGGGACTGGTCGTCACGATCACCGCGTCCACCGTCCGGCCGGTGCACCTGAGGTTTCCGCTGATGCCCGGACACGGCGAGGTGGCATCCGCAACCGGTCAGCTACCGGGCAGCATCTGGCATGACGACCCGCACGGGCCGCCGGATTGGCGCGCGCACGTCTCCGGTGTGCTGGCCGAACAGATCCGCGCAGAACTCGCGGACGATGCGGACGATGCGGACGGTGCTGACGAAGCGGTCGGGCAGGAGATCTTGTGAGATTTGAGGTGAACGGCGAGGGCGTGGAGGCGTCACCGCAGCCGGGACAGTGCCTTCGGACGCTGCTGCGCGAGCAGCAGCGTTTCGAGGTGAAGAAGGGTTGTGATTCCGGGGACTGCGGAGCCTGCTCGGTGCTGGTGGACGGTTTTCCCGTGCACTCGTGCATCTTTCCGGCGTTCCGGGTTGAAAACCGTTCGGTGACAACTGTTGCGGGTCTCGGCACAGAGGCCGACCTGCACCCGATGCAGCGCCAATTCGTCGAAGCGGCGGGATTCCAGTGTGGGTATTGCACCGCCGGATTTGTCGTCACCGCGGCCGCACTCACAGCGCCGGCGGAGCAGGACCTGCCGAAGCTCCTGAAGGGAAACTTGTGTCGTTGCACCGGGTACCGGTCCATCGTCGATGCCCTCACCGGGGTCGGCAATGTGCAGCGGACCCCCGATGGGCCGGCGTACGGAGCCTCCGTGCCGGCACCTGCCGGGCCCCGCATCGTGACCGGTAAGGAGCGGTACACCCTGGATGTCGCGGTGCCGGGACTGCTCCATACGGCGCTGCTCAGAGCGGCGCACGCCCATGCCAGGATCTCCTCGATCGACACCGCCGCGGCCGAAGCGGTTCCGGGGGTTGTCGCAGTCTTCACCCATGAGAACGTCCCGGACGTGCTGTTTTCCACGGCGCGACACCAACTGCGGGTGGAGGACCCTGACGACACAAGGCTTTTCGATGATGTCGTGCGGCACCATGGCCAACGGATCGCGGCCGTCGTCGCGGAAACGGTCGCCGCCGCGCAGCAGGCATGCCGGGCGATTGTCATTGACTACGAGGTCCTGCCATTCGTGCTGGATCCGGAGTCGGCCACCGCACCCGACGCCCCCACCCTGCATGGCGACAAGGGGCCACAGTCGCGTATCGCCGACCCGCAGCGCAACATCGCCGCCGAGCTGCACTCGGAGATCGGTTCCGTGGCAGCGGGTTTCGCCGACGCCGCGGTGATCGTCGAGGGCACCTGGCGTACCCAGCGGGTGCAGCACGTGCACCTGGAAACCCACGCCGCGATCGGCCTCATCGACGACGACGACCGGCTCGACATCCGGACCAGCTCGCAGGTGCCGTTCCTGGTGCGGGACGAGCTGTGTCACCTGTTCGGGTTGGAACGGGACAAGGTTCGGGTGCACACCGCGCGGGTGGGCGGCGGATTCGGCGGTAAGCAGGAAATGCTCGTCGAGGACATCGTCGCGCTCGCCGTGCTCCACACCGGACGGCCGGTGCAGCTCGAGTTCACCAGGACGGATCAATTCGTCGGCGCTCCGTGTCGTCATCCGATGCGCGTACGCGCCAGACTCGGCGCCACCGAGGCGGGCACGCTGACGGCCATCAAGCTGGATGTGCTGTCGGACACCGGGGCCTACGGCAACCACGCACCCGGCGTGATTTTCCACGGCTGCAACGAGTCGATCAGCGTCTACCGCTGCGCCAACAAGAAGGTCGACGCGCGCGCCGTCTACACCAACAACGTGCCCTCCGGTGCGTTCCGTGGGTACGGCCTGGGCCAGGTGATGTTCGCGATCGAGTCGGCCATGGACGAACTGTCCCGGCGGCTGGGCATCGACCCGTTCGAGCTGCGCCGCCGGAACGTGGTGGTGCCGGGGGATCCGATGGTGTCGATCTCGACCGAGGCGCATGACGTCACCTACGGCAGCTACGGGATCGACCAGTGCCTGGACATCGTTCGGAATGCGCTCGACACCGCGGGCACCGCGCTCGACACCGCGGGCACCGCGCTCGACACCGCGGGCACCGCGCTCGACACCGCGGGCACCGCGCTCGACACCGCGGGCACCGCGCTCGACACCGCAGGCGGCGCGCCGGATCCCGCGGGCAGCCGGTGGTCCATCGGCACCGGAATGGCCTTGGCCATGATCGACACTGCCCCTCCCCGTGGACATTTCGCTGACGCAACCCTGCAGT
>JBBRVZ010000105.1:0-10499 GCA_038246445.1 Mycobacteriales bacterium
CAATTCCATAGAGTTACGGCGGCCACAGCGAAGAGGAAACGCCCGGACCCATACCGAACCCGGAAGCTAAGCCCTTCAGCGCCGATGGTACTGCACCGGCCACGGTGTGGGAGAGTAGGACACCGCCGGACACCATTCCCAAGGGAGGTCACACGCGAATTCAACGCGGGTGACCTTCCTTGGTTTTTGCGTACCTGAAAGAATATGGATTTTTGATGACGTCAGCTTTCTGCGGTCCTCGATGACCGGCCCCGATAACAGCGACCTTCCCCGTGAGCGGCGCTATTCCGATCGCTCTTTGCGTGACGACAGCGCAGGTCGCTCGAGCGGTCGCGTGGCGGGCACCGGGGCGGCGGCGGACGGCCGTCGCGCGTCATCCGGGGAACGGGAACGCCCTGAAGGCCCCCGCAGCGATCGGAAGGCTTCGCGAAGCACGCCATCGCGTAGCGACCGCACGGCATCGGGCGGCTCCTGGGTTCCGCGCGAGGAAGGCCCGCAGTACGGCACACGTTCCGGCGGCGGCGCGGCTGATCGTCCCGCCGGCACTTATGCGGACAGGTCCGGGCGCGAGGGCGGGCCGCCGGCAGCGAGCCGGGGCGGTGATCGTGGTTATCCGGACAGGTCCGGGCGCGAGGGCGGGCCGCCGGCAGCGAGCCGGGGCGGTGATCGTGGTTATCCGGACAGGTCCGGGCGCGGTAAGTCGTCGTATCAGGGGCGTTCTGGTGGTGACCGCGGCTACTCGGACCGGTCGCGGCGTGATGACTCCTCGTCCTATCAGGGTAGGTCGGGCGCTGACCGCGGTGATACGCCGAGATCGTCGGGGGCCGATGGAACGCCGTACGGTCCTCGCCCCGCTGGGGATCGGCCGAATGGCGACCGCGCCCGTTCGTACGCCGACCGTCCTCGTCGTGAGGACGGACGGACGGACGCCGCCCGACCCCGGGCGGACGGTCCCCGTCCCTACGGCGACAGTTCCCGGCGAGACGGGGACCGTCCGTATCAGGACCGGCCCCGTCGTGACAGCCCGCCGGACGGCTCGCGTGCCGGCGCCGGCGGAAGCAACGACGGCCGGCAACGGTCCTCCGGCGACAGGCACTACTCCGACCGTCTCAGCCGGGAGGACCGGCCCTACGGAGCCCGGGACGCAGGCAGCGCAACCGGGCGAGCCGGTTGGGACGACGGTCACCGCGGATCCGATCGCCCTGAACGAGGGCGGTCCTTCGACGACCGTCCGCGCGTGCCCCAGGAGCGGAGCGGGCAATCTCCGGAGGGAATGCGCCCGAGAGGGAACCGGCCCTACCGGGAGCGTCCGGGGGATGGCGAGCGAGCATCGCGTTCCGAGCGTCCGCGTGCGGACCGCGACGCGGGGCGTGATGAGCAGCATCGCCAGGAGAATCGCGACGGACGCACGCAGCAACGACCGTTGGGGGGCCCGGACGATCGCTACCGGCCCGCGGCGACCGGTCCACGGCAGTTCGACAGGGACGTACCCCACCGTGAGCGACGAGGGTCCGATCCCGGCAGGTCGCGCGACGGCCGTGACGAGGGTGGATCGCGTCCCGACCGAATCGCTGGTGGCGAACGGTCCAATCGGTACTCGGGTGGCAGCCGCGACACAAGCAGATCGCGTCCTGATCGCACCGACCACGGCGACCGGTCCAGCAGGCACTCCGGTAGCGGCCGCGACGAGCATCGGGGTGCAGCGTCCGGAGGGAACTGGGCTTCCCGCAGCCGTTCGCCGCGCGACGACACTGCTGGTCGGGCATCGGCTTTCGGCGGTGACCTGAGTCAGGGTTTCCGCGAGCAGGCCGGTCCGTCGTCGCAGCGGCCGCCATCCGCACGCCCGGACTACAGCCGCACCGACCGTCGGCCCGCCACGGATGACCGCCGTTCAGGCGCGCCGGAACGCTACGGTCCACGGGCGCAGGACCGGCGCGAGGCACCGGCCGTCAGGCGCGAACCGGAGCGTGGGTCCCGGCGTCGCGAGGAGGACATCGGCGAACGGTGGCCCGACCTGCCGGAGTGGGCAACCGCGGATGCCCTCGACCCGGAGGTGCGGCGCGATCTGCGCGGATTGAGTAAGGAAGGCGCCGATTGGGTAGCGGCGCACCTCGTCGCCGCGGGGGCACTGGCCGACGAGGAGCCGCAACTCGCGTGGCATCACGCCAGGGCGGCGCGCGCTCGAGGTGGACGCATCGGCGTCGTGCGGGAGACCGTGGGTCTGGTTGCGTACCGCGCCGGTGAGTGGGCGGAGGCGATCGGGGAGCTGCGAGCGGCCCGCCGCATGGGCGGTGGCCCGGGGCATCTGGCCGTCATGGCTGATTGTGAGCGCGCGCTCGGCCACCCGGAACGGGCGATCGAGCTGTCCAGGTCCGTCGAGGCTGACGCGCTCGACGCCGAGGCGGCCACCGAGTTGCACATCGTGGTTGCCGGCGCTCGCGCCGACCTCGGACAGGCCGAGGCGGCTCTCGCGCAGATCGAACGCCTCGGCCTGGACCGGGCGCAGACTCATCCGCGACTGGCCTACGCCTACGCCGACCTGCTGCTGACGGCGGGACGGCGAGATGACGCGCTCGGCTGGTTCATTCGATCCGCCAACGCGGACCTGGAGGAGGAAACCGACGCTCTGGAGCGGGTTGCGGAGCTCGGCGACGAGGACTCCGCGCAGGACGAACAGGGTGAAGCACCGAGCAGCGTCGACGTCCTGGCAAACCCACCGGCGGTTGCTGCAGGATCGGGCGGGGCGCAGGAAATACAGACGACCGATGTCGCCGAGCCGGAGGTGACCGATGTCGCCGAGCCGGAGGTGACCGATGGCACCGAGCCGGAGGCGACCGACGACGAGGTCGTCGACGCCGAAGCCATCGACGCCGATGTCGACGACACCATCCGCACCGGCACCGTTGGTTCCGGCGGCGGCGTACCGGCGATCCCGACGGTACTGTTCTCCGACGAACCGCAGACGGGAGATCGATGACCACCCTGGCCGAGTCCTACGACGCCCTGATGCTGGACCTCGACGGGACCGTCTACCTGGGTGGACAGCCGATCGATCACGTTGCGCCCGCATTGGCGCGAGCCCGGCAGCACGGTGTCCGGTCGGTGTTCGTCACCAACAACGCGTCCAGGCCACCCGATGAGGTTGCCCAGTCCTTGACCGGGATGGGCATCCACGCGGAGCCGGACGATGTCCTGACCTCCCCGCAGGCAGCCGCCGTCATGCTCACCGACCGGCACCCGGCCGGCACCAGGGTGCTCGTCATCGGGGCTCCTTGGCTGGCGGAATCGGTCCACCAGGCGGGACTGGTCCCCGTGCGGCTCGCCGCCGACGACCCCGCCGCCGTCGTCCAAGGTCATTCCCCGGAAACCGGCTGGCGTGATCTTGCCGAGGCGTGCATCGCCCTGCGCGGGGGCGCCGACTGGGTCGCCTGCAACATCGACTCCACACTGCCGACCGACCGGGGCCTGCTGCCCGGCAACGGTGCCATGATCGCGGCACTGGTCGCCGCTACCGGGCTGCATCCGCGGGTCGCCGGTAAGCCGGAAAGCCCGCTGCTGGATGCGGCTGTGCGACTCGTCGGGTCCAAGCGTCCGCTGGTGGTGGGCGACCGGTTGGACACCGACATCGCCTGCGCTGTCGGGGCCAACACTGCGAGCCTGCTCGTCTTCAGTGGTGTCTCCACAGCCGCCGACCTGCTCGCGGCACCGCCCGCGCACCGACCTACCTACCTTGCCTTCGACATGCGTGGGCTGGTGGACGAGGACCGCGTGGTGCGCATCCCCTCCGCGTCGTCATCGTCCAGCGGTCTCGAATGGTCCGTCACGACCGACACCGACACGCTGGGGCTCGCCGGGGGTTCGGCGTCCAACGACAGGGCCCAGGTGTCGGACGCCAGCGCGCTGCGCGCCCTGGCGATGCTCACTGCCCGTTCGTGGGCAACCGGGTTCACCGCTTACCGCGCACACGGCGCGGCGGCCGGTGCCGCACTGGAGCGATGTGGATTGATGGTGACGGCAGCGGCATGACGCCGGCTGACGGCAGCCCGGGGCCTCATCAGGAGTCGGGCCCGACAGCAGTCGGCGGCCCACTTCAGAGCAGACCGGCGCCACACCAGGACAGCAGGGGGCACGGATGAGCGAGCCTGACGGCCGTCGCGGCGGCAGCCCGGGACATGCGGCGGACGTTGTTGCGGGGGTGCCGGACGGTGAGCGGGAATTGCGCGGCGTCGAGCAGGATCTGGAACTGCTGGACGAGCTGGACACCCAGGATCAGGTGCCGGTGTTCGACCGGATGCACGCCGGCCTGGATGATGCG
The DNA here is from genome assembly GCA_038246445.1 of Mycobacteriales bacterium. GTDB lineage: Bacteria > Actinomycetota > Actinomycetes > Mycobacteriales > Nakamurellaceae > Nakamurella. Next base: position 4,316 of record JBBRVZ010000105.1, read on the forward strand.
CTGGCCAGGACCGCCGACACCGGGGCGGATCCGGGGGCCACGCCGGCCCAGGGTCACCGTGGTCCGTAGGGCTCGACTCGACGCGGAACTGGTCCGACGCGGACTTGCACGCTCGCGCGAGCAGGCTGCGGAACTCATTGCGCAGGGCCGGGTGTCGGTCTTCGGCACGGTGGCGACCAAGTCGGCGACCGCGGTCGCACCGTCGGCGCCGCTGATCGTCCGCGAGGACGTCACCGACGAGAAATGGGCATCCAGGGGTGCGCACAAGCTGATCGGCGCATTGGACGCCTGTCCCGACGTTGCGGTGCAGGGTCGGCGCTGCCTCGACGCGGGGGCCTCGACCGGCGGTTTCACCGACGTGCTGCTGCGTCGCGGTGCGCGCGAGGTGGTCGCCGTCGACGTCGGGTACGGGCAGCTGGTCTGGCGCCTGCAGACCGACAAGCGGGTGCACCAGTTCGATCGGACGAACGTCCGCACCCTCACACCGGACATCATCGGGGGGCGCGCCGAGCTCGTCGTCGCCGATCTGTCTTTCATCTCGCTCACCCTCGTGCTCACCGCATTGACTGCCTGCGCCACAACGGACGGCGACCTCCTGCCGATGGTGAAACCGCAGTTCGAGGTCGGTCGCGATCGCCTCGGCGCGGGCGGTGTCGTGCGGGATCTGGGTCATCGGGCGGATGCGGTGGCGGGCGTGGTGAAGGCGGCTGGTTCACTGGGCTGGGGATTGACAGGCATCGTCCCGTCGCCACTGCCCGGCCCCAGCGGCAATGTCGAGTTCTTCGTCCATCTGCGTCGGGACGCGCCGACCGACGACGATGCAATTCGGCGCAACGAGTTGGCCATCGCCGAGGCCGTCCAGAACGGGGGCCCATGACGGACCGCAGGATGCTCCTGGTCGCTCACACCGGGCGCGACGACATCGCCGTCACCGCTGCTGCGGTCATCCGACGGCTCGCCGACGAAGGCATCGAACTGGTGTCGTTGCCCGGGGAGAGCGCGGACTTCGAGCTGACGGCCTTCGAACCGAAGGACGCCGCCTCGCAGCCGATCGAGATGGTGCTCGCCATCGGCGGCGACGGAACCCTGCTGCGTGCCGCCGAACAGGCACGGCCGCTTGCTGCGCCCGTGCTGGGCATCAATCTCGGCAAAGTTGGATTCCTCACCGAGGTCGACCCGGGCCATCTCGACGAGGCCCTTGACGCGATCCTGGAGCGGCGCTACCGGGTGACATCCCGGATGACCGTCGAGGTGGCGATCGAACGTGACGGCCGGCTGCTGGCGGATTGCTGGGCGCTCAACGAGGTCAGCGTCGAGAAGGGAACCCGCGAACGCATTCTGGACGTCGTCGTCGAGGTCGACGGGCGCGGCGTGTCCGCCTACGGCTGTGACGGCGTGTTGTGTGCGACCCCCACCGGATCCACTGCCTACACTTTCTCCGCCGGCGGACCGATCCTGTGGCCGGGCGTCGATGCGCTGCTGGTGGTGCCGTCCAACGCGCACGCCCTGTTCGCGCGTTCGCTGGTAGTGGCGCCCGAGTCGACGGTGACCGTGCACATCGACCCGGCCGGCCCGAGTGCCATTCTCGTGTGCGACGGTCGGCGGAGCCACGAGGTGCCGCCGGGCGCTCGGGTGCTCGTCCGCAAGGGGCGGCAACCGGTGGCGATGGTGCGGCTCACCGACCATGCCTTCACCGACCGACTGGTGCGCAAATTCAAGCTGCCGGTGCACGGCTGGCGCGACCAGCGGCACTGAGTCCGAGCGGCACTGAGTCCGGGCGGCACCTTTGGGCGCCGCAGGTGGCCCCGAAGCGACCGGAGTACCACCCGAACGCCCACCGCGAGGCAACCCGGCGTCGTCGGTGAGTGCGGTTACCGTGGCGGCGTGCTGCAGGAACTCCGGATCAGCGATCTGGGCGTCATCGACGATGCCGTGCTGGAGCCGCATCCGGGATTCACGGTCGTCACCGGCGAGACGGGCGCTGGCAAGACGATGATCGTGACCGCGCTGGGTCTGGTGACCGGCGGGCGCGGCGACGCCGCTCGGGTGCGCGCGGGAAGTGAGCGGGCCGTGGTCGAGGTCAGGCTCGCCATCGCCCCCGACGGCGCCCCGGCGGCCACGGTCACCGCGGCCGGTGGCCGGTTCGACGAGGACGGGGCCGTCATCGCGGTCCGCTCCGTCGGCTCCGACGGGCGTTCCCGCGCACACCTGGGCGGTCGGTCGGTGCCGCTCGCGACGCTCGCCGAGCTGACCGACCCGCTGATCGCGGTGCACGGTCAATCCGAGGCGATCTCGCTGTTGCGGCCGGCACAGCAGCGAGCGGTGCTCGACCGCTACGCCGGCCTCGCGGAGGACGTCAGGGCGTACCGGGAGTTGCGAGCGACATGGCAGCAACTTGCGGCCGATCTGGCGGATCGCCGGGCCCGGGCCCGCGAGCGCGCGCAACGCGAGCAGGTTCTTCGCCTCGGACTGGCCGACATCAATGCAATGGCACCGCTTCCCGGTGAGGACGGCGAGCTGGTCGCGGACGTCAGGCGGCTGGAGAACGTCGACGGGTTGCGGCTGGCTGCGCACGGCGCCCTTGTCGCCGTCTCCGGATCGGACGATTTCCCGGGCGCCGCGCTGGACGCACCCACGGCGGTCGGTCTGGTCCAGGACGCCCGGCGCGTGCTCGACGGCGCCGCCGACCCCAGACTGACCGAGCTCGCGGGGCAACTGCAGCAGGCATCGGTCGTGCTGGCGGACGTCGGTGCCGAGCTCGCCGGATACCTGTCCGACCTGGACGTCGATCCGGCCCGGTTGCCGGAGGTGCTGGCCCGGCAGGCGGCGCTGCGCACGCTCACCCGGCGGTACGGCGAGGACGTGGATGCGGTGCTGGCCTGGGCGAAGGACGCGGCCGCGGAGCTGGAGAACCTGGATTCCTCCGAGCACCGCCTCGCGACACTGCAGGCAGACCTGGACCAGGCGCGGGAAAAGGTGGCCACCGCCGCCGAAACTATCTCGCGTCGGCGGGCCGAAGCCGCCGTCACGCTCGGTACGTCGGTCACCGCGGAACTGGACCAGCTGGCGATGGCCCGAGCGGTGGTGCTGGTTCGGGTCGAACCGCGGGACGCATCACCCACCGACGCCGATGCCGTGCAGATCGGCGGCTCCTGGGTAGCGGCCGGCTCGGACGGGGTGGACCAGGTCGAGATCGTTCTAGTCGCGCACCCCGGCGCTCCGGAGCTGCCCATCGCCAAGGGCGCCTCCGGGGGTGAGCTGTCCCGGGTGATGCTCGCTCTCGAGGTGGTGCTCGCGGACGCGGATCCGGTGTCCACCATGGTGTTCGACGAGGTCGACGCAGGTGTCGGCGGCCGAGCCGCGACGGAGATCGGCTCCCGGCTCGCGGCGCTGGCCCGCGGTCACCAGGTCATCGTCGTGACCCACCTCGCGCAGGTCGCCGCGTACGCGGATCGTCATTTCGTGGTGGACGCCACCAGTGCGGGCCGGGTCGGGACGTCGAACCTGCGCCGGGTCGAAGGCCCGGACCGGGAGGCCGAGCTGGCCCGGATGCTGGGCGGCACCGAGGGCGTCACCGCCAGGGCGCATGCCCGCGAACTGCTCGCCGGAGCGCACGCCCGCGCAGTCCCGGTCGGCGCCGCCCAAGTCACCCGAAGACCCAGATCCCGCCAGCGCGCCGCCAGCGCCTGACGCACTCCGCCCTCACCGGTCCCGCGGTTCGCTTGCCCCAACTCCGTTTGATCATGCAGCTCAGCCCGCTTTCCCTGACGTGTCGTCGGCGTGTCGCGTGCTGAGCCGCATGATCAACGCGGGTTGGGCGCCCGGCGCCGGCCACCCGCAGGGATCTTCGGCGTTGCGCGACACGGGGCGGCGCCTACCGCCGGATCCGGTCGCGGACTGTCACCATCGGACCATGAAGCTTCTGTCACGCCAGTCACGCCAGTTGCCAGGAGTCACAGGAGTGGCGCGGGTGTCCCGGCGCAGTGACACGCTGCTCGGCCGGGTCGGCGGTCGGGACATCGTGGTGATCGACCATGTCGATATCGACCGCGCCACCGCCGACGCGCTGGTCAAGGCAGGTGTGACGGCGGTGATCAACGCCTCACCGTCGATCTCGGGCCGCTACCCCAATCTCGGACCGGAGATTCTGGTGGCTTCCGACGTCATCCTCATCGACGGCGTCGGCGAGAAGATCTTCGGCCGCTTGAAGGATGGCGCAAAGATCAGGCTCGATGGCGCCACGGTCTACCTCGGCGAGGAACTGGTCGCCGAGGGCACCGAACAGACCGCCGAATCGATCGCCGACCAGATGATCGAGGCGAAAACCGGCATGTCCGCGCAGTTGGAGGCGTTCGCCGCCAACGCGATCGAGTACATGAAGCGGGAACGCACCCTGCTGCTGGATGGTGTGGGCATCCCGGAGATCTCCACCGACCTGACCGACCGCCAGGTGCTACTGGTGGCTTCGTCGGCGGACACGAAGTCCCAGTTGAAGTCGCTGAAGAAGTACATCGCCGACTTCCGGCCCGTGCTCGTCGGCGTCGACGGGGGCGCCGACGCGTTACGAGCCGCTGGGTACACACCGGATCTCATCATCGGCAACCCCGAGTCGATCGATTCCGAGACCCTGCGCTGCGGCGCGGAAGTCGTCATCCCGGCGCACACCGACGGGTATGCGCCCGGCCTGGAGCGGCTGCAGGATCTCGGGGTCGGGGCGGTGACGTTTCCGGGCAGCGGCAGCACCGAGGACCTCGCCCTGCTGCTCGCGGACGGCCGTGAGGCGTCCATGATCGTCACGGTCGGTATGCGCGCTACCCTGATCGACCTGCTGGACCGCGGTCGCGGCTCCACCGCGGCGACGTTCCTGGTCCGGATGCGGGTCGGGCACAAGGTCGTCGAGGCCCCGGCCGTCGCCGCGCTGTACCGCTCCCGGATCTCGTGGTGGGTGGTGACGATGTTGATCCTTGCGGCCGCCGCGGCCATCGTCGTCGCCCTGATGGTTTCCGATGTCGGTGGCGTCTACTCCGACCTGGTCCAGCAGTGGTGGAACCAGCTCATCGACTGGGTCAAGGGGCTCTTCTGATGATTTCCATGCGTTACCACATCGTCTCGCTCGCGGCGGTGTTCCTGGCACTTGCGCTGGGCATCGTTCTCGGCGCCACCAAGATCTCCTCACCGTTGCTCACCGGATTGCAGGGCGACAACGCCGCCCTGACCAGTCAGCAGGATGAGCTGTCCACGGAAAACAAGGACCTGACGAACCGCGTGACCTCCGACGAGAATTTCGCCGGCGCCGTCGGGCCGCTGACCGTGCGGGGCACCCTGCCGAACGTCAAGGTCGTCGTGATCACCACGGCCGGTGCCGACCCCGCCGATCGCGATGCCGTGTTGTCGCTGCTCAAGCGATCCGGCGCGACCGTGACGGCGCAGATCCAGCTCACCGAGGACTTCAGCGATCCGGCCCGCGCCGACGAGCTGCGTTCGCTGGCCGCCAAGACCCTGCCGACCGGGGCGAAGCTGCCGGAGGTTCCGCAGGCCGGAGCGATCGCGGGCGGCCTGCTGAGCTCGGTGCTCATCGTCCCGGCAGGTGGCAAGGCGGCCACCCCGGAGCAGGGTGCCGCTGTGCTGGCCGCCATGACCAGTGCCGGCTTCCTCACGGTGACCGGCACACCCGCGGCCGGTCAGGCGGTTGTGCTGATCACCGGCGGGCAGCTGACCGGTGGCTCCGAAGCCGACAGGGCCGCCGCCCCCGCGTACCTGGCCAATCAACTGGCGCAGAGGGCGACAGGTGTCATCGTCGCGGGCCGCTCCGGTTCCGAGCAGCCGGCGGGCACGGTGGGCGTCATCCGAGGTGGCACCTCGCTCAGCGGGACCGTCAGCACCGTGGACAACCTCGACAGCCCCACCGGCCGACTTGCGACTGTTCTCGGGCTGGTCGAGCAGAACGGTGGCGGCGTCGGGCAGTACGGTCTCGGGCAGAACGCCCAGGCGCAGGCCCCGACGCTCGCCGTCGGCTGACACCGCGACATGCGCTGGCTGCCCAGCGATCGATCCGGCGGCGAGCGGGGTGATGTTAGGGTGAAATCCCGTGGGGTGGTCGCCGGGTAACCGGCAGCAAACCACAGTCGGCCGCGTCGACGTGTTCGCTCCGAACAGCCGACTTCCTGGGCCGACGACGAACACG
>JBBRVZ010000106.1:0-10355 GCA_038246445.1 Mycobacteriales bacterium
CGCGATCGTGCTGGCCCGGCTCGGCGATGCCGGGGTCGCGCGGCTAGAACGCCTGCTTGTGGTGGGTGACGGGGGCAAGAGCGAGTTCAGCCAGCTTAAGAAGACCGCGCGGCGGCCGTCGTGGTCGAACTTCCGCAGTCACCCGGCGGATGACACCAGCCTGGACCAACCGGGGTCACCACCAACGTTTTCCGGAACCGGGCGGGCGAGGTCAGCGGAAACTGGGCGGGCGAGGTCAGCGGGTGCTCGGTAAACGGGCGCAGACCCCTGCAGGAGTTTCTGGACCTGTCTCTTGAGGAAACCGGATGACCAGCCGCACGTAGTGTCATCATGTACGACGTCCCCCGACACCTCTTGGTGCTACCTGCCGCCGAGGTGTTCCCCGCAGACGTGGGGATGATCCGTAGCTGCTCTGAGGAGCTGCTTCATGGAGTCGCGTGCTCCCCGGTGCTCCCGGGGTGATTTCTATCGGTTGATGCACACAAAAGTGCTTCGGGTGCTGAGCAGGGAATTAGCTACTCTGGGGAGTTTGAGGGGTTGACAGGTGTTACCCGGCATGCTTCGATCAAGGCTGATCCGGGCATTTAGGACGGTACGACAGGGCACCGACAGTCGCGTCGATGCTGACCCGGGGGCGGGGGGACATGGCGGTGAGCAACGCGGCTCAATCCGTGTGGGCCAAGTACGACAGGGATACCGGGCTCGGGCTTTCCCTTCTTGCGCACCTGAAAGATGCTTGCGGGGTCGCTGAGCGGATCTGGGATGAGTGGCTGCCCGATCAGGTCATCGAACGCATCAGCGAGGACCTCCCAGGAGGGCGGGATGACGGCCGAGCACTGGTTCGCTGGCTGAGTGGGGTGCACGACATCGGCAAAGCCACAACGGCTTTCGCGATTCAGGCGCCACCATTAGCGGACCGCATGCGGGACCATGGCCTGACGTTCGGCGTGGGTGTGGCCGCGGACCGACAGCAGCTACCCCACGCGTTGGCGGGCCAGCACATCGTGACGCGATGGCTGATCGGTGACCGGGGGTGGCCCAGCAAGAAGATCGCCAGCACCTACAGCGTGGTCGTTGGTGGACACCACGGGGTGCCGCCCACGGACCGGCAGGTATTCGGGGTCCCTGACCGTCCCCACCTACTCGGCGACGGACAATGGGCCGTTGTTCGAACCGAGATCCTCGATGAGATGGCCGGCCACGCCGGCGTTCTCGATCGTCTTGCCGCCTGGTCTGGGATTCCTTTGCCGTACCCCGCTCAGGTGCTCGTGACCGCGGTTGTCATCGTGGCCGACTGGATCGCGAGCAATCCGGACTACTTCCCCTACCAGGATCCATCCACCGTCGCGGGCCGAGTGGTGGCTGCCTGGGAAGACTTGGCGTTGACGCCGCCGTGGCGTCCGGTCCGGGTGCCGGCCTCGGACGAGGCGCTGTTCGCCGATCGTTTCCGCCTGCCGCCGGGGTGCTCGATACGTCCGGCCCAGCAGGAGGCGATGACCGCCGCCCGGCAGGGTACGGAACCCCAGTTGATCGTTATCGAGGCACCGATGGGGGATGGGAAAACGGAAGCCGCCCTGGCCTGCGCGGAAATTCTCGCCGCACGACACGGCTCCGGCGGGGTTTTTGTTGCACTTCCGACGATGGCGACGTCGGACGCCATGTTCCGCCGCGTCAAGAATTGGCTCGAGCTCCTGCCGACCGAGCATGAGGGCGTGGGTGAGTCCTTCTATCTCGCCCACGGAAAGTCAGCCCTCAACAAGGACTTCAGGGACATCCCCTGGGGGCAGGGACCTCAATCGATCGACATCGACGGGTCAGACCGTCACCATTCTGAGCGGGTGACCGCGGTCGCTGTCGCGCATTCATGGCTACGCGGACGCAAGAAAGGGCCGCTCAGTTCCTTCGTGGTCGGCACCATCGACCAGGTTCTCTTCGGCGCTCTGCGCAGCAAGCATTTGGCACTGCGGCACCTTGCCCTTGCCGGCAAGGTGGTGATCGTCGACGAGGTGCACGCCGTCGACGTGTACATGAACACCTATCTCACCCGGGTTCTGGAGTGGCTGGGCGCCTACGGTGTGCCGACCGTCCTGCTGTCCGCGACCCTGCCCGCCGGGCACCGACGGCAGCTGGTGCAGGCCTACGACCAGGGCCGCGCGGCCGGCGAGGGTCGGCCGGTCACCGCGGACTATTCGGTGCTCGACGGGGACATCGGCTACCCAGTGGTGATCGCTTCCACCGGCTCGACGCCCGCCGTCCGGCCGGCGCGGGCGTCCGCCCGGCACAGTTCTGTGCGGGTGGAGCCGATCGCTGATGATGACAACGCGCTCCTTGGTGAACTGCGGGAGGCGTTGCGCGGCGGCGGCTGCGCCGCGGTGGTGCGCAATACTGTGCAGCGCGCGCAGGACACCGCGGTGTTGCTTCGTCGTGAATTCGGTGCCGATGTGCTGCTGCTGCACTCACGGTTCATCGCGACCCATCGCGCCGCGCGGGAGGAGCGACTTCGCAACCTGCTGGGTCCCCCGGACGTCGTTCACGCCGCCGGGTTGACCCGGCCGCGGCGGCTGATCCTGATCGGCACCCAGGTCATCGAGCAATCCCTGGACATCGACGTTGACCTGATGATCACCGACCTGGCCCCAGTCGACCTGATCCTGCAGCGCATCGGGCGGCTTCACCGGCACGCCCGCGGGGCCGGCGAGCAGGACCGACCCGCCGCGCTCCGAGAGCCTCGTTGCTTGATCGCAGGGGTCGTGCACTGGTCGGCGGAGCCACCGCAGCCGGTCAGCGGTTCCCGGCGGGTGTATGGGCAGGCCACCCTGCTGCGGTCCTGCATTGTCTTGCGGGACCTGTTGCAGCGCAGGCGTCTTGACCTTCCCGGCGATATCGCGCCGCTCGTCCAAGCCGCCTATTCCGCCCACCTCGTCGGCCCCGAGGGCTGGTCCGATGCGCTGACCTCGGCGGACACGGAGCAAAGCCGGAAGGACGCGGAACGGCAGGTTCGGGCCCAGGCTTTCCGGCTCGGGCCGGTGCAACTCCCACCCACGTCGCTGATCGGCTGGTTGGCTGACTCGGTCGGCGAGGTCGACGACACCGCTCAGGGCCAGGCGCAGGTCCGGGACACCGAGGAATCGGTGGAGGTGATCGCGGTGCAGCGGATCGCCGATCAGGTACACCTCATCGATCCGCACGGCCGCCCGGGCCGGGTGGTGGCGACGGACGGCGATCCCGGCTGGGCGCTGGCCCGGGAAGTCGCCCAATGCACCCTTCGGCTGCCCTACCAGCTGTGCACCCCCCGGGTGCTGGATGCGGTGATCACTGACTTGGAGCGCACCCGCTACCCGGGTTGGGGGCAGTCGCCCTGGCTCGGCGGCCAACTGGTCCTGGAACTCGACGCCGACCTGACCGCCGTGGTGGCCGGGCATCACCTCCGCTACGACCCCGAACTCGGCCTTCAGGTACGCCGAGCAGACCAGAAAGGGCAGACCTGATGGCAGACGTCGGCACCTTCGACCTCCGGCAACAGCCGTGGATACCGGTCCGAACACGGCAGGGAGACGTCGAGGAGGTCTCGCTGGTCGACATGTTCGAACGGGCAGACGACGTGCAGGGACTCAGCGGTGAGGTCCCCACCCAGGTCGTCGCGCTGTACCGGCTGATGCTGGCGATCCTGCTGCGGGCGGTCGACTGGGACCCAGCCGATCCGATCGACCATTGGCAACGGGCCTGGCACGGTGAGGTCGACCTCGGGGAAATGGTTCGCGCTTATCTCGATCGAGTTTCCGATCGGTTCGACCTCCTGCATCCCGTCACCCCGTTTCTGCAGGTCCCGGATCTGCGCACGGCCAAGGGCGAGTTTTCACCGCTGACCTCGTTGATCGCGGATGTCCCGAACAACTTTCAGTACTTCACTACCCGGGCCGGACGCTCGCTCCAGTCGATCGGCCTCGGCGAGGCCGCCCGATGGCTGCTGCACGCAAACGCCTTCGACGTCTCCGGCATCAAGTCGGGCGCGGTGGGCGACGACAGGGTGAAGGGCGGCAAAGGTTATCCGATCGGCACCGGATGGGCCGGCCAACTGGGCGCTGTGCTCATCGAAGGAACAACTCTGCGGGAAACCCTGCTGCTCAACCTGGTGCTGATCGACCGGGACGGCCAGCGCTGGGCCGACACCGATCGACCGGTCTGGGAACGGCCCCCGCTCGACGCCGGCGTCGAGCGGGACGTTCCGGTTCCGCTGGGCCTTGCCGACCAGCTGACCTGGCCCAGCCGCCGGATGCGCCTGCAACTCGACGGGCGGCGGGTCGTGGGCGTCCTTATCGCGAACGGGGACCCACTTGCCCCGCAGAACCGGTTCCGGACCGAGACGATGACCGGTTGGCGGCGCAGCATCCCGCAGGAGAAGAAGCTGAAGTCCTCGACCCCGGTGTACATGCCCCGTCTACATCAATCGGAGCGGGCGCTGTGGCGGGGGCTGGAGGCATTGTGGTCTCAGGTGGGTGTCCCCGAACGGTCCCGTGAACCCGACAAAGGAAAACCACCCGGGGTGCTGGACTGGATCTACCGGCTGCTGGCTGAGGAAGCGCTTCCCGAGGACTTCCCGATCCGGACCACAGCCATCGGCATCGAATACGGCAGCAACAACTCGGTGATCGACGAAATGATCGACGACTCGGTGCTGATCCACGCGGTTCTCCTCGGCGGGCACGGCCGAGCGCTGCGCACCGCGGCGGTCGACGGGGTGACCGCCGCCGACCGCGCAGTGCAGGCGCTGGCCAACCTGGCCGGCAATCTGGCCGTCGCGGCCGGCGGGGAGGCCACCGGTCCGCGGGACCGTGCCCGGGAACAGGGCTTCTTCGCGCTCGACACGGCGTTCCGAGAATGGCTCGCACGGTTGCGCTCAGACAGCGACCCGATGCCTGAACGTACCCAATGGGAGGACAGAATCCGCCAGGAGATCGCCGAACTAGGCAGGGAACTCATCGAGTCCGCGGGAATCCCCGCGTGGATCGGGCGCGAGCACCAAGGCCGCCACGTCGATTCCGCCCAGGCCGCTATCTGGTTCGACACGGCCCTGGCCAAGGCCCTGCCGCTCGCCTTCGCCCGACCGCGTAACGATCCTTCACCCGACCCGGCAGGAGACCGGCAATGACCACTTCGAAAGAACTGGAACCCGGCGCGGATCAACCGGTCCCGACCAGACGCCCCCCCGACCGGCAGCTGCAGGACTTCGTCACCGATCGGGTCCGTGACCTCGCCCGGCGGTACCTCGCGGACAATTCCGCTGCCGTGGCGTCCCTGGCACGACTGCGCCGCGTGGTCGATCACGAAGCGGGGTCCGATCCAACGGTCTGGCCCGAAACCCTGGGGGATCTCCCGCCGGTACTGGTCGGTGCCGGCGATGCGCCATCCCGCTACGAACGCGCCGCTCATTCGGCCATCACCCTGTTCGCATTGCATCAACAGGCGAAGAACACGTCAGTACACAAGGCCGGGTCCGGGCTGGGCGGCGCGGTTCGCCGGCTGGGCAACAGTGACTTTTCGGAGGAGGCCACCCTGCGGCGGTTCAAAGCGTTGGCCACCGCCTCCAGCTATCGCGAGATCAACCATCACCTACGCGGCCTGGTGTCACAGCTCCGCGCGGCAGGTATCCCGCTGGACTACGGCCAACTGGCCCGCGATTTGAGCCGCCTGCAGTCACCGAAAACCGCCGATTCGGTCCGCCTGAACTGGGGACGCGACTACTACCGGCACCGCGAAACCGACACCGATAACGCCGCACCAGCCACCGAATCCACCACCGCCTGATCACCCCGGAACTGGAGAAAACCCCAATGCCCAGCACCGTGATCGACATTCACATCCTGCAGACCGTCCCCCCGAGCAACCTCAACCGGGACGACACCGGCAGCCCGAAGACCGCCTACTACGGCGGCGTCCGCCGGGCCCGGGTCTCCAGCCAGGCATGGAAACGCGCCACCCGCAAGGCCTTCGAAGAATCCCTGCGGACCGACGAGCTCGGCGTGCGCACCAAACGCCTCGTCGAAGTGCTGGCCGACAGAATCCGCCACACCACGCCGGACATCAACAACGAAGCCGCGGTGGAAGCGGCCACCACCATCCTGCGCCAGGCCATCAAACTGGAAAAACCCCGGACGAAATCCAACGCACCCAAGGACGCCCCCGACGAACCCGAACAGTCCGGTTACCTGTTCTTCCTGAGCAACCGTCAACTCGACCGCCTCGCCGAACTCGCCATCCAACTGGCCGGCGGTGGTCCACCGCCCACCAAGAAGGACGTCCTGGCCACCCTCGCCGTCGAACACAGCATTGACATCTCCCTGTTCGGACGCATGGTCGCCGACGCACCCGACATCAACGTGGACGCGGCAGCGCAGGTCGCGCACGCCATCAGCGTGCACGCGGTGGACAACGAATTCGACTACTTCACCGCCGTCGACGACCGGGCACCGGACGACAACGCCGGCGCCGGCATGATCGGCACCGTGGAGTTCAACTCCTCGACCCTGTACCGGTACGCCACCGTCGACGTCGAACATCTCCGGCAGAACCTGGCCGGCGCAGGTGATGCCGACGCCGCCACCGTGCGCGCCGTGCAGGCATTTGTCCGCGCCATCATCACCAGCATGCCGACCGGGAAGCAGAACACCTTCGCGAACCGGACCCTGCCGGACGCGGTCGTGGTGCAGGTGCGCCGCTCCCAGCCTGTCAACCTGGTCGGCGCGTTCGAGGACCCGATCACTGCCGACGACCAGGCCGGCGGCGGTCGCCTGCGCAATGCGGTGAAGAGGCTCGTCAGCTACGCCCAGTCCACCGACAGCACGTTCGGAACCACCCCGGAGGCAATTTACGTCGTGCACCGCGGCGGGACGACCACCGACGCGTTAAACGCCCTCGGGGAACGGGCGACCCTCGACGAACTGATCGAGGCGCTCGGGCAATACGCCCGCCGCGCGCAGGGCGCACCGGCATGACGGTGCTGCTGCTCCGGCTGGCCGCCCCGCTGCAGGCCTGGGGCACAGCCAGCCGGTTCGTGAGGCGGGAGACCCGACACGAACCCACCAAGAGCGGGGTGCTCGGCCTGCTGGCCAGCGCGCAAGGGCGCCGCCGGACGGACCCGGTGGAGGACCTCGCCGGCACCTCCTTCGGGGTGCGGGTCGACCAGCCCGGGCGGATCCTGCGGGACTTCCAAACCGCCCGAAGCCTCGACGGCAGCCGGGTGATGCCCCTGTCCTACCGCTTCTACCTCTCCGACGCAATCTTCCTCGCCGGAATTCAAGGACCTGCGGAATTACTCGACGGTCTCGACACCGCCCTGCATGATCCTGTGTTCCCCCTCTACCTTGGCCGGCGCTGCTGCCCACCCAGTGGTCAAGTCTCACTGGGGTTGCACGACGGCGACCTGCAACCCGTGCTCCAAGAATTCGAATGGCAAGCATCAACCTGGTGGCGCCGGCAACAAGGAACCATCGTTCATCTACCAATCATCCGGGACGCAGCGGGTCCAAACGAACAAGGTGAACTCGTCAGAGACCGTCCAGTGAGCTTCGCACCGGAAAGACGCGAATACGACTGGCGTGTCGTGGTACATAGCGAAACCGCAAAGATCATCAATCCCGCCGGGCAACCCCCAAAGAATGCACCCGATTTCCTCGCCGCCCTCGGAGGCGCCTGATGTATCTCACCCGCTTCGATTTCAATACCGCCCGCCGACACGCGAAGAAGCTCTTGGGCTCCCCGCAGGTGATGCATTCGGCTGTCATGCACAGCTTTCCGCCGTCCACCCTCGGGCCAGCGCCCGAGGGCCGGGTGCTCTGGCGGCTGGATCGAGACGATCATCGAACGCAACTCTTCATCGCAAGCCCGGTTCCCCCCGATCTGACCCATCTAATCGAACAAGCGGGATGGCCGACGACCTCCACGTGGCAGACCCGCGACTACCGGCCCATGCTCGACAGGCTGACCACCGGTCAGCGGTGGGCGTTCCGGGTAGCCGCGAACCCGACGCATTCCGTCCGCACCAACGACGCACAGACCACCACCAAGCCGACCGCACACGTGACCGTCGCCCACCAAGAGAACTGGCTGCTAGGCCGCGCCGCGGATCGAGGCTTCCGGGTTGTCGAAGACACATCGGGTCGACCCCGCATGACGGTCAAGGATCGAACGCTGCTCCGATTCGGACGGCAGGGCAAGACGGTCACCGTCAGCCGGGCGGTGTTCGACGGCGAGCTGGAAATAGTCAACGCCGACCTCCTGCGGCAGGTCCTGGTCAACGGACTCGGCCGGGCGAAAGCCTACGGCTGCGGGCTGCTGACCCTGGCCCCGATCGCGTGAAACCCATACCCGGAGTCCCGCCACCAGAGTTGCCATCCCTGGTCCGCGCCCAAGACCGAGTCAGCTTCCTCTACCTCGAGCGATGCATCATTCATCGCGACGCCAACGCGATCACCGCCACCGACGAACGCGGAACCCTGCACGTGCCTGCCGCCGCATTGGGAGCGCTACTGCTCGGCCCAGGAACCTCGGTCAGCCACCAAGCAATGATGCTGCTGGCGGAGAGCGGATCCACAGCAGTCTGGGTAGGTGAGCGGGGCGTCCGCTACTACGCCCATGGGCGGTCGCTGGCGCGGTCCTCCCGGCTCCTGGAGGCACAAGCGGGCGCGGTTTCGAATCAATCGACCAGGCTGCGCGTGGCCCGCCTGATGTACGACATGCGCTTCCCCGACGAGGAGGTCGCCGGCCTCACCATGCAGCAACTGCGCGGCAGGGAGGGCGCACGGATGCGCCGGGTATACCGACAAAATTCCGATCGCACCAGCGTTGCTTGGGATCGGCGAGATTACGACATCGCTGACTTCGCCTCAGGAACTACGATCAACCAGGCGATATCCGCGGCCACAACCTGCCTGTACGGAATAGTTCACGCGGTAATCGTTGCCCTGGGTTGCTCGCCCGGACTTGGCTTCGTTCATACCGGACATGTTCGCTCCTTCGTGTTCGACATTGCAGACCTATACAAGGCAGAGATCGCGATTCCAGTCGCCTTCGACGTCGCGGCGGGCGAATCAGATGACATTCCTGCCGATACCAGGCGGGCAGTTCGTGACGCAGTCCGGGATGGGGCGATCCTGTCCCGCTGTTCGCGTGACATCCATCATCTTCTTCTGCCGGACGAAGATCAGCCGCTCGAGAAATGGGACGCCGACGTGGTTTCGCTGTGGGACGGTCGACACGGCCAAGTCACCGGTGGAGTCTCCTATGGATACGGCGACGAATGGTAGTTCTTGTCCTGACGGCCTGTCCTGCCGGTCTGCGCGGACATCTGACCAGATGGTTGCTGGAGATCAGCCCCGGAGTGTTCGTCGGATACGTCAGCGCCCGCGTGCGAGATCTGATGTGGACCCAAGTCGTCGAACTCGCCAAGGACGGCCGGGCCCTGATGGTGTTTAGCGCCCGCAACGAGCAGCGACTGTCATTCAAGGTCCACCGACACGATTGGGAACCAGTCGACCTGGACGGAATCACCCTGATCCGACGACCCGCAGACGACTCGCCCACCATGGCCGCGACCCCAGGTTGGAGCAAGGCCAGCAGATACCGACGGATGCGCCGAAGACGCGGAGTTGGAGGTTCCCAAGACTAAAGCTGTTTCGCTGGCGACAGTCCAAAAACCCCAGGTCAGGAAGAGTGCTCCCCGCGTCCGCGGGGATGAGCCCTCGGACCTCACCGACACGCGGCCGATCCCGATGTGCTCCCCGCGTCCGCGGGGATGAGCCCGCTCACCGCGACCACCCCTCTTAGCACAGCCGGTGCTCCCCGCGTCCGCGGGGATGAGCCCTGCGAAAGGCTCCACGAGCAGCCCGTCGACAGGTGCTCCCCGCGTCCGCGGGGATGAGCCCGCTATGCCCGCGGCTGTGCAAGAGAAGACGTTGTGCTCCCCGCGTCCGCGGGGATGAGCCCGCGTCCGACGAGGCGGTGGCCCGGCTTGCGGCGTGCTCCCCGCGTCCGCGGGGATGAGCCCTTCCGGGTATTCGCGATCGTCAACACACCCAAGTGCTCCCCGCGTCCGCGGGGATGAGCCCCCACCAACGACTAGGCGACCAAGCCATCGCAGGTGCTCCCCGCGTCCGCGGGGATGAGCCCCGAAACGGGGTCAACATGCGAGCCAAAACCGTGTGCTCCCCGCGTCCGCGGGGATGAGCCGTAGTGAGCGTTGGCGGCGTAGTCATCGAATGCGTGCTCCCCGCGTCCGCGGGGATGAGCCCTGGCCGGAGCATTCCGTTTACGCCGCGCAGCAGTGCTCCCCGCGTCCGCGGGGATGAGCCCCAACCACC
>JBBRVZ010000107.1:0-10317 GCA_038246445.1 Mycobacteriales bacterium
CGAGCACCTCGGTCAACTCGTTCCCACGCTCGCCGCACCCCACATAGACGATCACGTCGGCGGCGGCGAACTTGGCCAGCGATGTTTCCAGGACTGTCTTACCGGTGCCGAAGCCGCCGGGAACGATCGCCACCCCGCCGAGTGCGACCGGAAACAGCGTGTCGATCACCCGCTGGCCGGTCACCAGCGGGCGCATCAGCGGCAGGCGTTGGGCGAAGGGACGGGCCAGCCGGACCGGCCAGGTCCGCAGCAGCGGCACCGGTATGCCGTCGACCTCGGCGATCGGGTCGGTGACCGTCATCGATCCGGACCGGACCCGAGTCACCAGGCCACGCATCTCCGGCGGCACCAGTACCCGATGCTCGAGCATGCCCTCCGGCACGGTGGCCAGCAGGTCTCCAGGCCCTACCAGGTCGCCGTCGGCCACCGCTGGGCGGACGTCCCAGTGCTGCGCCCGATCCAGCCGCGCCGGGTCGGCCCCACGAGGAATGTACGGGTTCGCAGGTGACTGCGGGGTACCCCCGGCGAGCAGCGCCAGCGGCCGCCCGGTGCCGTCGACGATGGAGCCGAGCAGACCGGGCCCGAGTTCGGCAACAAGCGGCCCGCCGGTGGACACCACCGGCTCTCCGGCCCGCAGACCGGTGGTGTCCTCGAAGACCTGAATGGTGCAGTCCCCGCCGCTGATCCGGATGACCTCACCGGGCAGCCCGGCGTGGCCGACCCGCACGACGTCGAACAGGCGCGCGCCGAGCATTCCACGGGCGACCACCACGGGACCGGAAACCCGTTGCACACCGCCGACCTCCGGGCCGGTGACCGGCCGATCGGCGTCGAGTGCGGCGGGGGCGGTTGTCATCGGGGTGACTCCTCGGGGTTGAAGGCGATCTCGTAGCCGACGGCGTGGGCGAGCAGCTCACGCAACGCGCGTTGCCGTTCGACGGTGACCTCGTCGGTGTCTTCGGGCAGAACCAGGATCAGCGGCGCGGTGCTGCGCAGCCAGACTTCGGTGATCGTTCGGGGTACCCCGGGCCAGAGTTCGCCGTGCACCGCGACGACCCCCGCACGGTCCGCCGAGGCGTCCTGCACCGCGGCGACAGTCTGGTCCGGGTCGTTCGCCGGCCGGACCCGCACGCCGGCGAGCCGAAAACCGGGCGCGACCTCGGGCGGGCAGACCACCACGAACTCGCTCGTCATGCCGGCGCCATGTCGTGCGCCGCGTCCTTGGCCGACACGTCCTTGGCCGACACGTCCTGCGCAGCCCGGAACCGCGCCGCCCGGGTGACCAGCGCCCGCAGGGTGTCGGCCTCGGCCTCGGCCGCCTGCACGTAGGCCACCGGTATTGCGGCGCTCAGCGGGTCGGCGAACAGGAAACCGGCCATGGATCTGCGTTGCCGCGTCGAGCGCAGGTCCTGCTGGAGCCCGCCGAGGTCGCCGTGCTCACGCCATCGTTCGATCGCCGGGCGCCAGGACCTGGGGACAACCTGCCCCGGGTCGGCGCCGCCGACAATCTCGGCCAGCCGGCCGGCCGAGACCGTGCCGCCGGGGAGGTAACGCGGCGGCACCACCCCGGCGTCAGCCAGTTCGGCCAGTGCAAGCATGACGTTCACCTCGTCCCGCTCGTCACCCAGCAGCGCAGCCAGGGGAGCTGCCGGCGCGCCCACGGCCGTCGTGGTGGCGTCCCACCCGGCGACCGTGGCGACCGCCGTGTCGTACTCCAACTCGGCCGTGTCGTCATGCAGTTCGTAGCGCCGCCAGATGGCCGGCAGGCTGCGCGCCACCGCCGGATCGGGCAGCCGCCACTCCACCACGCGGGCGAACGCGGCATCCGGATCACCGGCCGCCATGACGTCCAGCGCCCGCGTCCGGTCGACCCGGCCCACGCCGAGCACCGCACCGGCAACCTCGTGCGCGGACACCCCGCCCACCAGACCGCGAAGCAGCGCGACCACATCGGTCAGGTCGTGCCGGGCCAGCAGCAACTCCACGACCTGGCCCGCGTCGCCGCCGTACAGGCCGTGCACGCCGCTCAGGTTTTCCCGCAGCCGGTCGGTGACCGCCGCCCGCAGGATCGCGGCCCTGCCGAATGTCCCGCCGTACCGTTCGAGGTGCGGTCGATACGCGGTCCGCAGCAGGGCTTCGCCGAGCTCGACCACACTGCCCGCCGGCAGGTGCTCCAGCTGGGCCGGGGAGAGTAACCCGGGCCGCCGTGCACGCAGCCGGGTGTTGCCCGGCACGAAGTCGCATCCGCTCAACGCGCCACCCCTGTCCTGGGCGGCACGGTCGCGATGTCATCCCAACCGGCAGCGAGGTGGCTCCGGAGCGCCGGCCACGCGTTGTCCAGCCGGGTCTGGACCCGGTTGTCGACGAGGCGACCGGCGTCGTCGGTCAACAGGGCGCCGTCCCCTCCTGCGTCATCGCTGGTGACATGCGCTGCCGTCCGGCCGGCCAGGTGGGTGCCGACGAGGGCTGAGTATGGGGCAGCTACCACCACCGTGGTCGCGCTGGGCAGTTGCTCCAGCGCCTCGTCGAGCAGCGCGATCGTCACTGCACTCCCGGCCGCCGTGCCGTGCAGCTCCACCAGTCGCGCCTGCACCCCTGCCCTGACATCGGCCAGGGCCTGCTCGCGGGCCGCACGCCGGATCCCGGCGGCACCGAGGCGTGCCTCGGCGAGCATTCGCGCGGCGTCCCGTTCGGCGGTGCGCACCGCCTCGTCGACCGCGGTCCGCTGCAGCAACTCGGCGTCGGTGCGCGCCTGGGCGCCCACCCGCTCGGCCTCCGTCCGCTGCTGCTGTTCGATGCCGGCCAGCTCCGCCTTCGCCTGCTGCTCCAGGACGACAAGTAGGTCGGTCAGGTCGCTGGTCATGCCGGCAGTAGCAAGATGATCATGGCAGCGACCGCGAACCCGAGGATGACCAGCGTCTCCGGGATCGCCACCAGCAGGATCGCCCGACCGGTGAGTTCGGGCTTTTCTGCCACCGCTCCCATCGCGGCGGCACCGATGCGTGCTTGTGCGAGGCCGGTGGCGATGGCGGCGAGACCGACGGCGAGGCCGGCGCCAAGGGCAATGAGACCGAGTTCCATGATGTGCTCCTTCGAAGGTGGTGGCGGGGCGGGATGTGGAGCTGAACCGTGCTGTGGGGCGCGGCCCGGTGACGGGAATCAAGAGCATCAACGGGGGTGGCCCCCCGCGGCGTGTGCGGGTTCTAGGGCCGCATGTCCTGGCGGGCAGGCTGTCTCATCGCGGTGACATGGCGACCGCCTCTCGCGGCTCCGGGGCGTTCGACCCGACTTGGGGCAGGTCAGCGGGTGGGGTCGCCGCCGCCCGGGTCGCGGTGGGCCCGCTCAGGTCGGCGCCGAGTGGGGCGAACGGCTGCCCGCCGCCTTCGTAGAACTTCGAGAAGAACTCGACGTAGTGCAGCCGCAGGGACTGCACCATCGGGCTGAAGGCCGCCAACGCCAGGTTCATGGAGTGGAAGAAGACGCCCACGATGATCCCGAGGAGCAGGGGTGCGGCCGCGGCGAGTTCGTTGGCGACGTTGGCCAGATACACCGACGCCAAACCGACAGCGGCCAGCCGCAGATAGCTCAGGATGTTGCCGATCGTGCTGAGCGTCTCCAGCGGACCCAGCAGGACTCCCAGGGCGCCCTGCGGCCAGCCGACCAGCACGATGCCGACAACGACCGCAGCTACCGCGGGTGACACCAGCCCGGCGGGAAGCGCGGACGCGGCGATCCCCGCCACAACGAAGAGCCCGGCCAGGAAGAGCAGTGTTCCCGCACGCTCGAAGACGTGGTGCCGGCTCCGGTGCCGGATCGCCGACACCAATCCGATGACGACGCCGAGGCTGATGTGCACCGCGCCGATGGCGAGTGCGAACAGCAGCAACGGCTCCAGCGCCGCGGGGCCACCCCGGTAGAACCACAACGCAGGCATGCCCAGGGTGTTGCCCAGACTGCCCAGGAACTCGCCGAACAGCACGCCGAACAGCACCGACCAGGCGCCTCCGGCGAGCAGCACCCGGGCGATGTCGGCGACGGCCGGGCTGCGGGCCTGCATGCGACGCCGGAGCAGCCACGCCAGGGTCATCAGCGCGAGCCCGTATCCGACGTCGCCGACCATCACCCCGAACAGGAACGGCAGCACG
Organism: Mycobacteriales bacterium; assembly: GCA_038246445.1. Classification (GTDB taxonomy): domain Bacteria; phylum Actinomycetota; class Actinomycetes; order Mycobacteriales; family Nakamurellaceae; genus Nakamurella. Next base: position 4,146 of record JBBRVZ010000107.1, read on the forward strand.
ACGCCCATCAATCCGGTGGGGTCCAGGCCGCCTGATTGCGGCCAGGACAGGAATCCCACGAGCCGCTGGTAGGGCCGCAGCGGTCGGGGATTGCGCAGCAGCACCGGAGGCGAATCGTCGGGTCGGCGGGGACGATCGAGCACCGCAACCGGGTACGGGCGGGCGGCCACCGCGGCCCGCAGTGCCCGAAGCCGCGGTCGCGGGACCCAGAGCCGCAGCGCGAACGTCCGCTCCCCCAGTTCAGCATGCTGGGCAGCGAGCTCCCGCTCGCGGCGGGCGGCCAGCAACCAGCGGCCGCTCCGCAAGCTGTCTTCGTGTGGGGCCAGCAGCAGGGCCAGCTCGGTCCCGACCGCGGCCTCCTCGCTCGGCAGGGCCGCCATCCGGTCGCGCATGTCCGCGACGGTCGAGCCGAGCGACCGGCCAGCGTAGTCGGCCGGAACGCTCACCCGGGCGACACTGTCCCCGCCGAGCACCTGTTCGACTGCGGGCAGGTCGCGGGTGGACAGGGCCAGCAGGCATCCCACCGAGCCGTCTCCGACGACAGCGGTGACCAACAGGTACCGGCGACCCAGCAGGGCATCGAGTTGCTCGCGGAGCAGCGCGACCACCTGACCCTGGTGATCATCCAGAACCAGGGCGATGGTGGCCAGGTGCCGGTTCGCCAGCTCCCGATCATCCATGCCGGCCAGCTCCGGGAGCAGCGGCAGCAGCTCTGCCAGCGGTGCCAGGTATCGGGGCAGCGACTCGTGCTCCGTCCGCAACGCCTCGAGCTTGCCCAGCAGCCGGTCGACCGCCGGCTCGAGCTCGTCGACCAGCTCTTCCAGATGCTCTTCCGCAGGTTCTGCCTCCACGGGGCCGGAGCTGTTGCTGTCCGGTAACCACGTCAGCAGGCGATCCAGCCGCATCAGCAACCGGTCCGCTCGTCCTGCCCCGTGCCCGGACCCCTCGGTCGTCGGCGCCGCCGGATCCTGCGCACGGGTGATCACCTCCGCCGCCTGCAGGGGCTGCAGAGCGGCGAGCACGTCGTCCAGCCGGTCGCGCAGTGCGACCAACTCGAGCTTGACCATCGGTACCTGCATGGTCAGCCGACCCGTTCAGCCGGCAGGACGGCAGCGAGCACCGATTGCACGTCGTCCTCGCGCCGGGCCTGCGCGGTGAGGGCCAACTGTTCTGCGTCGGCGGTGGCGCGTTCCAGCACCAACCGTGCCTGCACCACCGCCCGCTGGTGCAGCTCATCGGCGGCGGCGGCGGCCATGGTGGCGGCCTCGGCCCGGGCGGCGGCGAGGATGCCGTCGGCCTGCGCCTGCGCGGCGATCTCGATGTCGCGGCCCGCTCGGGCAGTCTCGAGGCGGTTGCCGATGGATCGCTCGAGGGTATGAACCTCCTGCAGCGGGTCCGGGTCGGTGCTCATGCTGCATGCCCTCCAGGGATGTCGGTGCGGCCGTCGGGCAGGGCCTCGGATGTGGCTTCGCCACCGGTGGTTCGGTGGTCGCGGCGTCCCCGAGCGCGCCGAAGGCGGGAGACGTCCTCCCGTTCGCGTTCGTCCAGCACGAGCGAGATGCGGGTTGATTCGGCCTGCAGTTGGGGGATGACGACGTGCTCCAAGGCGTTGACCTGCCGCGTGGTGCGGAGGATCTCCGCGGCCAGCCGGCGGACCGCCAGCTCGTCGGTACACACGTCGAGGAGCCGTTCGACGAGGCGCTCATAGGCGTAGGCCACCTGGTCGACCCGGACGGGGGTCAGGCCCTGCTCGTACCCGCGGGCGTCCGGCGGCCGTCGCACCGACCCGGCCCGGATGTCGGCGACCAACACACCGGCAACGACTCGACTGCTGATCGTCACCGGCACGCCGCGGACGGCAGCGAAAGAAGCCGAAGCAACCTCGCCGTCGCCGCGGTCGGCCACGGCGGTGTCCAGCACCGTCCGGGCCGCGCCGCTCTCCAGCCGCACCGCTTGCACCCGGGCCAACAGGTCACGGGAACGCTGCTGGAATTCTCGAACGAGAGCCGCGCGCTTGTCGGTGAGCAGGTGCTGACCCTGCCGGGCGAAGGCGGTACGGGATCGGCAGGCGAGCAACTCGCTACGCGTGGCGACAGCCTGCACAGCTCCTCCCGTCGTTGGGGACGGGAGAAGCAGGTTTCAGCCCTTGCACGTGAGCGGCAGACCACGTGCAGTCTTGAACAGTAGTCATTCAACCTCCGACGGTCGGGATGGACTATCGAAGGTCTCCCCACTCCTTATTGGAGCGGCCGCACCGGGCCGGAGCCGTGTTGACGGTGCGAACTCTAACGGGTACTCCCCTTCTATGAAGCAAAAGTACCGAAATATCGTTCGCCTGTCAACAGTTGGCCAGGCCCTGCGCGTGAGAGGCATGCCGGCCGTTGCTGTTTCGTTCGGTCAGTGCGCTCGCGTCCATCGAACGGTTCGCGGTCCGGGCCCGCGAAGGGGCACTCCTCGCGGCGCCGGTCGCTGACGTCGCGCAACACCAAACGTCCGGACCCGGGTTTCGAAATCTCGTCATCGATGCGATGACGTCGACTCACTGCGCTCCGGCGCCAGGCCGAATCCCCGGCGCGATGTCCAGCACAGCACCCAGGCCAGCGCCAGGCCGACGACGGCTACGAGCAGGCTCATTACCGCAACGAAGAGGTAGCCGCGGTCTCGCGGATCGATGAAAGGGTAGGGGTACCAGTCGACGATCGGTCCGCGGATCATCGTGTAGGCGAGGTAAGCAACCGGGTACGAGAGGAACACCAGGCCCTGCCGGAACGTCAGCGGCCGGACCGATCGCTCCACAAGCCAGTCGATCACGAGGAACAACGGAAACACGTAGTGCAGCACCGAGTTCACCCAGGGGATCGGCGTCTGCACGTCCGCACCGCTGAGCAGCAGGCTGAAGATCAATCCCGTGATGCCCATATACAGCGTGGCCGCTCCCCGCAACTGGCTGAGCCAGACGCTGCGCCGCGCCCGCTGGGTCGCCAGGGCTGCCGTGGTCACCGCCGCGGCGCCGATAACGTTCGACTGGATCGTGAAGAAGCTGAAGAAGTTCGACACGCTGTCACCGAGGCTGACGGTGTTCGCCAGTTGGGTGATGACGGCCGCGATCACCGCCGCCGCCATCAGCAGTCGCAGAGCGCTTGCGATGGCCCTGCTCGTCATCGGACCCACTGCAGCGCCATCCGCTGATGGTAGAAGGCCGGCCGCCGCGACCGTGCTGCCGGGCACGGCGCGCCCGACTGGCAGATCGCCGCCTGGGCAGTACTGCACGCGGTGTGGCAATGGCCACATTGGGACTGACCGTGCTGGGCATGCGCGGCGGCGCCTTCGGCCGCGGCGCGGCGATGACGGTGCTGGCGGCGGCGATCTGGGCGCGACATCCGGTGCGCAATCGCCCGGTGGGAAAGCCGGGTTCGCGATCGGCGTGGCCCGCGTGCGGACCACGACGGTCACCGCGATAACTTTGCTGTCGGCCGTCAACAGCGGATTGGCGAAGGTGGCCCCGCGCTACCGAATCGACCCGGCAATACCGAGACATGGCTGTGCATCGACTTTGTGGCCCTGTCGCGACGGCGGTGGCGATGATCGGCACGAGCTGGGCTCAGCCCCGGATGACGGCCGCGCGGGCTGCGCTGCCCATGACGCTCTCACCGGCCGCCTCCGCGGCCACCGCCGGGATGCTCGGCACATCGCTGAATGCCACAGTGATCGTGGGCGGCGGCCTGTTGATCGGGGCGATGCTGCTGGTCGAACCCGGAGGTCAATTGACGCTGCACCGCAGGGTGTCCGCGACACCTGAACGCCGCGGTCGGCATGCAGGAATCCTCAGTCGGGCTAGGGTCCGTGATATGGGGACAGAGGACGTTACCATCGAACAGCCGGGCGGGGCGCCCCAGACGACCGACCGGCCGGCCGGAAATGGCCCGTTCCCGGTAGCGACAGGCTGGACGTTCCTCACCAATCATGCACTCGTTCTACTGGCGATTGCCCGGGATAGGGACGTCACCCTGCGCGAGGTTGCCGCGCGGGTTGGTATCACCGAGCGATCCGCGCAGAACATCGTTGCTGATCTGGTGAATGCGGGTTACCTGACCCGGACGCGTCGGGGCCGGCGCAACAGCTACACAATTCCCGCCAACCGTCCGATGCGACATCCGCTCAACGCCGGGCACGACCTCGACGAGTTGCTAGCCCTGCTCGTCCCGCATGCCCCGATCGCACCAAAGGCACCCACCGTCTAGACATAAGAAGTCTTTTTCGGTAATCTGACGGCGTAGTTGAGGGGAGTACCCCACACACGACGCGTCGTCATCACGGCTCCTCCGCAGGAGCCCGGCGCGCCGGGGCCCGCGGGCCCGGGGAAGACCTCGGTCCAGCGCCGCTGAGAGGTCCGCCATGACCATCGTCGCAACCATCGCACCCCCATCGAGCGTCGACTGCCCGCCGCCGATCCAGGATCCGCAGGGCGACGGATCGCTGCTGTTTCTGGTTGTCATCGCGGATCATGCCGAGGTGGAACAACTCTCGATGATGTCCTCACTGGTGACGTTGTCAGGTGGGCGGTTGCTGGTTGCGATCGCATCCCCGCGGCTCGGCTCCAGCACGGATGCCGTCGTGCGATTGCGTCGCGCCATGGGAAGCAGGCACGACGCGGCGGCGTTGGCCGCGGCGGTGGACGAGGAACTCGCCGGGCGGTTGACCGGCTACGCCATCGTCGAGCTGCCATACCGCGACAGTCCGTCGGCCGCCCGGCGAATCCGGCGCATTGCCACCGCGGCCGACCGTCTCGCACGCAGGATGCACGCCACCCATCTGCGGGAATGGTTTCCGGAACTCTTCCTGGTGCAGCAGCGGCCCGTTTCCCGCTGAAAGATCGACGCCAGCGGATGTGGACCGGCAGATCGGCCGCTGACCCAGTGGGACCGGGCGGAAAGGCTCCCCCCTCAACACGTCTGGCATATCGGCGACCCGTCAAGTTGCCGCATCCATTTCCCGCCCTCCTCGAAAGGACGTTGATGACAGCAGCACCCGCGTCAGAATTCACCGGACAACTCCTGCCCGGACCGACTGTCGACCAGGTCTTGAAGCTCCAGGCCATGAAGGGTTACCCGATGGTCTCGCTGCTGCTGACCACCACGGCGGCGCCGCGCATGACCTCCAAGGACGCCACGTCGCTCCGCGCGCTTGCCGCCGAGGCCGTGTCCAGGCTGCGGCGGACGGAGCAGCAGCCCTTGCTCGGCACTCTGCAGGCGGCGCTCGCCTCGGCAGTCGAGGAGGCGACCGCCAGTCCGACCAGTGCGGCCATCGCCTTGCTGGTCGGGTCCGATCACAACGAACTGGTGCCGTTACCCGTGACTGTCCGGGATCGGGCGGTCGTCGACACCACTTTCGCCACCAGGGATCTTGTCCGGTCTCTGCACCGCACGCCGCGACATGTGGTGCTGGTGTTCAATTCCGGACAGGCCCGGTTGTTCGACGGCGGGGCCGGCGTGCTGCGGCCGGCGCCCACCGAGTCCTTTCCGATGTACCCCCCGGAGAAGGCGGGCTCCGCTTCGATCAGCACTTCGTTCCTCCGTCGGGTCGATACCGCGCTCGGCGTGTACCTCAGGCTCCGGCCGGCGCCGTTGATCCTGATCGGCCCGGATAGGGAGCTCACCGCATTCAAGGGTTTGTCCCGTAATACCGGTCGGCTGGCCGGGACGATCGGCGGGAACCTCGCCCGAGCACCACTGAGCGAACTGGCCCGCAGGCTGCAACCGGTACTGGACCTGTACCTGCACTCGAGGGAGACCGAAGCGCTCCAGTTGCTGGCAGCACGCGATCGGGCGGGGAAGGTCGTCACCGGGGTACCCGCTGCCTGGCTGGCCGCACGGCACGAGCGCCCGGAGATGCTGGCCGTCGAAGAGAGCCTGTTCTACCCCGCACGCCTCAGTGAGGACGGCGACTTCCTCGAAGCGGCAGAGGATATCGGCAGTCCGGACGTCATCGATGACGTCGTCGATGAATTGATCGAGCTGGCTCTGCAGCGCGGGGCGTGGGTTGCTGTGACATCCGACGGTGCTCTCGTCGGCTACGACCGGATCGCCCTGACACTGCGTCCCCAACGCTGACGATGCGCGTTCTCCCGCAATGGCGGCCGCGCGACCGGCCGGCCATACCAACAGCACCGACG
>JBBRVZ010000108.1:0-10284 GCA_038246445.1 Mycobacteriales bacterium
AAGACAACCAACCGGGAAACCAACCACCCCGAGACCAGCCGACCAGCAACCCAAACGACAACCACACGCGGGACAGCCCGTGGCACAACGACGAGGACCCCGAACCACCGTTCTGATCACCGCGCCCGGTGCGGAACAGCCGAGTTCACCATCCCGGTTCTCCACCCGGCTTCATGGCGTTCATGCGGCCGGAGCACGACGAGATCAGTGCCGGAATTGAATGCGTGGGGGAGACAGGACATCGGCTCGACAGCGAGCCCGCGGCGACTCCATTCCGGCTCTGGTCGATCGGCGGTGTGAATCTGCACCCAGATGGCCGACCGGCCGAAGGACAACCGCACTCCGCCACCGCCCGGACCGGTGACGTCAATCGCCGTGCGCCCGTTCCCATCACGACCCAGAGCCGTGAATGCGTGATCGATCTCGCGCGCCCCGATCAGTGAACCCGATCGAAAATCGCCATTCACCGTCTCGACATCAGCGGTGACGGTGGGAATGAGTCGGGCATCCAGCTCCAGCCGTTCATCCGCGGCCATCCGCAGTGTCCAGTCGTCAACGACGCCGGGACCGGCGACCAGGTAGGGGTGTGGGCAACAGCCATACGGCGCAGGAACTCGACCCGTGTTGAGTGCCGTGATGGTGTGGTCAACCCGTCATCGGTGAGCTGGAATGCGACTGTCAACCGCAGCGGGAACGGGTAACCGTCCTGCGGCACGAGGTCGTGCTGCAGCGTGATCCGGTCTTCGCCGAGATCGACGACGATGAAACGGATCCACTGGACAAGCCCATGCAGCGCATGGCCCCTGTCGACTTCGTTGATCGCCAGTTGGTGGTCCTGCCCGGCGAAGATTATCTGCCGTCACGGATCCGATTCGGCCATGGCGCGATGGTGGCGCCCCGGTACAGCGGCCGGACACTCCCCGCTGGATACGACACGACCAGATCCGGCCGTCGTAGCTGAACGCCCGCATGCTCGCGCCGATCACGTCGACATGGGCGGTGTCGCTGACGACCGCCGTGCCGACCCCGGTCATCGCCGCGTTACGACGGCCGTTGCGTTCGGGACAGCCGCGTACCCGAAACAGTTCTCGTCCGCGTCGGGGCGCAACTCAGGCCACCGCATTCGGTGATCTCACCGGTTGACCGCGCCATACCGGGTCTCCCAGCACGAGTTGGCGGCGGGTCGCACCCTTACTCCGCAATGATGCCGCAATTCCAGTCGTGCCGTAGCGCTCCCAGAGATCGGCTCCGGTGGCGGCATAGTCGTGTACCGACCAGATGGCGCTCTCCATATGCTCGCCGTCGGTACAACCCAGACCCAGGCATCGGCCGAGTCGGCGGAACCGCAACCGGTCGGAGGTGCGAGCACGGCGATCAGTATTGCCGGGTCGTTCAACCAGGCGAGCGTCGCGGAGCCAGCGCCGGTCGGTGCGAATCCGGGCCGGTCCGGTCCGGTCCGGCCGGGCCGGATCAGGAGTGGAGTGCATCGCGGCCGCGGGGGACGGGACCACGAGCGGATCCGGTTGATCTGACAGGAGACCCGGCCGGGGCGGTGACCGCCCTGACGGAGATGAACGCCCTCAAGTGGTCAAGGCCCTGCCCACTCTCACGGGCCGCGACGTGACCTTCGGACCGGACACCGGTCAGCAGAAGAGGTTCTGGCAACTGCAGATCGGCTGTCTGCGTGCCATCTGGGAGAAATTGGCCACCGGCGCTGGTGCCTCGAAGGTCACCTTCTTCGACAGAATCGGTACAGGGACAGGGACGGGGACGGGGACGGGGACGGGGACGGGGACGGGAAGCATCGCACCGGTGCCGGTGCCGGACCCGAACGATGCTCTCAACCCCGAGCGACAGGGGGGTAGTGAAGACCTGCACCCTGCCCTCGCCGGCGCTGTTCAGCCCGGATCAAGCCGCACTGATCCACAAGGTCGCCACCATGAAGGCGCGCGAAGCCGATCGTCGAGCAGGCGTCGGACCTCGGGAACGATGCCGTGGTAATCACTTTCAGCACCTGGGGCTGAGCAGCGGGTGTCGGTCAATCCACCAGGGTGAGAGCCGCTCGGACGATGGATGCGGCGTCCAGACCGTGGTAGCGGTACACGTCCGGCAGGTCACCGCTCTGCCCGAAGCGGGTGACGCCGCGGTGCGCGGCCGGAACCCTGTTGATCCCGGCGAGAAACGCGAGAGTGTGCGGGTGCCCGTCGAGGACGGTGACCATGGGACGCGCCCGCTCCGCGGGCAGGACACTGTCCAGGATCCAACTGGGCGCATCGCTCAGGCCCCGTCGTGCCTGAACTGCGCTGAACAGCTGCCCAGGGCTGGTGACACACACTGCGTCGGCGGGGAACCCGAGCGAGCGCAATTCGTCGGCTGCCTCCAGCACTTCCGGCATCACGGCTCCCATGCCCACCAGGGTGATGGCCGGTTCGGGTGCGCGGCGGAGCAGGTAGCCTCCGGCAACCACCCTGCGGCGTCTGGTTTCCCGAGCGGCAGCCTGGGCCGGGACCTCGGCCAGCGCCTGATCGATGGGCCGGGTGGACAACCGTAGGTACGCCGAAGAGCCATCGGGGCGGCCGAGCTTGTCCAGCGCGGCCAGCAGGCACCACTCGGTGTCCTGCGCGAAGGCCGGTTCCCAGGTGACGCAGCCCGGCTGTTCCAGCCCGAGCGACGGGGTGGTGATCGACTGGTGCGCCCCGCCTTCGGCGGCCAGTGTCACACCGGACGGGGTGCCGACCAGGATGGACTGCCCGCCGGCATAGATCCCGAAAGACCATGGCTCCAGCGCTCTCTGGACGAACGGGTCGTAGACGACGCCGATCGGAAACAGCGGCTGCTGCCACCGGCTCCAGGTCGCGCCCAATTCGCTGATCAAGCCGACCAGGTTCAGCTCTGCGATGCCCAGTTCGATGTGCTGACCCTGGGGATGCTCACGCCAGTGCAGGATGGTCTCCGCGTCGTCGGTGAACCAGTCCTTGCGATCGTCGAACGACCAGACACCGACCTTGTTCACCCAGCCACCGAGATTCGTGCTGGAGCTGACGTCCGGCGTCACGGTCACCACGCGCGCGCCTACCTCGGGGTTCGCCCGGATAAGGTCGAGCAGGCTGCGGCCGAGCGCCGCCTGCGTCGTGGTGGTGCCCGTCCTGGTCCGGCCCAGGTCCGTCGGTACCGGAATGGCCGGCGCCCCCGGCGTCGGGTCGCGGTGCAAGCGCTCCGCCACCTCGGCGCACAGCCGCCCCGCTGCCGAGGAGGGGTCGAACCGCTGCCAGGGGTCGAGGAGGTCACCGCCCAGAGCGGACGCCAGTTGCCGCATCTGCGCTTCGGTCAGCAGAGCGGAGTGATTCTGCGGATGTCCCTCCGTCGCCAGCCGGTGACCTTTCAGGGTGTACGCGATGATCACGGTTGGCCGGGTGTCGTCGACACGCTCGAAAGCGTCCACCAGCGCGGCGATGTCGTGGCCGCCCAGGTTTCGCAATGCCTGCATCAGCTCGTGGTCGTCGATCCCGCTGAGCAGGTCTTTCACCTCACCCGCAGCATCGCCGTTGCCGGGCAACAACTCCCGCAGCCGTTCCGGTGGATGACGCAGCAATCGCTGATACTCGGCATTGGTCATCTGATCGATGCGGTTGCGTAGAGCGGCTCCACCGGGCCGCGCGAAGAGCGCGTCGAGGCGGCGGCCGTATTTCACGGTGATCACCTGCCAGCCCGCCGCGGAGAACATCCCGTCCAGCCGTTCCACGCCCATGGTGGGCACGATCCGGTCGAGGGATTGCCTGTTCAGGTCGACAACCCAGACCACCTCGCCGAGCTCGCGCACCATCGGGTCGAGAATGGCTTCCCAGACTGCGCCCTCGTCCAGTTCGGCGTCACCGACCAGCGAATACTGCCGCCCGGTTCCCGCACTCCCGAAATGGCTGCCCACGTAGCGGCGGGCCAGCGCTCCCCAGAGCGGTGCCGTCGCACCGATTCCCACCGAGCCGGTCGAATAATCGGCCGGCACAGGGTCTTTCACGCGACTTGGGTAGCTCTGCAGCCCGCCGAACTGCCGCAGGGTGGTCATCGCGGCGGCGTCGAGGTCACCGAGCAGGAATTCCAGGGCGTGCAACACGGGGGAGGCATGCGGCTTCACCGACACCCGGTCGTCCGCCCGCAACCCGTGCATCCACAGGGCCGTCATAATCGTCGTGATCGAGGCACTGCTGGCCTGATGGCCGCCCACCTTGAGTCCCGAAACGTTGGGGCGCAACCGATTGGCGTGATCGACGATGGCCGTCGCGAGCCAGAGCACCCGGTCCTCGACCTCGCAGAGGGCGGCAAGCGTGTCTTCGTCGGGCGTCATGACAGAACTCCTTCGTGCTTCGTCGGTCCGCTCGGCCCACCATGGCCGCCGCAGTCATACAGGCAGGCTCACCCCGTCCACCCATCGCCCCTGCCTCAGCACAGCCCGCGGCACCGTGTTGCCGTCGAGCACCACGAGATCTGCCCACGCGCCGGTCTCCAGGCGCCCGATGTCGTCCAGCCCCAGCGCGCCGGCGGCGGCCGTGGAGCACTGTGCGGCCGCTTCCAGCAGGGCCGCATCACCGACGGATGCCGTGTGCTGCAGCGCAAAACGGAAGAGCCCATCCATCGTCGCCGTGCCGCCGGCCAGGGTGTCGGTGCCGGCCAGGGTCACCACGCCTCGACGGACGTCGACGTTCACGTCGCCGAGCCGGTGCCGACCGTCGGGCATGCCGGCGGCCTCGGTGGCATCGGTGACCAGCGCCAAGCCCCCTGCTGCGCAGACCGCCGCGAGCCGGTACAGCGCGGGGTGCACGTGAACGCCGTCACCGATCAACTCGACGGTCACCCGTTCGTCCTCCAGCAGCGCCACGATGGGGCCGGGGTTCCGGTGATGTAGGGGCCGCATCGCGTTGAACAGGTGCGTGCCGACCGTCACCCCCGCGGCGATCGCCCGGACGGTCGTGTCGTACGAGGCGTCGGTGTGCCCGACGGCGGCCGCCGCACCGTGTGCGGTGATCTGCCGGATGGCCTCCAGGGCCCCAGCTCGTTCGGGCGCGAGGGTGATCATCCGGATCGTGCCCCGCCCCGCCGACAGCAGCTCGCCGAGTTCGTCGGCGGACGGATCGCGCAACATTCCCGCGCGGTGCGCCCCGGCGCGGCGCTCGCTCAGCCACGGACCTTCGAGGTGGAACCCGGCAAGGACACCCTCGTCCACGAGCGGTGCCAGCTCGGACAGCTGCTTCACCAGGGTGTCCCGGCGGGCTGTCACCAGGCTGGCGAGCATCGTCGTCGTGCCATGCCGACGATGAAAGCGCACCGCTGATTCCGCCCGTTCCGGCCACCCCTCGAAGGCTCCGCCGCCTCCGCCGTGGACGTGCATGTCCACGAACCCGGGCACGACGGTGTCGTCATCGAACTCGAGGTCGGCGGGACGGTCGGGTGTGCCGGATCCCACCGCGGTGATCCGGGTTCCGTCGATCTCGATCCACCCGGGACGGAGCACATCGCTGCCGGTGACGAGAGTCCCCGCCTGCAGCAGCATTCCCGCCTCCTCGCGCTGGTGCCGTCACCGACATCGGATCCGCCGGCAACGAACACCACCGCTGGCTATTGTCGGTCAGCGTTCCCGATCGGGGCTCGTCGACGGCAGGACACCAGCCGCAGGTTGCGCGATGCCGCCAGCGCCGTCCGCAGCGACGGGTGCCTGCCGTTCCGCCCCACCGAGGTCGTTCACAGGCTGCAGGGGCTGAAAGCCTGACCGCAAATCACTCGTGACGCCACCAGTCGTGCCCGGGTTCGCTGCCGTCCTCGTCGTCCTGGATCGTGTCGACCAGGTGGCCGGCAATGGCATCGAGGGTGATGACGCCGACGAGCCGACCCCTGTCGACCACCGGCAGCATGGGGACCGGCTGGGACAGAATGAGATCGAGCACGGTCGACCCGGCGTCATCGTCGGGATGGACCACTGGTCCGGATGACAGCACCAGGGAACCGGCTGAGGTTGTTCGCGGGTCCTGACCATCGGCCACGCACCGGTCGATGATGTCCTTTGCCGTCAGCATTCCGATGTACTCACCGAGGTGCCCCCACACCGGGATTGCCGTGGCGGCGTGCGCCCGTAGCCGCCGGGCCGCGGTCACCACGGTTTCCTCGTGATGTACCGACGGCGACGGCGGACCCATCAGTTCCCGCACGGTGGTCGTGATCGACGCCTTTCTGACAGAACTACGGTGCACCGGCATCGTTCCCCTTGCCGCGGCTCGTTACGCCGATCGTCCTTATCGCCGCGAAATAGGGGTTCCTGGCGGCTGAGGCCAGGGCTTGATCAGGGAGGGCGAGACCAAACTGTTCCGGAGGCCATCACCAAGTCCATCTTGAGCAGTACATGCGTCCACCGTCGAGACCGACCTGATGGAATTCGCCGGGCGGGGCCGCTGACTGACGATCGATTCCGGCTGGCAGGAGGTAGCGCAGACCTGCCTCACCTGGTTGAGCAAGCGGGGCCGGTGAGAGGTCCTGTCCTGCGACGGGGTTCACGCTGTTGATCGATCGCCGGCCTCCGCCGCGCAGGCTAGGCGTCAGCGCTGCTGAGACGTAACCTTCGAAAGTGAGCGGGAGCCGAGCGCCCGGACTGGTGGGCCGCGCGGACGAACTCGCGCACCTGAGGCTGTTGATCCAAACTCGTGCGACCGGCGGAGCCAGCGCGATGCTGGTGGGTGATCCCGGCATCGGCAAGTCAAGGTTGCTCGACGCGGCATCGGATTTTGCCCGGGCAGGCGGTGTGCGGGTCTTGAGTACAACGGGAATCGGGTCGGAAACGAACCTGCCATACGCCGCGTTGTACAGCCTGCTGCGGCCGGTACTCGGGGGAGTCGGCCGGCTTCCGATCCGGCAGCGCCAGGTGCTGCTCGGGGCCGGAATGGCAGAAGCGGAATCGAATGACCTTTTCCTGGTGGCGCTTGCTGCCCTGGAGTTGTTCACCGACACCGTCACGCCGTCCGGGCTGCTGGTCACGGTCGACGACCTGCACCTGATCGACCAGGCGTCGAAAGACGTCCTGGGGTTCGTCGCCCGGCGCATCGATGCCGAACCATTGATGATCCTGACCGTCGTCCGGCTCGGTTACCCACGGCCGCCCGGGCTGGACGCGAATCAGATCGTGGTGGGTCCGTTGGCCGATCACGAGGCGGTGCTCCTGGTGAAGCAGCGGGCCCCGGAGTTGGCACTTACGCTGCGCCGTGCGGTGCTGGACGTCGCCGAGGGCAATCCGCTTGCCCTGCTCGAGCTGCCGACCGTTCTGGCTTCGGCCCCGCGTGGATGGCGAGAACCGTTGCTGCCACTGTCGGAGCGGCTAGAACGTGCCTTCGCCGATCGGTTCACCGGGCTCTCGGAAGCGTGCCGGCTGCTGCTGCTCGCCGCAGTCGTGAGCGATAGCGGCGACGTCGACCAGACCATCTCAACTGCCATGCAAATGACCGATCACCCCGTCGGTGTGGACGAGCTGGAACCGGCGTTCGCCGCGGGGCTGCTGCGACTTGACGGTTCTGCCCTGCGGTTTCGGCACCCGTTGGTTCGATTGGCGGTGTATCAGGCGGCGGATCCGGTGACCCGGCGATCCGCACACGCAGCCCTGGCCGCCGCGCTTCGCGGTGAGCCGGATCGAAGGGCCTGGCACCTGGCACAGGCCGCTGCCGGCAAGGACGAGGAGGTCGCGAAGGCGTTGGACATGACGGCGGAACGAGCCCGTCGACGAGGCGCGCCCGCGGCTGCCTTGAACGCGATCAGAAGAGCCGCCGAGCTCAGCGCCGACCCCGTCGGGCGGGTTGACCGACTCCTGGCGGCCACCGAACTCGCAGTGGAGATCGGCGAACGCGACACCGTCGCCGAGCTGCTGGACCAGCTCGAACGAAGCCTGTTGACCCCGGTGCAGGGAGCGCACCTGGCGTGGATCCGCGAGTTGCGCGAGGACGGCATCGAACTGCGCCCGGACGTCGTGTACCGCTTGGTCCGGCTGGCCCGGACATGCCGGCACGACGGTGCCGTTGACCTGGCCCTGAAGATCCTGCATGCCGCGGCCCTGCGGTGCTGGTGGGGGACGGGGGATGCCGACGCTGCGGATGAGATCGCCTCGGCCGCTGACGATCTCGGCGTTGATCAGGAACTGTCCTCGATGCGGCCGCATCTATGCGGCGGTCCGACCGGCTCAGCGGGGCCCTGACATACTCCAGGCCCTGCGCCAGGCGGGCAACGACCCGACAACGTCCCCGCTGGCCCGCAACGTCCAGGGACTCTCGGCGGTGCTGCTGGGTGACGTGGAGCTGTGTAGCCGGAATTACCAGGCCGCCGAGGCGGGCTATCGACAACAGGGCCAACTCGGCCGGCTCGCCCAGGTGCTGGTGTCGCACGCCGCAGCGTCGGTGTTCCGAGGACTGTTCCAGGAGGCCCGTGACGCGGCGGACGAGGCGATCGCTTTCTCGCGGACTGGGCAGGATTTTCCACTCTCGCGGCCTGGCCCTCACGGGTGTGGTGACCAAGTCCTGCGTTCAGCATTCCGGTGACGCGCAGGTCGGCCCCGGTCGGCAGGCCGATAAGCCCGGCCCGGTGCAGGTGCTGGCCGATTCCGCTTACGGATCCGGTGCGGCCCGCAAAGAACTCAGCGATGCCGGGCACGAATCGGTGATCAAACCGAAGCCGTTGCAGGCCGCGGTGCCCGGTGGGTTCACCCTGGACGACTTCATCATCGACCAGGCCGCCGGCCCCGCTACCTGCCCGAACGGTCTGACCCGCCCGATCACTGCCAGCCGGGGAGTCACGTACGGTGCCGGTTGCACGCTTTAGCCCTCCTTAGCGGAACCGCTGACCGATCCGCGTGCGCACCAAGAGATACAGCAGCCCGGGGGGACAGGAACCCGATGTCAGCGCAGCGGAGGTCGAGGCCGCGCGGGCCGGTCAGCTCAGTCGACGAAGCGCTTCATCACCTCGAGCAAGGCAAACACTTCGGCAAGATCGTCCTCGCAGTCCAGTGACAGCTATGTCAAATAAGGAACGGCAACCGGTGACGGTTTCGCACTCCTGCTGTGTTGACGACCAAGATCACGCGATCGTCGTTTGAGGATGCTCGACCGGGGACACCACAGAACACCACGCACGGCTTTCGCGGGAACGATCGAACCTCGGGCGGAACGCCGGGTGATCAACTCCTGTTGCCGGCCTCACCGAGATTTGGGTTGACCCGGGTCATCACGACCCAGCGGTGCTTGCCGAGCTTGCGGTCCCTGGTGAATCCGAGAGCCTCGAAAGTGGACAACGCTCCGTGGTAGAGGAACCCGGCAGGTACCGCACCTGCCGGTTCCGGATACCCCTCGACACTCCCGCCGCCGAGTCCGGCGATCAGAACCAGCGCGCCAGCCAGGGCCGCAGCGGACACGCCCTCGCGGCGGTGTCCCTTACCGACGTAGCAGCACCCGATCCGCCAGTCCGGAAGCTCGGCCCGGGCCTTCTCGTACGCCGCGCGGTTCTTGATCCGGGACACCTCGTCGGGGGAACCGAACTGGCACCAGCCCAGGCACTCAACGCCGTCGAAAACAAGGGCGGCATGGGCCGCACCCGTCATCACCCGGTCGTGCTTGCGCTCACGGTTCGGAGCCGTGTCACCGACATCGCGTTTGGGATGCATCCCCATGCACCAACAGCCGCCGAAGATGCCGTTATTGCGCTCCACCAGCTCGGCGAAGGCAGGCCACGTCGGATCGTCAAGGGCTCGGACGGTGTAGTCGGGCACGCCCAGAAACTAGACCCACCATCTGACACCCACTGGCGACGGTCCTGCCGCGTCTCGCACGACGATCCGCTACCGGGGCGGCTCGACGTCGCTGCCTGCGGACATCGGCGATAGCCGGTGGATCAGCACGCGGCCGAGGACCAGGTTAGAAAACCGGGTGCCGGGCGCTCGGTCTCGGCAGCCGCACGTAGCTGACGGAATGTGTCGGCAGGGGGCCACACCGTCGGCGAACTGTGCTTCCGCGTTCCGCGCGTCCGGATAGTTACTCCTCGAGCGATGAAGGAGGCGGCCGCCCACGGGAGCTCGCAACACTCTGTGCGAGCAAACGTCACGATCGCCAGGACGCCGCCGGGGCTTGCCAAGGTGCTCAGGCGGCCCCTAAACGGATTTGGTGTCCGGGAGGTGGTGCACTGTCGCGTTCGAGACGACGGCGTCGAAGCTGCCCAGCGTGACGACGTCGGCGAGCACGTCACCGTGGAGCCAGGTCACAGGTACGTCGG
>JBBRVZ010000109.1:0-10206 GCA_038246445.1 Mycobacteriales bacterium
CCTGGGTCGATGACGCATCGTCAAGGCAGGGCCGTGTTCCGGTCTTGTTCGATGCGCCGCATCCAGCGGAGCCCGCGACCGGCGGTGTGCCACAGCCGGTTCTGCTCCCTCGGCGCGCCCTACCGGTCAGCAGGCGGACGGCAAGTTCCGATCACCGGCGGTCGGTGAGCCCGCCGAGCCCTCCCGTGCCACAGGCAGCGAAGGATCTCCTGATCGACGCCGCCAGAGGGCTCGGCCGAGCGATCCGATCGACCGCTGCGGCCGACCGCTATGCGGCGGCACACCTGGCCGCCCTGCGCGGTGCGGCTGCGGTTCTGGCCGCCAGAGCCCGCCCGGTCAGAGGGCGTCGGGGCAGCGCCTGGGAATTGATGTCCAAGGTGGCGCCGGAGTTCGCCGAGTGGGCGGCGTTCTTCGCTGCCGGGTCGGCCAAGCGGCAGGCGGCCGAGGCCGGGTTGTCCCGGCTGATCACGGCTCGCGAGGCGGACGACATGGTGCGGCAGGTAACGGCGTTTCTCGACCTGGTGGAGGAAGCCCTCGAGCCGGTCGGAAGTCGCCGATCGGCCGCTCGCTAGCGGTCAACGACGAACACGGGAGCGGCTGGAGCTCAGCAGCCGGTCGAGAAGCGTGTCGAAGCTCTGCGCGATTTCCCGGGCGCCCGCTGTGGGCCACCGGTGGATGGGCACCGCGGCGCCCTGTGCCTGCTGAACGGCGGACCGATCCGGCAGGACCGGCGACAACACCAACGGGCCGAACAGGTCTCGCAGCTCTGCGAGTCGGTACTCGTGCTCGGTGACCCGCGGACGAAAGCGGTTGATGACGACACCCAGCGGCTGCAGTGCGGGCCGATGTGCCACCCGCTCGGTCTGTACGGCCTCCAGTGCGCGCTGCACGCCCGTCACCGCGAACAGCGACGGTTCGGTAACGAGCACGGCACGGTCGGCGGCCGTGAGTGCGCTGCGGGTCAGCTGTCCCAACGAGGGTGGGCAATCGATCAGCACCAGTTCAGGTGCGGGCTCGACCTTCGCGAGGGCACCCGCCAAGCGGAACAGCGTCTTGGAGCCGGGGTCGGGGTGGTTGTGGTTCTCCGTGCGCTCGCTGCCGGGAATCAACCGCAGCGAATTCCCCCAGCTCGATACGCGAATCGTCCTGTCGATCACCTTGCGGGACGGATCGTCGAGGATCTCGGCGACCGAATAGCTCCGCCGCTCTGCGTGCGCGTTCTGCTGGCCGACGGAGTCCGGGTCGACGGTCGCGGTGGCGTTCATCTGCGGGTCGAGGTCGACCAGAAGCGTGTCCACGCCGCGATGAACCGCCGCTGACGCCAACCCCAGAGTCACCGTCGTCTTTCCGACTCCACCCTTGAGACTTAACACACTGGCAACGAGCACCGGCCCACCGTACAGGCCCGATGCGGTCGATTCAGGTACGCCGCGACCGCGCCGGGACGTCGGCCGATACCAATGCCCGCCGTGGGTCATGATGACCCTGCAACCGACGTCCGCGCGGCCGCTACCACCCCCGGCCAGCTGTCTTCGTCGGCAGCGGCGCGTTCCACGGCGTTCTTGGAGGACATCGATGATCGAGCACCGTCGGGCGTTCGGTGGCGACCCGGTGGACGGCGCATTGGCGGCGCTGGTCCAGGCCGGCCTCGCATCCGGCGAACCCTCGCCGCAGGTGGTCGACGTCGGCGGGGGAAGTGGCACCAGAGCCGTCCCGCTGGCACGACACGGTTGCCAGGTGACCGTGGTGGACACGTCCGTCGACGCGCTGGCAATGCTCCATCGGCGGGCCCAGGACGCCGGGGTCGAGGACCGGATCGGCGCGGTGCAGGCCGACGCCGACCAGCTGACAGAGGTCGTCGCGGCCGGAACCGCCGATCTTGTCGTGTGTCACCACCTGCTGGAGGAGCTGGACGATCCGGCGTCCGTCATCCGGGAGCTGGCTGCCGCGGTGCGACCCGGCGGGCACGTGTCGGTGCTGACCGCGGGCCGGCTCGGCGCCGTCCTCGGCCAGACCCTGGTCGGCCGGTTCTCCGAAGCCATCACGATGCTGGCTGACCCCGACGGCACATTCGGCGATCCCGATCCGCTCCGTCGGCGCTTCGATGCGGCAGACGTCGCGCGAATGCTGACGTCGGCCGGCCTGGTGATCCAGTCGGTGACGGGCGTCGGCGTGCTGGCCGCGCTGGTGTCAGGTGCGGCCAGGCAGGCCGCGGCCGGCGGCGACGGTTCGCTCGGGCAACTGGAGGCGACAGCATCCACCCACCCGGTATTGCGGGAGCTGGCGGCCGATCTGCACGTCGTCGCCCTTCGGCCGGATGGGGTCGATGGCGCACCGGGCTGAACCTCGACGCACCGTCACCGTCGATCCGGCCGCGGTGGACGATGCGGACTGCACGATCCTGCATGTCGACATGGACGCGTTCTTCGCGATGGTGGAGATGCGCCGCCGCCCCGAGCTGCGCGGTCGTCCGATGATGGTGGCCGGCGTTGGTGGTCGAGGAGTCGTCCTGTCTGCCAGTTACGAAGCACGCGAATTCGGCGTGCGCTCGGCGATGCCGACCGCGCAGGCGCTGCTGCGCTGCCCCGGTATCGAAGTCGTGCCGCCCGAGATGACCGCCTACCGCGACGCTTCGCGCACCGTGATGGCCATGTTCGCCCACGTGACACCGCTGGTCGAGCAACTGTCCGTCGACGAGGCCTTTCTCGACGTGTCCGGAGCCCGCCGCACCCTGGGCCGGCCCGGGGTGATCGCCGCCGACCTGCGTGCGCGGATTCGCAGCGAGCTGGATCTGGTGGCGACGGTCGGTGCCGCATCCACGAAATTCGTCGCGAAGCTGGCGTCCGGGCTCGCCAAACCCGATGGTGTGCTGATCGTTCCGCCCGCCGACGTCATCGGTCTGCTGCATCCGCTGCCGATCCGCGCGTTGTGGGGGGTGGGTCCGCGTACCGCCGAGCGTCTGGAACGCCTCGGCGTCACTACCGTTGCCCAGGTCGCAGAGCTGGATCTCCCGACGCTGATCGGTGTGGTCGGCAGGGCAACCGGGACGAAACTGCACGAGCTGTCCTGGGGTCGGGATTCTCGTGAAGTGGACACCGAGGTCGCCGAGGCCTCCATCGGCGCGGAGACCACGTTCCCGACGGATTCCGCGGACGCCGGATTCCTGTCTGGCCAATTGCTCTGGCTGACTGAACGAACAGCCAGGCGGGCGCGGGCCACCGGCGTTCGTGGCCGCACGGTCAGCATCAAGGTCAGGTTCGAGGACTTCTCCACCGTCACCCGCTCGGCGACACTGGACACCCCGACCGACGTGTCCAGGACGGTGTACGTGACGGCGACCGAGCTGTTGGCCAAGACCCGATCGGGTGCAGCCGGCGGGCGACGCATCCGCCTTTTGGGCGTCCGTTTGGAGAACCTGGTCGCCAGCAGCCAGTCCGTCGAGCAGCTGCAATTGGGCGAGGGCGAACCACAACCTGGATGGCGCGAGGCGGAGGGCGCGGTGGATCGGGCCCTGGCCCGGTTCGGATCGGCCGCAATCGGCCCCGCAACCTTGCTCAACCGCCCGAAACGGCCCCCTCCGGGTAAGCCATCGGAGGAAAGTCGCGGGAATTTTCGCTCGCGCTAGTGGTCCGCGCAGACTGCTCGTATCCTTGACGTAGGTCGTCGGCTGGCGACCATCAGCGCGACCACTCACCATGGTGGCCAAGTGCCGGAGGAGGGGAACCCATGCCGCTCTCCGAGCACGAACAGCGGATGCTCGACGAGATCGAGCGCGCGCTCTATGAGGACGACCCGAAGTTTGCGACCAGTGTCAACGTCAGCCGCATTCGCCGTCGTCGTCCCATCGTCGCCGGGTGCTTGTTCGTTGCCGGTCTTGTGGGTCTCGTCGTCGGTGTGATCTCGACGCAGAGCCTGCTTGCTGTAGGCGTCATCGTCAGCGTCGTCGGTTTCCTCATCATGGTGACCGCGGTCGGACTTTTCGTCTTCGGTCAACCGAGCGCCCGGGCGGCCAAGGGTGCGGAAAAGAGCGCTGCCAAGGCCAACCCGTCACTGGGGAACCGGATGGAAGAGCGTTTCCGCAGGCGCTTCGACGAGCCAAATCAGTAGCTGAATTCGAGTCTCGATGTCCATCGCGCCATCAGAACCTCCGCCGAGGCAGCACTTGGCGAAACCGTGTGCCGTTGGCCGTCCTCGGTAACCAGCAGGACACCGAACACGCCGTCCCCGCCGTCCTCGCCCGCCTCCGACCCCCGCCAGACCCGGCCAATGCCGCCCCGTGTCGGTCGAGTGACCATCGTTCAGGGCCTTCCGGCCCGCTGACGAACAGCAGCAGCGAGGTCAGTCCCGCCACCACGTCGGCCGCACCGATCGCGGCACCAGCCGTTCCAGGGGCGACAGCGGCGCAACGTGCCTCAGTTCACGCGCGAGGGTCCGAGGCGCAGCGCCCAGCGCTGCACCGGCCGATGCAGCGCGTGCCAGCGTGGTTGTCGAACCGGTTCGAGCACCGGCCGCCGGCGGCGAAACGGTGGTGCCTGAGCTGTCAAAGCGAACGGCTGCGGCCCTGGCGGCCCCGGGACTCCCGCCGTACCAGCCCTGTTCGGCTTGCGTGACGACGGCGCGAAGCTCCTGCCGGCCACGCTCGCCGAGGTGCACCACCTTCGCAAGCCGGTTCGCGGTCGACCTGGCCGACTCAGCCGGGTTGAGTACGATCCCGTGGTCGACCGCGAGGTCCTCGATCTCCCGCCATGCGGCGGTCGCGGCATCGGGGCCGCCCGCGTCGGCGATCTCGAGCCGCTTGCGGCGCCGGCGGTCCCGTACGACGGTCGGCCCGGCGGCAACGGCCGCCAGCACCATCAACGCCCCGAGCTTCGCCAACACGGTGGGCGAAATGCTGGATCCCTGTTGGCCGGCCGCTCCGGCAGTGGTCTGCTGCTCGTCTGGAAGTCGCGCCGCAGCGCCCGCACCCGGGGTCTCCTCAGCCCGAACCGAGGTACCGGACCCCCCGGTCGTCGGGGCTGCGGAGGAACTGGTGGCGGCCTCGGCCGTATTGGTGAATCCTTGCTGGCCGCCCTGCCCGCCGCCGAGCGGCGTGGGGTCGAACTGCACCCAACCCGCATTGTCGAAGTCGACCTCGACCCAGGCGTGCGCATCGTTGCTGCTGATCAGATAGCTGCCGTCGGAGTTCCGGGATCCCTGGGTGAACCCGATGGCCACTCTGGCCGGGATGTCGAGCGCTCGCAGCATGATGGCCATTGCCGACGCGTACTGCTCGCAGTACCCCTGCTTGTTACCCAGGAAGTCGACCAGGGCGTCCCCGCTGTCGCCCGGCGGTACCGTGAGGGAGTAGGTGAAGCCGTTGGCCGGATGGGTGAAGTAGCGGCGAAGAGCTTCTGCCTTGTCGAAGGCGCTGCGTGCGCCGGCTGTCACGTCACGGGCAATCCGAACGGCTTCGGCCGGCAGCGAACCGGTTTCGGTCAGCACGCCGCCCGCGGTCACCGTGTCTTTTCGGAGTTGCTCGGCGGTGGGCTGCCGGAAAACCACTGCGATGCGGTAGTCGTCCGGCTGGACCGGGTCCGCCCGGTGCACGGTTTCCAGCGCCGCGTCGTAGGACCAACCCGGCCCTGCGCCATTGACCGAGGACGTCCCGTCATAGATCGGCAGGAACCGGTCGCGATAGTTCAGCGACGTGACCGTGATCTTGGGTGCGTCGTCCGCAGGTGCGATGGTCGGCAGTCGGCCGTCGGACAGCTCGTCGACCGACCATCCTTCGCCGGACGTCCACTTCTGCAGGCCCACGGTGCGGAGATATTGCGGCTGCTCGAGCCCGCTGACCCGGAGCATGTCCACCGGGTCGGTTCGTTGCAGGTTGCCGGTCAGCGAGGCGAACGGCGACAGTCCGATGGTGCTGCTGGGCCCGTTCGCCGTGCGCGGAAGGCGCCCGGCCGTACCGACAGCGGTCACGGCGTTGGCGGCGAGAAGCGCGATCACCGTTGCAAGGCACCCGAGGGCGAGGCCGGACACCACCTGCGCCATGCCCGCCCCTGCACCGAGCCGGCGACCGTTCAGCCCGGTCGCCGTGAGCAGCACAGCGTAGAGGACTGCCGGCGCCGCGAAGGACTCCCAGGGCAGCAGGGAAAGATCGATGGACGCCGGTACCGAGTACACACACAGCAGCGGCAACGCAACCAGCGCGGGCGCGCGGCAGACGGCGATCAAGATGTCGACGATCAGGGCCGTCGCCCCGACGGACACGGTGATCAGGAACGCCAATTCGGCGGAAGCGGGTGCCGGGGACACTGTCGTCCGGATCTGTTCCCAGGCGCCGGCCAGCAGGTCGCCGGCCTCGGCCAGCACGGCGCCGTTGGGCAGCACCCCGCCGATCCCACCGACCGTGAACAACGCGGTCAGTGCCACCGCGGCACCGACCACCTGCAGCAGGATGGCGCCGGCCGCTGGTATCCGGGCCAATCGGGCGCCGACGCCGACCAGCCAGATCACCATCACCACTTCGACGGTGGGCCACAGCCAGTTGTCCCCGCTGATCATCGGCGGTATCGCCGAGCTCGCAGCGAGTACGGCCAACGCCCCGACCAGCGTCGGTATCAGGAAGATCGGTGGAGCCTGGGGGTCGGCAGGTGCCGGCGCGGCGGCCCGGGCGGCCAACGCCTGCGGTGTCGCGCGAGGCGGCGGCGCGGGTGCCGGGCCGGCCTGCGGTGTCGACGTGACGGTCATATCGGTGTTCCTCAGGCGCGCGCCGGCATGGCGGCGGCCCTGCGTTCGACGGACGGAAGGATGGACGGAGAACCGGCACAGGCCCGGGCCCAGACGCTGGCGAGGTCGTCCCCGGGACCAATGGTGAGGACCTTCCAGCCGGCTGCACGCAGGAGCGCGACCGCCTGCGGGTGACCGGCCGGTCCTGACGGGTCCCACTCGCGCACCTTCAGTACGAAGGCCAGCCCGTTGGTTTCGCGTCGCCGGGCAGCGGTCAACAACTTCGCGGCGGGCAGGTCGAGCGCGCCGAGGATTGCGACGATCAACCCGGAACCGGCGATCGACGCCGGCGAGACCGACCCGAGGCGGTCCGGCTCCAGGACGGCCAGCGCGGCGAGCACGTCATCCTCGATGTCGCGCCCGTTGGCCAACACGGCGCCGGTGTGGGTGGTCAACCGCATCTGATGCTCCGCGGCGAGCAGGTGCAGGCTGATCGATGCGGCCAACGAGACCGCCGTCTCCAGGCTGGCGTGCGCACCCTGGCCGGCGTGCGCCGGCGCCCGGTGGTCGAGCATGACGACCGCGCCGCCGTGCGAGACCGGTTCCTCCAGCCGGACCATCAGCTCGTCGTGCCGGGCCGATGCGCGCCAGTGGATGGTGCGGATGTCGTCCCCACTGCGGTAGTTCCGGATCCCCACGTCCGGATCGCCCCCGGTCGCGCCGGCGGTTGCGCGGTCGGCGGCGGCCGACCGACTGCCGGTGCTGGTCGGCATCCCACTGAGGTCGACGACAGTGGGCACCACCAGCACTTCGGTGCGGACGGGCAGGGTCCGGTGGTCCTCCCACAGGCCGAACGGGTCACCGACCCGGACGGACGGGGGGCCCAGTACGAACCGCCCACGGCGTTCCGCACGGATGGGATAGTCCGCACGGGCGGCGTGCGCAGGACGAAGGGGCGGAACCAGGCATCGCACACCGCGGGTCAGGTCGGTGGTCGGCGGCTCCGTGATCTCCATCGTCGATGTCCGGGAGGCTCCCGCGTTGGTGATCGAGAGCACCACCGCCCCGGTGGTGCCCGGATCGAGCCGGGACGGCTGGATCAGGTGCGATGCCGTCAACCGGATCCGGTGCAACGATCCGGCCAGCACCGCGATCAGCGGCAAGGCGACGGCGAACAGTCCGATCCTGAGCAGGTCGCGTTCGTCCAGAACGACGGCGCAGACGCTTGCGGCGACTCCACCGGCGAGCAGGCATCGGCCCCGGGTGGTGAGCCCCCGCTCAGCCACCGCGCGGCACCCTGATGCGGCTGAGCAGCACGTTCACGATTTCCTCTGCGGACCGGTGCGCGGCGTGCGCCTCCACGGTCAGCAGCAAACGGTGCGCAAGAACCGGAACGGCGAGACGTTGGATGTCGTCCGGCACGACGAAAGGCCGGCCGTCCATTGCGGCGGCGGCCTTGGCAGCGCGGGCGAGGTGCAGCACCGCGCGCGGCGACGCCCCGAGGCGCACCTCCGGCATCGCCCTGGTAGCGCTGACGATCTCGACGAGGTACTGACGAAGCGGGGGAGCCAGGTGCACGGTCGCCACCGCGTTGATCAACCGCGTCACCGTGGCGGCATCGGTCACCGGTGACAGGACGGACAGCGGATCGATCTGATCCCGGTCGGCGAGCATTCCGATCTCCGCGTTGCGGTCGGGGTACCCGATGGACAGCCGCGCCAGGAAACGGTCGCGCTGTGCCTCCGGCAGCGGATAGGTGCCCTCCATCTCGACCGGGTTCTGGGTGGCCAGCACGAGGAACGGACGGGCCAACTGATAGCTGGTGCCGTCGACCGTGACCTGCTTCTCCTCCATGCATTCCAGCAGCGCCGATTGCGTCTTGGGCGAGGCCCTGTTGATCTCGTCGGCCACCACGATGTTGGCGAAGATCGGTCCAGGCCGGAATTCGAACTGTGCGGACTGCCGGTCGTAGATGCTGACACCCGTGACGTCGCTCGGCATCAGGTCCGGGGTGAACTGCACCCGGCTGACCGTCGAGTCGACCGTCCGGGCCAGCGACTTGGCGAGCACCGTCTTGCCCGTTCCTGGCACATCCTCGATCAGCAGATGGCCTTCGGCAAGTACGGCGATGATGGCCAGCCGGATGACCTCCGGCTTGCCGAGTACCACCTTCGAGATCGCCGCCGCGATCTGCGCACCGACCCGCGATACCTCGTCCAGCTGCGGTGGCGCGGCCGCACCGACCGGCATGCCGGCACCGGCCCCGTTACCTGCGATCGGCGGTGCGACTGCACCCGGTGCGTCCGCTGGTTCCAGGTCCACGCGCTGCGTCACCGTTGCTTCCTCCCGACCGACATGCGGCACCGCGGTCCCGCGCGGGCGCCTGCCAGACAGTCTGCCAGTGCTGACCGACGCAACGGGGTGAAGTTGAACCCGAGCGGTCACCGGTGGAACTTCGGACTGTCGCTCGGGCGCCGCCGGTGTTGTGCCAACAGACCCTGACCGTTTGGGTGCACCGCTCACCGGGCGCGATATGACGCTGCGTGATGCACGAACGAGATCGGTGCGGCCACACCCCCCGTCGGAGCCGCGGCCATGGCTCGCCCCACGGCTCCCCACCGGGTCTCCGCACGTCCGCGTCCGCGCCCACGGCGCACGCTCCCACCTGCGTCAACAACGGTGGGCGAGATCGGTCTGACCGCCGCCGCCTGCGCGTGTCGGACGTCATGACAGGCCCGGTCACCGTACCCGGCCCGACGAACGACGCCGGTCCATCACCCGAGGTGGGGGAACGTGGCGACACCCCCATCTGATGGGGGTGAAGGTGGCCTGTAGTGGCAGAAAGTGGGTTAAGGTGGAGCAACTTCGAGGCTATCAAGGCCGGCGGTCGAGGGTTCCGGTTTGCGGGCGGGTGATTCAGGTGGCTCGAAGTAACGACAGCGTGACGGGGACGGAGGTGTGGGGATGCCCAAGGGCTTCTACGGCACCTACACCGTCCGGATGGACGACAAGGGCAGGGTGACCTTGCCGGCGCGCTACCGCGAGTCGTTCGCCGATGGCGTCATGGTCGCGCGCGGTCAGGATCACTGTCTGTACGTCTTCACCTACGGGGGCTTCGAGACGTTCGCCGACGACGCCATCAATGCGCCGATCACCGACGAGCGGGCCCGCGGCTATCAGCGCTACATGCTGGCCAACGCCGATGATCAACGACCCGACGCACAGGGCCGGATCACCGTTGCGCCGCGAATGCGCGAGTACGCGAGGTTGACCAAGGACCTCGTCATCACCGGAATCGGACTCCGCATGGAGATCTGGGACGCCGCCGAGTGGGAGGCCTATGAGGCCCGCCAGGAGGCCGCCTATGCCACTCCGGAAAGGGGGTTGCTGCAGAACTGACCCTCGTCATCCGTCGTTGCGAGATCCTGCCCGCGCTCCTGACGCCCGGCCCACACCCGCATCGGGCCTGACACGACTTCCCCCGTGCCAGGACCG
>JBBRVZ010000110.1:0-10112 GCA_038246445.1 Mycobacteriales bacterium
ATGCGGCGTTGTCGATGCGGCGTTGTCGATGCGGCGTTGTCGATGCGGCGTTGTCGATGCGGCGTTGTCGATGCGGCGTTGTCGATGCGGCGTTGTCGATGCGGCGTTGTCGACGCGGCGTTGTCGACGCGGTGTTGTCGACGCGGTGTTGTCGACGGGGGGTGCCAAGCTGGGTTTCTGCTGGGGGGAGGGCGGTCGGCAATGGACGCCGTGGATCGCCGGCTGATCGACGCCCTGCGAGCGGACGGCCGGGCCAGTTACGCCGAACTGGCTCGACTCGTCCGGCTGTCCTCGTCGGCAGTGCACGAGAGGGTGAGCAAGCTCGAATCGACGGGGGTCATCACCGGCTTTCGAGCGACAGTCGATCCGCAGGCAATCGGCCTCGGAGTGACAGCACTTGTCGGTATCGACCCGGGGGAGTACGGCCGGGACGACGTGATCGCCGCCGCGCTCGAAGCCATCCCGGAGGTCGAGAGCTGTTACGGCGTCGCAGGCGACGAGGCGTTCGTCGTCCAGGTCAGGGTGGCCAGCGTGGATGACCTGCACCGATGCATCGGCCGGCTGCGAGCGATCGACGGGGTGGCGCGGACGAGGACGACAGTGGTGCTGGCGACTCGCTTCGAACATCGGCCGACCGGCGAATCGCCCGCGTCGGCCGACTTCTGATCGGGTTCGCCGCGGGAGGCGAGCCGTCCCTGGTTACCCTTGAGCCGTGAACAATTCTCACTCGGGTACGTCGCCCGCCGCCGAACCGGAGCCGCAGCGTCCGTCGGTGGAGGAGAACATCGGTTCGACCGATCGTGATCCCGGCGCAGCCATCTCGGTGCCCGAGGCGCCAATGACGCCCGAGGCCATGCCGCCCGGCACGGCACCCGAGCCCGATTCGAATCCGGCTGTGGGGCAGGCGGGTGTCCCGACGTCAGGTGCGGTGTCGGTGCTCGCCCCGCTTGCGCTGTACAGCTTCCTCCGGTTGGCGTTGGTCATTGGTCTGACGGCGGTGCTGATGATCTTCATGCCGCTGATCGTCGCGCTGCTGTTCGCGATCATCGTGCAGCTGCCGCTGTCGTGGTTACTCTTCGCAGGCCCCCGGCGGCGGGTGAACGAAGCGATCGCGCGGACCTCGCATCAGCGTCGGACCGAACGATCGCGGCTGCAGTCGGCGCTGCGCGGAGATGACACCGTCGACTGAACCGGCCGGCACCTCGGGTCCTAGTGTGTCCCTATGACAACCGCCGCCCCCAGCGCCATCGCGGACGCAGTGGGCGATCGATTGCCGGACATGCTCGCCGACCTCGAAGCTCTTGTGCGGTGCGAATCGCCGTCATCCGACCTCGCCGCAGTGGGGCAGAGCGCGGACCTGATCGCGACCATCGGCACGCAGCGGCTGGGCGTCGCGGCGGAGCGGCTGGAGATCGATGGTTGCTCTCACCTGCGGTGGCGGTTCGGGACCGGGCCGAACCGGATCGTCATCCTCGCCCACCACGACACCGTGTGGCCCGTCGGATCGCTGACCCATCACCCCTTCGTCGTCGACCGCGGCGTCATCCGGGGCCCGGGCACCGTCGACATGAAGGCGGGCCTGGTGCAGGCGTTCCATGCCCTGGCTGCCGCCCGGGACGGTGGCGTCCCGCTGGACGGCGTATGTCTGCTGGTGACTGGTGACGAGGAGATCGGATCCCCGACGTCAAGGGCACTCATCGAGGACGAGGCACGCGGCAGCGAGGCCTGTTTCGTCCTCGAGGGCGCTGGGCCCCGAGCCTCGCTGAAAACTGGCCGGAAGGGCACCTCGCTGTACCGGATCGACGTCACCGGTAGGGCCGCGCACGCCGGCGCGGAGCCGGAAAAGGGAGTGAACTCCAGCGTCGAGCTCGCACACCTGATCCTGGCCACCTCGGTGCTCGGAGACGCCGCGCTCGGCACCACGGTGACGCCGACCGTTGCGAGCGCCGGAACGACCACCAACACGGTGCCGGCCAATGCCTGCCTGCAGGTCGACGTCCGGGCCGGGACCAAGGCGGAGCAGGACCGGGTGCACCGCGCGATGCAGGCGTTGCGCCCGACCGTTCCGGGCGCGGTCTTCACCGTGACCGGCGAACCGAACAGGCCGCCGATGGAGCCCACCTCGGGTGCTGCACTGTTCGAGCGCGCGAGAAGGCTGGCGAAGGCTCTCGGCATGGGTGAGCTGGAGGCCACCACCGTCGGAGGTGGGTCGGACGGCAACTTCACGGCAGGCATCGGCGTGCCCACGCTCGACGGTCTGGGCGCCGTTGGTGGCGGTGCGCATGCCGACGACGAGCACGTCCTGGTACACCATCTGGTGCCCAGGACAGCGCTGCTGGCGGCGCTGGTGGAGGACATCCTGGGGTCGAGCGCTTCGGCAATCGCCCCCTGATGGCAGCGATGCGGTGGCGGCTCCAGATGGCGGCTTCCCGATTGCGGCTTCCCGATGGCGGAGTGGCGGCTATGGAGTGGCGGCTATGGAATGGCGGCTATGGAATGGCGGCGACTTGCTGACGGCTGTGATGGTCCGCCCGTGGCCACTCTCGTGACGAACCGGCGGATGATCCCCCGTGATGTCGATTCATCGACATGACTCACCTCACGACGCACCCCTGATGACGACCGCACACTCGGGCTCGTCGGCCCGGTCGAGCGTAGTGCTGAACACTCGTGACCTGCTGATCTCCGCCGCCGCCACAGCCGGGGCCGCCGCGGATCGGGCGGGCGTCGTGGTGCGTCCGCTCAAGACGCTCGAACAGATGACAACAGCGTGCCGGCTCCTCGAGCAGGTATGGGGCATCCGGGCGGGGGAGCCCTTCGACGTACAGCCGCACCTGCTGCGGGCGCTGGGACACGGTGGCAACTACCTGGTGGGCGCCTACCGGGTCGACGACGGACAGCTGGTCGGGGCGAGTTCGGGGTTCTTCACCGAGCCGCTCGGTGCCTCCATGCACTCCCACATCACCGGAGTCCTTCCCGGTATCGCGGGACGGGGCGTGGGACGCGCGCTCAAGTGGCATCAGCGGCAATGGGCGCTGGAGCGCGGGCTGAGCAGCATTACCTGGACCTTCGACCCACTGATCGCCCGGAACGCCCACTTCAACATCAGCCGGCTCGGGGCACGCCCGCACGCGTACTTCGTCGACTTCTACGGTGTGATGAACGACGGCCCCAACCGCGGCCAACCCAGTGATCGGGTCGAGGCCGTCTGGGACCTGTCCGCGGCCTCGACGATGGACGCGGCCGACGACCGTCAGGAACAGGCGGACAGCGACCCCGACGAGCTGCTGGCATCCGGGGCGTCCGTGCTGTTGTCCGTCGGTGACGATGGCCTGCCGGTCGCCGGCGGGAACGCCCGCCATGCCCGCCACGCCCTCATCGGCATCCCCCGCGACATCGAAGGCATGCGCGGCAGCCACCCGGAGCTCGCCCTCGCATGGCGCTACGAACTCCGCGCTGCGATGGCCCTGTCGATGGCCGACAGCGCTTGGTGCGTCACGGGTTTCGCTCGGAGCGGCTGGTATGTGCTGAGCCGTGAACCCACAGCGCTACGAATCGGGAGCTGAACCATGAAGATCGCCGGCGTGGAACTGCGGACAATCCGGATGCCACTGAAGAGCCCGTTCGAGACGTCGTTCGGGGTGGAATCAGATCGCTTCGCCGTGCTGATCCGGGTCGTCGGCGACGAACTCTCCCACGACCATCAATCGGTCGCAGTCCAGGGTTGGGGAGAATGCGTCGCGATGGAGGCGCCGCTCTACAGCTCCGAGTACACCGAGGGCGCCCTGGACGTACTGCGCAGGTTCTTCGTGCCGCGGTTGCTGGCGGAGTCGGCTGCCGGCGCCGACGTCACCGCCGAAGTGGTGGAGCCACTTCTCGCGCCTTTCGTCGGGCACCGGATGGCGAAGGCCGCACTCGAGATGGCGGTCCTGGACGCCCAGCTGCGCGGTTCCGGACGATCCCTCGCCGGCTATTTCGGCGCCACCAGAACCAGTGTCCCGTCCGGTGTGTCGGTTGGCATCCAGCCGTCACTGCGCGCCTTGCTCGACGTCGTCGGCGACTACCTCGCCCAGGGGTACGTCCGGATCAAGCTGAAGATCCGGCCGGGCTGGGACATCGAGCCGGTGCAGGCGGTTCGTGACCGCTTCGGCGAACTCGTCCCGCTCCAGGTCGATGCGAACGCGGCCTACACTCTGGCCGACGCACGGACGCTGCGCCGGCTGGACGCGTTCGACCTGCTGCTGATCGAGCAACCGCTCCCCGAGGACGACCTCCGCCAGCACGCCGAACTTGCCCGGCTGATCTCGACACCGGTCTGCCTGGACGAATCCGTCGTGTCGGTCAGGGCCGCGGCCGACGCGATTGCGATGCGGGCCTGCCAGGTGATCAACATCAAGGCGGGCCGGGTTGGTGGCTACCTCGCTGCCCGCCGCATCCACGACCTGTGCCAGGCGAACGGCATCCCGGTCTGGTGCGGCGGGATGGTCGAGACGGGGTTGGGACGGGCAGCGAACGCGGCACTGGCGGCACTTCCCGGATTCACGCTGCCGGGCGACGTATCCGGGTCCGACCGGTTCTACGAGCGCGACATCACCGCCCCGTTCGAACTCGAGGACGGGCAGATCGCGGTGCCGACCGGACCTGGCTTGGGTCGCGAACCGATCCAGGAAGCCCTCGACGAGTTCACCGTGGCGACCGAGTGGATTCAGGGTGGCTGACGCGGACCGGTGGGATGTGACCGGGTCAGGCCAGTTCGAGGATCCGCAGCCGCAACCAGTCCACGGCGTTGTCGCGGTCGGCAATGAGGTGCCGCGTCATCAGAATGTGGTCCGGGCCCAGGATCCACGCCCGCTTGGTCTGTACTCCGATGACGCTGATCCGCAGGTCGAACGACCGGGGCTTGCGGCCCAGCGTCTGCGGCAGGTCGCGAATCACAGCGTTCAATCCCAGCGACGGCGCGGATTGGGCGGCCCGCACCCGCGGGTCGTCGTTCAGCCCGTCCGACCACAGATTCGCGTTGTAGAAGTGCCGTTGCATCAGTGCGCGGAGGTCGGGCACACCTACCAGGGCGGGAAATGCGGGTGGCCGGAAGTCGTCGATCGCACTGGTCCCGACCTCGAGCGCGTGCCGCCACCAGCGGGCCCACTGACCGGATGCGATCGCAACATCGATGTTTCTGCCGCCCAGCAGTTCTACGCCGCGGGAGGCCGGTACCTCGACCGGCCGACGCGACCACACCGGCCAGACATCGGCGGGCGGGTCCAGCGGCGGGATCTGGGGAATCGTCACCGGCTCCAGGCCCGCCACGTCCCTGACGTACAGCGCAATACGCAGGGCCTCGGGCTCGGCGATGGTGACCTTCCACCGCTGCGTCCCCGCGATGAACATGCCCCTATGGTGCCAGTCCGGCCGGGACGCCAGCGCCGCTTCCGCGGGGCAATTACCGGTTCTTGTTGTGCTCGCCATCGGAGCGCCTGTCTCGCAACAGCACTCACGAGCGGGCAGGCAGGACGCTCCCGCTACACCCACACCTCCAGGGCCAGCCCCAAGCCGAGCAGTAGGGCATAGACGAATTCCAGCCGCCCGGTCGCCCCGAGGACCGGGATCAGCGCCTTCCCCCGGGCGCCGCCGCCCAGCACCGCCCGGACGGGGCCGACGGCAAGCGGCACGGCGAGGATGGTCAGCAGGCACCACGGGGAGTCGAATGCGATGCTCACCGCCGCGACGAAGGCCCCGACGATCATCAGCGCGAAAACCCGTCGGCTCAACGGCTCGCCGAGCAGCACGGCCAACGTCCGCTTTCCGGCAGTGACGTCGGTGTGCACGTCGCGCAGGTTGTTGGCCATCAGCAGGGCGCAGGCGAGCAGGCCGATACCGATGGCCCCGGTCCATGCGTTGCGCGAGAGTTGTTCCGCCTGAGCGTATGTGGTGCCGAGGACGGCGACGAGCCCGAAGAACACGAACACGAAGATCTCGCCGAACCCCGCGTAGCCGTACGGTTTCGGGCCGCCGGTGTAGAACCACGCCGCCGCGACCGAGGCGATACCGACGGGGATGAACCACCAGCTGACCAGGATGGCGAGGGCGAGGCCGGCGAGGCCGGCGACCGCGAAGCAGGCGAAGGCGGCCAGCCTGACGATGGACGGAGTGACCAGACCGGATCCGACGAGGCGCAACGGCCCGACCCGAGCGGCATCCGTCCCGCGAATTCCGTCGGAATAGTCGTTGGAGTAGTTGACGCCCGCTTGCAGGGCCAGCGATACGACCAGCGCAAGCCCCCCGCGGAGCCACGAGAAGCCATCGAGCGCGATCCCCGCACCGGTCCCGACCAGGACGGGCGCGACCGCGGCGGGCAGCGTCCGGGGGCGCGCGGCCGAGAACCATTGCTGTGCGGTTGCCACGTGTGACGACCCTACTGGCCGAGCGGGCGGCAGATGACGAACCGGCTGCCTGCGCTGTTGCACAGCTCACCGCCGTTTCATTGATGACCGGCCGCGCTGTCCGTTCAGTGCGCCCGCATCGACGGGGGGATGACGCCCGCAGCGAGTGCGGCCTCGCGGTACGCGGCGGCAAGACTTGTCGCAGTCTCGTGGGCATTGAGCCCGCTCGGATTGGGCAGCACCCACAGCTCCGCGCCGGCCAGGGTGCCGGCCTGACGTCCCTGCCGCGCGGTGCGGGCCGCGAAGGCCCGCCGGTACGCCGAGACGCCCAGCACGGCGACGACCCGCGGTCGGTAGTGCTCGACCAGGGCGTGCAGGGGCTCGCCGGCGAGGCGCAATTGCTCGGCGGTGAGTTCGTCGGCGCGTGCGGTTGCGTAGGGCACGAGGTTCGTGATGCCGATCCCGGCTTCGAGCAGTCGGCGCCGGTCGTCGGGCAGCAATCCGCGGCTGGCGTCCACCCGGTGCGGGGTGATGCCGGCCAGCTGCAGCGCCGGCCAGAACCGGTTGCCCGGACGGGCGAAGTGGGCGTTCACCGCGGCCGTCCAGAGTCCGGGATTGATGCCGACGAACAGCAGTTTCATGCCCGGTCCGACGAGGTCGTCGACTATGGCGCCGTGGAACGAGTTCAGTTCCGCGCGGGTGAAGCGGCGTGGCGCGGTCAATGCTCGTCCGAGGGCTCGGTGGCAGGTGGTGCGACGGCAGGTTGTTCGAACGATAGTTCCGCACCGGATGGGGGTTCCGCGGCGAGGGGTTCGACGGCGGGGAACCCGCTGGCCAGGGCCTGGATGGCGAGTCGGCGGACCGCTGCACGATCGGGCTTACCGATGCCCCGGTGCGGAATCTTGTCGACGACGAGGAGCTGACGCGGGGCGGCCGGCGCACCGTGGACCCGGGTGGCCGCCGCCCGCAACTCGTCGAGCCCGGGTACGCCCGGCCCGACCGGCACGAGCACTGCGACCAGACGCTGACTCCATTCCGGATCCGGTACGCCGGTCAGGATGACGTCGCGAACACCAGGTACCGCGGCCAGCACCGACTCCACCGCCGCCGGATCAACCTTGACACCGCCGGTGACAAGGACGTCATCGGTGCGGCCGATGATCCGCGTGCGGTCACCGTCCCACCGTCCGATGTCCTGCGTCCGGAAGGAACGGCGACCAGCGTGCCGCGTGAAGGCGGGGTGCCCCGGGATGCCCCGGTAGCCGCGGGCGATCACGGAGCCGGAGATCACCACGCGGCCCTGCCCTTTTCCGCGATGCTCCGAGGCGCCGGGAGTGACCGTTTTTGCCGGGTCATCCTGGTGACTGGCAACCTCGGCAGGAGAAGTCGGGGCTTCGCCGGCTGCAAGGGTGACCGTGACGCCATCGAGTGGCAGTCCGTCATAGATGCAGCCGCCGCAGGTTTCCGTCATGCCGTAGGTGGTCACGACGGTGGCACCTGCCTCCGCTGCCCGCTGCAGCACAGCCGAGGGCGCCGCGGCACCGCCGACGAGCACGGCGTCGAATGTCGTCAACGCGTGGGTGGCTTCGGGATCGGCGAGGAGCCGCACCAGCTGGGTGGGCACCAGTGAGGTGAATCGAGGGCCGGCCGGCACCCGCTCCACCGCGGCACAGAACCGATCCGCGGTGAAGGGCTCAGCGGTGTCGAGGATGGTGGGCTCGGTGCCGGCGGCCAGTGCCCGAAGGACAACCTGGAGCCCCGCAATATGTGTGGCCGAGAGGGTCAGCAACCACTGATCCGGTGGGCGGTTGACCTTGGGTGCAGGTGACCCGCGGCCGGTGGGTCGCAGCAACGACAACCGCTGGCGGGTGGCGTCAGCCGACGCCGCAAGCGCTGACACCGTCAGCAGCGCGCCCTTGGGCGGGCCGGTCGATCCTGACGTCACGACGACAACGGCGGTCGGATCGTGGTCGTCATCCTCGCCGTCGTCAAGCTCGGCGGCAGGTCCGAGAAGCCGTGTGATCGAAATGTTGTCGATGTCGTTCGCCGGTGCGGGCAGCAGCACCGGACCCGAGCCGGAGAGGGCCGCTCGCAACCTGGGAAGCAGGTCGAGAATCCGGTCGCCGGTCGGGACCGGCAGTAGCTGAAGCGCTCTGGGCATCGACCGGCGCCTAGTACGCCCACGGGTAGGCGGAAAAGTCCGCGGTTCGCTTCTGCAGGAACGAGTCCCGTCCCTCCACGGCCTCGTCCGTTCCGTAGGCGAGCCTGGTCGCTTCGCCGGCGAACAGTTGCTGACCGACCATGCCGTCATCGGCGAGGTTGAACGCATACTTCAACATGCGTTGCGCCGTCGGGGATTTGCCGTTGATCTCCGACGCCCATTGCAGTGCAACGGATTCAAGCTCGGCATGCGGCACGACCTCATTGACCGCACCCATCGCATGCATCTGCGCAGCGGTGTACTCCCGGCCCAGGAAGAAGATCTCACGGGCGAATTTCTGTCCGACCAAACGGCTGAGATACGCCGATCCGTAGCCGCCGTCGAACGAGCCGACATCCGCATCGGTCTGCTTGAATCTCGCGTGCTCAGCGCTGGCCAGTGTGAGATCGCAGACCACGTGCAGTGAATGACCACCGCCGGCCGCCCAGCCGGGAACGACGGCAATGACGATCTTCGGCATGAACCTGATCAGCCGCTGCACCTCCAGGATGTGCAGTCGCCCGGCGCGCGCGGGGTCGACGGTGTCGGCCGTTTGACCCTGCGCGTACTGGTAGCCGGAGCGGCCGCGGATCCGCTGGTCGCCGCCGGAGCAGAACGCCCAGCCACCGTCCCGTTCGCTGGGACCGTTGCCTGTGAGCAGCACGCATCCGACGCTGCTCGTCATCCGTGCATGGTCGAGTGCCCGATACAGCTCGTCAACCGTGTGCGGACGGAACGCGTTGCGCACCTCGGGCCGGTTGAAGGCGATGCGCACCGTTGGTAGGTCGATCACGTCAGCGTTTGCCCGATCGACGGCAGTGCCTGGTTCGGCCGCAGTGCCTGGTTCGGCCGCAGTGCCTGGTTCGGCGGCGGTGCTGGGGTCGGCGTCAGCGCTGGGACGGGTACCGATATGCCGGTGGTAGGTGATGTCGGTGAAACCCAAGCCCTCCACCTCCCGCCATCGAGAGGGGTCGAAGATCGCGCTGACCACGGCGGTGCCCATGACGGTCACCTTACGAGCGGTATCGGGCCCGGTCTGACGACGGTGCTGCTCGGATGGCGCCCAGGGTCGTTCTGCGCCGGCCCCGCCCAGCATCAACTGACGCGATGTTGAGGGAGCGGCCTGATTGGAGCGGCGGTCTGTCACCGGTGGGCTGTCACCGGTGCGCCATCCTACGAAAAGACTGTCACTGGAGAACGACGCCGGCACCGGTCGCAGGTAGCCGCCAAATGGCTCGCAGGTCGAGTCCTGTGCCCGTGCCGGTGCGACCGTTCGCCGTAGTGTCCGCCACCAATCCAACGTCCTCGCACCGATATCTGAAGGTCAGTGAGTCGAGGCCGACCGCCGTGCGCCGCCGTTCCGCCGTGGCTGCGGCGAGTTCGCCCCGCGGGCGCGGGTTGCTCATAGTTGCAGGAGTGTGGGGATGTGGTGGCTGGTGTTGCGTTGGGGGGTGCGGGTGGGGTCGATCCATGGTGGTGGGGTGTATTCGGGGGTGCCGTCGGTGGCGATGTGGATGGTCCAGTGGCCGCGG
>JBBRVZ010000111.1:0-10036 GCA_038246445.1 Mycobacteriales bacterium
ACCGCCAGAACCCCCTGGACGGCTGGGTTCTCGACTCGGAACCGGACCGCCGGCCAGCGCGCCCTGGCGTTGGCGAGCACGTCGGATTCCGCGGCGCTGGCACGTCCGGTGATCAGGCCGATGACGCCGGGCAGGAACGGCAACGGCCGTTTCCGTTCCGGCGCGGTCAGGCCCTCCGCAGCCAGCAACCGGCGCAGCCGCTCCAGTCGCGCCAGCAATTCGCCCAGGCCCACCGGGTGGATCTGGTCCACCCTGAACGTCAGGGAACCGCGGGCGGGGTAGAACTCGAACCGTCCGTGCACCACGACCCGGGAGCCCTCGGCCGGCGGTGGGGTCAACGCCGTCAACACGGTGCGGGAGCAGACCACCTGCAGCGACATCGATACCGAAGGATCGCGCAGCGTCAGGAAGGACATCTGCGACCCCGAACGCATCGAGACCTCGGCCAGCTGGCCTTCGACCCAGGCGGCCGGCGCGCGCGCCACGTACTGCGCCATTCGCTGCGCGAGAGCCCTGACCGGCCAGGGGTTCTCCCGGGTCGTGTCGCCGGCCTTCTCCGGCAGCGGGGGCCGCGCATCCGTTCGCCCCTGAAGATGCTGTCCGCGGCCGACTGCGCCGTGCACCCCGGCGGGATCGCGAGATGGCCCGGCGCTCACTGGTTCTGGGCGTCCAGGGTGACGATCCGGTTGCTCAGCAGGGTCAGGAAGGGCGGACGATTCTCGGTGTCGCGCTCGTACTGCAGCAGCGCCGCCACGTCGTCGGCGGTCAGTTCCCGCAGGTGACCCCTGACCTGCGCGAGCGACAACCGGTCGTACCCGGCCAGCGGGAGTGCGGCGGCTGCACCGTTCGTGATCGACAGCGCGTCCGCGTCCTCCGAAGCAGCCTCGTCGAGTGCGTTCTCGTCCAATGCGGCCTCGATCTCGGCCTCCTCGTCGAGTGCGTTCTCGTCCAATGCGGCCTCGATCTCGGCCTCCTCGTCGAGTGCTTCCTCCAGTGCTTCCTCGAGCACCGCTTCCGCGGTAGCCGTTTGGGCGATGGCTTCCTCGAGTACCGCCTCCTCGGCGGCATGCTCCGTGACCACCGCGTCGAGCTGCTCTTCGAGGACGGCCTCCTCCGTCGCGGCGACGACGATAGCGTCCTGGAGTACCGACTCCTCCTCGAAGACTTCCTCGAGCGCTTCCTCCAGGACGGCTTGTTCGGCCGCGTCCTGCAGAGCCTCTTCCTGAGCTGCCACTTTTTCTGTGGCCGCTTCCTCGAGGGCGACCTCCTGGAGGACGGCCTGTTCGAGGACGGCCTCGATCAGCGCCTCTTCCAGGACTGCGTCCTGGACCAGCACCTCCTGCAGCTCCGCCGCTGCCTCCTGGACGGCGTCGACGATGTCGTCGTCGATGACGGCGCCGGCCTGCTGCTCGTCCAGCATTTGCTCAGCGTCGTCGGTCGCGATCAGCGCCTGCTCCACCACGGCCGGTGGCACCTCCACCGCCGCTGCCATCGCGGTCGTGGTGTCCGGAGCCATCGAGGTGGCCTCAGGCGTCTTGAGAAGATGGTCGGCGCCGTTGGTCCCCGCCGACGCGTCAAGGCGTGTGTCATCGGTCCGGTCCGGGCCGGAGACCGTTGTCGTCAGGCCAGTTGTCGTCGGGTCAGTTGTCGTCCGGAGTGTCGTCGTCCGGCCCATGGCCGTGCGTGGCCTCAAGGGCGGTGCTGGCTCGTCGTCGTCGAACTTCGCCCAGGAAGGATGCTCCTGGGGGGCGCCGATCATCCCGCCCAGGAGCTCGTCGCCCCTGGTCGCCAGTGATGCGATCTCCTGCTGCACCTTCATCGACAGCCGCATCGCGTTGCCGACGAGCGAGACAGGCAGGGCGGGGATGTCTTCGGGGAGCGCGCGGACGCGGTCGATCCCCGCGCCGAGAATCCCGGCGGCGACGCGCAGTGGTAACGGGAGCGTGATGGCCATACCTCCAGACTGCCGTATCGGACCGCACGGTGTCACCGCGGCCGACAGATCCGGACCAGCAACGCTCCAGCAACGCGGTCACGGCCGAACGGCCCGGGTTTGCACCGCGAACGAGTGTGGCATCGGCCACCGGCGCGGGTCGGCGGCCGGGTGGGGTGGCTGAGCGCACCTACCATGAGGGCATGACCCCAGTCGCCCGCCGTGTCCTGCTCGCCAGCCCACGCGGCTACTGCGCGGGCGTGGACCGCGCGGTGGTGACGGTGGAGAAGGCGCTGGAGCAGTACGGAGCGCCGGTGTATGTGCGCAAGCAGATCGTGCACAACAAGCACGTCGTGGCGGACCTCGAGACCCGCGGAGCAATCTTCGTCGAAGAAACGGAAGAGGTTCCGGAGGGTGCGCTGGTGGTCTTCTCTGCGCACGGGGTGTCGCCTGCGGTGCACGAGGAGGCCGCCCGGCGGCGGTTGCAGGTGATCGATGCCACCTGCCCGCTCGTCACCAAGGTGCACAAGGAGGCTCGCAGGTTCGCTGCCGAGGACTACGACATCCTGCTGATCGGGCACCGCGGGCACGAAGAGGTGGAGGGGACGCACGGCGAGGCGCCCGGGTCGATCCAGCTCATCGACGACCAAGCGGACGTGGCCAGCGTCACGGTCCGCGATCCGGAGAAGGTTATCTGGCTGTCCCAGACCACCCTGTCCGTCGACGAGACGCTCGGCACCGTCGACCTTCTGCGCAAGCGCTTCCCGCTGATGGCGGCGCCGCCGAGCGACGACATCTGTTACGCCACGCAGAATCGCCAGGAGGTCATCAAGCAGATCGCGCCGGATTGCGACCTGGTGATCGTGGTCGGTTCGAAGAACTCGTCGAACTCCGTCCGGCTGGTCGAGGTGGCACTGGACGCCGGTGCCCGGACGTCGTATCTGGTGGATGACGCCACCGAGATCGACGAACGATGGCTCGTCGGCGCCGCGACGGTCGGCGTCACCAGCGGGGCTTCGGTTCCTGACGATCTGGTGACGGGCGTTCTCGAACTCCTGATCGAGCGCGGATACCCGCCGGCCGAGGAATTCACCGCGGCCAAGGAAACCCTGACGTTCTCGCTGCCGAAGGAACTGCGGAAGGATCTGCGCCCCCCGACGGCTTGATCGCGTTCCGCTCGGATTGGCCGACACCTCGCTCCCACGGGACGCGACGATTACGGAGCCGGTGCTGCACGGCTACGCCGTCACCGATGACGGCTCGCTCGCGGACGCCACCGGCGGCCTGCCCGCCGGTTGGGCATGGGCCTCGGGCGGAATTGTCTCCACCCGGCCGACCTCAACGGCACGGTCTACGGGCATACCGGAAACACTGTGGGCTACACCCAGTTCGCGGTGGCGTGTCCCGACGGGACCCGTTCGGCGACCATGTCCATCACCCTGCAGCGGACGAACGAATGCAAGGACCAGCCTGCGGCGGTCTACCAGGGTTTGCTCGCCGCGCAGCAGGCCGTGATCTGCCTGGCTTTGAACGGATAGACCCAGCTCCGAACGGACTGCCGGCTTTCGCAGGGGGGTGGGCGGCGGACGTCAGGCGTGTGACGGCGGCATCCGACCCGGCTGCCGGTTGCCTCTCATCGGCTGGGCCAGAATCCTGATCAACCCGATCAGCACAGCCACGGCAGTGCCCAGCGCCATCGTGGGAAAGGCGGCGATCAGCTTCAATCCGGTGCTGTAGAGGCCGCCGGAACCGGTGAAAAGCATCCCGCCCAGTACGACACCCACCACCAGCACGAGCGGCGGCTGCACCATCGCGGTGAAGACCGAGCCCCTCTTCACCAGCAGGACGGCAAGGACGACGCCCAGGTAGAACCCGATGCGCAATCCCCAGGACAGCACGCCCGTGGTCAGGCCGTCGACGGCGGCGCCGCCGAGGGTGAGGACCAGGGCGAGCAGGACGACCGCCCACGACGGCAGGCCGCGCACACCGGGTAGGACCGAGGTATCGGCGTTCTGCGATCTGGTGGCGGTGTTCGTCATCACCCGTCCACGGTAGCGTCCCAGGCCCGCCGGGAAGCACTGCGCAGCGGCATGACCTGCGCCGCCAGGAGCTCGTCCGGCGGCTCCTGCGCCCCGGATTTCGATATTTGCGGAAGCCGCGGGAGTAGGTCGACCTGCTCCGGCGTCGGCAGTTCCTCACCGCTCACGCCCAGGTCGGTGAACCGGCGCGCGCTGACCAGCACCCGTGATTCCATCGACCGAACCGTCAGGTTGTAGGACTGCACCGCCCGTTCCAGGCCCGCCCCCAACCCGGTCAGATGACCCACCACGGTGCCGAGCCGGCCGTGCAACTCGCGCCCCAACGCGTGCACCTGCGCCGCGGAGGCCGACAGCCGCTCCTGCCGCCAGGTGAAGGCGATGGTCCGCAGCAGGGCGATCAGTGAGGTGGGGGTGGCGATCACCACGTTCCGGCCGAACGCGTGCTCCGACAGCCCGGGATCGACGGCGAGCGCGGCGTCCAGCAGCGGTTCACCCGGCACGAACAGCACCACGAACTCGGGTGCCGGCTGGAAGTGCCGCCAGTACGCCTTCGCGGCGAGCGCATCGACGTGCCCGCGCAGGGCTCTGGCATGGGCGGACATCAGCGCCGCGCGACGCCGATCGTCGGCGCAGTCCAGTGCCTCCAGCCACGCGGCGAACGGCACCTTGGCATCCACCGGGATCAGCCTGCCGCCGGACAGTCGGATGACCATGTCCGGACGGACCCCGGCCCCGTCGACTCCGCTGGCGTGCGCGCCGACCTGCGTCTGGAAGTCGCAGTGCTCGACCATGCCGGCCAGTTCTGCGATCCGCTGCAGCTGGACCTCGCCCCAGCGGCCGCGGATCTGCGGTGCGCGCAGGGCACCGACCAGCGAGCGGGTCTGGTTGCCGAGTTCGGCGGACGTGCGGTGCAGCGCCGCCACCTGTTCCCGAAGACCCGCATAGGCGCCGGCCCGGTCCCGTTCGACCTCCAGCAGCCGATCCTCCACCCGCTGGAGGGCGGCCGAGGCAGGAGCCAGGATCTGGGCCACCTCACCCACGCCGCTACCTCGATCGGGCCGCGGGGACGATCGGCCGAACAGGACCCCGATCGCCAATCCGACGATCAGCAGCAAGGCCCCGATGAGCAGTGCGGTAGCTTCCATGCCGAACAGCATGGCGGGGCACACCGACAGCGCCGCCGCAACGCGCGGTGCTGGGAGTGCCAGAGGGCACAGCGCATCCGGTGACCGGGACGATACGGAGCCGCCAGGCGCGATCGCCGGTTACTTCGCGGGCACGTAGTTGAACTCGTCCGGGTCCGGGCCGGTCCGCTCGTCCTTGTTCAGAGCGGACATCAGCCCCATGTCGGGATCGGACAACTCGAAGTCGAAGATCTCGTAGTTCTCCCTGACCCGGCTCGGCGTCGTGGACTTCGGGAACACGATGTTGCCGAGCTGGACGTGCCAGCGCAGCACTACCTGGGCCG
This sequence comes from Mycobacteriales bacterium, assembly GCA_038246445.1. Classification (GTDB taxonomy): domain Bacteria; phylum Actinomycetota; class Actinomycetes; order Mycobacteriales; family Nakamurellaceae; genus Nakamurella. Next base: position 5,441 of record JBBRVZ010000111.1, read on the forward strand.
GCGTCTTGCCGTGCGTCCGGGCCAGTTCGGTGATTACCGGGTCGCCGAGAACACCGCCCTGAGCGATCGGCGACCAAGCCTCGGTCGCGATGCCGTGCTCGGCGTCGAACGCCCGCAGCTCCTCCTGGGTGAGGTACGGATGAACCTCGATCTGGTTGACCGCCGGCACGACCGTGGTCTCCTCGTGCAGCCGGCGCAGGTGATGCGGCTGGAAATTCGACACCCCGATCGACCGGGCCCGGCCGTCGGCGTAGATCTTCTCCAGGGCGCGCCAGGTTTCGACGTAGTTGCCGACCTCGGGCAGCGGCCAGTGGATCAGGAACAGGTCAATCTGCTCGAGCCCCAGGTCCTTCAGGGTTCGATCGAAGGCCTGCAGTGCGTCGTCATAGGCGTGAAAGCCGTTGTTCAGTTTGCTGGTCACGAACACGTCGGCCGGATCGAGGTCCGACTCCGCGATGGCCTGCCCGACCTCCTTCTCGTTGCCGTACATCTGGGCCGTGTCGATGTGCCGGTATCCGACCTGCAGGGCCAGCCGCACGGCCCCGGCGGTGTTCTCCTGTTTGATCTGGAACACGCCGAAACCGAGCTGCGGGATCTCGACCCCGTTGTTCAAGAGGATGTTGGGCACGGTGGGCGTTGTTGTCTCCGTCACGAGTACTCCCGATCTGTTGGGTTGATGGTTGTAGTGGCCGCGGCGATCGGGTTCTGCCCAGCGCGTCATCGAAAGCGTGGACCCGGCGGCAGCCCCCGACCGTACGCCCGCTCTCTGCGGGCGCCGATGCACCAATGCCCACACCTCGCGTGCGGAAACGCCCCCGCGGACCCGGGCCCAGGTGAGCAGGGCGTCCGCCGGCGCCGCGGTGAGGTTGCAGCGCTGGACAAGAAGCGCTGAGCGGATCGGGCCGCACGGACACTAACCTGCAGAAATGGCCCATGACGCACCGCCATTGATCGGGCTCGCGCACGGTAGTCGTGATCCGCGGGCCGCCCGCATGATCGCCGATCTGATGCGAGCCGTGCAGCGGCTGCGGCCGCGGTTGCAGGCCGTGCCGGCATTTCTCGACTCCGAGCCGGATCTGACAGTGGCGGTCACGGCGCTGCGAGACGAACACGGCATCGACGAAGCTGTCGTGCTGCCGCTGCTGTTCGCCGAGGCGCACGCCACGGTCGACGTGCCGACAGCTGTACGGGCGGCGGAGCAGACGACCGGAGTGAGCCTTCGGCTCGGGGAGATCCTCGGCATGGGGGACGAGGTGCTGGAGGCACTGCGGGACTCGGCGGGAAGGTCACACATCGGCGTCCACGAGGCGATCGTGTTGCTGGCGGTCGGATCGAGTCGCACCGAGGCGAACGACGCCGTGCACGCGCTCGCCGATCGGTGGAGCGCCCACCGTGTCGGACCGGTCTGGGCGGGATTCGCGACCACCGGTGAGCCGTCGGCCGACGATGTTGTGCAGCGGGCGGCGGCTTCCGGCCGGCGGGTCGGCGTCGTTCCGCTGTTCCTCACCCCAGGGCTCCTGCTGGACGCCGCCATTGCCAAGGCCCTGGCCATGGAAGCCGAGGTGGCACAGCCGCTCGGTACCTCGCTCGCTGAACTGGTGCTGCAACGCTACGACGAGGCGCTGGTCGGCGCGATCCGCTGACCGGACCCGCGTCGCCGCGCCTCGCGAGGTGGGTCAGTTGGCCGTCAACGTCACGTAGATGAAGATCGCCAGCGCGACGAGCACGACGACGGCGACGGCGATCGTGCCCCAGAACATCACCTTCGGCCGAGCCTCGACTTCGGCGCCGATCCATTCGAGCTCCTCCGCGGGGGACCGGTGTTGGGTCTGGTCGCCATCGGCGGGGGTGTTGTCCGGTGAAGGTGTGCTCACGGGGCGGAGTCTAATCGGCCGCGCCGGGCCAGGGCCGCACGCCACAGGTGCATGCCGGCATAGGACCGGTAGGGGCGCCACGCGTCGGCGTGAGCGGTCAGGGCGCGGGGCGTTCCCGGAAGCCCCAGTAACGCCGCACCCTGGCGCAGCACCAGATCGCCGACCAGCAGCACGTCGGCGTCGCGCAGCAACCGCATCGCGACATACCCCGCCGTCCACGGGCCGATGCCGCGGTGCGCGACGAGGTCGGCGGTGAGGTCCGCGGTCGACCGGTCACCGTTGACGGTCAGCGACCCGTCCGCGACCGCGGCCGCGGCGGAGATGATCGCCTGTGCGCGACGGCGTGGGCCGGCGATGGCCAGCGGCCCCAGCGCTGCGATCGCGGCCGGTGCCGGGAACAGGTGGGTGAGGGCGCCGTCGGGTTCGGGCAGTCGGTCGTCGGCGGCATGCACCAGTCGGGCGGCCGCGGTCTGCGCGCCCGCGACCGACACCTGCTGGCCGAGCATGGTGCGGATCAGCGTCTCGGGCCCGTCAACGGTGCCCGGGACTCGTAGGCCGGGCATCGCCGCGACACCGCCTGCCAGCGCTGGATCCTCGCCGAGCACCATGTCGATGACGGTGGCGTCGGCGTCCAGATCCAGCAGGCGACGGGCGTGCTGTACCGCGACCGGCAGGTCGTCCGGAGTGCTGACCCGGAAGGAGCCGCGAACGCCGTCGTCACCGTCATCGGCCGGAAGGGTCAGCGCCACGGTTGCCGGCCCGGCCGGTAGCCGCAGTGATCGGTAGTAGGTGCGGCTGTCCACGTATTCGACGCCGGGGACGGTATGCGCCGTCAGGAAACCGAGCATCGCGGTGGCGGCGAAGGGTCGGCCGACGGAAATGTCCACCTGTATCTGCTCGATCGGCACGCCCGCTACTGTGCCAGCGGCCGCACCATCAGCAGTCCCGACCGTGCCGCGGTGGGGCCGGTCGGTCATCCGGCGGCCACACTGGGACGGTGCAGCCGCCGCCGACCCGCTGGGAAACGACCATGACAGGGGAGAGCTGGGACGACTACGTCGCACGCTGCGACACCCAGCACGGGCAGGGCGCCGACCTGGAGGGTGAGGCGCGGTTCGTCGACGTGCTGGCGTCCCGCGGCGCGCGCGTGCTGGACGCCGGCTGCGGAACCGGCCGGATCACCGCTGCGCTGCACAGGATGGGACACCGGGTGATCGGCGTCGACCGTGACGCCGATCTCACCGCAATCGCACAGAAGCGTTATCCCGGGCCACCTTTCCTGGCCTCGGACCTGTTGCTGCTCGGTCCCGACGTGTTGACTGCCGCGGGTGGTCCCGCCGAGTTCGATGTCGTCGTGCTGGCCGGTAACGTCCTGGTCTACGTGGCGCCGGGAACCGAGCGCGACGTACTCGATCGGCTGTCGGCGCTGCTGGCTCCGGGCGGGCGGCTGGTCGCCGGGTTCGCGACCGACCGTGACTACACCATCGCCGACCTCGACCGTGACGCCGAAGCCGTGGCCCTCACGGTGGAGCACCGGTTTGCGACCTGGCACCTGGATCCGTGGCGGGAGCACGCCGACTGGGCGGTGACCGTCCTTCGGCGCTCGATGGTGATGAGGAAGGATGACGCCGCCGCGTCCGTAGACTGACGCCTCGTGAGTCTGACCCTCGGCATCGTCGGCCTGCCCAATGTGGGTAAGTCCACCGTGTTCAACGCCCTGACCCGTGCCAACGTACTGGCCGCGAATTACCCGTTCGCGACCATCGAGCCGAACGTCGGGGTGGTGCCGATCCCGGATCCGCGGCTGGACACCCTCGCGAAGCTGTTCGGTTCGGTGAAGACGGTGCCGGCCACGGTGTCATTCGTGGACATCGCCGGCATCGTCAAGGGCGCCAGCGAGGGCGCGGGACTGGGCAACAAGTTCCTCGCCAACATCCGCGAGGCCGACGCCATCTGCCAGGTCGTGAGGGTGTTCTCCGACGATGACGTGGTGCACGTCGACGGCCGGGTCGATCCGCTCGCCGACGTCGAGACGATCAACACCGAGCTGATCCTCGCGGACCTGCAGACGCTGGAGAAGGCGATTCCGCGGCTGGAGAAGGAAGCGCGGAACGCCAAGGACCGCAAACCGGTGCTGGAGGCGGCGCAGGCGGCGAACGGGCTGCTCGACTCCGGCAGGACGCTCTTCTCGGCTCGGGCGACGCTGGATCTCGCGGTCCTGAAGGAACTCTCGATGCTCACGGCGAAGCCGTTCCTGTACGTGTTCAACGCCGACGAGTCGGTGCTGACAGATGAGTCACAGCGCGCCGAGCTGGTCGCAGTGGTGGCACCTGCCGATGCGGTGTTCCTGGACGCGAAGGTCGAATACGAGCTGCTGGAAATGGACGCGGAATCGGCGGCGGAATTGCTGGAATCCGTCGGTCAGTCCGAGCCGGGCCTGCATGCGTTGGCGCGCGCGGGTTTTCACACCCTCGGGCTGCAGACCTATCTCACGGCCGGCCCCAAGGAATCGCGGGCCTGGACGATCAAGAAGGGTGCGACCGCCCCGCAAGCGGCCGGCGTCATCCACACCGATTTCGAGCGCGGGTTCATCAAGGCCGAGGTCGTGTCGTTCGGCGATCTGGTGGCCGCTGGTTCGATGCAGGCCGCGAAAGCGGCTGGGCGGGTGCGGATCGAGGGCAAGGACTACGTGATGGCCGACGGCGACGTGGTGGAGTTCCGT
>JBBRVZ010000112.1:0-9900 GCA_038246445.1 Mycobacteriales bacterium
ACTCCGACAGATGCGGTCGCAGCACCGCGTACCGCCGCGCGACCGAGTCCGCCAAATCCGCCATAGCACAACCGTAACGCCCCAACCCACGAAAACGAGGTTAAAACATCACGGGCTCTAAGTCCTACGGCACGGGCACCGCACGGTTTGATGCGTTGGCTGGTGTGTCGCTGTCGGTGTATGCCGGGGAGTCGATCGCGGTAGCACGGTCGCGAGGTCGTGTCGAATCCCGCGTGGATCGCGTGGGTCGGGTACCTGGGCGAAGACCTCCATCAGCGGTCGACGGGTCAGCACAGCGGTGGGAGATGATGACATGGCGGCGGGAGACTCTCGTGACGGGCTTGTGTGAGAACTCGATCGTCATGGGGCGTCTCCCGTCGTCCCATCAACAACAAATGTCACATCAGTCACACCCGTAACTGCAGGTCAGCGCCCCTCAACACCGACTTTGCCGAGCCCCTGGGGGGATCCGTACCCCAACGAATTCCTGAATTACGGGCACCTGTGCGTCGACGAGGAATCTCACGCGGCGCCAAGTGGAACCGCTCGGCCCCCGCCCGCAGTGAGCGCACCAAATTCGAGCGCGGCGAGCAGATCCGCCCGCTCCAGATCGGGGTAATCAGCGAGCACCTCGTCCATCGTCATGCCCGCAGACAACAACTCCAACAGGCTCTGGACGGTGTAACGAAGCCCCCGGACCGTCGGCTGGCCATGGCAGACCGTCGGGTCGGACACGATCCGTTCCAGCCTGGACATGGCGTCACGATAATGGCGACCGCAACGGACGCAGTGCATCTCATCGTGGACCCGGATCCAGCGCGCCCGGTGACCGGCTCGCACAGTCATAGAAAGAAGGGGCGCTCAACGCCCAGTCAATGCGTGCGCCTGGAGGGATTCGAACCCCCAACCTTCTGATCCAAAGGGCGACAATTCCCGAGTTATCGTGTGTTTGAATCTATTTCGTCCGAAACCTCCAAACGGAGGCATAACGAACTCCAGTGGCGGGGGCTCGTCATCGTCGGAGACCGACGGTGCCCGGATTATTCGATTGTCCGATTTCCGTTCGGCCGCTTCGTGAGCGTGCCGGGTCGTCTGCGAGGACCGGGACGGTGACTGCGTCAGATCAGCGCATCACCGGACCCGCCATAGTGGGAGCACTCGCTTCCCCCGCGTGGACTGCTCGCCACGACGCCGAGCGAAATCGGGTTCCAGCGCTGCTGCGAGTTCTGAGCCCGAGCGAGGTTGATCAACACGCACTGCTGGATGAGTGGGTGCTCCGGCAACGCGCCGCCGGCCTGTCCGAGAAGACCATCCGGGAACGCCTCGGCATCATCGGCCGATTGCCGAACGCGGCCACCCTGACAGCCGTTGACGTGGACCGGTTCCTGGCCAACCCGGCATGGGCGAGATCAACCCGGGCGACCTATCACGGGGCGATCCGCGCGTGGTGCCTGTGGCTGGTCCGCACCGGACGACGGGCGGACGACCCCACCCTGATCGCGACCACACCGAAGGTCCCGAAGGGCCGGCCACGTCCGGTCGCCGACGAGCACCTCGCCGTCCTACTCGGCACCAGGATGTCCCGTCGCACCACGGCGATGATCCTGCTCGGCGCCTACGCCGGCCTGCGGGTCAGCGAGATCGCATCGATCCGCGGAGAGCACGTTGACCTCATCACCCAGACCATTGCGATCACCGGCAAGGGCGACAAAACCCGGTACATCCCGTTGCACCCGATCCTGCAAAGTCTGGCCGCCGACATGCCCGTCCGATCCTGGTGGTTCCCCTCCTGGGTCGGCAACCACCGATACACCGCGGGCGGACCGGTGCTTGGCAACTCAGTGAGCGACTGCATCTCCAAAACCATGGACCGCGCAGGCGTCCCCGGAAAGCCACACTCGCTGCGGCATTGGTTCGGCAGCACCCTGAAGGAAGCCGGCGTCGATTCGCTCGTGATCAAGGAGTTGATGGGTCACGAATCACTGGCCACCACAGCGATCTACGTCCAGGTCCCGCTGAAAATGCAGACGAAGGCCGTACTTCTGCTGCCACGCGTCGAGCAGCTGAGCGAACCGATGGATCATCAATCGAGAGTTCCGTCCGATCGCACCGCGCAGCCCGATGATCGACATCGCCGATTGGGATAAGCCGTACCAGCTCCCCCCTCGAGTAGGGCTTTCACGCGACATTGCCTGGCAGCAAATAGAGTTCACCCCGCTCGCAACGGACGGAGCGGAGGGGAGCACCATTGCCTGGCAGCTGCCCTCCCGGCCATTCCAGGTCGCAAAGCTAGTCCGTCAGATCGATGGCCCGCAGCTTCCCGGTTCGGCTTGCGATGTAGATAAAGGGCCCCGGCTGGTCGATCAGGGGCTCGATTTCGCCATCGGCTCATCAGGACTTCAAGTTGCGTCCAGGTGCGGTCGGCGTCGGCGCTGGCCAGGTTGATCATCTTTGCTCCGAACTCCCGCACGGAGTTGATCTCCGCGCGGTTGTCCTGGATGGCCCTGTCCCTGGTGATGATTGGCCACCCGTGGGCGGCGACGATAGCAATCCAGATGGAGTCCTTCGCACCGGGATCGGTGATGGGACAAGGTGGTCGTTCGCTCTTCTTGACGCGGCCGCCTGGGTCTCCTGGGTAGGTGAAGTCCGCTCGTTCCAGGCAGACCAGTTTGGCGAGGCCGAGCACGTCCGCGTCGAAGTACACCCGGACTGCTGCCGGCTTCGCCGGCGTCACGCCGCTTCGTTCGCCATCTCGTAGGCCAGTGCCCAGCGCACCTGGGTCAGGGTGAGGCCGAACGTGGCGGCTAGGTCGCCCTCGTCTTCCCCGGCCAAGTCCTGCTCGCGCAGGATGCTGGTGCAGATACCGCCGACGGATGGGGTCCCGAATCGCACATCTGGATCGACAACGACCGGTGAGTCGGTGTTGGCGTCCGGTCGCCACCGCGTCGCGATGTCGCCGTCCCAGGTGACACGCTCGTAGAACTCTTGGGCCGCGGGCGTGAGGATGAGCTGACCTCCGACCTGTGCGACCAGCGCGAACTCGGCATCCAAACCGGCGTCGGTCTGCGCCTGAACCACTAGCTTGAGTCCGCTGACGAAGGGGCGAGCGTGGGCCAGCGGGTATTGCACGCCAAGCTGCTGGCGCAACGAGTCGATGAATTGTCGTAACTCGGTCATGGGCACGCGGTGAGTCCGCCGGTATTGGCGGAGCAGCCCCGCTTCAACGAACGCGGAGCAGCCCCGCTTCAACGAACTCGGCCCAAGTCACCCAGTTGGTGCCAGGCCGTTCCTCCCGGATGACCGGTCGGTAGCGTCTCGTCCCCTGCGTACGTCCCTCCAGCCAGTAGTGCAGGGTTGCCGGGGGAACCCGAAGCAACCGAGCCGCGGCCGCCTCGGTGTACATCTCCCGCTCCAACACTGTTGCCATCGCGGCCAGTGTCCCACTCCACACCGACAACGCACGGGAAAACACCCCCGGACACCGTGCCTATGCCGGCCTGCGAATCAGCGAGATCGCATCGATCCCCGGGGGAGCACGTCGACCTGATTGCCCCCACCATCGCGATCACCGACAAGGGCCCGACAAGACCCGCCACATCCCGTTGCACCCAGCCGCGGGTCGCGCCGGACTCGATCTACGGGCTGTTGCACCGGGAGTGCGAGCGGTTGTTCCCGGATGAGATGTTCGCGGACCTGTTCACCGACGTCGGGCGGCGCAGTGTGCCACCGATGATCGTGGCGGTGGTGATGGTGCTGCAGCGCATTGAGGGCTGCAGCGATCGGGAGGCGGTGGACCGGTTCTGTTTCGACGCGCGGTGGAAGTACGCCGCGGGTGGACTGGATTTCGACTACCCGGGTTTCGTGCACACGGTGTTGGTGGACATGCGGGCCCGGCTGGCCGCGTCGGCAGCGTCGAACCGGATCTTCGATGCGGTGCTGGAAGTGGCGAGGGCGGCGGGGCTGGTCGGTCGCAAGCGGGTGCTGGACTCGACTCCGGTCTATGACGCGGTGGCCACGATGGACACGGTGACGCTGGTCCGGTCGGCGATCCGAGGTCTGCTCAAGGCCGCGGATCCGGGGTTGGAACGGGCGTTGCGGGCGGTGCTGACCCGCGAGGACGACTACGCCGCCGCGGGTAAGCCGGTGTGTGACTACGACGATCCGGCCGCGCGGGCGGAGATGGTCGATGCGTTGGCCCGGGACGGCGCCGCGTTGCTGGCGGTGCTGGACGGGCGGGAACTGGGTGTGGCGGTGGAGCAGGCCGGGGTTTTGTTGGCTACCGTGCTGGGTCAGGATCTGGATCGGGACGAGGCCGGGGTGTTCCGGATCGCGAGGCGGGTCGCGCGTGATCGGGTGATCTCCACGGTGGACCCGGAGGCGCGGCACGGGCACAAGACCGCAGCCCGCGGGTTCGACGGCTACAAGGGCCATATCGGTGTCGACCCGGACTCGGAGATCATCACCGCGACCGTGGTGGGTCCGGGTAACGCCGGCGACGCCGCCGCCGCCGAAGAACTGATCGGCGACCTGCTCGAGGAGCACACCACCATCGAGGTCGACGCCGAGGTCGGGGTCGAGGTCGCGGCCGACGACCTGCCCGGCGGGCCCACCGACGAGGGCACCGAGGGTACCGGCGCGGCTGCGGACCGGGCGTGTGTGTATGGCGACAACGCCTACGGCACAGGCGAATTCCAGGATCGGTTGGGGCGGGCCGGGATCGAGTCCAAGTGCAAGACCCAGCAGCCCGTCGCCGCTGGAGGCCGTTTCGCCAAGGACCGATTCGACATCGATCTGGACGCCGACACGGTCGGGTGCCCGGCCGGGAACACCGCGCCGATCGTCCGCGATAAGAACGGTGCCGGTGCCGCCGCATTCGGCGCGTTGTGCGTGGGCTGTCCGCTGCGGGAGCAGTGCACCACCGCCCGGGCCGGGCGGACGATCAGCGTCGGCGTCCACGAGGGAGCACTGGCCGCGGCCCGTGCCCGACAACGGCAGACGGACTGGATCGCCGACTACCGGGCCACCCGCCCGAAGGTGGAACGCAAGTTCGGTCACCTGATGCGCCGCAAACACGGCGGACGCCGGGCTCGGGTCCGCGGCACCACCAAGATCGGCGCCGACTTCGCCCTGCTTGCCGCGGCGGTCAACCTCGCCCGACTGGCCCTGCTCGGCGTGGCTTCCACCGGAGCCGGGTGGGCCGCAGCGGCGGGGGCCTGAAGCCCCACGGAGCATCCATGCGGCCCCAGAACGAACATCTCCGCGCCGGAACCCCTTGGGACCGCGCCTTGATCGCCAGCTACGAGCTCGACCCACAGAACGACTGACGGCCGCCCCGGACAGCACCCGATCCTCCAGCAGCCGTTCGACACCACCCACCTAGAAAGCGTCGATTCGCTCGTGATCAAGGAACTGATGGGTCACGAGTCCATCGCCACTGTGTCGAAGTGCCGCTGAAGCAACGAACCACACGTTGCCAGGACGTTCGCCTCTGGCGCCCGCCGCCGCTCTGTGCCCACGATCGAGGTGACGGGCACAGCCAGAGGTCGGCGGGTCCCGCGGCGGGCGCGCCCGCCACTTCGCGGGACAACGGAACAGAGGCGTTGTGATGATGGGCTACGGAAACGGCGGCAGCGGCTGGATCTGGATGATGATCGGTGTCGTTGTCCTGATCGGCGTGGTGGTGTGGGCGGTCATCGCTATGACCAACCGCAGCCGCGGCGACCAGGCCGCTCCTAGCGCTTCAATGGCGCCGGATGGTGGTGGGCGGGCGCGGGCGCGGCAGGTTCTGGACGAGCGGTACGCCAGCGGGGAGATGACCTCTGACGAGTACACCGAGCGTTTGCACCCGGGCTCTGACCTCTGGCCATTGATGCGACCGCCGCGCCAACTCAACGATCCTTTCTTGTCTTGGCGGTCATGGCGCGTCTTGTCGAGCCACCGCATCGATAGTCGGCCACGGCCGGACCCACCTATCCGGGATCTCGTGGGTCGTCGGGCATCACGACAGATGGATCCGCGTTATTCATGTGACTAATCAACCCGGAGGGATATTGAGAATGGTAAGGCTTAGTGCTTTTTCGACCAATTGCCTGAATATGCAAGGATTTGGAGACCTCGACGGGGAGGCCAAGGCTCGTTTCGCGTGGTCGCTGCGGTTCACACCGGCGGTAGGCACCAGCTTGGTTGTGATCGGATTGTTCTTGCAGTCGCCCATCTGGTTGGCGGCGATGGCATTCGTCGCACTGACCGGGGGCCTGTGGCCGAACGGGATGCTGATCGATCTGGTTTTCAACCTCGGTGTTCGCCATATCTTTCATGCCCCGCCGCTGCCATCCACCCCAAAGCCGCGGCAGTTTTCCTACCTATTGTCCACCTTCTTACTGGCGGGTTCAGCTCTGTCTTTCTATTACGGACTATCGGTGTTGGGGTTGATCTTGGGAGGAACGGTTGTTATAGGAGGCGCAATCCTCACAACAACGCTCTGGTGTCTTGGATCGTGGGTCTACCGGACCCTTTTCGAGCGTGCAGCGGGGTGAGTAGTTCGAGCCACCTGAACCTCGCCGCAGCGTCGAGCAGATGGTAGGCATTCGCCGTCATCCGGTCATCCGGTCCCTGGGCGGCCAGCGAAGGTTCTGAGTCGTCTCGGTCAAGGAAGTGCGGCAAGGCACCACCGATGCCCCATGTGATGGACATCTTCGCGCACGGCCCGCATGGCCAGCACGACCCGCACGGCTGGCCCGTGCCGCACTTGGGGACGCGGTCGTCAGGCACGGTGTGGATGTGCCGGGGGGATGTCTGGAGGCCGTCGCTCGCGTGACGGGGCGCAAGCTGTTGTCGCTGGGTGGGGCAACGGTCGCCGCACTGCTGGCAGCGGGCGCTGGAGTCCTCACCGGAGTCCAGCGGCAAGGATCTGGTTCGATCGGTTCCAGAGGCGACATCGCCTATTGGGTAACGGGTGTCAACACCGCCGACGGCATAGCGGGTTCCTGTTGGGGGACGGTCGAGCCTGATGATGCGAACGCCGGGATGGTGGCCGGTCGTTCACCGCGGCTCAGGTGACCACCAACTCCTGGTACATCCCGTCCGCGTAGTGGTTCTCAAGGTTGCAGAGCAGTTCGTACCGGCCGGCGGTCAACGTCACGGTTGTCCAGCCGACAGCGCCGGCGTTGATCCCGTCACCGGCGTCCGCGGCGCAGCTGCTGGACGCCTCGCCCAGGCTTCCGGTCTCGTCGACCTTTCCGTCGGCGGCCGGAACCAGTTGCCCCGCGGTGGTGCCGTCGGCCAGCGGGAGGATCACCAACTCGTGGGTTCGCCAGCCCATGTTCGATGCCACCAGGCTGATCTGTCCGGCGGGCGCAGTCGCGGGCGCCGCTCGCAGCATCATCTGCGACCCGAGTGGGGCGGTGCCGCCCATCATCTGCGTCATGCCCATGTCGGCCAACGTGACCGTCACGGTGCTGCCGGGTAGTGAACTGGGTGCCGCGCAGGTCGACGACGAGTAGTGGTAGTCCGAGGTGCCGCCCATCATCCCCCCGCCGCCGCCCACCATCCCCCCGCCGCCCGGTTGGGTGGCGGTCGTGGGGGTTCCGGCGCATCCGGCCAGCGTGAGGGTCGCGGCGGCTGCAATGCCAAGCAGGTAGCGACGGGCGATCGGGTTCATAGACGAAATGCTCCTTGTGTCAAGGAATTCGAGCAGGCTGGTGCCTGCCCGGTGGGGCCACCCCGATAGTGGGCGACCCAAGGGATTCGGTGAAGCGCAGTACGCGGTCAGCTGCGGGGGCTCCGGAAGGGCGGCCGACCGGTGGCGGCCAGTGGTCTCAGGCAGGGACAGGAACAGCATTTCCGTGGTGTTGGTGTCCAGGGTGTCCTCGCCGCCGGATTCGACGAGGCACTGTTTTCAGGCCCGCGGCGATGATGGCGAACCCGGTCCAGTCCACACGGCTGACGGCGGCGAGTTGGGTGGACGACGTCCTGGCAATCGCGGCCCTCCTCGATCATCCGCAGGACACCGCCGAGCCGGCCCTGGCCCGCGGCGGAGCCGGTTGGTGACGGCGCCGCCCATGTTCTCGGGGGCAGGTCAACCATGATCGTCTCCTCGGTGGTGAGCGGCGGTGGAGATCATCCTTGCTGGTGGGTGGGCTGCAGGGCATCGAGGGCGGCGGAGAGCCGAGTCCGGGCGTCGGTGGCGATCGGTGCTAGGTGCTCGTTGCCGGTCATGGTGACCATGATGTTCGGGTCCATCGCCTCGACCAGGGTGGTGTTCTCATCGATGGCGCGGACAACGACGTTGCAGGGCAGGAGGAGTCCGATGGACGGCTCTGCCTGAAGGGCGGCATTGGCAAGTGGGGGGCGGCAGGCGCCGAGGATGACCTGGGCGTCGGTGTCGACATCGAGCTTGGCTTTCAGGGTGGCCTGGATGTCGATCTCGGTGAGGATTCCGAATCCCTGATCGCCCAGCGCTTGTCGGGTCGTTGCCAGGGTATCGGCGAACGGTCGGTGGACCGTGGTGGTGATGGCGTAGGACATGTCGTCTCGCTTTCTGATTGCGTGGGATCAGCCGGGCGCACTGAGTGGTGGCGATGTTGGCCCAGGCATTGTCCATGTCCAGGCCGCGGACGGCGGTGATGACGTTCTCGGGTGCAGCCGCGGGCAGCGCGCCCGGCTGGGACAAGACGAGAATGCAGTCCCGAAATGCCATCAGGGTCGGGATTGGAGCGGATGCCGGCGGCCGCGGCTCAGGCGCTGTTCGGCTTCGGTGTCCACCCTGGCGAAGACGATGTCCGGGTGGGCAGTGGATGCCTTCTCGAAGATGGTTGCGAACATGCGGCACGGTCCGCACCAGGCGGCCAGACTCCACGAGCACGATCCGTTCGCCGGTCACCGCCTTGCCGAACGTATCGGTGGTCAGTCTCTGTATCGCCATGCGCGCCGGTCCTCTCGCACTGGAAATACCTCTACGGGTACAGGGACAGATCCTCCCCGTTGTTCCCCGCCCACATGCGGTGAGTACCACCAGGGGTATCCGAGCAGATCGGCTGAGACTGCGCCGGGCCCGCGGTGCCGTTGTGTCAACATTACCCCCATGGGTATCCAGAGGGGAGCGTGGATTCACCGCCCTCCCAGCGGCCGCGGCGCTCCCCACCGCGGCGCGCGGCATCCACGCTGTCCTCTCGTGACACGGCGTCGCGGGCAAGTAGCCCACGGTGGGTGTCCCTGGTGGCGATGAGGCCCCGACGGGCCAGGCAGCAGGGATCGCCTGAGATGTCAGGTGAGGGCGCTTCCTTTGAGCCGTTGATCCCAGGGGATGGTCCAGTCGCCGTATCCGTCGTCGGGGGCGAGTTGGGTGCTGGTCCCGGTGACGGTTACGACGTCTCCGTAGCTGAACGTGTCGTCGGGGCAAGCCTGCGGACGGGCAATGAAGCGGTGCCAGCCCCTCATGAAGGCCCGATCCCAAAAGCGGCCCCGACAGCCGTGTCACTCTGGGCATAGTAACGCCTGTTACTCTGTCGCTCGTGACCGAGTCCAACGGTGTGCAGTGGTTGGTGCTGGTGGTGCGGGTCCCCGCGGAGCCGTCACGGCATCGGGTGGCGGTCTGGCGGGAGCTGCGCCGGGCCGGCGCGTTGTCGTTGGGTCAGGGCACGTGGGCGGTCCCGGACGCACCGGTGTTCGCCGACGGGGTTGTCCGGGTGCTCGAGTTGGCGCGGCGGGGCGACGGCGAGGTGGTCGTGTTGGACGCCGCCGGGCGCACCGAAACGGACGGGGCCCGGCTGCAGGCCCTGTTCACCGCGGACCGGCAGGCCGAGTGGACCGAATTCCTCGCAGACTGCGGAAAGTTCGACGCCGAGATCGACAAGGAGATCCGTACCCGGAAGCTCACCCTCGCCGAACTCGACGAGGAGG
>JBBRVZ010000113.1:0-9819 GCA_038246445.1 Mycobacteriales bacterium
CCCAGCAGTTGCCCGAATACCCTGGCCTTGCGCATGCCGTGCTCTCCTCCGTCGTTCCGGTCCCCAAGCAAGACCAAAACTACGGCAGAGCACGGCATGTCACATCAAACCCACTGGGCAGGCGCCCACAACAACGTCACAAGAGCCCTTGGTGTTCCCTGTACCGGCATGACCAGTGATTCGCTGTACAAAAGGCCGGTCGCGGGTGCAGATGGCGGAAGGCCTGCGTTGATGAGCTGGCGATGGGAGAGACAGCTGACCGCCGGCGCAATCACATCCGAATGGTCAAAAGACTGAAAGAGTCATTGGGCGAGTCCGAGGAAGACAACACGGGCGCCGTCGATGCTTGCATGTAGCGATCCGGGTGAATGACGTTGTCCGCGAAGCGCCCGGTGCTCGCCCGCCTTTGGCGTTATCCTTGCCGTAGTACCGGTGTGCAGGATTCCGTTGGTCACCACTCTCGTCCCGCGAAAATGACCCACGGCGGCCTGTCAGTTTTGATCCACCATGGGCCTACGCACTGATGAATTACCGGGGCCCGTTGCTGTGACCTGAGTTCGGTCGAGGGCGATATTCATTTGGGTCGTCCTGTACACGGCTCACCCCTCTCTGCACCAGGAGTCGCCAATCCGTTGTCGACAACGACGGAAGGCCTTGGTGACGAAACGCGACCCGCAGCCAGTGTCCCCATGGGTTCGGTTCGGGCAGGGTTGCAAACGACCCGTTCGGCGCGGCGCAGCGCGGCGGCGCCTGAAATTGCCGCCCTACTTCGCCAACAACAATGTGCGACCTACTCAGGCATCGGGCGTCAAACCTCATCGAGGCTTGCCGGGACAATGTGTCCAGCGCACAATCATCGAATGACGGTCGCGCCGCCGAGGCGGTTGAACGTGTTTGCTGTGGTGGCCGGTGCGGCCCGGCTCGCCACCGGGGTCTCGTTTCTCGTGGTGCCACAGATGGCACACCACATGTGGGGCGGCGGGGAAAACTCCGGCCCTGGGGCGGCCCCACTGCTCCGCTCGATGGGCTACCGCGATGCGCTCATCGGCGGGTTGCTGCTGCAGGCCGGCCTTCGCGGCCGCCCGACCGCTGGCTGGTTCCTGGCTTTTGCGGGTGCCGATGCCACCGACGTCGCCGGCGGCCTAGCGGACCTGGACAACTTGACCGCGCAACAACGGCGCCGAGGTCTGGGCGGTGCTGCCACGGGATTTGCCGTCGGAGTTATCGGCGCGCTCGCCGCTGCCCGTTCGCAGCAGAAATGGCGCAACCGCCGTGAGTTCGGCGCTGCCCGGCGATCGGCCCGGAGTGTCCGATCCCAAGGACGAGTCCGGTCCTGGTGACCGCACCGGTCACACCGCTCCGCCGTTTCGCGAGGGCGATGCCTGGCACGATCGGGTGGTCGGTCCCGACGAGGTTCTTAGTGATGCGGACATCGAAACCAAGCGCAGCGCGCTGGTGGCACTCGACGCCGGCGACGCGGAGACTCGGCGAGAGGTGCTCGACGCCTTGAACGTTCTGGAGTAACGGTTGATTGGAATTTCCGGCCTGGCCGCGACCGGACTTCGCAACCGGACCCCGCTGAGCGGGTCAAGCTGGGAGATGACTGATTCTGTACAGCGTCTTGCTCTCCCCAACGCTGCTGTCTCGCAAAGTGGTCGGTGACGGACAGTGGGTGGATCTGGACGCATCCCGGTGTGCTGCAACGGTTTGCGGGTATGAAGAAGGGGCCGGGGGGTTGCTCATCTGGAGCTCGCCCGTCGGAGGTCCGCCCGGCCGGCCGGCCGGTCGGTCAGTAGTCGTCGCGGCGTAGCGACCGCCGTGTGCGGCGGGTGCAGCGGGGGTAGTCGGCGGACAGATCGTCGCGCGGACGGGCCCATTCGACGGTGGCGGTCATCAGTGCGGGACGACGTGGGTGTGCGGCGCGACCCCGGCGGGTGCCCGCTCTGGGTTGACGTCCGGGAGTGACAAAACGCCGTGCGGCTCACGTGTCGGCGAGGAGACCTTGCTGCATTGCGCCCATCGCGGCTGCCGCGCGGTTGGACACGCCGAGCTTGGTGTAGATGTGCTCCACGTGGTTGCCCACCGTCTTCGGGCTGATGGTCAGCTGACGTGCGATGGACTTGTTGGCCAGGCCCCGCGCGAGCAGGCAGAGCACCTCGGTCTCGCGTGCCGTCAGCCCGACGGTCGGTCCAACGCGCGGACGTGGGCTGACGACTCCAGCGGCGGCCAGCACGACCGCGGTCGCATCGGGGTCGAACCGGCCGTGCTGAGCGTCCCTGCGGAGTTCGAGAGCGGCTTCGGCGGGCGACATTGCTGGGCGATGTGGACGCGGCTGCGTCATCGCGTGGTAGGCGTCAGCGGCCGCCAGCAGGCGCGCCGGAACCGACAACACCACGCCGCTGCTCCCACGGTGGTAGCCGGAGCCGTCCATCCGCTCGTGGTGCGTCGCGGCGAGGAGTCCGACTCGCCGGAGCGGCTCCGGCCGGCTGAAGATGCGCTCGACGTAATAGGAGTGCATCCGCACGCGCTCCCAGTTCCGCGCCGACAGCCGCCCGGCCGTGTCCCACACATCTGCCGGCACGCCGACGCGGCCGACGTCGTGGACGAGCGCCGCACGTCGCGCCAACGTTGCCTCCGCTGCAGGTACCCCGAGGCGCGCCGCGGCGGCCGAGACAAGGTCGGCCGTGCCGCGTGCGTGCCCGGCGAAGTACGGGCACCGGAGGTCACAGAAGTCCGCGATGGCCTCGAGCGCCAGGTCGAGCTGCTCCTCGGTCAACGGCGGCCGCCGCGTGGGCTCCGCGCCGAGGACGACATCGACGGTGTCGTCGGCCGAGTCGATGAACAGGGACTGGGGATCGCGCCGCAACGCGTCGACGATGGCGGGATCGAAGTGCGTGCCGCTGCGGGCGGTAGCGACCGCGACCGCCTGGTCGATACCGGCAGTGCGATGGACGACCTCGCAGGTGTTCGCCAGGTGCGACACCCGGGCCGAAAGAGCGATCGCCTCGCCGCTCAAGCTCGCCGGTACACCGCGGCCGTCCCAGCGCGCATACGACTGCTGCACGCCGGCACGGACGTCGTCGCTCAGTCCCAGCCGGCGCGCCAGCTCGCCGGCTGCCGCACAGTGGGTCGCCATCTGCTCGACGACTCCACGTGCTCCTGTCGCGAGAAACGTTGCCGCGTTACGCAACCCGTCGATCCTCGACGAGCCGGCGCCGGCGCCGGCTGCCCTGCGCAGCATGAACATCATCGCCGACATGCCGCCGAAGTCGACGTCGTAGGTTCGCGCCCGGAAGTCGATGTCGTCACCGAACAGCAGCGCCACCTCGTTGCCGTACACCCAGCAACTGACGTACGTCAGGATGCTGACGTCGTAGAGCGTCGCGAGCTCTTGCTGGTCCAGGCCGAGCCGACCACCGAGCCGCATGCTGAGCCGTGCCGACCGGACCATGTGCTCGGATGGCTGACCCAACCCGAGGTCGGTCGCGAGCGACTGCGCGACCAGCAACTCGTTGAGCCGCACACCCGACGACGTCATGACAGGACCATATCCGCCGCCCGCCCAAACACCTCGGGGCATGAGGTGAATGCCTCATGTGCGGCCGTTGAGGCCGCTTTACGTTTCGTGTGTCAGCACGTCGCCGTACAACAACTCAGGAGTCGATATGCCGAGATTCGTGATCGAGCGCACCGTTCCGGGCGCCGGGCAAATGGACGCCGGGACCCTTGCGTCGATGGCCGGGCATTCGAACGAGGTCCTGCGCGGCCTCGGCCCAGACATCCAGTGGGTGCACAGCTACGTCGTGGACGACAAGTTGTTCTGTCTGTACCAGGCAATCGATGAAGCGCTCATCCTGGAGCACGGTCGTTGCGGTGGCTTCCCTGTCGACGCGGTGTACGAGGTGCGGGCCACCATCGATCCCACCACCGCCACCGCCACCGTCGTCTGACGCCACCCACATCTACCGCGGCCGGTGCCGCGACGAGAGGAGCACCTGAGATGAGCAACAAGGCAGTTATCAGCCTCGCCACGGGACTCGACGACGCGGAGCGCGTCACAGTGGCCTTCCTCGTCGCAGTCGGTGCGGCGGAGCAGGGCCGCCCGACGCTGATGTTTCTGACGAAGGAGGCGGTCCGCCTTGCAACGCTCGGCGTTGCGACGGGCGTCGCCTGCGACGGATGTCCTCCGTTGGCCGACCTCGTGGAGCGCTATACGAACGCCGGCGGTGAGACGCTGGTGTGCCCCATCTGCTTCTCCGCCCGATCGCTCGACGACGCAACGCTCGTCGGCAATGCGGAACTCGGTGGCACCGTGCCGATGTGGCAGTGGATCGGCGACGGCGCGGCCACAGCGTTCAGCTACTGACCCCCACCCATCGGATGGAACGGACACCACCATGAGTCTTCTCGCCACGATCGACGAAGACGCCGCGACCGGCGCCACCGCCCAGATGTACGCGCGCGAGCGAGAGCGGGTGGGGCACTTGCCCGCGTACGCGAAGGCCTTCAGCACCAGACCTCAGGCCTACGACGCCTGGCGAGCCCTGATGGCGGCCGTCACGTCGACGATGCCCCTGCGTCGCTTCGAACTCGTGACGCTGGTCGCCGCACGCGAACTGCGGTCCACGTACTGCAGCCTCGCGCACGGGGCGATCCTCGCGGACCAGTTCCTGACCGAGCAGGACGTCGCGCAATTGGCGGCCGGCGGCTGGCCGGAAGCGCTCGACGACCAGGAGCGCGCCGTCGCGACCTTCGCCGCGAAGGCGGCCCGCGCGGCGGCCGACATCACGGTCGGCGACATCGAGGTGCTGCGGCGCCGCGGTCTGGACGACGCCGAGATCTTCGACGTCGTACTGGCGACGGCGGCACGCTGCTTCTTCAGCACGATCCTCGACGCGACCGGAACCCTCGCGGATGCGGAGTTCGCAGGCCGGATGAGCGACGACCTCCGCCGGGTGCTCACGTTCGGCCGCGCGCTCCCCCCAGATTGACGGGCCCGCGTCGCCGAACGCGTCGTGGTTACCGTCTCGCTCCGTCGCGAGGAGGACGATGGCGTCGGACCCAGGATCAGCCGTTACCCCTTCTACAAGCCGCAATGACGGCCACAACGCCGAGCGGTGCCACACCGTGAGGGCGCCGCCCACATCGGGGTGATGGAGATAGCAGGCGCCGTTGGTCGGTGAGCACTCGGCGCACTCTTGATGCAAACGGCTCACAATAGGGTGCTCGTCGGTCAGCCTGCCGCTTTCAGCGGGGAATTGCATGGCTGGCCGGGCAGTGCCTGCAGTACTCCGTCGGGTTCAGCCTGAACCTGGATCCATCGCGTGGCGGGTAGTTGATCTTGGATTCCGCTTGTTGATCTCGAATGTTTCTTGTCCTGGTGGTGGCGGACGGCATCGCCCGATCGGTCATCGGGGTGTCCGGGTAGTGCGGGGCTGGGCCGCGGTGGCGGTCGGATCGGTGGGTCAGACCGCTTGCGGCGGCGCCAGGACGGCGTCGAACATGGCCATGAACGGCGCCTCGCGGCGAGAGTTCGCGGTAGGTGCAGGGTGTAGGTCCGTGCCGTGCTGGATATCCGGGCGGGGATGCTGATCAGTTTCGTCCGGATCGTGCTGGTGCGGGCCTTGGCCAGTTTCCCGCCGGCCAGCACCCCGGCAGCGCGGGACAGGTTGTAGGCGATCACCGCGCAGGTCAACCACGCGGCGTTCGCGTTCATCCGAGCTGACGGGAAATGAGCCAGGGCCGAGCCTTTCAGATCGGCGATGACCTGTGCCACGATGGCGTGGTCCCGATGGTGGGCCTCGGCGATCAGCATCGGCTCGGTGCTGTTGGTGAACACCGCGTGACGGCGGTACACGGTGAACAGTTCGTCCTCACCCTGCGGGACGGTTCTCGGGTTCAATCGTTTGACCCGGCGGACGATCAGACGTGCGGTGACCTGCTGTTTGCGGCCCTTGGAAGTGAAGGCGGTGTAGGTGGTCTCGGCGACCTGCGCGTCGGACATCCACCGCTGCTGCTGTTCGTCGGAGATCGCTTCGGGGTATTTGATGGGCACCCACGCGGTCTCATCGATCCCGGCGACGGCCTTCTGGACAGCCTTGTCCATTCGGGCGGTGTTCGAGAACTGCGCCGTCGCGGCCATGATCGCAGCAATCACACTGTGGTTGTACAAGCGGAGTGCAACCGGCAGCGGCGCACCGAAATATCCGAACAAGGCTGGGAACAGGGTGATCGCAGAGAGTAGGACGATCTGGATCGCAGCGATGGTGACCAGCGCGGCACGCGCATGAACGACAATCCGATCCCGAACAGTCCCAGCATGCTGATCACCACGATGCTTCCGGCGAGCAGCACGGACCGGCCGGCGGTGTCCATCGTCGCGACCGTCGCCTGCTCAGGGCGCTCCGGCGGCCTGCCATTCCCGGAATCGGGTGACCATCAGCAGCGCGTAGTCGATGCCGACGCCGATCCCGATCATGGTGGCCAGCGAGGTCGAACATTCCGGTACCGGCAGCAGCGCGGCGATCAACCCGGTCAGCAGGGAACCGACCGCGAGGCCGCGACTGCAACGATGATGGGTAGCGCGGGCACTCAAGCTCTCCGCTCGACAACCGTGACTCGACCCGCTCCTGATCTGCCTCTACCGTGACCAACGGGTGCGTCCGCACATCCAGCACGGCCCTCCCGCAGCGTCTTCCCGGACTCACGGCTGGAGGGCCGTTGTCCAATTCAGATACCCGTCACACTGACGGTGCCGACCCCGAAGATCAAATCCCCCCAGGTCGGCCAACCGATCGTCAGCAACGGTGTTGTTGTCCTCCAGCGTCGCGCTCGCCGAGGGGGTCTTGGCGCTCGTGCTGCCGGTGTTCCTGCAGTTCTGGTGACGTGGGGGTCGGTCCGCAGCCGCCACCTGGAACGATTGGTCAAGTCCGAACCCACTCTGGTGCCTGGATGGCGTCTCACCCTGAAAGCCGGTGACAACGATCAGGGTGATGCTGATACCCAGGATCCAGGATCGTCACGATTGGCGATCAGACGGGGGGACCCATGTCACTCGGCTACTTCCGTGGACATCGCCAAAGTGATCCAGTCATGCAAGCCGCCACGGTAGTAGGCCAGTGATGCGGCCGGGACCCCGACGTCGAGCAAGGCTCGGATCGCCGACGGCGATTGTGGGCACTGCGGACCATTACAAAACAGGATCGAGACCCTAGAACAGTCCAACTCCTCCCGACGCTGGACCACCTGGTCATGGGGCAGTGCTTTCGCACCGGGAAGAGTAAGGCCACCCCGGGAACCCACAACACGGGTATCAATCAGCACGGCTCCCCGTGCAACCATGTCCACTACTTCAAGTTCCCCGACAGTCTGCACCCCCGGTGCACATTGAATCGCCTGAATTGACCCCCAGGTTGTGTCAACGGCCACGACATCGCGCTCACCCGCGAGGGCCCACGGGACACTCTGTGGGTCCTGCGATCTGGCACGCACGCCACGTTCGATAGGGACGGGTCCACTGTTCACAGGTGGAGTGTGACAGTCCTGAACGTAGGAGAACAAGAAGCGATCGTCGCCCGACTCGCTGCCCCGCTGGCGGGCACAGGTCGCCTCTGAGAGACGGGAAATGACCGCGCCGGGACCTTTAGTTGCTCACCTACAGCGATGCCTACGTCATCCTCGTCACGGCACACACTGGTCCGTCTGCAAATTGACATGGTTATTGGATATTATGTGGTGATGACTACGGCGGCTTTGTCGATCACTGATGATGGGGGTCCATGCTGTGCTGGACAACCTGTTTGCCCACTCGACCCCCCTGAGATCAAGAAGCGGTTGTTCACCGGCGTCACCGATCTCACCGCCGCGATCACGACCTGGGCCGAACGTTTGGAAAGCCCCCGCGGAAGACATCATCATCAAGGTACGACGTGGCCGCGCCACCCTCAACCAGATCAAATCACAGACGGACCACTAGAAGGTCGACAAGCTTGTCGGACTGGCGTCGGCGCGGACGATTACGTGACCAAGCCTTTCAGTCCACGTGTGGATCTCACGGTCAGACGACGTCGATGACGCCCATCATGCCGTTGTCCTCGTGGTCCAGGATGTGGCAGTGGTAGACAGTGCGGCCGGTGTGGTCGTTGAACGCGATCCGCACGACGCTGCTGCTACGAGCGGGGACGTTGACCACGTTCTGCCAGGTCGGCGGATCGACCGCGCGTCCGGCGATGCTTAGGATCTGCATCGGCCAGACATGCAGGTGGAAGGGATGGTCCATCTGGCTGGTGTTGGTGATGGTCCATTCCTCGACGGCGCCCGCCGCGACGGTGTTGTCGGTCCGGGCGGGGTCGAAGCCTCGCCCGTCGATGGTGAAGGCCGAATCGCCGGAACCGTTGCCCATGCCCATGCCCATGCCCATGCCCATGCCCATGCCCATGGCGAGGGTGAGGGTCCGCCGGGTGGTGACCGTGGTGTCTCGGAGATCCGGGACGGCCGGTCGCGCCGGGAGGGCGGCGCCGGCTGGGGCGGGTGTTCCGGAGACGTTCAGCGTGACCAGTTCGATCGCCGACCCGCCGGAGTCTGTGCTTTGGGACCCCATTCCACCGCCCATGCCCATCGGGGTTCCCCGGTCGTACGGAAGTGTTTCCAGGGTGCTGGTTCCGGCGCGGGTGACCAAGAGGATGTCGGCGCGGTTCCCGGGGGCGAGCAGCACCTCCTCGACCCGCTGCGGCCGACCACCCAGGGGGAGGTCGATGCCGAGCAGGTGCAGGTCCTGGCCGTCCAGGCGTAGCCGCAGGTACCTGGAGACGCAGGCGTTCACGATCCGCCACCGCTCCCGGTTGCCCGGTTGCGCAGTCAGCGTGGGATTGGCCCGGCCGTTGACCAGGACCAGGTCGCCCTCCCTGCCGATCATTCGTTGCCTCCCGGTGGCCGGTGGGACGGCGCCCGCACCGTCCAGCGTGATGTCGGAGATCACCAACACCCGGTCCGCGCCGACCTGGGGTGGGTCCGGTTCCTCGATGACGATGGCCCCGTAGAGACCAGCGAAAACCTGGTCGGCGACCAGGCCGTGGTGGTGCGGGTGGTACCAGAACGTGCCTGCCGGGTGTGTCTGCGGGATCTGATAGTCGTAACGGAACGCCTCACCGGGGTTGACCACCACGAACGGGTTGTCGCTGTTGCCCCGCGGTGAAACCTCCAGTCCGTGGGTGTGCAGGTTCGTCGGTGCGGTGAGGCGGTTGACCAGGTCGATCCCCAGGTGATCCCCGGGCCGCAGGCGCAGCGTCGGTCCGGGGAGGCCGCCGTTGTATCGCAACGTCGATGCGTTCTGCCCGGCCACCGACCCGCTGCCCGCCGCTGCCTCCAAGGTGACGTCGAGGTTCCCGGCGGTACTGCTGAGAACCTCTGGCGCGGTGAGGGTTTCACCCTGGACAGGCGCGTACCGGGTGGTCCCGGCCCAGGCCATGCCTGCGCCACCGGCGACGATGCCGGCCACGCCGAGTCCGCCGAGTTGCAGGGCCCGCCGCCGGCTCAAAGGGCGCATGGTCACAGCCCCAGCGTGTGCAGACGCTCGGTGTACTCCTCCGAGGTCATCTCACCTCGGGCGTACCGCTCGTCCAACACCTGCCGTATCCGGTCACGTCCGCCCGCCGACGAACTCTCCGGGGCGGTCCGGACACCGGTTCCACGAGTGGTCGCGGTGACGACCGCCCACACCGCCAGACCGATCACGACCACAACACCGACCATCATCAAGCCGCCGAAAACCCACATCCACCCGCCGCCGCCGTCGTATCCGTAGCCCATCATCGCAACGTC
>JBBRVZ010000114.1:0-9707 GCA_038246445.1 Mycobacteriales bacterium
AGGTCTCCCGGATTCGGTGTGCCTCGTCGAGAATCAGCACGTCCAGCCCATTGCATTCTGCATCCATGAACGAGTTGAAATACTTGAAGACGGTTGTGGCTCGGTTTTTTCGGAAACCGCTAACGTCTCGGAGCGTCTGAGTGAATGCCCGCGAGCCGGTGGCATGCACGATGGTCTGGCCGCGGGTGGCCAGTGCGCCCATCAGGGAAAGCGCGATGACGCTCTTGCCACTGCCCGGACCGCCGCTGATGATCACAACCGTCTTCCGGTCGCTGGCCCGTGCCTCCTCAACGGCGTGCAGCACCAGGTCGAAGGCGACCGCCTGCTCGTCAAGCAGGATGAACTGCTCCCGGGCCGCGAGTTCGTCGGCGACGACGGTCAGGAGTTGACGCGAGGGTGCGGCAGCGGACCGCAGCAGTCGGTCAGCGTACGGAGCTCCTGAGGCGCCTGGATCGAGTCGCGAGCGCAGGAATTCCACGAACCGGCCGCGTCCGGCACCGGTGAAGAGCCTGCCGCGACCCGACTGTGGGTAGGCACCGAGACGTTGTTCGAGGTCCGTCGTCGCGTTGTGCAGGTACGCGGCACCGGCGACGGGGTCGGCTTCGTCGCGCAGAGTCTTGGTGAAGTCGACGAGATAGTCGCAGTAACGCTGCACTTGGGCGACCGGATGTAGTCGCGGGCCACCCAGCACCCCAGGAACCGTGACGAGCTCGCCGGTGTGGTCGTACAGGAACGCATCGCTCCACTACTTGAGCTCGACGAGCACGTAGGACGCCGCGCCCGTCCGCGCTTGCTGTCCGGCCAGGATGACGTCGACCCGTTTGCTGGTCAGCGGGAGTTGGTGCTCGACGAGGACCTCGACGTTGTCCAAACCTGCGTCGAGAAGGTCCTGGGCAAGGATGGGCAGGCTGCCGGACCAGGATCGCATCTCGGCCGGTGCGGGCCGCCGGCCGGTCCGCTGTCGAAGCGGCTCTGCCAGTCTGGCTTTTAACGTCAACGGCGCGGCCACGAACTCTGCGAAGGCGCGACCGCGATGGCGCAACAACGTCACTCAGGGCCCCCCGGGCAGCACGAAAAGACTCGTGCGGGTGGGGGTCTGTCCCTCGGTGAGGGATGCCCGACGGGCCGCGTGACCTGATCCTAGGAAGTCGAAGCGGTGGCTCGCACGGGAGGGTGTCGCTGATTAGTACCCTCCTTCGAGTAACTCGTACTTCTACGCCAGATCTGGACAGGGCTTGCGGGTTGCTTCGACGGGTTGTTCCCTGTCTGGCCGCATCACCCGTTCTTCACACCTACACCGAATCGGTCACTGACGCCGAGGTCACCCGCCACCAACACGCGATCATCAAGTCGGTCTTGGCCATTCCCAGTACGCCCTCGGCCACCCCCCTCGGAGTTCCCCCGGCCAACAGCGTCAGGATGGTGCTGGCAGCGATCGCCCACAATATTTCCGCACGGCCGAGACTGTCCGGCAAGCCCATGCGGTTGCTCGCCGGTGGTCACCCGTCCTCGACATCTGGTGAACGTTCCGATTCGGGCAGTGAGCAGATCGTCGGGCAACAGCGAAACCCATCGGGTTACACGGGGCCGCGCTGCCACGTGCCGGGTGGCATACCCGGATGCCATGCGGAGTCCAACGGAGGGCACCCTGGAGAAGGCGGCGGATGGGCCCACCCGCCACTGACGAGCGTCATCACCACCGGCAAGATCTTCGACGGTCACCAGCGACCGCAGCTGACCGTAACAATTCCCAAGTCAAACGGTTATCCAGTCCTTGATTCGCAGGGGCGGCAAACGAAAAGTCCGTCCCTGCATAGCGCTCAGCCGGCCGCAACGGACGCCAGGCCGAAGAGATCAATCGGCATCGGATGGTCCAGCCGCCAAGTAATGGCGATGGGTCGGTCGCCGGTATGACTGACATACGTCGCCGGCCCCAGGAACATGTACGGCTCGGTGCCCATCTCGTTGGTCTTCTGGTCCCGCACGAACAGCAGGATCGACGAACCCCGCTCCTGGTGATGCAAATAGCGCTGGCCGGTCGGCGAGTCAACGGAGGTGGTCGACTGGGACTCCCAATGGAAAAGGCTTGGGCTGATGGCGTAGTCGTGGTACATCGTGCTCGGTGAGAAGTCGGTGTCCGACTTCTTCAGGGTTATCAGGAACGCGTCCGCGTCCCATTCGGTGGCTCGCAGTACACCCTCCCGGAACGTGGCCGGCACCCGGCCGAGCGTGGCGTGACCAAGGGCCGCTAGGATCTCCTCGCGCTGGTACCGCCCGTGAATCCGCAGGTGTAGTCCCGACAGTCGCCCGTGGCCAGCAAGGGTGACATGACGGGCCTGATCGAAGGAGAGGTCCACGACCTCCCGGATCTCGTCACGGACAGCCGGCTCGGTCCGCAGGCTATGCAGCCCGGCGTCGAACGAGCCGAACCCGCCGCTCGGCCAGAGCGAGAACAACAACATGCGCGCGAAGCTCTTGTCCAGATCGGGGAGGTCCCTGTAGCCGGGTGCCTGATCAGCCATCAATGCGCGATAGGACGTCGCGCGGTTCGGATCGTCGACGTGCGCGAGCGCTCGGATCCGTTTGAGAAGGGCGCCCTCCAACGGCCCGCCATGACGTGTCGACAGGTCAGCATCGCGCCGTAGCCGGGTCCAACTGCGGTCGGACCTCAGTACATCGGCGACCTCGATGCCGGATTCATTCAGGAATGTCGAGAGATCAAGATCGCCGCAGGAGCGGAGCTCGGACACCATCGTCGGCCAGCGGCTGGTGAGCTGATTCTTGATGTTCTCCAACACGAGTCGCTGCGCTTGTTCGTCAAGAATGATTTGACTGCCCGATGGCAGGAACGGAAAGCCTTGCTCGACTTGATAGAGCAGACCGCGTCGGGTTGCCCCCGTCAGCGCCCGATATCGGATGTCAAACCGAAACTCCCGGCGGTGCTGGCCCACGAAGTCCAATGCGGTGAGCACGGCCTTACCCGGCGCGAGCCGCAGCCC
The DNA here is from genome assembly GCA_038246445.1 of Mycobacteriales bacterium. GTDB lineage: Bacteria > Actinomycetota > Actinomycetes > Mycobacteriales > Nakamurellaceae > Nakamurella. The sequence goes on from JBBRVZ010000114.1 coordinate 3,000, forward strand.
GCGGCCCAGTTGCTGCAGGAAGATTGTTGCGCTCTCCGTGGGCCGCAAGAAGAGCACGGTGTCGACGGTGGGCAGGTCAAGACCCTCGTTGAAAAGGTCCGCGGTGAACAGGACGTTGACCCTGCATTCTCGAAGGTCCCGCAGGGCCTCCTCCCGGTCCCGCTGGTGGGTCGCTCCGGTGACAGACCGGGACGGAATCCCGTGGTCGTTGAAGACTTGGGCCATGTATCGGGCGTGCGCCACCGATACGCAGAATCCCAACGCGCGCATCCGTCCGGGGTCGGCGACCTTGTCTTGCACCTGTCTGAGTACGACCGCCGCTCGCGCGTCGTTGCCGGTGTATACATTCGACAACGCGTCCAGGTCGTATCCACCTCGCTTCCACTCGATCCCTCGCAGATCGGTGCCGTCGGCGAGCCCGAAGTAGTGGAAAGGGCTCAGCAGCCCGGCGCTCAGCGCGTCCCACAGGCGTAGTTCAACGGCCGTGCGACCGCCGAAGAACGACCGGACGTCAACGCCGTCGGCGCGTTCCGGAGTGGCGGTGAGGCCGAGCATTTCCGTCGGCCGGAGATGCCGGAGAACCGATCGGTAGGTGGCGGCCTCCGCGTGATGAAATTCGTCGATGACGACGATCTCGAAGGCGTCGCTGGGAATACTGGTCACGCCGTAAGAATTCAGCGATTGGACGGAGGCAAAGACGTGCCGCCATCTCTCGGGTCTGGCACCGGCGATATACAGCTCGCCGAAGTTCTGGTCGCCCAGCACCTCGCGATAGGTGCGGAGTGACTGCTCGAGTATCTCCCGGCGGTGGGCAACGAACAACAGCGACGGTCTCGTTGGCGCGGTGGGTTCGCAAAGTCCCCGGTAATCCAATGCGGCGACGACCGTCTTGCCGGTACCGGTGGCCGCGACGACGAGGTTGCGGTGCCGATCGTGCACCTCGCGCTCGACGGTCAGGGCCTCGAGCATCTGGGCCTGATACCGATAGGCCCTGACCTCGAGCCCGGATAGGGAGATGTGAACCCCGCGTAGGCGACCCGCCCCTGAAGCGTCGGCCAAGGCATCGTCCAGACGATCTCCGTCCCGCTCCGGGTCGTAGGTCTCGAAGCTGGCGTCGTTCCAATAGGTATCGAATGTGGCCGAGAACTTGGCCATGAGAGTTGGGGTGGCGACCCTGGAAAGTCGGACGTTCCACTCCAGTCCCTCGAGGAGCGCGCTGCGAGAGAGGTTTGACGACCCGACGTAGGCGGTGTCGAAACCACTGTTTCGTCGGAACAGCCAGGCTTTTGCGTGCAGTCGGGTCCTCAGTGCCTCGAATTGGATCTTGACCTCCGCACCGAACTTACTGACCAGCCGATCCAATGCCAAGCGCTCAGTGGCGCCGACGTAGGTGGTGGTGACGACCCGAAGCCGTATTCCACGTTCACGGAGTCTAGTGAGTTCGGATTCGAGAACCCTTAGCCCGTGCCACTTGACGAACGCGCAGAGCAGGTCGACGTGGTCCGCCGATTCCAACTCTTTACGAAGCTCCACCCCGAGCGATGGCTCTTTGGGCGCATTGGTGAGCAGCGCCGCGTCCGACAACGGGATGGCGGGGCGTTGGGTGGAGACCGCGGCCATTCCCGGCACCGGTGGCCGGGTCAAATCGAGTAGCTGACGCGGATCGCCGCTCGTTGCGTCCTCGTCCTGGCTGAGGATGCTGAGCAGCGCATTGACGAGCTCAAGGCGTCTGGCGGGGTCGCGCTGCGCCGAAAGGGCTCGGAACGTGGCGTCCCGGATGTGTCGCGCGAGAACCTCGGGCTGCTCGGCAGGGTCGACCGCCTGAAGGTGAGGGACCAGTTGTTCGGTGGCGTCGAGTTCGCGTTGGAGTCGTTCGGTCAGCAGACTCTCGTAAAGCCCCTCGGCTAAATTCGCCACCAACCACCCCCGCTGCTAGTGCACCGATCGTAGCGATCACCAGATTCGTCGACAAGCGGAACACCGACTGTCAACCGGTCACATGGAACAAGCCCGCAGGCGACATCTTTCCGCACGCGCCCGAGGTAAAGGAACCTCATTCACGTCACACTAGCAGCGATCACCCAAAGCGTTGACCATTTCAGGAATGTCGATGGTCGCCATTGTCCATAGTTGGTCTGGATCGACGCGATGGTAGTGATGCGCCAACACGATCCGCAATCGGCGGACATCTGACCACGTAACCCCCGGGATCGACAGTCGAAACTCCTCGGACAATGCCCCTGCTGCCTCACCCACAATCTCCAAACAACGCTCTATCGCCGGTTTGATAGCCGGATCGTGCTCAAATGCCTCGCGACCCCGATGAACGAGAACGCGGATTAAATCGGCAGCCTCGAGCATATCGGCCAGTCGGAGCTCATCTGATCGACTCACAACGGGATTGCTTCAGCTCGAATATGATCGTCCCTGGACGTCAACGAGCCCAAAGAGACAAGATCAACTGAACGACCAAGTAGCTCCTCGAGAGCGTCCTGCAAATGCAGGAGGTCGAACAACGAACTGGACTTCTCGAAATCCACAAGGAGGTCGATATCGCTGCCGGAGTGCTCCTCCCCGCGGGCGACGGACCCAAAGACCAGGACTGATCGTCCACGATGACGCCGGACCGTGGCCAGAATGTCATCCCGACGAGCTCGCACATCCGCCATCACCGGCGAAGCACCGACGTCTGTCATGGGGTGACGATATCTCCTGAACCGGCGGCCGGTCTGCTTGCTGCTCAGGGACCCCCGGGCGGGCGCGGAAGAGCGAAGGGAATTGACGACCGGCGCTTCAGGGCCTTGACCTGATCATCGGCTGTCCTGGTGAATCTGCATGAAGTCGTCAGGTCCGGACCGGACGTCAGCGCGGATGACCCATAGATGGGACGACAAATTGCTCCGCAGCAACGAGTTTCGCGGTGTGCGGCATGAGCAGAGCGCCCCCCAGTCAACGGTGGACACCGGGACTTACACGCTTCGTCGAGGTAGGGCAGCCATCCAGGTCGGTGTACTGCAAACAGACGCCGGTCAGCGCGACTTTGGGCGAGATGAAGGCTCTTGCTGACAAGGGCGACGGTTGACTGTCGTCACGTGCGGAATTGCTCGCTGCGACCGCCTCAAGCCCCGGCCTGCCGACCGACGGGACGGCGGTCGTCGGGAACCCGGTCGACAACGCGCTCGACGCGGTCGCGAACGCGCAGAGCCGGTGATCACGGTGGGGGTGAGGGAGGACGCGTTCGAACGTCAGGTAACGGTGTCCGACTCCGGGCCGGACGTGACCACGGGCGCGGTAGAGTCGACCTACGAACGCGGCTTCGGCACCAAGCTGGCCACGATGGTCGGCGGCCGCGGCATCGGCGTGTCACTGATCTGCCGGATCTGCGACCAGTAGAATGGGACGACGGGGGCGCAGACACAGAACCTCCGTACGCCCCAGATGCGCGCCGCCATTGAACAGCCCGTTCTGGCCCCTTGTCCTCACCAGCACCGGCGCGGGCCAGGAACAATCAACGTCCGGCACATCGTGGACACTCGCTACGGAGTGCGCCACAATTGTGGCCGTGAGTACCGCCGAACCGCTGCGTTCGGTTCGCGACCATCTGTCTGAAGTCGTCGACCGAGTCGAACACCAACACGAGCGCGTCATCATCACCCGCAACGGTCGCCATGCCGCCGTGGTGATCAGTCCGGCGGATCTCGCCGCCCTCGAGGAGACCATCGCCATCCTGAGCGACCCCGAGGCGTTGGCCGACATCCGCGAGGCCGACAGTGCTTATGCCAGCGGCGATGTAATCCGTGGCATCGATGCTGTCCGCCGCCTCGCCCCTTGACCCAGCCGGAACCATACGAGCTCGTGGTGACCCCGCCCGCCCGGCGGGCGTTGACCGACCGCCTTACCGAAGCAGTTGCCGCAGCAGTGATCGACTTCTTCACGACCGCCCTGGTGGCACAACCACACCGGGTCGGCAAGCCGTTGCGGGGTGACCTCGCTGGCATCTGGTCTGCCCGTCGCGGTACCTACCGGATCCTGTACCGCCTACACGAGGATCGGCGCGAGGTGGTTGTCCTCCGTATCGACCACCGGAACGAGGCCTACCGACCGCGCTGAGTTCATGTCGTGGCTGCTGGCCATTGTGTAGGTGCGTTCCGCTTCAGAGTGCCCGCGGTCGCGGGAAGCCATCGGTGGGCGGTCGACCTGGCCTTCACGGTCGTCTGTGCGTCGATGGGATTGTTGATCGCGCTGGGTGACGTTGGGCTTGAAGCTTCCAGCAGGCACCCTGCTGGGGCCGCTGGTGTTGACGGCAGCGGTGACGCTCGCGGGGTATCCCTCGGTACCCACGCACTCGCCTGGCTGGCGCAGATCCCCTACGGCGCCATCGGATTGCGGATGGACTGGGCTTCACCAGGGCCAGCCTGAAGCTGTTGCGGCGGGTGCTTCCATCCGCGCTGACCCTCACGGTGGTGATCCATCCTCGGGGGCGCCGGGATGGGTTTGCTACATGCGCCCGCCGACCGATCAGCCCGCTCGCCGGGTACCTTGCCACGTCACCGGGCGGGGCTGTTCGCAGTGCTGGCCATCGCGGCCGAGACCGACACCAGCGCTACGTACGTGCAGGCGGTACAGGTGCTGCGGACCTTCGAGATGCTAATGGTCGCCCCGGCACTGGCGGTGTTCCTGGCCCGGCTGCGGGAGCCGCCCGAGCCCTGCATCGATCCGCTGACACCCGAACCTGGGCGCGAGGTGTCGCCCAACATTTGCCTGCCCACAGAACGACCACAGCGTCCCGAGTTGAAGATTCGGCCTACGGAGGGGCAAACCGACCGATCATTTGGGGCCGACGCCGTCCAGAAGGTTCGACTTTCGCGGACTCGCCGTCGAATGGTGCGGGCGGCCGATGCCTCAGTCAGTAGTCGGAGTCCATATCGGATCGGCGAAGAAGTCCCACCCCGTGGGGACGGAGCCAGAAAACTCCACCAGAAGAGCACACGCAACGAAACCATAACCAGGTTGACAACCGAGCTCGCCCACAACGGGCGAGCCCGGTGGGGTGCGAGATCGAGGGCCTGAACGGCCTGCCTGATGAGAGTCAGTCGCCGTCCGCCCTCGAACCTTCTGGCGGTCCCTCGCTCGAGCCAGGCGTGAAGTTTTCCCGGATCCGGGGCCAGACGCTCGTCGCTCAGGTTGAACCCGAGGCTGGTGGCGTGGTCGTAGCTCGCACACAATCGGACGTCGGCGTCCTTGCTCCTGATGACCGCCCAGTTCTCTTCGTGTCGGTCGGTGTTGGCGATCAGAGCATCGAGTGCGAGGTACCCGCCGTGAAGCTGGCGCACTCGCCGCGGCCACCCCAGTCATGTCTTGGTGCATGTCGCCCGAACCGGCTCTGTGCCTTCCCGCGGAGTGCCCGACGCGGGCAATCTGGTGACGACCGGTCGGGCTCAGTCCGCCAGACCGAGGAAGACGAGGATGGCACGGTCCAGTCGGACAAGATCATCGTCGGCGATCCGACCGAGACGATCACGAAGGTTGACACGTGGCATCGTCGTGATCTTGTCGACCATGATGTGACTGGACTGATCGATGCCTGTCGCCGCGGCGGGTTCGACCGCAACTCGCGTCAACGGCGCTTCGACTGGGTTGGTCGTGAGCGGGCAGACTGTGACCGACGACGTTGCGTCGAACCGATCGTCCTGAACGATGACCACCGGCCTGGGCTTGCCTGTGTAGACGCCTCGCGCAGCCGCGACATGAATATCGCCGCGCCTCACTCGGCAGACTCGACGTCGGTGCCCCAGTCGACGGAGATCGCGTCGACGAAGGCTTGATCGTCGGCGTCACGCTCACTGGCCGCGATGGCAGCCGATTGCTGGTGAGCCGCCGCGACGAATTCTGGTGCGCGCACGTCTGGCACCCAGATCTGAATCGGCCTCAGCCCCTGGGCGCGCAATCGCGCTCGGTGCTCGCGTACTCGTTCGCGGGTGGAGGGCATACCGCGATGTTACATGTAACGAGCCGCCACAGTCGCTGAATCCGGCGTGTAGAGGCAACACGAAAAGAACCGCAACGGCGACTCTTTACGCAAAGAAAGACCTGACCGATCCAGCACCCGGATGCCCTTCGGCGGGTGAAATCCACCGAGTCCCGATCACCGGACACCGAGGACGATCCGTCGAACTCCGACCAGTTCGACAACACATGGCACGTCTTGGCCTCGCCCAGATGTTGCAAACTGGTTGGAGTTCGCGCCAGACAGGCGATCACTGGTGCAGGAGACGGGGCAGTGACCACCTGGCATTGGTGCAGCCCGGGCCACATTTCGTCACGACGACGTCGGGACGAACGTGTTACCCGGGGCCGCCTCAGCGTTCCGCGATGCGCGTGGGGCAACGGTTTCATGTCCATTCTTGCCGGGCAGGCAACACGCGCCAGCCCCCAGCCGCGCCTGGCGCGGTACAAGCCGGTTGATGCGCCCCCTACGGCCCGTGCACGCCGTCGTTCAGATCCTGCGCGTATACCTGGTAGTCGTAGATCGGCCACGCCTCGGTGGTCACGCCTGGGCCCAACTCACGCACGATCGGCAGACCGCCGAGCGCCCGGTCGAGGGCCTCAGGTGATGGCATCTCGAGGACAACGAAGACGACTCGCTGGCCGGCGACCTTCCACATGTTGGTCACGGCCCCCGCCTCCATCGCGCCCAGCGCGGCGGCG
>JBBRVZ010000115.1:0-9236 GCA_038246445.1 Mycobacteriales bacterium
ACACAACGAATGTACCGGAAGTCCGGTTTGTACGGATGGGGTGACACGCAATATCGGATCCGATATCTGGGACTGTCCGTTGAGCGTGACGGGCCGCCCTCGATCATCGCGTCGTGGACTGTCCCACTTCCAAGGTTGCGGATCGTTGTCTGTTTCCTACAACAACTGCCGTCGGGGTGGATTCATTGCGGCCGAGTCGCGGTCCTCGACCGTCCTGTCAGCTCAAGGTCTTGCTAGGGACTCGTTGTTGGCGGGTTGACGGCTGAATTCCTCATCGAGAATCGGCGGGTCGTCGATTCGTTAGACGGTGACGGTGTTCCATTGCTCGAGCCAGGCGGCCTCTTCGCGTTGTTTTTCGTCGTGGGTTTCGGCTGAGGGTGGGGAGAGTTGTACGTCGGCGCCGCCGGGGGCGTAGAAGTTGCCGGCGCCTTTCGCGGCCAGGTGCCCACCGATTTCGAGGTAGCAGTGACCGAGCCCGTCGAACCGGGTGTCGGGTGCCGGCCGGCCGAGGTACCGGGCGACGCCGGCCGCGGCGGCGGCGGCTTGACCGCGGGCGAAGACAGCGGCCTTGGGTAGGGGTTTGCCGTTGGTCAGGGCGATCGATGCGTTGTCCCCCAGCGCCCAGACACCATCCTGGCTGGTGGTGAGGGTGTGGGCGTCGACCGAGATCCATCCGGCTTCGGAAAACCCCGCGAGTCTGACTGGTTCCGGCGGCTGGTGGGGTGGGATGACCAGGGCGTAGTCGAATTCCGCGTAATCTCCCGAGGCGAAGGTCAGCTGCCCGGCGGTGCTGTCGATGCCGGTGATCGAGGCGTTGAAGTGGTGCCCGATGTTGTTGGCGTCCAGCAGCTGCACCAGTGCCGCTCCGACGACGGGGCCGGCGACAGGCATGGGTTGTGGCTCGGGGGTGTAGATCTGCAGGTCCACGTTGTCGCGGGTACCGGTCTCCCGGAGCAGGTCGGCGGTGAGAAAGGCAGCCTCCCACGGCGCCCCGGGACATTTGTAGGGCATGGCAGCCACCACCACTGCGACCTTCCCGGAGCGCAGGAAACGCAGCCGCTCGTGGGCGGCGTGCGCGCCGGAGGGTGTGTAGAACTCGTCGGCAGTGCCGCTGTGCAGTGCCTCTGGCAGGCCCGGCACCCGGCCGGCATTGAGTTCGGCGCCGAGGGCGATGACTAGGGCGTCGTACCGTAACGGGCCTTCCGTCGTTGTCACGGTCTTCTTGTCGAGGTCGATGCGCTGGACGTCGGCGCGGAGCAGCCGGACCCCGGGCAGCACACCGGCGGTGGGCCGGACCGTGACCTCGGCGAGGCTCCGCCAGCCCCGCAGGATCCACAGCAGCGACAGTCCTTGAACGTGACGGCCTTGCCGGTCGACGACGGTGACGATGTCGTCCTCGGTCAGGTACTTGCGAATTTGGGCTGCGGTGCTCAATCCGCCGACGCCGCCGCCCAGGATGACGACATGGCGGCCACCGGCCGGTGAGCGGGTGCTAGACATTGATCACCTTGTCCGCCCACAGGGTCCACTCGGTCAGCTCCTTCATCGACGAGCGGTGCGCATCCTTGGCGATCATCTCCTCGGTGATGCCTCGGGCGTCCAGACATGTTCCGCAGGAACCGATCTCGCCGCCGAGCCGGGCCAAAGTGGCGACCTGTTTGCCGACGTTGTAGTAGCCGTTGGGAACCTTCTGCCCGTCCATGACAGCGACCACGGAGTCACCGAAGAGGAAGACCTTGACCTCTTCGTCCTGTCGGGCGACCTCGATCGCCCACCTCATCCCGTTGTAGACACGTTCGGTGCCGTAGGGCGGATCGTGCAGCACGAATAGGATTCCCATGGTGTCCTCCAATAGTCGTTGCAATACCGTAGCTTAGTTTGGTGTGGATGGGCGAGAGTTAATCGGCCTTGCGGGACGTGGCAACCGAGGCGCCCATGCTGCGGCGCAGTGCCCGGGAGATGCGGTCGACTGTCATGACCATCAGCACCAGGGCGATGAGCAGGGTGGCCAGTTCCTGGTAGCGGAACAGGTGCAGCGAGACGCCCAGGGCCTGGCCGATGCCGCCGGCGCCGACGAACCCGATGACCGCGGAACTGCGGATGTTGCATTCCCACTGGTAGAGCAGCAGGGACGCGAGGTTGTTCCGGGCTTGCGGGACGATCGCCAGGACGGCGGTCGCCGTCCGGGTCGCGCCGGTGAGCCGGACCGCTTCGACCGGTGCGGGATCCACCGCTTCCAGCTGCTCGGAGGCGAGTTTGGCTAGCATGCCGGCGGCGTGCAGGGAGATCGCGTAGACACCGGCAGCGGGGCCGAGCCCGACGGTGCTGACGAACAGCAGCGCCCACAACAGTTCGGGGACCGACCGCATGAAGGTGGCGAACAGGCGGGCGGCGCTGGCCAGCCACGCCGGTCCACGGACGTTACCGGCGATCAGCAGGGCAAGTGGCAGGCCGAGGAGGGCACCGAAGAACAGGCCGGCGATGGAGATCTGGAGTGTCTCGAACACGGCCGCGGCGACCGAGTTCAGAAGGTCCGCCGAAAGGTTCGGCGGGAACATCCCACCGATCAGTCGTCCCGCCCCGGCGCGCCCCTCATACAGCGACGCGATGCCGACCCCGGTGCCCAGCAGTGCCCAGGTCACGGCACCGGCGATCACCACGAGCAGTGCCAGCCGCCGGAACCGCCGCACATAGCCGCTGGTAGATCGGTCGGGTTGTTCGGCGGCCGGCTTGAGCGGCGGTGGTCCCGCGCAACGTCCGGGGACCGGCACCTCGACGGGCCGGATCTGGTCCTGGCTCATCACAGGACTCCGACCGGTTCGTAGAGCGCTGCGATGTCGTCGTCATCGGGCAGTGGGCCGTCGAAGATGACTCGTCCGGCGCGGAGCGCGACGACCCGCGGGAAACGGCGGGCGACGCCGATGTCGTGGGTGCTGACAATGACGGTTGCCTGCGGCACGGTCTGCAGGGCGGTGACCGCGGTGCGCCCGGCAACGGGGTCCAACCCGCTGGTGGGTTCATCGGCCAGCAGCAGGTCCGGGTCGGGCAGCAGTGCCCGTACCAGGGCGATGCGTTGCCGTTGCCCGCCGGACAGGTGCTCGATCCGGGCGCGCAGGTGACTGTCGATTCCGTGCCGGGTGGCCAGCGCGGTCAGTGGCTCCCGGTACCGGGTGGGGACCCGACCGGACAGCACCTGCAGCCAGTCCACCGGTCCCCAGGTCGACGCCGTGCCGATGATGGCGTTGGTCTGGGCACGCATCCCGACGACCAGGTCGTCCCGTTGACGGATGATGCCGGTGCGCAGCCGTACCCGACGCTGCTCCTCACGGGAGCCGGTGACGCTCGCGCCGCCGACGGTGACGGTGCCGGTAATCGGGCGGACCGCGCCGACGAGTGCTCGCAGCAGGGTGGTCTTGCCCGAACCGGACACCCCGAGCAGGGCGACCTGTTCACCCGGTTCGACCGTCAGATCGACACCGTCCAGGGCGCGGTCGGGGCGTTGCGGGAATTGCACGATCAAGTCACGGACTTCTACCCGCATAGCAGTTTCCTCTTTGGCCGAGCAGTGCGTGAGAGTGGCTGGGCTATTTCGTGAGCAGGCCTAGAACCTCCGCCTGCTGCCGGATCTCGTCGTAGTCGGCGGCGGTGACGGCTTCGTACTTTTTGGCGCGTAACAGGTCCAGCAGGGTGGGATCGTCGATGGCCAGGAAGGCGCCGCGGATCTTGGTCAAGGTTTGCTCGCCGAGCGCGGCACGGGCGACCCACGGATAGCCGATGACGTCCTTCGTCGCGATGGCCCGCAGCGCCCCCGGATCCACGGACCCGTCCTGTTCCAGGCGATGCAGGATTCGCAGTTCGAGCCCACCGGCGTCGACGCTGCCCGCGACGACGGCCTTCGCAGTGGCGTCGTGCCCACCGGTGAAGGTGGTCTTGGCCAGCGGCGGGCAGTCGGCGATGGTGCTGCTGGAGCACTCGGCGCCGGCCTCGTCGAGCATGATCCGCGGGTACAGGCTGCCGGAGGTGGAGCTGACATCACCGAACGCGAAGGTCCCCCCGGAAGCCAGCAGGTCCTGCACGGACTGCAGCGGGGAATCGCTGCGGACGACGATCGCCGATTGATACTTCGTGGTGCCGGTCTCCCGGTCGACCTCGGTGACCAGCGGGACGACGTCGGACTGCTGCTCGGCTTGCACGTAGGTCAGGCCACCCAGGTAGGCGACGTCGATCTTGCCGCCGGTCAGCGCGGTGACGACCCCTGCATAGTCGGTCGCCACGAAGAGTTCGACCTCGGTGCCCAACTCGGTCTGCAGGTACTCCCGCAGCGGCTCGTACTTCGCCCGCTGGTCTTCGGGGGCGATGTTGGGGATGACCCCCACCCGCAGCACGGACGGCACTTCCGTCCCGGTCACCGAAGTACTGCCGCTGCTGGCGCCGCACGCGGTGGCCACCAGCGCTACCAGCACGGCAGCGATGAGCAGCCGCGGGCCGCGGACCACGACGGGGCGGGCCGAACGCGCAGGACCAATCTTCCAATGATTCATAAACCAACAGAGTGTTGGAGATGGAGCGGCAATACGTTTCGAAGGATCATTTGTGAGGTTTCACCCCGTTGGCGCGAGGGACTACCGGGCTGCTTCAGTCAAAACCTCAGCCGCGTGCTCGATGTCGCCAGTGGTGGTCCAACGTCCCAGGGATAAGCGGAATGCACCCACGGCGGCCTGTTCGGGTCGGCCCATCGCGATTAATACCGGGGAAGGTTGCTGTGCTCCGGCGTGGCAAGCCGAACCGGTGGACGCGGCCAAAGTGGGGCAACGTGCGAGCACGTCATTCGCGACGACCCCGTCGATGCTGACGTTCAGGGTGTGCGGCAACCGGTGGTCGGGATGGCCGTTGAGGTGGACCCGGGAGGGTAGGTGCTCGGCGATCGTGTCGTGCAGTCGGTCCCGCAGGGCCGCCAACTGGGTCGGCATACCGGCGGCCAGGTCGGCGGCGGCCAGGTCGGCGGCGGCGCCCAGTGCGACGGCGTAGGGAACGTTCTCTGTGCCGGCGCGCAGTCCACGTTCCTGCCCGCCACCGCCGATCAGCGGCTGCAGGTGCACCCCGTCCCGGACATACAGGGCCGCGATGCCCTTCGGGGCGTACATCTTGTGCCCGACAACGGTGAGCAGGTCAGCGCCGAGCGCGGCAACGTCCACCGGGATCTTGCCGACTGTTTGCGCCGCGTCGGTGTGGAACAGTGCACCGTGCTCATGAGTGATCGCCGCGAGCTCGGGAAGTCGTTGCAGGACACCGGTTTCGTTGTTGGCGTGCATGATCGTGACCAGCACGGTCCGCGGCGTCAGCGCGGTCCGCAACAGCTCTGGGTCAACAAGTCCGTGGCCGTCGACGGGCAGGTGAGTGATCTGCGCGTCGTGATGCTGCTCGAGGTACCGGCAAGCGGCGAGGACAGCTGGGTGCTCGGTGGTCTGGGTGATCACCTGAGGGTGGTCAATGCCCGCGTCGATCGCGGCGAGTACGACGCCCCGGATCGCCATCGCGTCGGCCTCGGACCCGCTGCCGGTGAAGGTGATCTCGTCAGGCGCACCACCGATCAGGCCCGCGATCTGCCCCCGCGCATGTGCCAACGCGCTCATGGGTGCGGCGCCGTAGAAATGGGTGCTGGACGGGTTCCCGAAGTCGGTTTGCAGGAAAGGCAGCAGCACCTCGATCACCCGTGGGTCGACCGGAGTGGTGGCGTTGTAGTCCAGGTACACCACGCCCTGGAGCCCCGCCGGGTGACCCACGTTCGTCGCAGGTGCGTGGCGGGTATCGCCCCGCGTAGCCGCCGCGACGGGTAGGTCGGACATCTCGGTCACCGCGATTCCCACCGGTCCTCAACGCGAACCGTAGTGCCGCTCAGGTCGCGACTGGTAGGTCGGCCAGTCGCCATTCCAGCATCCCAGCGGACAGCCGCACCGCGCGTCTGCCTTTCGCCTGCAATAGCCGCACCGCGTCGTGGGACATGACGCAGTACGCGCCGCGGCAATAGGCGACGATCTCGATGTCCGCCGGCAACTCCGCCAGCCGCGTCGCCAACTGGTCCAACGGCACCGACAGCGCACCCGGGATGTGACCGCCCGCAAACTCCTCATCGGGGCGAACGTCGATGACGGTGACATCACCTGCCTGAACGCGCCGCCACAGCTCCTGCCGGTCGACCTGCTCGGTGTCCTCCGGCCCCAGGAAGGCCATCCTCGCCGCCGCGACATCGGTCAAGTGCATCTGCGCGACCGCTTGAAGCCGGGCGTAGAGATCGGCGACGTCCTCGCCCGCGAGACGGTAATAGATCGTGGTGCCATCTCGGCGCGTCGCCACCAGCCGGGACTCCTTCAACGTCTGCAAATGCGCCGAAGCCGTGGTCAACTTCAGGTTCGCCGCGCGCGCCAGCGAGTCCACCGGCCTTTCCCCCTGAGCGAGCAGGTCCAGAAGTTCCAGACGCTTCGAGCTCGACAGGGCCTTGCCCACCCGAGCGAACTGCTCGAACAGGGCATCCTTGGCTTCCCGGCCACCCACCAGCAACCTCCATCTCTAAACTTCCATGGATAATCGTAGATCAAGATCGATGCCCCACCACAGGTTTTGCACACACGCAGGGCAACCGGTCCCTGCCCGGTCAGGATTTCGACGTCCCCCGCCGAGGCGAACGCCCCTGAACCGCCTGCGCAACCGCGTGTGCAACGGCCAGGGAATCGTGTGCACCGTTGTCCCGGCCCTTCTCGAAGTCATCCCCGGCCGTGGCCATGGTGTTGGTGATGTGCGCTAGGCAGACGACGGCCCGCTGACGCGCCCCAGCGTAGGAATAGAGAGCCGCCGCCTCCATTTCCACACAAACGATCCCCGCGGTTTTCGCAGCCCCGATGGCGGCCGCTGTCTCGCGGTAGGGAGCATCCGTCGTCCAAGACGCACCCACGTACACCGGCTCGTCAAGACCCGCGAAGGCATCAACGAGTTGCTCGGTCAACCGCTGATCCAGCTCACCCCACTGACCTGGAGCCTGATAGTGCGCACTGGTCCCCTCATCGCGCCACGCCCTGTCGATCAACACGAAGTACGGCGGCTGCGCCAAGGCGGTCACTTGCCCTGCCGAGGTCACGCTGATGGTCAACTCGGCACCGGAAACGGCGAGTTGCTCGGCGACCAGCACCGCGAACGGCGCCCCAACCGCCATGCCGACCACGCCGATCTCGATCCCACCGACTTCCACCACCCACATGTCCGTGTGGTAGCACGCCCAACCCGGGTGCCGGCGTCCCCGCCCGGAGACGATGAGGTGCCGGACCACGTCGCCGTCGGGATCCAACAGGCACACCGCGGGAACGGTCATCTCCGGAAGCGATCGTTGGCGTCGCGCCTCGCGGAGCAGATTCTCCGGGCGGAACACCGACGGTACGTCGTAATCCTTACCGAGGAGAAGAGGAAACCGCTCCTCGGGACTCCCGACTGGCCCTCTGCTCACCATCGCCGCGGAGCCAACACGCGCGGCCCGCAGATCACAGCGAAGGGTCATGCTCAGGGATCTCATCTCCTGAGGTTGTCAGATCCAGCGCAACGGATGGTCGCCGGTCACGACGACGCGGAGGCCATGCCGAGCACATGAGTACTGGCAGGAACGGTCATGGCTCGCTCGGGAACCGTCGGCGTTCGTTGGGTGTTGGAGCACTGCGGTGATAGCACCGACCGCATCCATGCCGGTACGGCACCCGCCCGCCAGTAGGAGACGCGAAAACCGTTGCGTCGGCGAGCTTCAGACCCTCCGCAGCCCCCGGGGGTGTCCTCGAACGCAGTGCTCCAAGAACCGCAGAGTTACTCCAGATCGGTCGATCCGCACTACTCGTCCGATACTTGACCTGATCCCATCAGTTAGTTATAACTAACCGTTAGTGAATACTGACCGAGATGGTGATGGTTGGGGCGCTCTGGCGGATGGCACCCGGCGCACTATCGTCGCGCGACTGGCGGATGGGCCGATGGCGGTCGGGGCGCTGGCGGCCGAGCTGCCGGTGACCCGGTCCGCCGTTTCGCAGCACCTGAAGATCCTCAAGGACGCCGGCCTGGTCAGCGAGCGGGCGGCGGGTACCCGAAGGATCTACCGGCTCAACCCGGTCGCGGTCGCCGCGTTGCGGGACCAGCTCGACACGTTCTGGAAGCGGGCTCTCACCGGCTACGCGGACATCGCCACGGAAGACGCTCACCCATCGACGGAGGAGACCTGATGACCGAAACCGACGTTGGCACGGTTCGCAAGCAGATCGTGGTGCACGCGCCGATCGATCGGGCGTTCGCCGTCTTCACCGACCGGTTCGGCGACTTCAAACCGCCGGAGCACAACCTGCTGAGCTCACCGATCGTCGAGACGGTGTTCGAGCCCAGGGTGGGCGGCAACATCATCGACCGGGCCGTTGATGGCAGTGAATGCCGCTGGGCGCGGATCCTGGCCTTCGAACCGCCGGACCGGGTCGTTTTCAGCTGGGACGTCAGCCCACGATGGGAGATCGTCACCGACCCGGATCAGGCCAGCGAGGTCGAGGTTCGATTCGTCCCGGAGACTGTGGACCGCACGCGGGTGGAACTCGAGCACCGGCACATCGACCGGCACGGACCGGAATCGCGTTTCGTCATCGACGGTGTCGACGGCGACGAGGGTTGGCCGCTGTACCTGGCCCGCTACGCCGCCTTGTTCACGGAAGAAATCGAGCCGTATCGCATTCGAGACTCGCGCAAGTCGACCGTTCAGAACATCCTGAAGGAACGCGCCGAAGCACAGGCTGACTTCGAGTGGGCGAAGCGTTTGGATTGATTTCGGGAATGCGGCCGAACATGCGCTTACAGTTCTGGCCAATCGCTTGGTACGAAGATAACCACCCTCACACTAAACGCTCCCGCGGCGTGGGGATCTCCGGGCTCCTCGCGTCCCTTGACGTCCCTGGCTCGATCTGTCCCGTAAAGGGATCCCCAAATGACGATGCTGTGGATCACAGCTAAACCGAACTTACTTCGGCTTGAGCGGCGGGTATTGCCTGTGATCTGCGGTTTCGTTTGCTGGGGCGGGGGTTGTTCTGTCGACGGCGGCCTCAGTTCAGGGTGGTGGGGTTGGGTGCGCCGATGAGTTGTAAGGCGCGGCGTTGAACGGCGGTGGGTTCGGCGAGGGTGGGGATGACGGGTCCGTTCGGGCCGTATTGCAGGTCGTTGCGGGTGAG
>JBBRVZ010000116.1:0-9205 GCA_038246445.1 Mycobacteriales bacterium
CGCCGCCCCGAAGGTTAACGCCGTCGCCCACGCACTACATTGGTCGAACTGGCGGCGTGAACACCAAACGCACGCCCGCCGAGCGCACTTCCGTCGCCGCCTTCGACTCCAAACGCTAAGAATCTAGCCCTGTAGTACTAGGCCGCGTCTGTGCTGATGCGGATCGGCGTTACCCCAGATCTGGGCTTCGGGGTGGCGCCTATGTTGCGGTGACTGTGATGCTTGAAAGGTGAATGCCGCCGCCACAGCCCGAGCCGTGGACCGTCTCCACCCGAAGACGGCGGCGCAGTGGTGGAAGCTCGCCCAGCAGGCGGGGGACAACAGCCGACAATCCGCAGCGGTCAGATTGTGCCTGCGAGCGCAGGACCGGGTTCGGGACGACTCTACGGCAGGACCTGAGATTCACGCGCAGATCCTGGTGACTCTGGCGTGTTACCAATCCGAACTGGGTCGCGCCGATATCGCACTGTCACTCCTCGACGAGGCGTTGGGTATCGACGCAGAGTGCGAGGCTGCCGTCCTGACTGCGCGCGGGCTGGTCCTGCTGCGCAGCGGTGATCGTCGGGCCGTTGATGCGCTGGACCAGGCGATCGTCGCCCTGGACGGGGTGACGGCAGAGACTGCGCGGCCCGGGGCGGGGCCGAGCGACCTGGCGTCCGCCCTGCTCAATCGCGGGTTGCTCCACATGGTCGCCGGCCGGCTCCAACAGGCCCGGGCCGACACCGTTGCCGCCGAAAGTGCGGCCCGCGAGGCCGATCGCCCTGGCGTGGTCCTGATGGCCCGCCACAACCTCGGCTACATCAAGTTTCTCGCCGGCGACCTGCCCGGTGCCCTGCAGGTGATGGCTCACGCTGCGGAACTGTCGCCCGGCACCATCCAGGGCGTCCAGTCGCTGGACCGTGCCAGGGTTCTGCTGGCGGCCGGACTGCTGACAGAGGCGGGTGACTTCACCGACGACGCCTTGACGGCTTTCAAGGCGAATCGTGCTGTTCCCGACATGGCCGAGGCGGCCCTGGTCAAGGCGGAGGTGAACCTGCTCAACCGGAACCCGACCGTAGCCCGGGAGGCCGCCCGAGCGGCCTCCCGGCTGTACACCGCCCGCGGGAATACCCCCGCAGGACTGACCGCACGGTTGATCGAATACCGCGCCGATGCCCAATTGCGTCGGGTGGCCGTCGCCGGCTTACCGAAGGCGTCCGGGGGCGCCGCGAATCGTTCGTCGTCGGGACGGCGACGGGCCGCGCGGGCGGCCAACGAGGCCGCGGCCCTCGCCGGGGATCTCGCGGTTGCCGGCCTGGTGGATCAGGCAGGGGTGGCGCGACTGCTGGCAGCGGAGGCTCATCTGGACGCCGGCGATCTGGCCGGCGCTACGGAGTCGCTGCGACGAGCCGGCTCGGTGGGCCGTACGACCCGCCTCGCGACAAAACTGCACCACCGGCTCGTTGCCGGCCGCATCGAGCTGACCGCCGGACACCGGGCCGCCGCATTCCCCCAGATCCGCCGCGGCCTGGACGAACTCGCAGACTTCCAGGCCCGCTTCGGTTCCCAGGACCTGCAGTCGGCGGCCGCCGTGCACGGCCGGGAGCTGGCCCGGCTGGGGCTGCGTACCGCGACGGAGAGCGGTTCGCCGGCCGCCATCCTGCAATGGCTCGAACGCGCCCGCGCCGTCACCACCCGGTTGCCGGCGGTCCGGCCGCCGGCCGACCCGGTGCTGGCCGATGAGCTGGGCGCCTTGCGGATGGCCGACGAGCACGCCAGGTCGGCGCTGCTCGCCGGCCGGCGGGACCCGGTGGCCGAACGGAAGGTTGCCGAACTCCGGCGCAGGGTCAGGTCGCGGTCCTGGACCGTGTCCGGTACCGGCAGGGCCGGCCGCCCGCCCACCCTTGCCGCCGTGCGACGCACGCTGGCCGATCGGCGACCCGATGCCGCGGTGGTCGCGCTGTTCGTCGTGCGCGGCCAGATCCACTCGCTGGTGATCACCAAGGACCGGTCCGCGCATCTGGTGCTCGCCGACCGGGCAGCGGTGGAGTCCCACCGGTACCGCCTGCAGGGTGACCTCGATCTGCTCGCCGACCAGCGGATACCGGAGAAACTGGTGGCCGTGGCGCGGCGGTCCATGATGTCGTCGCTGCAGCGGCTGTCGGACGCGTTCCTCCCGGTGCTCGACATCGTCGGCGGCGGACCGCTTCTCATTGCAGCCGTGGGGCCACTGGCCACCGTCCCGTGGCTGTTGCTCCCTGCAGTGGAGGGTCGACCGGTGACGGTGTCGTCGTCGGTCACCCGGGCGATCGCTGGTCTGTCCGCGCCCGCCGAGGAGCCGATCGATCGGGGTGTTCTGGTGGTCGCCGGGCCGGACGTCACCAATGGCAACAAGGAGGCCGCGGCGGTGGCGTCACTGCACGATCGGGCGGTCGTTCTCACCGGGAAGCAGGCCACCGGCCGCGCGGTGCTGGACGCCATCCCCGCCGGAGGGCTGCTGCACATCGCCGCACACGGCCATCACGAGGCGGGAAATCCGCTCTTCTCCGGTGTGAAGCTGGCCGACGGCCTGCTCTTCGGCTACGACTTCGCGCCCAACCCGACGCTGCCCGGGCACGTGGTGCTGTCCAGCTGTGACCTCGGCCAGACCGACGACCGGCCCGGCGGCGAGCCGCTCGGACTGGTCGCCGCCTTGGTGCGCAGCGGTGTTCCAACGGTGGTCACCGGCACCAGTCGGGTTGCGGACTCGGTCGCCGAGGCGACCCTGGTCGAATACCACCGGCGGTTGAAGGACGAGAACGCACCGGCGGTCGCCCTGGCGGCCGCGGTGGCAGCCGCAACGGCGGCCACCGGCCTGCCGGCCCCGTTCAGCTGTTTCGGCGCGGGGCTGTGACGCACCAGCAGCACGGGCCCGTAGTGGGTCAGCACCCTGCAGGCGCCGGCGACCCGTACCGCCGCGGCGTCATCATCGACTACCGTCGTCGGTGACCGCCCCCCGATCCCTCTGGAGCTTCGAGCATTGATCACGGAGTGGATCCTGCTCGGCGTCGGTCTGGTACTGATCGTCGGCACTGCGCTGTACGTTTCCGCCGAATTCAGCCTGGTGACCGTCGACCGCGCGACGGTGGCGAAGCAGGCCGCCGATGGTGACGGCCGGGCGAAGTCGCTGATGACAGGGCTGCGGGCGCTGTCCACCCAGCTCTCGGGGGCCCAGGTCGGCATCACCGTCACCACTCTCGCGCTCGGTTTTGTGATGCAACCGGCGCTGGCGAGCCTGGTATCGGTCCCGTTGCAGGCCATCGGCCTGTCCGCAACCGCCGCGAATTCTGTAGGAGTTGTTTTCGGCCTGGCGGTCGCCACCGTGCTGTCCATGGTCTTCGGCGAACTCGTGCCCAAGAACATCGCGATCGCCGAACCGCTCGAGACGGCGAAGGCTGTGATCGGCCCGATGCGGCTGTCCACCATGCTGTTCACACCGCTGATCGTCGTGCTGAACGGAACCGCCAACGGGGTCCTGAAGTTGATCGGCGTCGAACCGCAGGAGGAGCTCCGTTCGGCACGGTCCGCCGTCGAACTGGATTCGCTCGTCCGCAGATCCGCGGCCCAGGGCACGCTCGAAGCGCCCACCGCGGGGCTTCTCGCCCGGTCCATCTCCTTCGGCGGCAAGACAGCCGACGACGTGCTCACCCCGCGGGTCCGGGTGCGGTTCGTCAAGTCCACCGACACCGCCGAGACCGTGCTGGCCGCCGCCGGCGAGACCGGGCACTCGCGCTTCCCGGTTTGCGGCGAGAACACCGACGACGTCGTCGGTCTGGTGCACCTCAAGCGTGCGATTGCCATCCCGCCCGACGAGCGCGCGGGGGTGACGGTCGAACGGCTGATGGTGGCGGTGCCGGTGGTGCCGGGATCGATCCCGCTGGACGAGCTGCTCGACCAGCTCCGCGGCCGTGGGCTGCAGATGGCCGTGGTGGCAGACGAATACGGTGGCACCGCAGGCATTCTGACGCTCGAGGACGTGGTCGAGGAGCTGGTCGGCGAGATTCAGGACGAACACGATCCGGCGGACAGCAGGGCGGAATGCCGTGCCGACGACACCTGGCTGCTGCCCGGGTCGTTGCGTCCCGATGAGATCGCCGAGATCACCGGGGTGCACCTGCCCGAATCCGGCTCGTACGAGACGGTGGCCGGTCTGCTGCTGGCCAGGCTCGGCCGGATGGCGCAGGACGAGGATTCCGTCCAGGTCCAGGCAACGATGGACGCACCCGCCCTGCTCGGGGTGCTACAAGAACGCGGCGGCACCGCCGACGACCAGCCGATCGAGCCCGAGACCGAGGATGACCTATCCCGGCCGGTGACGGTCCGGCTCACGGTGCACCGACTGGTCCGTCGCCGGATCGACACGGTGGTGATGTCCGCGGTGAGTACGGACGGTGCGGATCCGGGCGCCGGGACCGGCCCCGACGGTCCGCGGGATCGCGCATGACGGCGAACTGGTTGCTACTGGGCCTGGTCGGCTTCCTGCTGCTGGCCAGCGCGTTCTTCGTCGCCGCCGAATTCTCACTCATCGCGGCCCGGCGGACGGTGATCGAACCGATGGCGGTGAACAGCAGCCGCGCCCGGTCGACACTCAAGGCGATGGAGAACGTCTCGCTGATGATGGCGTGCGCGCAATTGGGCATCACCCTCTGCGGCGTGCTGCTCGGCGCCCTGGGGGAGCCGGCGGTGGCCGCCCTGCTGGAACCGGTGTTCGAAGGGCTGGGGGTGCCGGAAGCCTGGCTGCACCCGGTGTCGCTGGTCGTCGCGCTGACCCTGGTCGTGTCGGCGCACGTGGCGCTGGGCGAGATGGTGCCGAAGAACATCGCGATCGCCGGACCGGAATCGACCGCCCTGGCGCTTGCCCCGACGCTGCGGGCGATCGCCATGGCGATCGGTCCGATCATCCGCACCCTGAACCGGTTCGCCAACCGCGTCGTCCGATTGACCGGCCGGGAGCCCAAGGACGAGGTGGCGTCGGCATTTACCCGTGAACAGGTCGCCGAGCTGGTCAGCGAATCCCGCCGCGAGGGCCTGCTGGACGACGAGGAACATCAGCGGATCACTTCGGCGCTGGACTTCGACACCACCGCCGTGGCCTCGGTCATGGTCCCCGACGCGCAGGTGGTGTCGGTACGGCCGGGGGTCACCGCCGCGGAGATCGAGCGGATCTGCGCGAAGACCGGATTCTCCCGGTTCCCCATCCTGGGGTCGGATGGGCGGTTCTCCGGCTACGTGCACATCCGGGATGTTGTGGAGATCCCCGCCGGGCAGCGCGACGAACCGGTGCCGGCCGAGCGGATCCGGGCCCTGCCGACCGTCGTCCCCGAGACTGATCTGCGAACGGCGCTGGACCGGATGCGGCGGATCGGCGCACACCTGGCGGAGGTGGCCGTGGCGGTCGAGGACCCACCTGTCGCGCCCGCCCAGGGAACGACCGGGGAGACGACGGCCGCCCCGGTCCGCGGGGTCGTCATGCTCGAGGACGTCATCGAAGCGCTGATCGGCGAGATCCGGGACGCCACCCGGCGCAGCCCCGAACCGCGGACCCAGCCCACCGCCGGCGGTTGAGCCGCCTGTCGACCACCCGAACGCCGGACATCTCCGGGCTTGTCACGCGGTGGGCATAGTCTCGGCGCATGCAGCGGCGGATCATGGGGATCGAAACCGAGTTCGGTATTACCTGCACGTTCCACGGCCAACGCCGGCTCAGCCCGGACGAGGTGGCCAGGTACCTGTTCCGGCGGGTGGTGTCCTGGGGCCGTTCGTCGAACGTGTTCCTGCGCAACGGTTCACGGCTCTACCTCGACGTCGGGTCGCACCCCGAGTACGCCACTGCGGAGTGTGACGATCTACGCACCCTGATCGCGCACGACAAGGCGGGGGAGCGGATCCTGCAGGACCTCGTCGTCGACGCCGAGGCCCGGCTCGCCGAGGAGGGCATCGGCGGCGACATCTACCTGTTCAAGAACAACACCGACTCCGCCGGCAACTCCTACGGCTGTCACGAGAATTTCCTGATCGCCCGCGGCGGCGAGTTCGCCAAGATCGCCGACGGGTTGATCCCCTTCCTGGTCACCCGGCAGTTGATCGCCGGTGCCGGGAAGGTCCTGCAGTCCCCCCGCGGCGCCTCGTACTGCCTGTCGCAGCGTGCCGACCACATCTGGGAAGGGGTTTCCAGCGCGACCACCCGGTCACGGCCGATCATCAACACCAGGGACGAACCGCACGCCGACGCGGAGCGGTACCGCCGGCTCCACGTCATCGTCGGCGACTCCAACATGTGCCAGACCACGACCCTGCTGAAAGTTGGCAGCGCGGCACTGGTACTGGAGATGATCGAGGCCGGCGTGACGCTGCGCGACTTCACCTTCGAGAACCCGATCCGGGCGATCAGGGAGATCTCCCACGACACCAGCGGACGCAAGCCCGTCCGGCTGGCCGGCGGCGGCGACATCTCGGCGCTGGAAGCCCAGACCGAGTACTACGAGAAGGCTGCCGAATTCGTCGAGAAGCGCGGCAACGACCCGGTCACCACCCGGGTGCTCGACCTGTGGCGCCGGACGCTGGAAGCCGTGCAGACCCAGGACCTCTCGTCGGTCGACACCGAGATCGACTGGGTGATCAAGAAGAAGCTCATCGACTCCTACGCCGCGAAGCACGGCCTGGATCTGACTCACCCACGCATTGCGCAGCTCGACCTGACCTATCACGACGTGCGGGTCGGCCGCGGCCTGCACTCGCTGCTGGCGGCGAAGGGCCGGGCCGCCCGGGTGGTCACGGACGATGAGGTCATCGAGGCGACCACCGTGCCGCCGCAGACCACCCGCGCCCGGTTGCGCGGGGAGTTCGTCGCCGCGGCCCAGGACGCCGGCCGGGATTACACCGTCGACTGGGTGCACCTCAAGCTCAACGATCAGGCGCAGCGGACGGTGCTGCTCAAGGATCCCTTCCGGGCCACCGACGACCGGGTGACCAAGCTGATCGAGGCGATGTAGCAGGACGCCGCAGCGGTTCGGTGACGGCTGTCACCGAGGATCACCACGGCGGCGGACGATTACCCGTCTGTCACGCGCCGCGCGCCCCGGCCCAAGCCGACGGTGTGACAGGCTGGTCCGGTGGCAACGGCGAAGGCAGAACGGCTGCTGAACCTGGTGATCGCGCTGGTCAACTCGCCCCGTTTCCGGACGGCACTGTGGATCAAGGCCAACGTCGCCGGGTACGCCGACGCACCCACCGACGACGCCTTCTTCCGCACCTTCGAGCGGGACAAGCAGGAACTGCGGGGACTGGGTATTCCGGTTCAGACACCCACCACCGGCGAGGACGGGTACCGCATCCCACCACTGGACTTCGCATTACCCGCATTGTCTTTCACTCCGTCGGAGGCTGCGGCGCTGGCTCTGGCCGGGCGACTCTGGGAAACCACCGCACTGGCCACAGCGGGATCCGGCGCGCTGCGCAAGATCCGCGACGCGGTGGCCGGAGGTCCCGTGCCTGACGGTGGCGCCGAGCCCGGACCGCCGCCGGAGATCGCGGCGGCGACCCTGCTCCAGCCGCGGGTGCGCACCTCCGATCCCGCCTTCGCACCGATCTATGCCGCGGTGCGGGCCCGTCGCGTCGTGACCTTCGCCTACCGCAAGGACGCCGGCGAGCCTGCCGAACCACGGCGGGTGCAGCCCTGGGGGCTGGTGTCTTTCCGTGGCCGCTGGTACGTCATCGGGCATGACGAGAGCCGCAACCAACGGCGCACTTTTCGACTGTCCCGCATCGCCGGGCCGGTGAAAACCGTCGGCAGGGCGGGCGCCGTCCACACCCCCGACGGCATCGACCTGCTTGCCGAGGTGGCCGCCAGCGTCGAGCGGCCCGCCGACCGCACCGCGACCCTCAAAATCAGGTCGGGTCGGGCCGCAGGGCTGCGCCGCACCGCTGTCACCGAGCACCCGTCCGACGACGCGCCCGGGTGGGACCGGATCACCCTGCCATTGGGTCACCTGTGGGACACGGCCCGCCGGATCGCCGGTCAGGGGCCGGATGTCGTAGTGGAGGAACCGACCGACCTCGTCGATGCCACTGTCCGGCTGCTCGCCGGCACGGCCAAGGCGCTCGCCGGCCGCGCGCGTCCGGCTCCTGCGGATGCGTTGCCTGCCGCGGAAGACCCTGCAATGGACGAGATGTTCCAGGGCAGGCCGGCATGAGCGAGACGGCCACCGACCGGTTGGCCCGGATGCTCTCCCTGGTGCCGTACGTCGCCCGACGCCCCGGGGTGGCGATCAGCGAACTGGCCGACGAGTTCGGTGTGGACGCCGACCAGATCGGATCCGACCTGAATCTGTTGATGGTGTGTGGGCTGCCCGGCTACTACCCGGACGACCTCATCGACGTTGTCCTGGATGACGACGACGGCACCGTGTCCATCGCTTTCGATGCCGGCATCGAGCGGCCCGTGCGGCTGACCGCGGACGAAGCGTTCGCGCTGACGGTGGCGTTGCGCGCGCTGGCCGAGCTCCCCGGACTCGTCGACGCGCAGGCCGTGCACTCTGCGCTGGCCAAATTGGAACAGGCCGCCGGGCCGGCCCGGGGCGTCGATGCCACCGACGCCGTCCGGGTGGTGCCCGCCGACCCGTCACCGGCGTTGGGGCTGGTGCGGCAGGCACTGGACGAGAGCAGGCGGATCTGGATCCGGTACTACACGGCTTCCCGGGACACGGTGACCGAGCGATCCGTCGACCCGCTACGGCTGCTGGTCACCGACGGGCACGCCTACCTCGAGGCGTACTGCCACCTGGCCGGAGCCATCCGGCACTTCCGGATCGACCGTATCGACGAGGTGAGGCTGCTCGACGAGCCTGCCCAGCGGACCCTGTGGGTGGACTCCGAGATCCCCGAGCGCATCTTCCATCCCGATCCCGCGCGACCGCCGGTGGCTCTGGTGCTCACCGGCGCGGCCCGGTGGGTGGCCGAGTACTACCCGATGGACGATGTCACCGAACTCGCCGAACCGGCCGGTGCGGTTCGGGTGAGCATGCGCGTGAACAGCGACGAATGGCTGGCCCGGCTGGTGCTCTCCCTCGGCGGCGACGGCCTTCCCGAGGACCGGCCCGACCTTGCCGCTCTGGTTGCCGATCGCGCGGAACAGGCTTTGTCGGCGTATCGCCGGTAGGACGCTGGTTAGGATCGGTGCAGGGGTTCC
>JBBRVZ010000117.1:0-9100 GCA_038246445.1 Mycobacteriales bacterium
AGCAGGCCGTGCCGGATACCCAGCGCGTCGGCCGCGGCGAGGTGCTCGGTGCTCTGCTCCCGCCACCCCTGGTCGGCGGCGACGACCATCATCACGGCGGGCACCGGTCCCACACCGGCAAGCATGTTGCCGATGAAACGTCGGTGACCGGGTACGTCGACGAAGGCCACCGTGCGGCCCGATGGCAGCGATGTCCATGCATAGCCCAGGTCGATCGTCATGCCGCGGCGACGTTCCTGCTCCAGGCGGTCGGGTTCCATGGCGATGGCCTTGCGCAGTGCCGGGTCGGCGTCCTCGGGTACGCAGCGCAGGTCCAGCAGCAACCTGTTCCGTTCCACCCGTCCGACGACCGGCGGGCGGCCCAGGCGCAGCGACCGCGCCAGGTCCGCCGGTAACGCCAGCGCCCAGCCGGGCAACCGCACCTGCGGAGCCGACCCGCCGCCGACCGCCCCGTCGCTGGGTACGACCTCGAATGGCGTGCCTTCGGCGAGGTTTCGACATCGGACGCGCAGCCGGCCGGGATCGGCGTGCAGGTATCGGTGCGCGGGTGTGGCGGGTCCGCGCAGGGTCGCCTCGAGTGCTGCGATCGTCAGCTTGTCCATCCGGAATGCCCGGGCCAACGGGTGCTGTCTCATGGAGTCGACGGCAATGGCCGTTCCGAGGATCAGTCCCGCCTGGGGCCCGCCGAGCAGTTTGTCCCCGCTGCAGGTCACCACGGCGGCGCCGCTCTGCAGTGCCGTCCGCACATCGGGCTCGTTGGGTAGCAACGGGTCGGGCCGCAGCAGTCCGCTGCCGACGTCGGCGATGACCGGCACCGGCAGCCGCGCCAGCTCGCGGACCGGGACCGAGGAGGTGAAACCGTTGACGGTGAAGTTGCTCGGTGGATCTTGACGATGGCGGACGTGTCGTGCCCGATGGCTCCGGCGTAGTCCGCCGATTCCGTCCGATTCGTCGAGCCCACCTCACGGATCCGCACGCCGGTGGAGCCGATCAGATCCGCCAGCCGGAAGCCTGCGCCGATCTCCACCATTTCACCGCGGCTGATCAGCACCTCCCGCCCGCCGGCCATTGCGGTGGTCGCCAGGACCAGCGCCGCCGCACCGTTGTTGACGGCCATGGCCGCCTCCGCCCCGGGTACCGCGGCGAGCAGCGCGTCCAGTGTGTCCCGACCACGGGTGGCCCGCCGGCCACGTGCCAGGTCGAACTCGACGTCGACGTAACCGGCGGCCGCGACGACGGCGTCGATGGCCGCGCCCGACAGCGGTGCTCGACCCAGATTCGTATGCAGCACAACACCTGTGGCATTGATGACGGACGTCAGCGAGGTACTGGAGTCGGGCAGCGAGCGCACCGCGACGTCGGCGACCGCGTCCACCCTGATGCTGCCGGTGCGAGCCTGCTGCTGTGCGTCGTGCACCGCGGTCCGCACGATCGCCACACCCAGACGGCGAGCGGCGGCCACCAACCTGGCATCGGCCAGCACCGCGTCGGTGCGGGGCACCATTCGCCGCGGATCAACCGTCACCGGGCCGTTCTACCACCAACGGGAGATGGTGGCGGAGGCGGACGGGAATCGAACTCGCCAAGCCGAGATGCTCGGCTTCACCGGTTTTGAAGACCGGGAGGGCCACCAGGCGCCTGTACGCCTCCGCCGAACACGGTAGCCGACGTGGCACCGGTCATGGGCATACCCTCCCCGCATGACTGCGCTCACCGATGTGACGTACCGGCTCACCCAATTCGCGCGTGGCGGTGGCTGCGCCTGCAAGATCCCACCGGGGGAGTTGGAGAGCATCGTCGGTGGGCTGACAGGGGCAGCGTCGAAGGACGTCCTGGTCGGCTTGGAGAACGGCGATGACGCAGCCGTTGTGCGGATCGCCGCCGGCCTGGCGGTGATCAGCACCGCCGACTTCTTCACGCCGGTGGTGGACGATGCCTACGACTGGGGCCGGATCGCCGCGGCCAATGCGCTCTCCGACGTCTACGCCATGGGTGGACGACCCACTGTTGCGGTGAACCTCGTCGGCTGGCCACGGGACGTGCTGCCGACCGAGCTGCTGCGCGAGGTGCTGCGCGGTGGAATGGATATCGCGCGGCTGGCCGGCTGCGTGGTGGGCGGCGGGCACAGCATCGACGACCCCGAACCGAAGTACGGCATGGCGGTCACCGGGTTCGCCGACCCGGAGAAGTTGCTCCGCAATGACGCGGCGGAGCCGGGCCTGCCGATCAGTTTGACCAAACCGCTGGGCGTCGGTGTCCTCAACAACCGGCACAAGTCCACCGGCGAGGTGTTTGCGGAGGCTGTCGCGAGCATGGTGGCGCTCAACGATGTCGCTGCAGCCGCCGCGGTGTCGGCCGGCGTCAAAGCCGCGACCGACGTCACCGGCTTCGGGCTGCTCGGTCACCTGTTCAAGATGATGCGAGCCTCCGGGGTCAGCGCCATCGTGGACGCCGCGGCGGTCCCGTACCTGGACGGTGCGCGGGCGACGGCCGCTGCCGGTTACATCAGTGGTGGGACACACCGGAACCTGGACTGGGTGCGGCCGCGCCTGTCGTCCTCGGTCGATGAGCTCGAGTTGCTGCTGCTCGCCGACGCGCAGACCAGCGGCGGCCTGCTCGTCGTCGGCGAGGTACCCGGCGCGCCGGTGATCGGTGAGACGGTGGCCCGCGGTTCGGCCGTCATCGAGGTGCGGTAGAAGCCTTCTCGTTGCGCTGCAGGCGTTCCCGCTGCGGGACGACGGTGTACTTCGGGTCGCGCGCCGACTCCTGACCTGCCTCGAAGATGCCGAAGCGGGTGCAGGCCGAGCCGGCCATCAGGGCAGCGCCGCAGATCACTGACAGCATTCGGCTGCGCCCGGCGAACAGTGCGCCGATGCCGCCGATGCCGGTGAGCACCCGGGCGAGCTTCATCAATCGACCACCCTGACCGCGCTGCAGCGGTTCGGCGACGATCCCGAGCCGGGATTTCATCCGATGCTCGGCAAGCAGTTCCAGGGCGACACCACCGGCGGCCAGCCTGCGGGCGGGTCCGGCATCGGCCACCGTGGCGCCGATCATCCCGAGGCCACCGGCGGCCGCCGCCGCCGATCCGACGAAGACGAACGGCAACTGGCGCCTGGACTCGTGCCAGGTCGGAGTCGCGGTGCCGGCGAGCAGTACAGCGGTGTACGAGGCCACCGGTGGTGCGGTGAGCGCCGCAGCGAGGCCTATCGGGCGGTCGATGACGTCCAGAAGCGTTGCGACGCGGTTGAACCGGCGCGGCACCAGGCGGCGAAATTCAGTGGCGCCGGCCAGTCCTGCCAGTGGGCCGTAGAGCGTCAGGACCCAGGTCCCGACAGACATGGGGGAGGTGCGCTTGGCGACCCGCAGCATGTTGACGAAGCGGGCCGGCCGCCCCAGATCATGGACAAGGGCGATCAGGCTGCCGGTGACAGCGACGACCGCACTGATGCGGCCGGTCCGCCGCAGCGATGCGCGTCCGGTCAGTTCGGCGCCGGCGGCCAGCAACGATGATCCGGCCGCCACCCCGCCCATGAACAGATAAGCGGGGATGTCGGCCTCCCACGGGGACGCCTTGAGAATCGGCCGCCCGTAGTAGGAGGTGAATTGGGCGTCCGGAACAACCGCCTGCTCCCCGCGTCCCCGCCGTTTCCCGGAGCCGTGGCCGCCCCGCCCCTTCGAACCGGTGTTCGGGGCGGTCAACGACGGCTGCCGATCTGCTTGCGGTGCTTCAATTGTGGCCTTCGGAAGAAGGTCAGCGCGGAACCGACCAGCAGCGTCGCCGCGGCGCCCCGGCCATGTGCCACATCTCCCGGATGTGCGCGGTGGTGACCACCGGGTCCGGTGGCAGGCCGTACACCTCGGGCTCGTCGAGCAGCAGGAAGAAGGCGCCCGAACCCCCCACGCCGTCGTTCGGGTTCTCGCCGTAAAGCCTGGCTTCGGGGACGCCGTTCTCGTGCAGTGTGGCGAGCCGCGCTGCCGCCCGCTGCCTCAACTCGTCGACGTCACCGAATTGGATGGACTCGGTCGGGCAGGCCTGTGCACAGGCCGGTGTCTGGCCGTCGCCGATACGGTCGTAGCACAGCGTGCATTTCTGGGCGATGCCGACGTTCTTGGTGTTCTTGTCACCGATCCGCCGGTCGATGACTCCGAACGGGCACGCCGGAACGCAATACCCACACCCGTTGCAGATATCGTCCTGGACCACGACGGTGCCGAATTCCGTCCGGAACAGCGAACCGGTCGGGCAGACGTCCAGGCAGGCTGCGTGCGTGCAGTGCTTGCAGACATCCGAGGACATCAACCACCGGAAGTCGGTACGCACCAGCGGATCCGCTGTCGCGCCCGGCAGGTCGAAGCTCGGCATGCCGAGGTCGACGGCGCTCGTGTCGTCCTGCCGTCCCAGTGGCAGCGGCTGTTCGATGAACGCCACGTGCCGCCACGTGCTCGCACCGAGCGCCCCGGTGTTGTCGTACGACGAGCCGAGGAAGGTGAGCCCGTCCTCGGGCACGCCGTTCCACTCCTTGCAGGCCACCTCGCACGCCTTGCAGCCGATGCAGACGGAGGTGTCGGTGAAGAACCCCTTGCGGGGCGGTGGGTTTCCCCAGCCGGCCCCGGTTGCGGGGTCCTTCGGGCCGAGAAGTGAGCTCACGCCGGGTCTCCCATCGAAGCGTCGTTCATCAACGCGGCCGCGCCACCTGACCCCGGATCTCCGGTGCGGAGTTCATTTCCGGTAAAGATGGTGATGCCCGCCCGCCGGCGATACTCCTGGACGTACGTCAGCAGAGCCGGCCCCCTGGGTCGTCGCCCGGGCTGGATGTCGCACGAGGCGACCTTCGATTCCTGGATGTGCACGTTCGAGTCGAGGGTCACGCCGAACAAGTCGTTCGCTGCATCTCCGGACACCAGCGCATTGCCACCGACACCCCAGTGGTAGGGCAGCCCGATCTGGTGGATGATCTTGTGCCCGGCTCGCAGCGGCACCACCCGATCGGTGACCAGCACCCTGGCCTCGATCGCCGTCCGGGCAGTGACGATCGTTGCCCAGCCGAGATGTTCGAGCTTGCGCTCGGCCGCCAGTTCCGGGGAAATCTCGCAGAAGAATTCTGGTTGCAGTTCGGACAGATACGGCACCCATCGGCTCATCCCACCTGCGGTGTGGTGCTCGGCGAGCCGGTAGGTGGTGAAAACGTACGGGAAGACGTCGCTGCCCATTTCACCTGCCGACGGGTTCTGCAGATTGTCCTTGCGCCGGAATACCTGTCGTGTCGGATTGGATTGCTGCGCATACAGCGGGTTGAGCACCGGGGATTCCTGCGGTTCGTAGTGCGCCGGCAGGGGACCGTCCAGTAGCCCGGTCGGCGCGTACAGCCAGCCCTTCCCATCGGCCTGCATGATGAACGGATCGTCGCCGGCAAGGCCTTCGGGTCCGCTGGCTCCCGGAGGCGGTCGGTATGACGGGTCCTTGTCCGCCACGAAGTCGGGGACATCGTGGCCGGTCCACTTCCCGGCCTCGGCGTCCCACCAGACGTACGCCTTCCGCTCGCTCCAGGGTCGGCCCTCGGGGTCTGCCGAGGCACGGTTGTAGAGCGTGCGGCGATTCGCCGGCCACGCCCAACCCCATTCCGCGGCAACCCAGTTCTGGTCCTTACCGGGTTTGCGGCGATCGGCCTGGTTGACGCCGTCCGCGTACACGCCGGTGTAGATCCAGCAACCGCCCGATGTCGACCCGTCCGCCTTCATCTCCGTGAACGACTTCAGTAGTTGCCCCGCCTTGTCGCCGGTCAGGTGGTAGCCGTTGATCTCTCTGAGCACCGCGTCACCGGACGGTTCCCCGTGCTCGTCCACCGGGTAACTCCAGGTCAGGTCCAGGACGGGGCGGTCCCGTTGCAGGGTCGAGCCCGCCAGCCGTTCCCGGATCTTTCGGCCCAAGGTGTAGAAGAATTGCAGATCGCTCTGGCAGTCGCCCGGCGGCTCGACGGCCTTGTGTCGCCACTGCAGCATGCGATGGGTTTGGGTGAACGTTCCTTCTTTCTCCACATGGGAGGCGGCAGGAAAGAAGAAGACCTCGGTACCGATGTTGCCGGTCTTCAGTTCACCGGTCTCGATTTCCGGTCCGTCCTTCCAGAAGGTCGCCGACTCGATCAGGTTGAGATCCCTGACCACCAGCCATTTGAGATGGGCCATCGCGAGCCGTTGCATCTTTCCGTGCGCCGACCCGATTGCAGGGTTCTGCCCGATGACGAAGTAGCCCTCGACCTTGTCCTCGAGCATGTCCATCACCGTCTGATAGGTGCCGTGGTCGCCGGTGAGCTTGGGCAGATAGTCGAAGGCGAAGTCATTCTCCTCGGTGGCGGCGTCACCCCAGTACGCCTTCAGCAGGCTTGTCGTGTAGGCGTCGGCGGCCGTCCAGAATCCCTTCTGGTTCGGCGACGAAATGGTGGCGAGGTAATCCTCCAACGTTTCGTGCGCGTCGACGGTCGGCATCGGAAGATAGCCCGGCAGCAGGTTGAACAGCGTCGGAATGTCCGTGGAGCCCTGGATACTCGCGTGCCCACGCAACGCCATGATGCCGCCGCCGGGTCGGCCCATGTTGCCCAGCAGAAGCTGGATGATCGCGGAACCACGGATGTACTGGACGCCGACCGTGTGATGCGTCCAGCCGACCGAGTACACCCACGCCGTGGTGCGTTCGCGGCCGCTGTTGTTCGTCACGGCCTCGCAGACCTGGCGGAACTGCTCCGGCGGCACCCCGCACACCTGCTGCACCATCTCGGGTGTGTACCGGGCGTAGTGCCTCTTGAGGACCTGGAAAACGCAGCGCGGGTGCTGCAGCGTCGGGTCCCGCCGGATCTCGCCGACACCCATGTTGGCGCCGTGGCCGCCCAATTCGTGTCCGGCCCCACGTTCCTTCTGCGAGTGAGCGCTCTCGTTGGTTCGGGTCTCCTCGCCGGGAGCGGCGGAGTCCGGCTCGGCGCCCTCGTAGTGCCATGTCTTCGTGTCGTACGTCCCGGTTTCCGGGTCGTAGCCGGAGAAGACACCGTCCAGATCGTCGACATCCCGAAAGTCCTCGCGCAGGATCACCGAGGCGTTGGTGTACGCGAGAACATAGTCACGGAAATAGGTCTCGGTGGTCAGGATGTAGTTCACGATGCCGCCGAGGAAGGCGATGTCGCTGCCCGCGCGGAGCGGGACATGCATGTCCGACACTGCTGACGTCCGGGTGAAACGGGGATCGACGTGAATGACGGTCGCACCACGCTTCTTCGCGGCCATCACCCATTGGAACCCCACAGGATGGCACTCGGCCATGTTGGAACCCTGAATGACGATGCAGTCGGCGTTCTCGAGATCCTGCAGAAAACTCGTGGCCCCGCCACGTCCGAACGAGGTCCCCAAACTGGGGACGGTGGCGCTGTGTCAAATGCGGGCCTGGTTCTCGATCTGAACGGCGCCGATGGCGGTGAAGAGCTTCTTGATCAGGTAGTTCTCTTCGTTGTCCAGAGTCGCCCCACCGAGCCCGGCGATGCCCATGGTGCGATTGAGTTTGCGGCCTCGATCGTCACTGTCCTGCCAGGTTCGGGCCCGGCTGGCTACCACCCGGTCGGCAATCATGTCGGTCGCCGTCTCGAGATTCAGCGGCTCCCATTCAGTACCGTGCGGGCGCCGGTACAGCATCGCGGTCTGCCGCTTCGGGTTGTTGATCAGTTGCTCGCTGGCCGAACCCTTGGGACACAGGCGCCCTCTCGAGACCGGCGAATCGGGGTCGCCCTCGATCTGGATGACCTTTTCGTCCTTGACGAACACCCGCTGCCCGCAGCCGACCGCGCAGTACGGGCACACGCTGCTCACGACGCGGTCCGCCGTGCTGGTCCGCGGGGTGATCGCCGCAGTGCGTGCGGAAGTGACCGCCGCGCCGCGTCCCAACGAATCCTTGCCGATCAGCTGGCGGAACACCGGCCACCCCAGAAGTGTGGACTCCACTGTGGAGCGCACGCTACGGCGCCGGTCGTCACCGGACGAATCTCTGGTCAGATCCACGCGGGCTCCTCTCCTGCCGGCGGTTTACCCGCGATGCTAGGCGTCCAAACCGTCAGCTGCTCACGGAGTTGTCCCCACCCTCGTAGCTATCCACATTTTCGACGCCGAGCCCGGCCACCCGACGCCGTTTCCACATGCTCTCGGGCATGACGCTTGCGAGGACGTGGGCCGTTGCGCTGAACGGTATTGCCGGCTACCTCGTGGCCGTCGAGGCAGACCTCGCGGCCGGGCTACCCGGCACCACGGTCATCGGAATGGGTGACGCCGCCGTCACCCAGGCGCGTGACCGTATCCGTGCGGCGATCGTCAACTCCGGGCACCGCTGGCCCGATCGACGCATCACCCTGGCGCTGTCGCCCGCGGCGCTACCGAAACGCGGTGCCGGCTACGACATCGCCCTTGCTGTTGCCGTTCTCGCTGCCGCGGGGGTCGTACCGACCGCGGCCGGCGACACGGTGCTGATCGGTGAGCTGAGCCTGGACGGGCAGGTGCGGTCGGTCCGCGGGGTGTTGCCGGCGCTGCTCGCCGCGAGAGCCGCTGGCCGCGAACGTGCCATCGTGCCGATCGGCAATCTGGCCGAAGCGGCACTGGCCACCGGGATGACGGTGTGGGGCGTCGCGTCGTTGGGCGACCTGGTGGCCAGCCTGAACGGTGAGGTACACAGGCTGACCGCGGGGGTGCCGGCGCGGCGCGTCGAGCTCGACTCCGGTCCCGACCTGGCGGATGTCCTCGGACAGCCGGAAGCACGTCTGGCTCTGGAGTTTGCGGCGGCCGGCGGCCATCACCTCGCGATGATCGGCCCGCCCGGTGCCGGAAAAACCATGCTGGCCAATCGGCTCCCGGGAGTGCTGCCGCCGCTGGACCCGGAGCAGGCCCTCGAGGTGACGGCCGTGCATTCGGTCGCCGGCACGCTGGATGACGCCACTCCACTGATCACCAGGCCGCCGTTCGTCGACCCGCACCATTCCGCGTCGTTGGCGGCCGTGGTCGGCGGTGGGTCCGCGCACATCCGGCCCGGGAGTGTCAGTCTCGCGCATTGGGGAGTGCTGTTCCTGGACGA
>JBBRVZ010000118.1:0-9065 GCA_038246445.1 Mycobacteriales bacterium
CGGCCGGCGATCTGCCGGTTCGAGCAGCCCTGCGCGAGCAGATCCAGCACCTCCCGCTCACGCGGGGACAACGTGACCTCGAGGTTCTGCCCGCGCAGGACGCCGACCAGATCGACGGCCAGGGCTTGCGCCACCCGTGCGTCGATGATCCGATTGCCTGCCGCCACCTGCCGGAACTGAACCACCAGGTCGGCCGGTTCGGCGTCCTTGAGCAGCACACCGTCGGCGCCGGCGGCCAGGCATTGACGTAGCAGTTCGATCTCCGCGTACGCCGTGAGCACCAGGATGTGGCCCCTGCTGTTGTGTTCCATGAGCTTCGCGCAGGTTTCGGCCGGTCCCGGCGGTTCCGGCGTTCGCAGGTCAAGGATTACCAGTTGCGGCTGGAAGGACGTCGCGATCCGGATGGCCTCGGCGGTGCTGCCGGTCTCTCGAAGGTCGAACTCGGCGAAAGCCTCCTGCACCAGCGTCGCGATCCCGCGGCGGGCCAGCGGGTGGTCGTCGACCAGAAGAACCTTCACGGGGAGCGTCACGGCTGGTATCCCGTCACGGGAAGAGTCAGGCGTTGCACGATCAGACCGTCCTGGTCGGGGTCGATGGTCAATTCGAGGCAGCCGCCCAACGCACCGGCCCGGCAATTGAGCATGCCCAATCCGGAGCCGGGTACGCCGGGTGTCGTGGTACTGGTGAAGCCGGCCTGCTCCGCAGCGGTGCGATCGGCAGCCTCGCCCCACGGCATCTGCAGCACCAGCACCACCTCGCTCGCCCCCCAGCGGAGGGTGGCCATCACCCTGTCGGTGCTGGCGTGCTTGACCGCATTGCGCAATCCTTCCCGCAGGCCGTCGACGACGACCGCCGAAACCTCCGACGAGACGCACCGCGATGTTCCGCGTTGGCTCCACCAGACCGGTACCGCGGTGGCGGCGGTAAAGGATCGGGCCTCGGCGGTCAGCGCCAGGTCCAGCGCGCGACTGGGCGGGATGGTGCACAGTTCGGCCAGGGTGGCCCGCAGGTCCGATCGCGCGCTCCCGGCCACCGCCTCGATCTCCGCCAGACCGTCGAGCAGAGCACCGGGATCGTCGTGCTGGCGGGACCGGTGTGCAAGAACTCCCACACTGAACAGGGTCTGGGCCAGCGAGTCGTGCAACCTGCCGGCGATGCTCTGCCGCTGCTGGAGCGCCGAGAACTCGAGGTGGCTTCGACGCGCCGCGATGTGATGCATGGCGGTGCCGGCCTCCGCGGCAAGGCCTTCCAGCCTGACGACGGCGACGTCGCCTGGTGTACTCGCGGTCCGGATCGCGGCGTAGAGCAGCGCGAAGATCCCGTCGGGGCCGACGACCGGCACGCACACCATCCCGTGCAGACCCTCGATGTCCACCGCGGCCATGTAGTCGGAGGTGATCATCTTCGAGTCGTGGTACTCGGCGAGCCGGGCGGGCGCGCCGGTCTGCAGTACCAGGCCGCCGAGGCCCGCTCCCGTCCGGATGCGCAGTGCCCGGAACTCCGCCGAACGCACACCCCTGAACACCCGCATCGGAAACTCGCCGTCGTCATCGCGGACAGCGGCGGAGGCGATGTCCATTCCGGTGACGATCCGCGCACGGGAAACCAGGGCGCCGACGATGGACTCGACGTCCTCGTGCAACCCGACGGTGGGGGCGGTGGTGGCGATACCACAACTCTCACGCCTTCCGGGTGTGAGTTCCACTCGAGCGGTCGACATCACACTGCACTGGCCTCCGGCGCCCTGTCGGGCGGAGGGCGGTGCCCGGTGTCCCCGGTAGCGCGAGCGTTCCGAACGGGGGGCAGAATGCGCAGCACTGGCCGGGGTTGTGGAAGGGCACGCAGATGACTGAGTCGGCACAAGGCGGGTCGATCCCCGGCTCCACCAGCACCGCGGATGCGCCGGCGGGCGGCACCGCGGCGGGCAATGGCTTCGCTGACAGGGCAACTGTCGAGGCGGCCCACCGGGCTGCCGATCCGGCTGCTGACGGGGGCGTCACCCCCGCGGGTTCGGCCACCGGCAGGCCGGACATCGCCATTCGGGAAACCCGGGTGTACCGGGGGCCGAACTATTACTCCTACGAGCCCGCCGTCCACATGGTCGTCGACATCGGCCGGCTCGAGAAGTTCCCGACCGATCTGCTTCCCGGGTTCACCGAGTCGCTGCTGGCGCTGCTCCCCGGACTGCATGATCATCAGTGTTCCCGTGGCCGGGACGGCGGCTTCGTCGAGCGGCTGACCGAGGGCACCTGGGCGGGGCACGTGGTGGAACACGTCGCGTTGGAGCTGGAACGCACCGCGGGCCACGAGATCACCAGGGGCAAGACCAGATCGACCGGTGAGGAGGGTGTGTACAACGTCATCTTCGGCTATCTCGACGAGACCGTCGCGACGCTGGCCGGCCGGCTCGCGGTCAAGCTGGTCAACGTCCTGGTTCCCGGCAACGACCTGTCCGCCGACGATCTGGCCGACTTCGACTTCACCACCGAGCACGACGAATTCCTGCGGACCTGTGAGCGGGTCGCCT
Source organism: Mycobacteriales bacterium (assembly GCA_038246445.1). Classification (GTDB taxonomy): domain Bacteria; phylum Actinomycetota; class Actinomycetes; order Mycobacteriales; family Nakamurellaceae; genus Nakamurella. Next base: position 2,528 of record JBBRVZ010000118.1, read on the forward strand.
TCGGACCGTCCACCCAGGCCATTCTCGACGAAGCCATCGCCCGCGACATCCCTTGGCAGCGGCTCAACTCCGGCTCGCTGTTGCAGTTGGGGCACGGCGTCAACCAGCAACGAATCCGGGCGACGATGACGTCTTTGACGTCCTCGCTCGCGGTGGATATCGCCTCCGACAAGGAGCTGACAAACCGGTTGCTCGCAGCTGCCGGGCTACCCGTTCCGACGTCGGAGGTGGTGCGCCGAGCCGATGACGCGGTGCGGATGGCCCGCCGGATCTCCTACCCCGTGGTGCTCAAGCCGCTGGACGGCAACCACGGCCGCGGCGTGGCGATCAACCTGACCAGCGAGGAAGAGGTCCGTGCCGCCTTCGAGGAGGCCTACGACCAGTCCCGCCGCGGCTATGTGCTGGTCGAGTCATTCATCAGCGGCAAGGACTACCGGGTGCTCGTGGTCGGCGGTCACATGGTTGCGATCGCCGAACGGGTACCCGCGCACGTGATCGGTGACGGGTCGAAGACCGTGTCGGAGCTGGTCGAGCACACCAACGCCGATCCGAGGCGCGGCGTCGGGCACGAGAAGGTACTCACCCGGATCGAGCTCACCGACTCCGCCGTCGAACTGGTGCGCGATCAGGGCTACCAGATGACGGACGTGCCGCCCCGCGGCGAGATGGTGAAACTCGCGCTGACCGGCAACATGTCGACCGGCGGCATCTCCATCGACCGCACCTTCGAGGCGCACCCGGACAATGTCGACATCGCCGAGGAAGCCGCCAGAGTGGTAGGCCTGGACATCGCGGGCATCGATTTCCTCTGCCCGGACATCACCCAGCCGGTCCGGGAAACCGGCGGTGCGATCTGCGAGGTGAACGCCGCGCCGGGGTTCCGCATGCATTCGCACCCGACGATCGGCGACCCGCAGTACGTGGCTAAGCCGGTGGTGGACCTGATGTTCCCGCCGGGGACCAGCGCCCGGATCCCGATCGTCGCGGTGACCGGAACCAACGGCAAGACCACCTGCAGCCGGATGATCGGGCACATCTTCAAGGGCATGGGCCGCAAGGTGGGGATGACCTCGACCGACGGCATCGTCATCGACGACCGGCTGGTCATCAAGTCCGACGCATCCGGCCCGCGGTCCGCACGGATGGTTCTGCAGAACCCCCGGGTCGACTTCGCGGTGTTCGAGGTGGCACGCGGCGGCATCCTCCGGGAGGGGCTGGGGTACTCGCGTAACGACGTCGCGGTGGTGCTCAACGTCGCGCCGGACCACCTGGGACTGCGCGGCATCAACACCGTCGAACAGCTGGCCCAGGTCAAGCAGGTCATCGTCGAGGCGGTGCCGAAAAATGGTGCCGCCGTGCTCAATGCCGACGACCCACTGGTCGCCGGGATGCGCCGGGCATCTGCCGGCGAGGTGGTGTGGTTTTCCCTGGTCCCCGACAACCGGATGATCTCCGATCACTGCCGGCGCGGTGGCAAGGCCGTCATCGTGGAACCGGGCGAGCTCGGCGACCTCATCGTGCTGGTGCACGGGAGACGAAGGATGCCGCTGGCCTACACACATCTGCTGCCGGCGACGTTCGGTGGCAAGGCGCTGTTCAACGTGCAGAACGCGATGGCCGCGGCGGGCGCGGCCTACTGCGCCGGCGCCCATCTGCACGACATCCGTGCTGGGCTTCGCTCGTTCACCCCGTCGTACTACTCGGCGCCCGGCCGGATGAACATGACAGAGGTCAAGGGCATCAAGGTCATCGTCGACTACTGCCACAACGCGCCTGCGATGGTCGCTCTCGGCGATTTCGTCGACAGGTTCTTCGAGGACACCGCTTCCTGGGAAAGGCCGCAGCGGATCGGCGTCATCGCCACGGCAGGGGACCGGCGCGACCAGGACATCATCGACCTCGGGCGGGAGGCTGCCAAGCACTTCGACCGGATCATCGTCCGCGAGGATGTCCGGCTGCGTGGCCGGGCGCGAGGCGAGACGGCGGGCCTGGTCGTCGAGGGTGCGCGTCAGGCGCAATCGGAGGGCTGCCGGCTCAAGCAGATCGAGGTGGTCGTCGACGAGATCGAGGCGACCAAGGCGGGTGTCGAGTGGGCCAACGCCGGCGACCTGGTCGTTGTCTGCGTCGACCGGGCTCGCGCGGTCTGGGACGAACTGCAGACGCTGGCCCAGCGCGCTCAGGCCGGCTCGGCGGACGATTTCGAGGATCGGCCGTGAGGAGCATTCATGCCTGACAATGCGGAGAACCGCCACGAACCATCAACCCTTCCTGGTGGGAGCGGTCACGACGGTCATGATGCTGCCGCAACGAGTGTCGCGGACTCCGCGGTGAGCCAGGATTTCGGCGGTGACCCGGTGTGCTGGGCCCCGCGAGTCTGCCAGGAGTGCGGCCTGTTCGTGCCGGTGGAGCCGCCGACGGTGTGTCCGCGGTGCGGGGCCGGGGTCGGGGTCGACTGAGCGGACCGGTTTCCGGGCCGATTGACCCGCGCCGGCGGTGACAGGCCGCATCGGCGCGGGAAGCCGTACGGCCGTAGTGGGGTATGCGGGACGAGATCAACCTCGCCGAAAGCCCGCGACGGACACAGCGGCTTCGCGGATGAGAACCGCACCGACCCCGGACGCTGACCGGTCCCCGATCGATAATGAAAGTAGCTTTCCGTAGGTCGAACAGTTGGTTGCCCTTTTGACACGCAAAGTCTCGGGACACCCACGGTGGGCCGGGCGGTGCCGGGCCCTGCGCAAGGCTCCTACAGCCGCCCACTACGTCACGGCGGCGTGCAGATCGGTGTTGATTTCCCGCTCCAACCGGCCGCACCCGGGACCGGCGTGGTCCGGCCGTTAGCCGTTAGCCCGATTCGACGGCCGGATCACCCTTGTTGGCGCCGGCGGTCTGTGGTGGAAGTGCCGAGGTCGGATTGCGCGCGGCGACACCGGCTGCGACGGTGGTGATCGCGATCGTCACCAGGGCCCCCAGAATGATCGCAGGCGCTTCGCCGGGTGCGAGGATCTTGGCCTGGGTTGCCAGGGTGACGGCTGCAACCGGGACGCCGAGTTGGGCGCATGCCATGGCGCCGATGTGCAGCGGTTGCCCGGTGACTCGCGTGGTGAGGTGTGCCAGTGCCGCCCCGACGCCCAGCGCAATGCCCAGCGCGATGAACGAAGGGTTGTCGGCAAGGGCCCGGACGTTCAACGAGGCTCCGAGCCAGACGAAGAACAGCGGGCCGAGGAATCCTTCGGTGAGGGCGAACAGCTGTTTGGTCAGCCGGCGCGGTTGACCGATTGCCGCCACCACCAGACCGAAGGCGAAGCCCGCCAGCATGATCGACACGCTAGTCGCCTTGGCGATCGCGCAGAGTCCGAACAGGATGGCAAGGCTGACCCGCAGTTCGATGGTGAACTTGCGCTGCCCTGACAGCCGGTGCACCTTCTTGCGGGACGCCGTCGCCTTCCATCGGCTGAGCGCCACGAACAGCACAGCGGCGGCCGCCACCACGGCGCACGCGCCGATCGACTTCTGCAGGACGTTGGTCGGGTTGCTGACCAGCGGCAATGCCACGATGCAGGCCGCGTCGGCAAGCGCCACCTGCGGCAGCAGTTCCAGAATGGGCGGTCCGCCGAGCCGCAGCGAGCCCACGATCGGCAGGATCAGGGCCGCCGATGACGAGGCCATCAGGACGGCGTAGAGCGGGGCGTTCCCCGTACCGAACAGGGCAGCGATCCCGACTCCCAGCGCAACCGCGAAGACCGAGACCAGCAGTGCGCGCAGCGTGCCGATCTTGATGCCGCGCCGCAAAATCGGGTCGCGAACGGGTACGTGAGAGCCGGCGACGAACATCACCAGCGCGAAGCCGATGTCCGCCAAGAAGGTGAAGGTCTCATCGCTGGAGTCGATCCAACCGAAGCCGGTGAGGCCAAGAACCATCCCGGCGATGAGCTCGCCGAGCACGATCGGAAGGTTCCATCCCGAGCGGATCGACAGCAGTGGACCGATCAGACCCGCGGCGGCGACGATCGCCAGAGTTCCGAAGCTCATGTGATCCGCCTTCCACCCGAACGGCATGCGGCGCCGATCCTGCGCACACTATGCCGATGAAAGCGGACACCGCGCTCATCTTCATCGCGAATCATTCGAGGGCCCTGCTCGTCACCGGCCGAAAGATGGCCGCCCGCACAATGTCCCCCGTCAATGCCTTGGTGATGGCGCCTTCTGCGTCTCCGGCCGGGGTCCGCCGCGAGCCCGGCGCGGCACCGGCGTTCCTGCAGGCCGATTCGACCTGTCCTCTTCGCCCTCGCTGTCCGACTACCCCAAGCACCGAGCACCGTCAGCGGGACGTGGGCGCCCTGCCGGACCGGGTCACCAGGTTGATCACCAGCAACAATCCGAGTGCCCCGAGGCAGGCAACGCCGAAGCTGGCCCAGTCCCAGCCGAAGTTCCAGGCGACACCGGTGGCCCAGCGGTAGATGAAGCCGGCCAGCACCGCGCCGAGGATCCCGGTGACCATGTTCGTCAGGCAGCCCCGGCGCTTGTCGCGCAGTACCAGGGAAGCGACCCACCCGGCGAGCGCTCCGAAGATGACCCATGACAGCCAGCTCATGACTTCGAACCCTGCGGCCCCGTTCCCGCAGCCGGTGCGGGATCGGCAGCGCCGTGGTCGTCGCGGGCCTTGTCGGCGGCACCGCTGTTGTCGGCGCTGTTTTCGTTCACGCTGTTGCTGTCAGGACTGCTGGTGTCAGCCAGGAGTGCCGTCACGGCGGCGAGCGCGGCCGACGGGGACTGGCCCCGGCCCACCGCCACGCCCACCAGGTAGCAGGTCAACGGTCCGGCGACCCGGGCGACTCCATGCGCGACATCGCGGGTCAGGTCCAGCAGCTCGTTGCGCAGATCCGCTGAAATGGCGTCGGCGTTCAGGTACAGGGAATGAGAGGCCCGCACGAGCCAGTCGTCGAGGGTGCTCATGGGATGAACGGTAGCGGGCTGGGAACAAGTCCCGGACCGGTGTTGACTCCGACGGACCGTGACCCGGGGCCACACGCTCGGTGCGTGGTGACGGGAATGACCGCGTGAAACCTGCGAAAACACCCGACCGCCGGCCGTGAACTCGCACGATTGCTGCGCAACGCGCAGCACGATGGCGCAGCGGAGCAGGGCGGGAGAGCAGGGGTGGTCCGGTGGAGCCGTCTACTGAGTTCTCCCAGCCCGGACCCGTCGAGGCCGGTCCGCTCGCGCCCGTGCGCTCAGGCCGGCGGCTGCTCACCCTCCGCCGGATGGCCCCGCAACGACCCGGCGTGCGCCTTCGCCAAGGGATCGTTGCGGCTCTTGATCAGGCTGGCCACGGTGGTGATGGTCAGGACGACAACGATGACGGCCAACGACAGGTTCGTGCTGATCTCGGGTACACCGGACCAGATGCCGTGCGCCCAGTGCAGCACGAGCTTGACGCCGATGAACGCCAGGATCAGCGCCAACCCGGTCGACAGATACACCAGGCGGTCCAACAACCCCTTGACAAGGAAGAACAACGCCCGCAGGCCCAGCAGCGCGAAGGCATTCGCAACGAAGACGATGTACGGCTCCGCTGTCACGCCGAACACCGCGGGGATCGAGTCGAGGGCGAACAGGATGTCCGTGCTGCCGATCGCAATGAGCACGATGAACAGCGGCGTCGCGACCTTGCGGGCGTCGATGCGGGTGAACAACTTCCCGCCGTCGTACTGGTCGGTCACGGGGATGACCTTGCGGGTCAGTGTCACCAGCCCGTTGTCCTGGATGTCCGGGTCCTCGTTCCGGTGCCGGAACAACTGGATCGCGGTGAAGATCAGCAGGAGTCCGAAGACCAGGAACATGAACGCAAAGAGTTCGAGCAGTGCGGCGCCCAGCACGATGAAGATTGCCCGCAGCACCAGCGCGATGATGATGCCGAAGGTCAGCACCTTGTGCTGGTGCTCCTCGGGTACCGCAAAGGTCGCCATGATGATGACGAAGACGAACAGGTTGTCCACCGAGAGGCTTTTCTCGACGATGTAGCCCGCGAAGTATTGGGTGCCGAAGTCACCACCGGCGATCGCGGTGAACACCACACCGAAGGCGATGGCCACTGCGATGTAGAACACGGACCACGCGACGGCCTCCTTGAAGCCGACGGCGTGCGGCCGCAGCGCGGCCAACAGGAGGTCCAGGGTGAGCAGGCCGACGATCACCGCGATGGTGACCACCCAGCCCAGGGTGCTGATCTCGAGCATGCGTGTCTCCGTCGTCCGAGGAATGTATTCAGTGCGGCGGTACAGGCTCAGGCCGGGGTTCGGGATGAACCGTAGGGCCGTCTTGCCCGCCGACGCCGAGGCGGCCCGAAGGCCGCCGAAGCAACACGGCGTAGGCAGTGCGAAAGCCGGAGGTGTTCGTCCGATTGCTCTCACCGACCCTCGGTCGGGGCAGTTCCTGCGCCGTACCCCGCCCGGTCCGGTGGCCGGGGTCAGGCGTGATCGTCGTGGTGGCTCTGCAGGTGGTGATCGAAATCGGTGTAGGTGTTGAACGGCGGATC
>JBBRVZ010000119.1:0-9014 GCA_038246445.1 Mycobacteriales bacterium
CATGACCAGCGATGCGATGACCTCCGGTGCCATGACCTCCGGCGGCGGCGCCACTCCCGCACTCGTCGGCGCCGGCTGTGCCGATTACGCCAAGGCCGTCCCGTCCGGCGCCGGTTCGGTGGAAGGTATGGCGGCTGACCCGGTGGCGACCGCCGCTGCCAACAACCCGTTGCTGACCACCCTCGCAGCGGCCGTCTCCGGCAAGGTCAACCCCCAGGTTGATCTGGTCAACACGCTGAACAACGGCGAGTTCACCGTCTTCGCACCGGTCGACGAGGCCTTCAAGAAGGTCGACCCCGCGACGATGACGAAGCTCACCACCGACTCCACGCTGTTGACCAACATCTTGACCTACCACGTGGTCCCCGGGCAGCTGTCGCCCAGCGATGTCGTCGGCACCCATCCCACCGCCAACGGTGCGACTCTCGAGGTCACCGGCTCCGGCGACGACCTCAAGGTGAACGGCGCAACGGTCATCTGTGGCGGCGTGAAGACCAAGAACGCGACCGTCTACCTGATCGACGAGGTGCTGACCCCGCCGGCCAGCTGATCGTCCCGCCCACCGGTTGCCGCGATGCGACAGCCGGTGGGTGACGCGCTGGCACCTGCAGGGACCGGTCAGGCCAGCTCCACCCGTGCCCCGGTCTCCGCCGCTCTGGTCAGGAACGTCCGGACGCCGTGCACCCGCGCGATCACCTCGGCCAGGGCGTGTTGCAGATCCGCCGCCGGTCGCACGGGTCGAACATCCATCCCCGGTACCCGTTGGGCCAGGTCGTGCGCGCGGTCCGTCGAGATCATCCAATTCGCATCGATGATCCCGGAGTCCAGCAGGGCGGCCTCCACGCCGGTGAGCAGGCCCACCAGCTTCCGGACGTGTGCGGTGTCCCATCGCGGATGGCCGTCCGGCGTCTCCTCGGCCTCGGCGCGATCCAGGAATTCGCGCAGCGCCTCGGCCCGCCGGTTGTCGACCAGCCGCCACAACGCCACCGCGTCGGCAAGATAGTCTCCGCCGTGCTCCAACGGCGGCAGGACCGGCGGGCGGTCGAGGTCCTCGCCGAGCTCGACGCCCGTTTCAAGGGCGTACAGCGTCATCGGGTAGTCCCCGTCATGGAGTGTCCTTCCCCGGGTCTGTCTGGGTAGTCGCCTCGGTCAGCAGGCTCTTGATCAGCCGTTCCAGGTCACTGGCGGTGATGCCGAGGCCCTCGTCGAACTTCTTGTCGGCGGGGCCGCGGGTTGCCTTGGTGGCAGCGGCATCGGTGCTCATGTCGATCTCGGCGGTGATGTCCTTGCCGTTCAGCTCGAGCCTGATCTTGCCCGACGACCCCTGTGCCAGATAGTCGCCGATCGAGTCGAGCTGCCCCTTCGCATCGGCATGGGTGTCGCCGGTGCCGGTCTTGATCTCCTCGCGATGGGTGACCTTGGCCTTGCCACCCGGTTCGCGCACGACGACCATGACGTCGATTTCCCTGCGCTGCAGGTAGAGCTCGCCGTCGCGCATGGTCAGGCCGTCGGCTGCCTTGCCGGGATTGTTGCCCAGCCACTCGGCGATCGAACCCTCCGCCTGCTTCTCGTAGACCTTGATGCCGGTCAGCACCTCGGCGTTCGGCTCGGTGGCCTTGGCCTTGGCCAGCGCCTCCCCGGCCAGGATCTTGGCCATCACCGCATCGCGCAGGTTCGAGATTGTCGTTGACTTGCCCTTGGTAGGCAGGGCGTCGACGATCGCGACGACCTCCGGATCCTCCATGAGCTTGTTGTCGGCGATCCGGAGCCTGAGCTCGGCCATCCGCTCGACCGATGCGGTCTTGATATCAGCTCCGCGCTTGGTCCCGGCGACCGCCGCCTTGACCTTGCTGACCGCGAGGTCCTTGTCGCCGGCGTACCGGTCGTGCACTTCCTGCGGCGTGTTCTTGCTGGTCATCATCTCGAACCTCGCCAGCTCGGTCGGGTCAAGGCTGCGCTGGACCTCGAGCAGCCACCGGTCGTACCTGTCGAACTTCTCGACGATCGTGACCTTGTTGCCGTCGGGCGACTTCGCCTCGTACGTCCTGATCGTCGACGCCGGATCGGTCTTGACCAATGTGCCGCCGCCGAGCTCGGCGAGCACCTCGGCCATCTTCGCCCGCGGGGCTGTGTAGATGTCGGGGGCAAGCGGCTCGAGCGACAGCATCGTCTTCGCCGCGGCCATGGTCTCCATGTGCTTGCCGAGCGATGCCTTCATCGACGTCACGTCGGCCAGCGTCATCCCGGCCTGTTTGAGCACCCCGCCGTCCCTAGGCTTCGTGCCGGATCCGGCCTCGGCGTTGGCGGCCATCTCGAGCTCTTCGTAGGTCTTCATCTTGAGTTCCAGCCAGGCCCGCTCGGCCTCGATGTACTGGAGCGCTTTGGCCGGATCCTTGCTGCCCGCCAGCGCCGCCTGCATACCCTTGAGGCCCTCACCAGCCCGGTTGGTGGCATTTCGGCGCAAGGCCAGCATGGTGCCCTCGGCCTTGATGCCCTTGAGGATCGGCTCGGCGAGCTTGCCGACGCCGTTCAGCGCCACGAACATGACCAGGCTCTGCAGGGCGATCTGGCCGATCTCCTCCCGGGTCAGGTGCTTGCCGGTGCGGGCGTACTTGGCGATCTCCTCCTTGGCCAGGCCCATCGCCCCCAACAGCACGGCCTGCCCGGTTGCGGCGGTGACCTTGCCGAGCTTGGCAACCTCGGCGAAAGCACTGAATCTGCGCAACGCACTGAACATGGCGAAGTTGGTGGCGAGCTCCCACGCAACGTGGCCGGCCGAGTGGTCGGTGTCGAGCAGGATCTGGGACAGCACCGTCATGGTGATGGCCTCGGCGCCACCGACTGCGACAAGCGTTGCACCCGTTGACAGTTCAGCGCCGAGGGCGGCGCCCGCGACGAACTCGCCCACGCCCATGGTGACGATGGTGATCACCAGCAGCGCGACGAGCTTACCTATCATCACCTCGGTCTGCGCGTCCTTGATGGTCGACTTCAGCACCCCGAAGTACTCGCCGAGCTTGGGATCGGCTCGCAGCTCGTCGAGCTTGGTCTTCGCCAGGTCGCGACTGGCCTTGTCGCCCTTCTTCCACAAGGTGAAGATGCCCTTCCAACGGGCGTGCCAGGTATTTCCGGCCTCCTTGAGGGCTTCGATCTTGACCTTGGTGGGCAAGCTGGTGAACCAGAAGCTGATCGAGTCGTCGAGGGCCTGCCAGGTCAAGTCCAGCTGGTCCATGTTGCCGACGATCTCGGCCTCGGTCTGCAGGTCGAGGATCTCGGCCTGGAGGGCGGCCAGCTCCTCACCGACCGACATCGGGTCGTTGATGAGCCTGACCTTGATGGTGCCGAGTCGGGCCTTCAGCTCGATCTCGCGCATGCGCATGCCCTCGGTGTCGTGCGAGGCGTGGTCGCCGTCCCCTTTGCGCTTGTCTTCCAGTGCGTCGTCGACGGTCCGCTGGATGGAGGCCATCGTCCCCTCGAGGATCTTTACCGGCAGCAGGCGGTTGGCCAGATCCGCGGCCTGCAGCTTCGGTTCGGCCGTGGCCGGGAAGAAGCTCGTGGCCGCGACCTCGACGTAGTGCATGGCCACCAGGTGCATCGCCTCGCGGACGTACGGCGGCAGGTTGAATCCACCGAGCTTGGCGGTCGCGTCGGTTACCTTCTTGGTCATCGCCTGGAACCGCTCGACCAGCGACTGGAACCCAAAAGCAGCCTGGCTCAGTATCTTCTGTTGATCCTTGACCTGGCCGGCCCACTCGATCGCGGTCTCCTCGGTGGCCGCGGCCAGCTCGGTCTGCTTCTTGACCAACCGTGCCCTGACCTCGGAGACATCGCCGAGGGTCGGGTCCTTGCCGATCCCGAAAGTGGCGCCGATCCCGGTGAAGCGGTCGAGAATGGTCAGGTTCTCGTTCAGGGTCGCCAGCACTCCCATCTTGTCCGACCCCGCCGGCACCTTGGACTGGCCGAGGGCGATCTCGTCGGCCAGCGGTCCCTTCATCCCTTCGGCCGCGGCGTCGCCGACCTGTGTGGTGTCGACACCGGCCCTGGTGAAGGCCGCCCGCACCTCCGGCAGCAGGCTGCTCGCGTCGCCGAATCCGAACAGCGGCGGGGACGACACCGCCAGCAGCGGGGCCATGGTCGTGCTGCCGAACAGGGCCAGCGAAACCTCTTCGGGCAGTGGGTCGGCGGGGGAGGTGACCCGGACCCAGTAGGTGCTGTTCTGCGCCTGCTCGACCGTGAACATCACCTGACGGGCGACCTGGCTGGACCCGACCGCTTCCGGGTTGGCCAGCTGGTATCCCGGCCAGTCGAACTGCACCCCACCGGCTTTCAGCGCGTCGAGGGTCAGCACGTCGGCCGGAGCGGACGTCAGGATCCCGTCGGTCGGCTCTGGCGCGTCGGGCAGCGACTGTTGCTCCGCGGCCTCCTCCGCTATCACCGCGGCCACCCGGGCGTCGAGGTAGCGCGGTGCGATCCGCTCGATTGACTCAATGAACCGCTTCGCCAGCAGCTGGCCGACCTCGACCGCGACGTCCGGATACCACGTGGCCGGGCCGAGGTTCGACTGTTCTTCGGTCCAGGTCTTCTTGTCGTCGGTGACCTGGACGGTGCCCTTCTTGCGGCCGCGGTTGACCAGCTCCCCCAGGTCCGCCGGCCGGAGCAGCTCGGGCAGTTTGGCCACCAGTGCCCTGCCTCCATTGGCTCCGGCTGAGCTGAGCGCCGCGCTGCTGAAGCTCTTCGGGGTGGCCCAGGTGAGGAATGGCGACGGCAGTCCGAAGTCCAGCCCGGTCAGGAAGTCGCGCACTCCGTCGCCGAGCTCAGCTTCGAACTTCTCGATGTAGGCGGGTGCCTCGACGTCCGGTTCCGAATCACGCATCACGACGGGAGTAGCCGGCACGGCCTGGGAATGATCGTGAAGTGCCGGCGTCGTGCCGGTCATCAGGGCCGATACCGCGTGATTTCCGGCATTGCGCTGCAGGTCGAGCAGCAAGGCCACCGGGCCGCCCGGCTCGACGGTCGGGCGCTGCGGCAGCGAACGACGACCAACCGGGACCGCCGTGGTCTTCTGCCGCGTCGACGGGTCGTCCCCGATGCGCATGGATTCCAGCGTCGCAGCAGACGAGTCTGTGACGCCAGGTCCTTGGTCCAGAGCCGAGGGCAGCGAGCGTTGCCCTTTCAGGCAACGCCGGCACCGCGGGCTATCGGCAATGGATCGGAATCGGGCACTGCTGGCGTTGCGACAGGCGCACCCGAGTGGTCCTCCCGTGCGGGCGGGTCAACCAGGACGCGTTCCCACGAGTGACGCCCGGCTTCGGGTCCAGCTGCCCGGCACCCGCTGCGACACAGCACGTTCCGGTAGGCGATCGGCGGATTCCGTCGGCTGTCCGGACGGCTCCGGCGCACGACGGCCGCGATCGGCTTTCAGTACCTCCGGGCGTTCCCCGACTACGCGGGCGTCGCCGAGGGCTTCGCCGGTTCAAAGTTCAGCGGGGTCGACGAGATGTGCTGAGGCAATCTTTCTGCTCGTTATGCGCAGTATAACGTTACGGTCACAAGCAGTTACCCCAGCGTGACATTGGCGACCGGAGCGCCCACGATCTGCGGGATTGGTGTCGATGCGGGAGCTTGTCGCTCGAGGGAGAAACTGTATGACGCGTCACCGTACCGGGGCACGACGCTGCTGGAGCGGACTGTTGGTGGGGGCAGTGGCTGGGGCAGCGGTGACGCTCGCCGGAGCGCCACTCGCGTCCGCCGACCCATCCACGGATCCCGGCGGATCCGATCCACCCAAGCCGAGCCCGTCCGAGGTCCTCAGCAGCCACGACCTCGACCTGCTCGCCGAGGCTGAGGCGAGGGGTGAACAAAAAGTCACGCTGATCGTGGCGACCGAGAAGGGCGAGACGGCTGCAGTCGCCAGCGACCTGACCGCGCTCGGCGGCCTGGTGGCGAACCAGATCGACGATCTGGGTTATGTCCGCGTTCAGGTTCCGACCGCCGCGGTCCTCAAGGCCTCGAATGTGTCCGGCGTGCTAGCCGTTGACGTGAACGAGGTACTCCGGCTGCCCGATCCTGAACCCCAGCGCGCCGACGCACCGGCAGCCGCCCAAGCCGGACCCGGACCGAATACACCGGCAGACAATCCGTTCATGCCCACCGGCGAGACGGGCGCGGTCGCGTTCAAGAAAGCCCATCCGCAGTGGGACGGCCGAGGGGTGACCATCGGCATCATGGACTCCGGCGTCGACCTGGACAACCCTGCCCTGCAAACCACATCCACCGGTGAGCGCAAGATCGTGGACTGGTTCACCGCTACCGACCCGATTTTCGATAGCGACGGCACCTGGCGGGCAATGCTGACGGAGGTGACCGGACCATCCTTCACCTACCAGGGTCAGAGCTGGACCGCACCTGCGGGCACCTACCGGATCAACAGGTTCTCCGAGTCCATCACTGCGGGCAGTTCACCGGGAGGAGACGTCAACCGTGACGGTGACACCACCGACGTATTCGGCATTCTCTACGACCCGGCGACCAACAACATCTGGGTCGATGTCAACCAGGACAAGGACTTCACCCACGAAACGGCGATGCGACCGTATGCGGAGAAGTACGACGTCGGCCACTTCGGCACGGACAATCCCGGCACCGAGATTCGCGAGCAGATGCCGTTCACCGTTGAATTCAGGCAGGACCTGAGCCTTGAGCCGTACGGTCTGCCCGGCACCGCCGATTTCGTCAACATCGGAATCATCGAGGACGAGCACGGGTCTCATGTGGCCGGCATTACCGCCGCGAACGACATGCTCGGCAATGCGAACTTCGATGGCGCGGCACCCGGCGCCAAGCTGGTTTCCGCCCGAGCATGCAGTTGGGGCGGCGGCTGCACGGCGGCCGCACTGACCGACGGTATGGCGGAACTGGTGATCAACCGCAAGGTTGACGTGGTCAACATGTCCATCGGCGGACTCCCGGCTCTCAACGACGGGAACAACGCCAGAGCACTGCTCTACAACCGGCTGATCGACGACTACGGCGTCCAGTTGTTTATCTCGGCTGGAAACTCCGGGGCGGGAACCAACACCATCGGGGACCCGTCGGTTGCTGCCGATGTGGTGAGCGTCGCCGCCGGCATCAGCAAGCAGACCTGGCTCGCCAACTACGGTTCCGTGGTTCGCACCGGATACGGCATGTTCAACTTCTCTTCCCGCGGGCCGCGCGAGGACGGCGGATTCAAGCCGAACATCACCGCTCCTGGGTCGGCCATCTCGACAACACCGCTCTGGCAGCCTGGCGTAGCGGCTGCCCAGGCCGGCTACGCCCTCCCGCCGGGCTACCAGATGCTCAATGGGACGTCGATGTCGTCGCCGCAAGCCGCCGGCGGAGCTGCGGTGCTGCTCTCGGCGGCCAGGGCCACCGACCGCGATGTCACCCCGGCAGGGCTGCGCCGAGCGCTCTACTCGTCGGCGACCTGGATCAAAGGTGTGCAGGCCACTGCCCAGGGCAACGGCCGGATGAACATTCCGAGGGCGTGGCGGCTCCTGGCGTCCGGCGTTCCCACGCCTGAGTACACCTCTGATGCGCCCGTCTGCACGCCCATCTCGGAGTTCCTGGCCGAGCCGAATCGCGGCCCGGGGATCTACAACCGATGCGCCTCCGGTGCGGGTGGCCTGCAGGCAGGGAAGGCGAGGACGTACACGATCACAGTGACCCGGACAGTCGGCGCGCCCGGCAACATCAGGCACAACCTCACGTGGGTCGGCAATGACGGCACGTTCAGGTCCGCCGGCAGCATTCGGCTACCGCTCGGTCAACGGGTGCCGGTAGCGGTGCGGGTCAAAGGCGGGTCCGGGGTCCACTCGGCCATTCTTCGAATCGACGATCCGAAAACCGCGACCGTCGACTACGAGGTGCTCAACGCTGTGCTCGTCTCCACAGCCCCTACCAGGCCGGCCTTCTCGGTGGTCAACCGCGGCGCAGTCGATCGGAATGCATTCACCTCGTATCTGGTCACCGTGCCAGAAGGCGCGAAAGCGCTGCAGGTCAACCTGTCCGGCATTGCCAGCGGATCCCAGACCCGGTTCATCGCCAACAACCCCTCCGGTGTTCCGGTCGAGTCGACCTCGAGTCTGGGCTGCTATACCAACTTCTCTGACGCCGCTGTCTGCAAGCCGCAGGAGCGGTCGTACGCCGATCCGATGCCGGGTGTCTGGGAGCTCGTGGTGGAGTCCCGCAGGACGACGCTGTCGCTCAGCAACCCGTTCCGGCTCACTGCGCGCATTCAGGGGGTCGAGGTTGATCCGGAGGTGGTCGAGGTTCCTGTTGCGACCGCCGGGATGCCGACTCCGGTGACCTGGGACCTGACAAACTCATTCGGTCCGGTCACGGTGCACGGCGAGGGTGGCCCGCTGGGCAGCAGCGTCAGCAGCCGGTCAAGCGTCGCGGACGGCGCTACTCGGGAGTTCGAGATCGTCGTGCCGTCAGGTGCGACCCGGCTGGACGTGGCCATCGGCAATCCCAGCGACGTAGGCGCCGATCTCGACCTGACCCTGTACCGGGACGGGGTTCAGGTGGCGCAGCAGGCCGACGGCGATTCCGAGGAGGCGCTCTCGCTCGTCGACCCGCCGGCCGGGACCTACACCGCAGAGGTGGATGGCTACGCGGTACCCACCGGCACAACTGAGTTCGACTACCGGGATGTCTTCTACTCACCTGCCCTGGGCGCACTCTCCGCGCCGTCTGCCGATGTCTCACTTGCCTACGGTGGCAAGGCATCGATCAGCGGCTCGGTCACGGCGAATGCAGCGCCCGCCGCGGGTCGACAGCTCTCTGGTGAGTTGCTGGTGGTCAGCAACGAGGGCGCGGTGGTGGGCCGCGGAGAGGTCAGGATCGGCGGCGTGAATGCGGGCTGAGCTCGCGTGAACAGAAGAATGACCGCGCCCATGCGGAAGCCCGGGCGCGGTCATTCTCTTGTGGTCGAGTCCAAGCACTGTCGGGAATGACGGCGCGGCTGCTTAGGC
>JBBRVZ010000120.1:0-8935 GCA_038246445.1 Mycobacteriales bacterium
AGGATCCGCGCCCACATCAGCACACTACGAAAGAACAACATCAACGTCCTCGACGGACTCCGCGCCGCGATCACCGGAAATCCCTGGCACCCAGCACCAACCTAAGACCTGAATGGTTACCAAGCACAACCTCCTGGAGACCTTCCGGAGGGGCACCGCGACTCAATCAGCCTCGACGGCCGAACCGCTGCCCAACTGCTGCGCACTGATGACGCTGAGGTTTCCATTTGTCTCCAGCACCACCAGGGACACCATCTCGAGTCCGCCGACTCCGGCGCTGCGGACGGCTGCGAGCAGGCTGGCATGGGAGATGCGCTCGCGGAGCAGCGCATCGTCGATGGGGTGGCCGTCCCGTAACAACACGGTGGGCTCCGAGGTCAGCAGCCGCCGAGCCCAGGAACTGTGCACCGACAGTTTCGCGACGATGAACTGCAGAAGTGCGAGCAGCGCCAACGCCAGCGCTCCTTCTGCCCAGGCGACAGAGCTGCTCAACACGGCCGTGGCAAGGGTGGACCCGAGTGCGACCGTCACAATGAAGTCGAACGCGTTCAGCTGTGCAAGGGTCCGTTTCCCGGTGACCCGCAGGACGGCTATCAGCCACAGATATATCAACGGTCCAATCGCCAGCACCCGCAGCAACCCGTTGATGGTGTCGTAGAACATTCCGATCTCCCTCACTTGCGGTGCTCCCGGGGCAGGGTGCCACCTGCTGGGCCCGGGCAGAATCCGTCCGACAGTAGACCCGACCCAGCTGGGTGGGGATCTTCGGTGCCTCAGCTGATATCACCGCCGTCACCAGCGGCGCCGCGGTCCCGCTTCGGTGCTCCGCTGACCTGGCTCACGTCTCGACCTACTGACCGCACCGACAGCACGATCTGGCGTGTGCGAAGCCGGTTTATCAGTCAGGTGGCCGGGGAATAGTCGATGAAGGCTCCATCGATTGCGCGGTGGGTTGGTCCCTACTACCTGCCGACCACCGATAGGAGACGTTGTTGTGTTGGACTCCGGGTATTTCCGGCCGTTCGTGGCCGGTTTCGCTGGTGACGCCAGTGACGAGGTGCAGGTCTTCGGCGTCACCCTGGTCGGGGTGAGCCCCACCACCGGGGTGAAGCTGTTGTTCACCGTCGGTTTGGTGCTGCTGGTTTGGGCTTTGCGGGGTTTGGCTTTTGCCTTGACCCGCCGTGTGCTGGGTGGGGAGGTCGCGGACCCGCGTCGGTTCTGGGTGCGTCAGGGTGTTCAACTCGTCGCTGCGGTGATCCTCGCGATCGGGATCGTTTCCATCTGGGTCACACCAGGAACTGATCTCAGTATCGGTGTCGGATTGGTCACCGCCGGTCTGGCGTTCGCGTTGCAGCAAGTCATTTTGTCGCTGGCGGCGTATTTCGTCATCCTGCGCGGAGACACGTTCGGAGTCGGTGACCGGATAACGCTGGGCGGAGTTCGCGGTGATGTCGTCAAACTCGGATTCCTGAAGACGACGATCATGGAAATGGGGCAGCCACCGGCCGTGGCTGGTGCCGATCCGGCGATGTGGGTTCACTCGCGGCAATACACGGGTCGCTTGGTGACCGTAACGAACGGTGCCATCTTCAACGAAGCGGTCTACAACTACACCCGGGATTTCCCGTTCCTGTGGGAAGAGATCGTTCTCCCGGTCGGCTATAAGAGCGACCGGGTTAGGGTGGAGCAGATTCTGCTCGCCGCCGCAATGAAACATGCTGTCGTCGGGGATCCGGCTGCCGAAGAGGCGCTTTCGAGGATGCGGGCTCGGTACGCCATGGCCGATGCTTCCCTGGACCCAGCGGTGTACTGGCGGATCACCGACAACTGGCTGGAACTGTCGTTGCGATTTCTGGTGCCCCACCGTGGAGTCCGGGAAATCAAGGACCGCATCAGCCGGGACATCCTGGCCGGCTTGGACGCTGACCATATCGGAATCGCCAGTGCCACCTACGAAGTGGTTGGTGTGCCGGCACTCCAGCTGATCAATCAACTACGTCCCGAAGAGCAATCCTGAAATCGTCCGGGCGTATGGGACGGCCGCGGAGAGACTTCACGCGGCCTGCCAGCCGGTCAGCCATTCGGCCGCGCCGATGCAGCGGAATCGGCGCCTCCGACCAGGCCGAGGTCGTGATGACGGTAGGCCTTCCGGGTGCCGTTGCCGAGGCTGGCCGCGATGTTCCTGGCGGCCGCGGTGGCCCGTCGCATGGTGTGCTGCGGGGTTGGCGGGCAGAGCGGGTGCACCCGCGCACCAGATGACAGTGCTGCAGTCCAACCGGGTGTTGTCGGACAAAACCGCGTGGGTGTCGGTGACCTCCTGCACGCTGACGCCGAGACGGACGTCCACCCCCCGGCGCTTGAGCAGGGCCAACGCGTCCTTCCCCAGGTGTGGGCCAAGTTCGGGCATGACCGCATCCGCGACATCGACCAGGACCCAGCGCACGTCCGTTGGCCGCAGCTGCGGGTGCTGCGGCAGCAGTGCGGCGGTGAGTCTGGACATCTGGGCCGCGAGTTCCACGCCGGCGTAGCTGGCGCCGACGACCAGGAAAGTCAGAGCGGCCCGCCGTCGGATCGGATTGCTGACAGCGGCGGCCATCTCGATGCGACCCAGCACGTCGTCCGGGCCTCGATAGCGGACGACGCGGTCGTCCAGATCGACGTCAACGGCTCGGCCTGCGACCACTCGGGTGCCGCCCAGAGTGCCGAACAGTCCTCAGCAAGCCTCCTTACGGACTGAGTGCGCACGGTGGGCCCAACGTCGAGGAGATCCATGCAGCCTGCACCCGGCCGGCCCCGATTCGCCAGGGTCCAGCCGGGCATCTCCGGTCGAGCCGCGGCGATCACGTTCGCCGTGCACCACACAGGCAACCAGCCCGGCCGGCTCGCGCTGATCCTGACCGGGTTCAGCAGGCCAGCGGTCGCCCCGGATCACCGGCGTGGTCAACGACCCGCCGGGCGGCTGCCCGCCCGACCGTGTCGGTTACCGGTTGAGGGCCTGACAGGCGGGGATCTGTGTGGTCGCCGCAGCGACGTCCGGTGGCAGATCCGTGAGCGACTGCACCGGCTCGATCACCTTCGCCAACTCGCCGGGTAGCTGGGTGACCGCCTGGGCAAGGGCCGACGGATCGGTGGGGCTGATTGTTTGGAACGTCGATGCCAGCGCCTGCAGCCGCGACCCCGAGTCGCCCAGTGCGCTCGTCACCTGATCGGCGAATTCGGTTCCGCCCTGGAAGGTCGGTTGCGGCGTCGACTGCAGTTTCGTGCTGGTGCTGGTGAGTGCGGTGATGGTCTCCTGCAGGGTTTCCGGGCCCACCTTCTGCAGTGCGGCAATGTCCAGCCCCGACGTACCCGGGATGGGGAGGGCCGCGACGGGGCCGAGGCCCTGACACAAGGTGGTGAACCAGGTCGTCGTTTGCGCATCCAGATTGGCCGGCTGCACGCTCGCCGATGCTGTACCGCCGGAGCTGGTGGCAGCCCCCGACTCAGGTGAGCCCGAGGTCATGACCTCGGACGCCGGCGAGGACGAGAGCTCCGAACCACCCGCCGATGTCGTCCCGGACGGTTCGGTGGGTGGTCCGCTCACTTCCGAGCTGATCTGCGCGGAAGCGGTCGCCGCGGCGGTCGTCCCGGCCGATCCGCTGTTGTCGGAGGTGCAGCCCGCAACCAGCAGCACGGCAACTGCCAGTCCCGCGGTACATACAGAGCGCTTCATCGCTGTGTCCCTTCTTCGTGCATCGTCGTGAAGCCGGAAATCTGATTCAGAACCCCCTGGCGAGGCACGGCCGGGTCGACAGTCACAGGCAGACCCAGTCCGTGCAGGTTCGTCACGGGTCGCCATCAGGACGATTTGGACCCGCGCCTGAGCGTCGAGCGGCGGGATCTCGCCCGCCAATGAGCCTCACGACCCGCAGGCGGCATCTAATGCGCGGAACAGATCGGCAGCGGCCGAACCTACCGCCGCCACATCCCCGGCCAGGTTCTGCAGGTTCTGCGCGATGTTTCCGCTCCCGACGTTGCCGGCCGACGTGCGAAGTTGCTGCACCGCAGCCTGCATCGCATCCAGTTGCGGTTTCAACTCTGGCTGCGCGGCCGTGTTCAAAGAATTCAGATTCGTCTGCACGTTGTCGACGGCATTGCCGATGGCTGATGCGCCTTGGCCCAGCAAGGACGGATCGGTCAGCTGCGACACCGATGCCCGCAGATCGTCCCGAGCCTGGCAGAGCCGCTGCCTGTCCGCGGAATAGCTGCTCGAGCCGCTCGTCGCAGGCCCGCCCATCGCAGGACTTGAGGCCGCCGAACCGGGGGAGCCAGCGATCGCGGTGTCACCGACAATGGAGGACTGCGCCGGTGCGGTGAACGACGGGGCGAGCGAATCCGTTGTGGGCGTGGCCGCGGTGGTACCGGTGTTGTCAACCGAGCCGCTACCGGAACTGCAACCTGCGACGGCAAAAATCACCGCCGCGCAGATCGCCCCCGCTGTGGCGCGCACCTGCGTGCGGTCGATCATTCGCCCGGGTGTGGATCGTGCGGAATAAGACATTATGACCACTCCCTGACATTCTGTCTTGTACCAAATACTGCCCGAAAACATGCACGCTGGACAGCGCTTTGCTTCGCTTCACCGAGCGTACGTCGTCTCGAGTATGTCGTTTCGTCGACGTTCGCTCTTTCGCCGGAGCGAATTGTTGTCCGATCGAAACCTAGCCACGTCAGCTGGTGGGTGCTGCCGAAGTTTGCGACGACTCGGTCGGTACTGGAGTCGTTACGCCAGAAATGATGACGCCGTTGGGCAGCTCGGTGGTGACTTTGCAGGCGTCGATGTCGTCGGTCAGGCGTTGCTCGAGCGGCTGCAGGCTCCGGACGATTTCGTCCAACCGGCGGGCGTCGAGATTCCTTGCGGCGTCTGCGATGGCGTTGATGTTGCTTGCTGCCTCCTGGGCGGCGGTCAGGGCTTGCAGGCACGCCTCGTTCACGTTGACCTTCGCGGTTGCTCCCGAGACGCTCGTGCTTTCCGGGGTCGCGGCGGTGGCCGACGCGGACGAACTGGTCTGGTCGCCGGCGGAGGCGGTCTGCAGACCCGGCGAGCCCTCACTGAACAACCCGACAACGACCGCCCCGATCAACAGGCCGGCGATGAAAGTCCCGGCTGCGAGGAACCACGGCCCGGCGCGATTTCTCGATGTCGAAGCGGGGATCGCATCGTTGGTCCGGTTTGTCGTCATCATTGTTCCCCGTCCGGGATATCGTCGTCCATCGAGCGCTGGTGAGCACCGTAATCTGCGGGCCGCCGATGTCCGGCCGGTGAGCGTAGATTGCCGAAATGATAACGACCGACAGGACCGATGACGGCCTATCAGGTGTTGCCGCCAGGGAAGTAGCGTAGGCCGCGGAGTGCTGGGTGCGCACGAGACTGTCGATCTTCGACATGACAGGCGGGTGGATGGTCCGTGGCAACCGTAGGGCAGGCGCCCGCCCAGGCTGACCGGCCCCGCCAGGTGCGATCCTCACGACGCCTGCTGGCCGCGCTGGGGCGTGGCTACCGGACCGCCGTGGTCTCCGGCAGGTGGTTCGTGGTCGCCGGTTGGATCGGCATCACCATCGCGGTATCGGTTCTGCTTCCCGCGGAAGGCGCGGACGGTGGCGGAGACCTCGGTGGTCTGCTGCCCGCGGGCAGTCCCGCCGTCGCGGTGCAGGAACGGTCATTGCAGTACTTCCAGGTGCCGATGCTGTCCGACACCTCGGTGGTGGTGCACGACCCGACCGGGCTGACCCCGCTGACCCGGGCCGATGTGGTGTTGTGGGCGTTGACGTTCGTCCAGGCCTACCAGCAGGGAGAGATCCCGCCGGGACGGAACCAGATTGTGGCCGCGGTACCCATTCCGACCTCGACACCGCAGACCGCGGTCACCTACCTCTACTACTCCGCTGGAACCCTGCTGACGCCAGCGGCCGAACTTGCCCAGCAGTACGCCAGTCACTTCCACAATCAGGAATCGGTCCAGACCTACGTCGCCGGCGTCGGACCGGCCCAACTTGCGCAGGCGGCCTACCTGGTAGACCGCCTGCACCTGTTCGAGATCGCAACCCTGGCGCTGATCGCGGTCGTCGTCGGTGTTGCCCTTCGCTCCATCGTCGCGCCCATCGCCGTCCTCGCCGTCGCCGGATTGGCCTACCTGGTGGCCGTCCGCCTGCTTGCCGTCCTGGCGGCCGCAGCCGGGTTCGCGCTGCCCGACGAGCTACGCCCGTTGCTGGCCGCGTTGTTGCTGGGAGTGGTCACCGACTATTGCGTGCTGTTCTTCTTCGGGTTTCGCGACCAGCTCAAACGCGGCTACAGCCGCCGCGAAGCAGCTCTGCGGAGCACCGCGCTCGAGTCACCGATCGTGGCGATCGCCGGACTCACCGTCGCCGCGGGCACCGCGGCGCTGGTCGCCGCGAACTTCACCCTGTTCCAGGCGTTCGGGCCAGCGATGTCGCTCACGGTCGTGATCGCCCTTGGCGTCTCGCTCACCCTGGTGCCCGCGGTGATGACCATCCTGGGCCGTCACCTGTTCATCCCGTGGGCCCCCAAGCGGTTGGACAAGATCGGCGACCGCCACCCGCGGCGCACCGGGTGGCTGATCAAGGCCGTCGCCGACCGCCGCGGAGCCCTGGCCGCCACCGCGTTCACCGTCGGAATCCTGTTGGTGGCGGCCGCACCACTGACCCACATGCGCCTGGATATGTCGTTCAGCGCCGGGTTGCCGTCGGACGACCCCGTGCAACGCGCCTCCTCGGTGCTGGACGGATCGGGCATCCGCGGTGTCACCGCCCCGACGGAGGTCCTCGTCGAAGGCCAGGACATTGCCAACCAACGAGACGCACTGGCCAGGATGCAGGCGGCCATCGAACAGCAACCGGGGGTGGCGGCGGTTCTCGGTCCGGCGCAGAACCCGCTGCCGGACAACTACGGCATCGTCTTCGCCCCGGGCGGCGACGCTGCCCGCTTCGTCGTCATCTTCGACAGCGACCCGCTGGGTGCGGACGCCATCACCCACCTCCGGCAGTTGGACGCCGGGCTCGACGCGTTGGCAAGCACTGCCGGTGTGCAGTACTCGCGGGTGGCGGTCACCGGCCAGACCGCCATCGCTTCCGAGCTCGCGCAGATCACCAGAGAGAATCTGTGGATCACGCTGTGCGCGGCGCTGGCAGTCGTTCTCATCATCCTCGTCATCTACCTCAGGTCGATACCCGCTCCACTGGTGCTGCTGGCCTGCAGCGCCCTGGGTGTTGCGGCGGCCCTGGGTCTGACGGTGCTGGTCTTCCAGGATCTACGCGGCAACTCGGGGTTGACCTTCTACGCCCCGTTCGCAACCGCGGTCCTGCTACTGGCGCTCGGCTCGGACTACAACGTGTTCACCGTCGGATCCATCTGGCACGAAGCGCGCAAGCACCCACTGAGCACCGCCATCGCCCGGGCCATGCCGGCCACCTCACGCGCGGTCAGCACCGCCGGGGTCATCCTCGCCGCCACTTTCGCGATGGTCGCCATCATCCCGTTGGAGACCTTCCGGCAGATAGCGTTCACCATGGCGGTAGGACTGCTCATCGACACCTTCCTGATCCGCCCGATCCTCACCCCCGCGGTGCTCACCCTGCTCGGCTCGGCGGCCGGTTGGCCCAGTAGGCGCATCCGGACGTCTGTTGTTCCACGTCAGGACCTGCACCAGCAGGCTTCTGCGGCATCAGCCCGGCTACTGCCTTCGCTCACCGGCGAGGACAGCGAGAGCGACGACAGCCGATCCGACAACGGCGAGATCAATGCCAGCCATCAGCCCGACGGCGAGATGGCCGACGGCGAGATGGCCGACGGCGAGGCGTACGACGGCGAGGCGTACGACGGCGAGGCGTACGACGGCGAGAGAACGGACGCCGAGATCCATGACGGCGAGATCGACGACAGCACAGAAAGCCGAGTTCCTTGAGTCGACCCCACCACGTCAGCAGCCCGACGAACCCGCGGGCGCAAGACCCGGCACCCGCCGCCGGGCCATCGCGCCAGCGCGGCCGGATCAACAGCCTCCCCGGCCCGGCGTTGGCGCTCGTCGTGGTCCTGGTGGCCGCCCTGGTCCTCTACGGGATCGACTGGCTCGCCCGAATCGGCGCACAGTCGGTGCTGGCCGGCGTGGTGCAACAGGAGACCGCCACGACCGACCGGCCGGCCGTCGGCATCGGCGGCCCCTTTTTCCTCCCCCAAGTTGTCCGCGGCCGGTACGACGAGGTCAGCGTTGATGTGGTCAACTTCGCGGCCGAACCGCTACGGATCAGCTCCCTGCACGCCGAGCTGTTCGACGTCCACGTCCCCCTGCACGACGTCCTCGTCGGTTCCGCCAACACGGTGATCGTCGATCGGGCCACCGAAGAGATCAGCCTGACCTACGACAACCTCAATCACTACCTGCAAGGCACCGACAGAAAAGTCACCGTCGCACCGTCGGACAGCGGTGACGTCCAACTGACCGGAACATTCGACGTTCTGGGCCAGACCGTCACCGCATCCGCCGTTGCAGCCATCTCGGCCGATCAGGGCGCACTGGCCGTGACGCCGATCAAACTCAACACCGACACCGCACTGGACCAAGCAGCCGAAAGTCTTCTCGGGAGGGGACTGACGTTCCTGATTCCCCTCGATCCGCTTCCCTTCGGACAGCAGATCACCAATGTCCGGTGGGACGGCGACGGAATCACCGTCGCTCTCGAAGGCCAGAACATCGTCCTCGCACCGTGACCGCCGTCGGCGGGCAACCCGGCTGGAACGGCTAGTACTACAGGGCTAGATCCTTGTGACTTCCGGTGTTTCCGCAGGTGACAGCCCAGCTCGCCTCAGCCGGGTCTGACGTCGAGGCCCGCCCGGATTTGGTCAGCGGCGTCAAGGTCCGGGCCAAACGGCCCCGGCACC
>JBBRVZ010000121.1:0-8793 GCA_038246445.1 Mycobacteriales bacterium
CGGTGCCAACCGGGCGAGCAAGGCACGGCCGACATGGCCGGCACCGCCGGGGATCCGAGCCCAGCACAGCGTGCCGACCAGCAGCCCGCACCAGGCCAGCAATCCCCACACCAGCATTGCCACCGCGGTCAGCAGTGCCTGGCCCACCGCGGTGGCAGCGTTCGCCGACCCTTGCGAGGAGGTTGCGGTGACAGCCGTCGCCCAGGACCCTGGGCCCGGCAGCGCGAAGGCAAGTGCGATGAGAGCGAGGACCAGCCCCACCGCCTGGCATCGGACTCGTCGCAGAGCCGCGCCCTCCGGAGCTCGGTCAGCCGTTGCGACCGCACCGTGGTGCCGTTTGACAGCATTTAACATAGTTTGCAGTTAATGCGATCCGGTTGCGTCCTGTCAAGGGCACCTGATTCACTGTGGACAGGGCTGCGACACACGCGGTGGGGGAGGCTGCACCGGTGGAGATGCGGTGGGAGCGACTGTTCGCCGGCCTCGAGGATCGATACGAGGAATTGCGCGATGCCGACGCGGCGGCTGAGCAGGCGGACCGGGAAAGGGTCGCGTCCGGCGCGGTGACCGCCGCGCAACGATTGGCCGGCGCGATCGGGACGGCCGTGAAGGTTCGGCTGACGGGCGGGACGGTGGTGGCCGGGAGCCTGCGGGGGATGGGGCCGGATTGGCTGCTGCTGGCAGAGGTGGCGGGACGAGAATGCCTCGTCTGCTGGCGTGCCGTGATCGCGGTGGAAGGAGTTGGTGCCGCCACCGGCCCCGAGATGACGGCCATCCAACGGCGCCTCGATCTGCGTCGTGCCCTGCGTGGCCTGGCCAGGGATCGCTCACCGTTGGTGCTCGCCCTGCAGGGCTGGCGCGCAGGCCTGGCGGCCGGCTCCTTCGACGCCTCACCGGCGCAGGACCCTGGCGCAGAAGTGGTCGGGACGATCGACCGGGTCGGCGCGGATTTCGTCGAGGTCGCAGTTCATGCGCCCTGGGAGCCGCGTCGAGCCGGCACCGTGCGTTCGGTGGCACTGGTTCCGCTGGACGCGGTCGTTCTGGTCAGGGCCGCACCGCTGGGCTGATCGGTCGCGAGATTCGCGACGGCGGCAGCCATCCCGGCGCTTCGCCCGGTCGGCACCGAGGGCAGATCGTCAGCCATTGACCTGCGGCTCGTCACCGGGTGATCCGGCCGCTAGACGAAGATCATCCTGCGGAATCTGTGCGTCCTGACAGCCGATCCGGCTCCGTCTGGCTTCTCGCCGTCGGTTCGCGGGTCGCTGTGCCGACCGGGTTCGGTCTCGTCGACGCCGATCTATCCCACCCGGTTGATCACACCTCGCTCGGCAGTGTGGGCGGAAGATCCGCGAGGTTCGACGCCGTCTTCCGGTAGGCCTGCTCGATGTACTCCTCGAGCTTGGACCGCTCGACGCGCCACTGGTTACGGCCACCGATCTGGATGCCCTGCAGGTCCCCGCTGCGAACCAGGGCATACGTCTGAGAGGTGGAGATGTTTAGGATCTCACATACGTCGGCCAGGGTCAGGAAGCGGTCCGACGTCATCAGGTGACCTCTGGCCCGCTCGTCGCTTCCCGATGGGGGCGGTTCAGGATCGACCGGTACGACGTCATCGTCACGACTGCCTCTCTTCGTACTGACAACTGTTGAATGATTTGAGCATGCTTGGCATTTCTTGATGTAGTTTGCCACGAGCCGCTTCACAGGGGCAGTCCATCCAATCGTGTTGTGCACAAGTGCCGGCGCTCGTGCGCCGTCCCCGAGGAAGGGCGGAACCGATGGGCATGCCGGTAGCGCCGAGCCCGCGTCGACTCTCGCGGCCCAAGTGGCTCAACGTGCGCGTGGTCGGCGGCGTGTTGCTGGTGGTGGCCGCGGTGGTGCTGGGCGCACAGGTAATCGGCGCGAGCTCGCAGACGGCGGCGGTGTGGGCGGCCGATCGCGACCTGGCCGTCGGTACCGTCCTGGCGACCGGCGACCTGACCGTTGCGCAGGTCAACCTGGGCGGCAACACGGAGCACTATTTGACACCGGATTCGCCCGCCCTGGTCGGCCGAACGGTGGTCAGCCCGCTGGCCGCGGGTGAACTCCTCGCTGCGTCGGCGGTGCAGGACGCCGGCTCCGGCCGGGTTGTGGCGATCGGAGTTGCCCCGGAGAACATGCCGCCGGGCGTCGACCACGGATCCACCATCGATCTGTACCTGACCACCGGCGGCGCCGCGGGAGCCGAACAGCGCGCCGTCACCGATCTGATCGGCCGGGACCTGACTGTGCAGTCCGTGCTCGCACCCGCGTCGGGCGGGCTGTCCGGGGCGACCTCCAATCGCTATCAGCTGTCGGTGCTGTTGCCCGCGCCAACCGCGGACCAACTGGTCCGGATCCTGCCGACCGGCAACCCCATCGTCGTCCTGGTCAGCGGCGGATGAGCACCGGGCTACTCACCGCTGGCAGCGGCCAGAGCTGGGAGAACGAACTGGTGGCCGCGCTCGACCGCCCCGGTTCGCCGATGACCGTGCTGCGCAGGTGCGTCGACATCGGGGACGTGCTGGCGATCGCGACCACCGGTCAGGCGGCCGTCGCCGTGGTGGCCGCTGACCTGCGACGGCTGGACACCGAGGCGGTGGACCGGCTGCGCCTTTCCGGTGTCGCGGTCGTCGGCGTCTGCCCGCCGGCAGACCAACGATCCCGGGACCGGCTGGACCGGATCGGAGTCACCTCGATCGTCAGCGATGATGCTGGCAGCGCCGCCGTCGTCAGTGCCGCACGGCTCGCCGTCTCCGAACTGGCCGCCCGCCCCGGGCACTCCGCCGGCGTGTCCGATCCGCGATCGGCGCTGCCACCTCCTGCTGGAGGCGACGGGGGCAGCGGCATCGACGACGGCGAACCCGGCCGCACACCGGACCCGGCGCGGCCCGGACGGGTAGTGGCGGTCTGGGGCCCCACAGGCGCGCCCGGAAGGACAACCGTCGCAACGGCACTGGCGGTGGAGGCGGCCAGGGCGGGCACCCCGACGCTGCTCATCGACGCCGACGTCTACGGCGGTGTGGCCGCGTCCGCCTTCGGACTGCTGGACGAGTCACCCGGCCTGGCCGGCGCCTGCCGGCTGGCGGCCAACGGCCGACTGGACCTGGCCGCTCTCACCGGACTGTGCTGGTCACTCGGGGACGACCTGCGGCTGCTCACCGGCATCGCCCGCGCCGACCGGTGGCCCGAGGTCCGTCCGTCGGCCATCCCGAAGGTCCTGGCGATGGCGCGCCGGATGGCGCCGCTCACGGTCATCGACTGCGCGTTCGCGCTCGAGGCCGACGAGGAGATCAGCTACGACACGATGGCACCGCGCCGGAACGGGGCGACCCTGACGGTGCTGTCTGAGGCCGATGTCGTGCTGGCCGTCGGCGCCTGCGATCCAGCCGGACTCGAGCGGCTGATCCGTGGGCTGACGGAACTGGGTGAGGCGCTGCCGGGGGCGGTCCCGCTGGTCCTGCTCAACCGCTGTCGCGCGTCGGTGGGCCCCAGCGAGCAGGCCGTTGCCGCCGTCGGCCGGTTCGCCGGGGTCAAGGTGGTGGCGCGGCTGCCGGAGGACAGACAGGCAACCGATACCGCCTGGCGCTCCGGGGTTTCACTCGCCGAAGCGGCGCCTCGGTCGGCGCTCACGATTGCTATCCGGGCGCTCGCCACGACAGTTCTCGGTGCGGCGGAACGCGCCGTCGCCTGACCGGCGTGATGATGATCCGATGGCGGAGTCGGGCGGTTTGTCGGATGCGGCGCGGCACCCGGATACCTTCCGACCGCCGGGAGGGACCCCGACGCAGCCCTCCGATGCGCGGTGGTCCTTCGTCAGTCGGGTGCAGTGGCAGCACCCCGACGGCGCCGTCGGGACCTGGGAATCACGGCAGGCACGCAAGCGCGGATACATCGAGCTCGCCCACCAGGGGGTCGTCCGGTTTCTCACCGTCCGCCCCGCTCAGGCGGTCCGACTGGCGCGCTGCAACACGGTCTCCGGGGTGTCCTTCGCCTTCGGTGGCGCGCTGTTCACCCTCGGCGCCGTCCTGGCCCAATTGTCGACCGCCGGTGCGACCACGATCGACATGACCTTCCTGATCGGGGGAGTGTTCTTCTCCACCGGCGCCTACGCGGCCCTGGTGCAGGAGTTGAATTCAGCACGCGGTGTCGGTGATGACGGTGCGCTGACGCAGGGCCATTGGCGGTGGTGGGCCTACGAGCCGGACCGGGCCGGCTGGATGTCGCCGTTCGTGTTGTTCTGCGGCACCCTCGCATTCGGCGTCAGCCTGCTCACCGTGTTCCTGCAGGACTCGCGGCAGCAACTCGACCGGCTGATCTGGGCGCCCGAGATGCTCGGCTGCATCCTGTTTCTCGTCTCCGGGCACATCGCCATCATCGAGGTCTGCCACGGCCGGTTCCGGCTCTCGCCGCGGACGCTCGGCTGGTGGATCGTCGTGATCAACCAGCTCGGTTCCTGGCTCTTCCTGCTATCGGGGCTGGCTGCCTTCGTCCGCCCGGCCACCGGCCAGGTGATCAGCGTCGCGGCGATCAACTGGGGAACCGCCTGGGGCGCAGCGTGCTTCAGTGCGGCTGGGATTGCGCAGCTGTTCGAGCGGCCGCAGCCGGGTGCAACGCCGGTGCAGGCATCGCCCCGGGGTCCGGACTCCGGGGCGGCTGCGACGCGGTGAGCGCGCTGCTGCTGTGTCACGATGGCGGGCATGACGGACCGGCTGTCTGCGACGGACGCGTCGTTCCTGTACGCGGAGGACGCCGGGACACCGATGCATGTCGGCGGTGTCGTCATTCTCAAACCCCGCAAGGAGGGGCCGGAGATCGCCTACACGCAGATCGTCGGGCTGATCGAGTCACGCCTGGCGTTGGTACCGCGCTACCGGCAGAAGGTGCGCTTCGTCCCGGGCCGGCTGGCCCGCCCCGTGTGGGTCGACGACGAGGATTTCGACCTGACCTACCACGTGCGGCGCTCCGCGCTGCCCCGACCCGGCACG
The DNA here is from genome assembly GCA_038246445.1 of Mycobacteriales bacterium. Classification (GTDB taxonomy): domain Bacteria; phylum Actinomycetota; class Actinomycetes; order Mycobacteriales; family Nakamurellaceae; genus Nakamurella. Next base: position 5,007 of record JBBRVZ010000121.1, read on the forward strand.
GATGCCGAGCTGGACGAACTGGTGGGCCGGTTGATCTCCCGGCCACTGGATCGGGGCAGGCCGCTGTGGGAGGTCTATGTCATCGAGGGGCTGACCGGCGGACGCATGGCGCTGGTCAACAAGACGCATCACGCCATGGTGGACAGGATCGGGGCGGTCGACGTGGCCGCGGCCATTCTCGACACCGATCGCCGGCCGCGGGATCTGCCCGACCAGCCTTGGATTCCGAACCCGTCGCCCAGCGACATCGACCTGGTGGTCGATGCCATCGCGGACCTGACGGCGCGGCCGACCGAGGCGTGGGACATCGCCCGGCTGGCCGCGCAGGATGTCGGTTCCATGATGAGCCGGGTGCTGGGTCTGGCCGGCGAGGCGATCGAGGTCGTCCGGCGAACGGTCAGGCCCGCACCGCGCTCGCTGCTCAACGACGCCAAGAGCGTGCAGCGGCGGTTTGCCACCGTGCGCGCCGAGCTGTCGGATTTCAAGACGGTCCGCCGAGCGCACGGTGGCTCGGTCAATGACGTCATCCTCGCCGTCATCACCGGTGCGCTGCGGTCCTGGCTGCTGTCCAGGGGCGAGGCCGTCACCTCGCACACGGTGGTCCGGGCGATGGTCCCGATGTCGGTGGCGGCCATCGCCGCCGGCGAATCCGGTTCGGTCGCTTCGTATGTCATCGATCTGCCGGTTGCCGAACCGAACCCCGCAATGCGCCTGCACCAGGTGTCCTTCGCGATGGGCGGGCACGTCGACTCCGGAAAACCGATCGGTGCCGACCGGATCATCGGCCTCGGCCGGTTCGCGCCACCGACATTGCACGCGCTGGGCGCCAGGGTCGCCGGCCAATTGTCCCGTCGCATGTACAACCTGCTGATCACCAACGTTCCCGGCCCGCAGATGCCGCTGTTCGCAGCGGGTTTCGAGGTCGAGGCGATGTACCCAGTGGCGCCGCTCGGGCTCGGTCAGGCGCTGGCGGTGTCCTGCACGTCCTACAACGGCCGGGTGTTCTTCGGTATCACCGCCGACCGGGACGCCATTCCCGACGTCGAGGAATTCGCGGCGCAGATCGGTGAGGCGCTCGACGAGATGTTGCCCACCGTGCCCCGGGCAGCGAGCACGGCCGACGCCGGTGCCAGACCCCGGCCCCGGGCGAGCAGGCGATCGAGGTCGTCATCGTGAACGCCTGCTCGGTGATGCCCTGTGTGGCAACGGTTCGCCGATGAGGGTCTACATCCCGGCGACGGTGTCGATGGTCCGTGCGGCACTGACTGCCGGACACGTCACGGTGCTCTCCGGTGTCGGGTTCGCCGTCACCGAACCACTGAAGCTGGAGTATCCCGACTGGTCGGAGGAGGACCTGGAGTATCTGGCGATGCAGGACGCCTCGCGGGCGTCGCTGCGGTTGCTCGCCGGGTCGGGATCGGGTGAGCCGTCGCTGCGGGTGGCGATCGCGGTCGAGGTGGATGACGGAGCCGTGACCCTGCGCCCGGAGGCCGACCGGGCCGTTGTCGCTGTCCGCGGCCCGGTCGACTGGTCCCAGGTCGCTGCCGTCCACGTCGATGGCGCCGATGCCACCGAAGCGGTGCGCGAGGCCGTCGACGTCATCGATGCCGCCGACCTGGGTGACCACGACGCTGAATTCGTGCTGGGATCTGCCGAGGATTTCGAACTGGCCTGGTACGCGCCGGGTGAGATCTCCTACCTGGTGCAGGAATTGGCCCCCGGTCACTGAAAGCCGAAAGGTTGCGTGCGCGGCGCCCGGGATCAGTCGGCGTTGCGGACGAACTCCAGCTCCAGGTCGATCTCGGCGGTGACGAACGAATCGGCGAGGCCGTTGGCGCCCACTACGGGTCCGTTGTACATGAATCTTCACAAAGATGGAAGAAGTCTATTCCCAGGCAAGTGCTTCCGGCGTACTTGTGGCGGAGTTGTCGGCGTCCGCATCGCCGTCCCGTCCGGCATCTTCCGAACCTGCCAGCGAGGCCAGCAGCCGGCGGAACGAGGCCAGTCGTCCCGGACCGGAATGCCCCGCAGCGACGAAGCCGTCGAGCGCACACCCGACGCCCGCGGTGTGATCGCAATTCGGTGGGCAGTCCACGGTCGCGGGCAGTAGGTCGTCGAAGGTCTCGAGCATGTCATCCGGCGTGACGTGCGCCAGGCCGAAGGACCGGACACCCGGGGTGTCGATCACCCATCCGCCGGCGCGCAGCGGGAGTGCGATCGCCGATGTCGACGTATGCCGTCCCTTGCCGACCCCGGTCACCGTGCCTGTCGCGCGCTGCGCGTCCGGCACGAGGGCGTTCACCAGGGTCGACTTCCCCACCCCGGAATGGCCGATCATCACCGACACCGAGCGATCCAACCGCTCCCGCACGGCGTCGATCCCGATGATGGTCCGCTGGCCGCCGTCGAGGGCAGAACGTCGGGTGACCAGGATCGGCAGGTCGAGGTCGGCGTAAATCTCCTCGAGGGGCGCGGCATCGGCAAGATCGGCCTTCGTCAGCACCAGCACCGCCTCGAGATTGCCGGTGTAGGCGGCCACCAGGCAACGATCGATAAAACCGGTGCGCGGCACCGGATCGGCCAGTGCGCAGACGATCACCAACTGGTCCGCATTGGCGACCAGAACCCTTTCCGCCGTGTCGATGTCGTCCGCGGACCGGCGGAGCACGCTGCGCCGGGGGGCGATCCGGACGATCCTGGCCAGGGTGTCCGGCGCTCCCTTGGTATCGCCCACCAGGTCCACCGTGTCGCCGACCGCCACCGCTCGACGACCCAGTTCGCGGGCCCGCATGGCGAGCACCACATGCTGGCGGCGGGTGCCCTCGTCCACCAGACAGGTGTAGCGGCCGCGGTCCACGGTGGTGACGAATGCACTGACCGCGTCGGTATGGGTGGGCCGGATCTTGGTCCTGGGCCGCGACCCCCGGGTGGGGCGGACCCGCACATCGTCGTTGTCCCAATTCTCGCCGAGCCTGCTCAGCTCGCCACCCCCAGCATGGTGGCCCACATCGCATCGAAACCGGGCAGAGTCTTTGCGGTGGTCGCGATGTCGTCGACGACGATACCCGGGACCCGCAGCCCGACGATGGCGCCTGCGGTCGCCATCCGATGGTCGGCGAAGGATCTCCAGAGCCCCCCGTGCAGGGCGCGGGGTCGGATGGTCAGACAGTCCGGTTCCTCGGTGACATCGCCGCCCAGCCGCGTGATGTTCCCGGCGATCGCTGCGAGCCGGTCGGTCTCGTGACCGCGCAGGTGCCCGATCCCGGACAGCCTGCTGGGTTCGTCCGCGAACAGCGCGATCGCGGCGATCGTGGGGGTGAGTTCGCCGACGTCGTGCAGGTCCAGGTCGATGCCGCGCAGTGAGGGGGGGCCGTTGACCGTGAGGCCGTTCGCGGAGTGCCGCACATCGGCGCCCATGGCCGTCAGGACCGCTCGAATCGCATTTCCGGCCTGGGTCGTCGAAGACGGCCAGTGCGGGATGGTGACCCGTCCACCGGTCACCGCCGCGGCCGCGAGAAACGGTGTGGCGTTTGACAGGTCAGGTTCGATGACGGACGCCCACGGCGTCACCGGCCCGGGCTCGACCCACCACTGGTCGGGCCTGGAGTCGTGCACCCGCACGCCCACCGACCGCAGGGTCGCCACTGTCATCTCGATATGCGGCACGGACGGGAGGGCATTTCCGCGGTGCACCACCCGCACCCCATCGACGAATGACGCACCTGACAGCAACAGTCCCGAGACGAACTGCGAGGAAGCGCTGGCGTCGATCTCCACGGTGCCGCCC
>JBBRVZ010000122.1:0-8468 GCA_038246445.1 Mycobacteriales bacterium
CACCGACTGAGCCCACCATCCGGCACCGGGACACGCTGTATGCGGGTGTGGATGGCCGTCGAGCGTTTCACCCTCTCCGCCCGGCATGGTTGAGCGTCGCCCCCGACAGCGGCCGAGGCGAATGGTCAGTGGTCAGCTAGTCCGGCAAGGCGAACGTCCACCGGTTCTGTGACCTTCGATACAGACATTCCAGCAATGGCGGCGTACGCCAAGAAATCGGCTGCAGTGCAGCCGCCTCCTGACACCCAGTGCAGGCGACTCCTGAAAACGACACCGGAGAGGCCGCGCGGCTCCCACGGCGGCGCCGCCGACCGCGCGCGACTGCATCATCTCCGTCTCGCCAAGCACCCAGGCGCGGGCGCTGGAGATCGCCTCGCGCGGTTGATGGTGGTCAGGCTTCCGCCGCGGCGGATGGTGATCAGTCGCGGGTCTCGAACCTTGGGAAGGATCATCGGTTCTCCGCGCTGTGCCTGAGCTGACCACGCTGGCGCGCGATGATGAGCCTTGGTCACCAGGTCTGCGAGCTCGGTGCCCGTCTTCGCGACAGGTTGAACGATACTGACCCAGACCTGCTGCCGTAGACCGGGTGTGGGATGACGGTGTCCCGCTGTGTCGGGTCCTCGACAGCTTGCGGGACGCGACGCCGGGCATTGATGTTCACCCGAAAGACGCCTCCACCGAGCCGCGACGACGGCTCGCCGGGGTAGTCCTTCGTGACGATGGTGGCGAACGGCCGTCCCGGGGGAACGACGCCGTCGGGGGCAGGCGGGCGCCGTACGGCATCGTGCCGACGCGAACAGCTACCCCGTGACGGACCGCAACGCGCCGTCCAGGTCCGACCACAGGTCCTCGACGTGCTCAACGCCCACGCTGAGCCGGAGCAGCTCGGCCGGAACGTGTTCGGAGTTCGCATATTTCGCCCGCCGCTCCATCGTGGACTCCACGCCGCCCAGGCTGGTGGCGTGCGTGATGATCCGCACCGCCTGCGCCACTGCCTCGGCCGCGTCGCCGCCGCCGCGAACCTCGAACGACAGCATCGCGCCGAAGCCCGTCATCTGGGCTGCGGCCCGCTGATGCCAGGGATCGTCGGGCAGCCCCGGGTACCGGACCCTGGCCACCGCGGGATGCTCCTGCAGGCGCTCGGCGAGCGCCCCGGCGGAATCCTGGCTACGGGCAAGTCGCACCGGCAGCGTCCGCAGCCCACGCAGGGCGAGAAACGACTCCAACGCCCCCGGGAGCCCGCCGGACAACCTGCGCCGCTGGGCGATCCTCGCCACCAGCGCAGGGTCGCCGGCAACGGCCAGGCCGAGCAGCAGATCCGAATGACCCCCGATGAACTTCGTCGCGCTGTGCAGAACGATGTCCGCCCCGAAAGACAACGGACGCTGCCCGAGTGGGGTGGCAAAGGTGTTGTCCACCACCACCAGTGCGCCGGTGCCGGCTCCGAAACGACACAGCTCCGGGAGGTCGGCGATATCGATCAGCGGATTCGTCGGCGACTCCAGCCACAGCATGTCCGCCGCCCAGGCTGCTTGCTTGGTCGCCGCGGTGTCGGTGATGTCGACCGCCGTGACCTTCCAGCGACCGATCGCCGCGCCCTCCCGCAGCAGCGACCGCACGCCCGGATACGAGTCGCTCGGCACCACCACGTGAGCCCCGGTCGGTACCAGGTCCAGAATCGCAGCAGCGGCGGCCATCCCGGATCCGAACGCCACCGCGCCCCCGCCCCGCCCGTTCCCGCCCTGCCCGTTGGCGCCCTCGAGCGCACCGACCGCGGATTCGAGCGCCTGCCAGGACGCCGTGCCGCCATCCCGCGAGTACTCGACGACCGGTGCCTCCGCGGTCCCGGACCGGAAGTTCGACGCCAGGATCAGCGGTTCGTTCATCGGCCGGCCGGGCTCGGCCGCGGGCCGTCCGGCCGTCACCGCAAGCGTTTCCGCCCGCTGGTCGATCCCGCCGTGCCCCGCCAAATCCGTCATGGATCGTGAGCCTATGCCGACGCAACCCTCGGACAAACGTTCGATCAGCGGTAGGCTACGGCGGTGAACGTTCTGCACCAGCCGTCCCTGTTCGACGCCGCTGCGGAGCCGGAGCTGACCCCGCTGGCCGGTCGGGTCGGCCGCACGGAGTTGACCGACGGTGCTTGGGTCGACCATCTCCCCGGGTGGATGCTCGGCTCGGACCAGGTGCTCGAGCGGCTGCTCGTCGGCGTGCCCTGGCGCGCTGAGCGCAGGCAGATGTACGACCGTGAGGTCGACGTGCCCCGCCTGCTGTGCTGGTACAGCGGCGCAACGTCGTTCCCGCACCCGGTCCTGGCCGATGCACGGGCAGCACTGAACGAGCACTACCAGCGGGAACTGAGGGAACCCCTGGTCACCGCCGGTCTGTGCCTGTACCGGGACGGCGCCGACAGCGTGGCCTGGCACGGCGACACGATCGGCCGCGGTTCGTCCTGCGACACCATGGTCGCCATCGTGTCCGTGGGATCCGCCCGGGCGTTGACGCTCCGTCCCAAGCCCATCGGCCCGAGCGCAGCCGACACGGGCCGGTCCGGCACCGCGAGCCTGCGGTTTCCGCTGGGCCATGGCGATCTCATCGTCATGGGTGGTAGTTGCCAGCGCACCTGGGAACACGCCATCCCCAAGACGTCCAGGGGTGTCGGTCCGAGAGTGAGCATCCAGTTCCGGCCCGTCGGCGTAGCGTGAACCGGCGGGCCGTGACGCCACACACGGGCGCTGCAGTCATCGCGACACCCGTTGTCGACGAGAAGAAGTTGCACTCCGGCCAACCCGACGTGGCACCCTTGCCGCGGGACCCGGTGCCGCCGGACGCCCCACCCACCAGCCCGGCCACTACGACAGGCAGGAACAGCCGTGAAGACCGTCATGGGATGGATTGACAAAATCGCCTCCTCGCTTGCCCGGCGCCGGGTCAACAAGAACGAGGGCCGCGGCAAGTAATCGCGGCCGCCCGGATCCCACCACACCGGGCACAATGAGCCGCATCGGTTCGCCCCACACCCGCGGCACGCCGGAACGAGCAAGGGGGCTCAGCGGTGACATCACCACTCGGCGCGGGAACGTCCGGCAGGCGGAGCAGCAAGGCGCCGCTCATTGCTGCCGTCATCGTCGGCGTGCTGCTGATCGTGGGCATCCGCTACGTCACCACCAGGGATGACGGCTCGACATCCGCCAGCAGCGCGGACGCCCCGGGGACCGCCGCCCAGCAGGCGCCGCGCGAGGGCTGCACCACCATCACCGTGGCCGCCTCCAGTGAGAAGGCCGCCCTACTGAAGCAGATCGCCAACTCCTACCGGGATTCCGGCCGCGAGGTCGACGGCACCTGCTTCGACATCGCGGTGAACTCGGTGGCCTCCGGGACCGCGGAGGCCAATCTCGCCGCCGGCTGGGACGAGACGCTCAACGGGCCGGCGCCCGACGTCTGGACCCCGGCCGCGTCGACCTGGGTCAGCCTGCTCGAGAGCGACCTGACGGCGAACGACCGGCCGGACATCGTTCCCGCGACGTCGGAGAGCATCACCTCCACTCCACTGGTCCTCGCCATGCCGGAGCCGATGGCCAAGGCACTGGGCTGGCCGAACGCGCTGATCGGTTGGTCCGACGTCCTGGCCCTGGCCACCGACCCGAAGGGCTGGGCCTCCAAGGGCCACCCGGAGTGGGGCAAATTCACTCTGGGCAAGACGAACCCGACCGTGTCCACGTCCGGCCTCGCGGCGACGATCGGCACCCTGGTGGCGGCGACCGGCACCAGCTCGGACCTCACCGCGGCGGCCCTGAAGAAGCCGGCGGTGCGGAAGTACCTGAAGGACGTCGAGGGTTCCGTCGTGCATTACGGGGACACGACGCTGACCTACCTGTCCAACCTGCAGCGGGCCGATGACGCCGGTGCGGCTCTGGGCTACCTGTCGGCAGCCGCCGTCGAGGAGAAGAGCGTCCTGGATTACAACGCCGGCAACCCCAGCGGCGACCCGAAGACGCTGGGCCAGCATGCGCCGCCCGAGGTGCCGCTCGTCGCTGTGTATCCGAAGGAGGGCACGCTCTACAGCGACAGTCCCTACGTCGTCCTGGATGCGCCGTGGTCGACCGCTCAGAAGAAGGCCGGCGCAGCCGATTTCGAGCAATACCTGCTGTTACCCGAACAGCAGAAGGTCTTCACCGACAGCTTCTTCCGCACCGCCGACGGCAAACCCGGGGAGCCCATCACCTCCAGCCCGTACCTGATCGCGGACGGCGTCAAGATCGCCCTCAACCCGCCGGGACCGGCTGTTCTGCGTGACGTCCGGGCGCTGTGGGCCGATGTCCGCAAGAGCGCGCGGGTGCTGATCCTGATGGATGTGTCCGGATCGATGAGCGCCGACTCCGGATCCGGGGGCAAATCCAAATTGGACCTTGCCAAATCGGCAGCCAGCAACGCGTTGGGTCAGCTGGTCGACACCGATCAGGTCGGCTTCTGGGTGTTCACCACCGATCTCCCGACGCCGGACACGATCACCGCCGATCTGGTCGATGTCGGCCCGCTCTCCCAGACCCGGAAGCCGATCACCGACGCCATCGCCGGTCTGACACCGCTGAACGGCACGCCGCTGTACGCCGCGACCAAGATCGCCACCGACGACATGAACGCGATGAGAGACCCGGCGTCCATCAACGCCGTGGTGGTCCTGACGGACGGCCGGAACGAGTACACCGATAACGATCTCGACGGCCTGATCAGCCGGCTCCAGGGCAGCGCCCAGGAGAACGGGGTGCGGGTCTTCACCATCGCGTACGGGCCGGACGCTGACCTGGAGACGCTCGAGAAGATCTCCGAGGCATCCCGCGCCGCTGCCTACGACGCCCGTAACCCGGCGACGATCGACAAGGTGTTCGCCGACGTGTTGTCTAACTTCTGAAGGGGCCACTTCTGGGCTCCATCAACCGAACCCGACACGGTTCCAGCCTCTGCGGCGACCGACGTGGGCACCGACCGAGGTGTTCGCTTGAGACACTGATATCCGGCGTCATCCACCCTGCACTGCCAGCCCGCAACCAGGCAGCAGTCCCGAACCGATCGGATCCCGTCCATGGCCGGCTCGTTCGTCGCTCGGGCCGGCCGGGCGTTGAAAGACCCCTGGAGCCTGGTCGCCGCCGGCGTCGGGGCGGGTTCGGCATGGGCGATCGGCCTGCCGGTGGGAGCGGTCGGGCTGGTGGGCGCCGCGATGCTCGGCGTGGCAGCCGTTGTCGGCGGCGTCGGCCGCTCCGACGCACCGGCCGAGAACATAGAACCGGCCGCCCCACCGCTCCGACCGGGTACCGTCCAGGCGCAGCTCGTCGACGGTCTGCGCAGCTACCGGGTCGATCTGGAACATCTGCAGGGTGGGCAACTCGAACCCGCCGTCGCGATGTCGGCGACGGAGGCGGTGGAAGCCGCGCGGTCCGCGGAAACGGTGGCGAACCGGGTGGCCCGTGCCGTCGATGCCGTCGACGACGCAGTGGGTCGGGCCGAGGGTGTCGCACGCCAGTTGCCCCGCTCCGGCGAGGTCAGGGCGTCCGTGCAACGGATGACCCGACGTCGCGGCGACCTGCTGAACAAGCTCAGCGACGCGGTCGAGGAAGTCGGAGAGGTCTACGCCAAGCTGCTGGAGCTGTCCGCCACCGCCGACCTCGTCGGCGTGCAGACCGACGGCGTCAGTGAGGCCGCCAGGGTGAACGACTCGCTGGATGCGATCCGGTCTGTCTTCGCCGAACTCGAGTCCGCCGCGTCCGCCGCCCGCGCACTGATGTGACGGCGGACGGCATCTCGGCTGACGGCATCGTCACGGCGCTGCTGCCCTGTGCTTGTGGGGCGTGGCCAGCCAGATGTATCGAGCGCTTGCCGACGAGAATCTCGCCCGGTAACACGGGGTCGCGGAAATTGCCCCGGTGCGAGCCGCGCGGACCGGTAGCGTGCACCGGGTGTCCGAGATCAACGACCTTTCCGATTCCTACGTCGCCGACTACGCCGCCCTGAGCCCGATGATGTCGACGTATCTTGGTTTGTCCGGCGGGGAGGATCGGCTCGACGATCTCTCGCCGGCCGGACTCGCCGCAGTGGATCAGCTCAATCGCGACACGCTGCGCGCCCTGGACGCAGCCTCACCGAGCGTTCCCGGGGACGACCTGGCCCGTGAGGTACTGGTGGAGCGGCTCCAGGTGCAGCGCGATCTGTACGACTCCGGATGGGCGCACGCGGACCTGAACGTCATCGATTCGCCCGTGCAGACGGTGCGGATGATCTTCGATCTGATGCCGACCGGGACCGATGCGGAAGCGGCCGCCATCGCCGCCCGGATGGCCGCCGTACCGGCGGCGTTCGCCGGGTATCGGCAGTCTCTCCTGCAGGCGGCCGGAGCTGGAAAGGTTGCGGCGGTCCGGCAGATCGACAAGTGCGCCGAACAGTGCGACACCTATGCGGGGATCTCGGAGGCCGGCTACTTCTCAACCCTGGCGGAATCGGTCGGCGGTAACGGGCGGAACGCATTGCTGATCGTGGATCTTCGTGCCGGAGCCACGACCGCTGAGGCCGCCTACCGGGACCTCGCGGCCTTTCTGCGCAGCGAACTGCGGCCGGTGGCGCCGGAGAAGGACGCCGTCGGCCGTGAGCGGTACGTCCTCGCCTCACGTAACTTCCTCGGTGCCGTCATCGATCTCGAGCAGACCTACGCCTGGGGCTGGCAGGAGTTCCTCGCGCTCGAGGCCGAGATGCACGAGGTCTGCGAGCGCATCGCGCCGGGCGCCGGCCCGAGAGCGGCGGCCGACGTGCTGGATGCCGACCCCGACTACCAGATCAGCGGGCTACCGGCGCTGCAGGCCTGGATGCAGGAGAACTCGGATCGGGCCATCGCCGACCTGTCGGCGCAGCACTTCGACATCCCCGAGCCGATCAGGACTCTTGAGTGCCTGATCGCGCCGCCCGGAGGCGGCGTCGGCGCCTATTACACGGGGCCCAGCGATGATTTCAGCCGGCCCGGACGGATGTGGTGGGCCGTCGAGCCTGGTCGGGAGATTTTTTCGACGTGGCGCGAAAAAAGCGTCGTCTATCACGAGGGCGTACCCGGGCACCACCTGCAGATCGCCACCGCGGTGTACCGCAAGGAGTCGCTGAACGACTACCAGCGACTGCTGGCCGGAACGTCGGCGCACGCCGAGGGTTGGGCGTTGTACGCCGAGCGGCTCGTTCGTGAGCTGGGCTACCTGACCGACGACGGCCAATTGCTCGGCCTGCTGGAATCGCAGATGTTCCGTGCCGCAAGGGTCATCGTCGACATCGGTATGCACCTGGAGCTCGAGATCCCGCCCGGCACCGGTTTTCACGAGGGTGAACGCTGGACCAGCGACCTGGGGTTGGAGTTCCTGCTGACCCGGACGATCACCGATCCCGCGCACTGCCGCGACGAGATCGACCGCTACCTCGGTTGGCCCGGGCAGGCACCGTCGTACAAGGTCGGCGAGCGGGTGTGGATGGACGGCCGGGACGCGGCACGCCTGCGCCAGGGGGACTCCTTCGACTTCAAGGCATTTCACGCGGCCGCACTGAACATGGGCGGCATGGGGCTCGACCCACTGGCGAGGCGGCTTGCGTTGCTGTAGCACCCGACCGAAGCATCCGGCTGATCACGGTGAACCCTGGTCGGGTACCGACGTGCGTGCGGCTGCGGGGTCGTCGACGTGTGTCGTGGTGGCGGCGTCGGTCCGGTCGGTCCGGGGGCCGACCAGCGGACCTAGCGGGTCGGGCCGCCGTCGTCGGGGACGGCCGCTGCCTCGACCACCGACGCCAGCGGCAGCTCGCGGCCGAGCACACCGAACGGCCTGGCGTCGCCGGTGAACCGGAAATTCCGCAGCACGTCGTCGAAGCCCAGACGGCGGTACAGCCGCCATGCCCGGTTCTCGCCCTCAGGCGTCGACAGCAGCATGTAGCGCTCCGGACGCCCGTCCGCCAGGCACCGCAGCAGCGCCTCACCGAGACCGCGGCCCTGCCGATCCGGGTGCACGTGCAACTCGCTCAGTTCGAAGAAGTCGCCGAGTTCTTCCGAGGCAGATCGGACGCCACGGCGCACCTCTGAGTACCACCACTGTCCTGGCGCTCCGTGATAGCCGTACGCCAGGCCAAGGATGCGGTCACCAGGCCCGGCGGCGATGACGCAATCGAATCCGGACCGCCGGCTGTGGTCCTTCCACAACACCGAGCGGGCCCCGGCCACGTCCGATGGGTAGTGCATTGCGCGGATGTAAAGGTCGATCAGCTCGGCCCTGCGCTGTCGGAACGCCTCCGGGTCCAGATGCACAAGAGCCACGGAGTCCCGGACGCTGCGGCCGGGTAGGAGCGCCATGGCGACATCACATCACGATCGTCGACCGCGCGGGACCCCTGTCCGTCGGCACCGGCGGGCGGTGAGTTCGAGGCTGGCCATCGCGTTCGAACACGCGTAC
>JBBRVZ010000123.1:0-8211 GCA_038246445.1 Mycobacteriales bacterium
TCGCGCCCGGGGCCAACGGCCGGCTCACCGAATTGACCCGCGAGGACGAGGACGTAATCCGGGACTGCGACCTGCTGATCATTCAATTGGAGGTGCCGCAGGATGTCGTCGTCGCTGGCGCCCGCGCGGCAGCAGCGGCCGGAGTTGCGGTGTTGCTCAACCCCTCTCCGGGTCGCGCGCTGCCCGTGGGGCTACTGGCCGACGTCACCGTGCTGGTCGTCAACGAAGGTGAGGCAGCCGTCCTGGGACTCGACACACCGTCCCCGGCAGCGCATGTCGTGACCACGCTTGGCGCGCGCGGCGCCCGGTACCGCGCTCCGGATGGCCGCACCGTCGAGGTGGGTGCGCCGCGGGTCGAGCCGGTGGACACCACCGGGGCCGGCGACGCCTTCGCCGGCGCGCTCGCCGTTGCCTGGGCTGAGGACGGGCTGACCGGGACTGGGCTGGCCGGGACTGGGCTGGCCGGGGCCGGGTTGGCCGGGACCGGACCGGACACGACTGCGCCGGCCGGCCATGCTGCCCGGTCCGATCCGACCGACATGACAGCGATGCTCCGCTGGGCGTGCGCCGCGGGCGCTCTCGCGGCCACCGTCTCCGGGGCGGGAGAATCGGCTCCACGGCGAGCCGACATCGACCGATTCTGCCGCGCGGAGCTGACGCAACCGGAGAACGCCCCGGACTGAGCATCTGACACACCCGTCGAGCACGTGCGATGGGTCATCGACCGAACTCGCCGAGTGCGCTGCACCGCCGATTGTCGGGCAGACTGAGGTCGCCCCTGCACCGATGCAGAGTGCGGCACACCACCACTCCACCGGCGGGAGGACCGTGAAACGATTCGCCTGCCGCGACGTCATCCCGGGCTGCGACCGCATCTTCACCGGCGCGGACGACCAAAGCGTCCTGGACCAGGTCGTCGACCATGCCGCCGCCGACCACGGCCTGCTGGAGCCGCCGCTCGCGCTGGTGGAACTGGTGGTGGCCACCACCTACACGGTCCCGACAACCCGGTCCCGCAATCATCTCCGGCTTCTCGGCGCACCCGCCGATCCTGCACAGTCCACCCACCCGCTGCCGCAGGATGAACGGGCCTCGATCTCCCGCCCGCCGCGGCGAAGTGCTGACGTGCTGGCGTTTCCCACCGGCCGACGCACCGTGGACGCCGCCTCGGCCGCACCGGCCCCGCAGAGGCACACCCAGGTGGCAGAGCATGACAGTTATCGCCACGAATGCCTGTTCTACCGCGGCGCCGACGACTTCGTCACCGAGCTGGTCCCGTTCATCCGCGACGGGCTCGCGCTGGACCAGCCGGTGATGGTGGCGGTGATCGAGCCGCACGCGTCCGCACTGCGAACGGCGCTGGGCCCGGACGCCGAATCCGTCTCGTTCATCGACATGGCAATACTTGGTTCGAATCCGGCGCGCATCATTCCCGCCTGGCAGAGCTTCACCGCCGAGGCGGCCGGGCGCCCGACCAGAGGGATCGGCGAGCCGATCTGGGCCGGCCGGCGGCCCGCCGAAATCGCGGAGGGCCAGTTCCACGAGGCCCTGCTGAACATGTCGCCCGATGAGGCAACACCGCTGTGGCTGGTCTGCCCGTATGACATCGACGCGCTGGACCCCGCGGTGATCGCGGAGGCCCGGCGCTCGCACCCCTTCCACACCGGGACCCACGGCGGTACCGAGTACAGCGGCACCGAGTACAGGGGCGCCGAGCATGCCGAGGGGTTCTTCACCGCCCCGCTACCCGAACCCGAGGGCCCGGTCACCTGGCTGGCCCCGGATCGGGGATCCGACGACGTCGCGACGCAGCTGCTGCAGCAAGCGGGCGACGCGGGATTGTCCAGCTGTGCCTCCGCCCGGCTGGCGACCGCCGTCGACGCGGTGACCAGCGCCGCTACCGATGGTGTCAGTGTCCGGGTGTGGCGGGAAACGTCGACGCTGGTGTGCCAGATCGACGACCCGACAACACATGTCGACCCGCTGGTGGGCCGGTCCAGGACGCTCGCGGTCGACGGGCCGGAGCGCGGTATCCGACTGGCGAACGAGCTGTGTGACCTTGTTCAGGTCCGCTCCGGCGCCGGGGGGACATCCGTCCGGCTGTACAGCTGGCTCTGAACGAGTACCTCAGCCCTCGCAAGCTCAGCCCCTTGCAACCTCAGCCTTCCAGAACCTCAGCGGCACTGAGCCATTCGGTTTCGACGTCGGCGATCTCCGCCTCCAGGGCTCGCAATTCCGCCGACAGTCCGGCAGCCCGCTCGTAGTCGGCAGCCGTTTCTGCCAGATCGTGGTGCAGGCTGGATTCCTTGCGGTGCAACGACTCCAGCCGGCGCTCCAGTCGCTGCAGCTCCTTGCGCAGCACACGTACACGGCCGGGATCCGGACCGGCCCCACCGTTGATCGTCGAGGGCTGGGTGGCAGCGCCATTGACCACGCCCGCCGCTGCGCCGTCGTTGCCGGGCCGCTGCTGACGATCGGGGTCGGTCAATGCCTGCTGCGCCGAGCCCCGACGGCGCAGGTACTCGTCCACGCCGCCGGGAAGGTGGGTGATCCGGCCGTCCCCGAGCAGCGCGACGGTGGTGTCCGCGACCCGTTCGACCAGGTACCGGTCGTGGCTGACGACGAGCAACGTGCCCGGCCACGAGTCCAGCAGGTCCTCAAGGGCCGCGAGGGTGTCGGTGTCCAGATCGTTGGTCGGCTCGTCCAGCACCAGCACGTTCGGCTCGTCCATCAGGATCCGGAGCAGCTGCAGGCGACGGCGCTCCCCACCGGACAGCTCGGCCACCCGGGTCCATTGGTTGGCGTTGGTGAACCCGAAGCGTTCGGCCAACTGTCCCGCGGTGAGTGTCTTGCCGCCGAGTTCGACGACGCCCGCGACCTGCGTCACCGCCTCGATCAGCCGCAGGTCGCCCGGCAGCTCGGCGACCTCCTGCGACAGGTAGCCCAGTCGCACCGTCGAGCCGCGGCGCGCCACACCACTCTCCGGCGACAGCTCGCCGACCAGGATACGGAGCAGGGTGGACTTCCCCGAGCCGTTGACACCGACCAGGCCGATCCGGTCGCCGGGACCGACGAGCCAGCGGGCGTGGTCGAGCAGAATGCGCCGCACGCCGTCGACGGCCGTCACCGACGCGGTCACATCCTTGAGCTCGAGCACGTCCTTACCGAGCCGGCGGCGGGCGAACGCGTGCAATTCCACCGAGTTTCGCGGTTCCGGTTCGCCGGCGATGATGGCCTCGGCTGCCTCGATCCGGTACCGGGGTTTCGAGGTGCGCGCCGGGGGTCCGCGCCGTAACCAGGCAAGTTCCTTGCGGGCCAGGTTTTTTCGCCGCTCCTCTGCGGCCTGGTCCAGTCGCAGCCGCTCCGCCCTGGCGAAAACCCAGTCGGAGTAACCACCTTCGCGGCCCAGCACCGCGGCGTCGACGACCTCCCAGGTGGACGTCGCCGCCGCGTCGAGGAACCAGCGGTCGTGGGTGACAGCGACGACGGCGCCCGACCGCGCCGTCAGGTGATCGGCAAGCCAGGCGACGGCTTCGATGTCGAGGTGGTTGGTCGGCTCGTCCAGCAGCAGCAGGTCGGCGGCGGTGACGAGCGCGGCCCCCAGTGCCACCCGCCGCTGCTCGCCGCCGGACAGGCTGCCCACCACGGCATCCAGCCCGATGTCGCGCAGACCCAGGCCGGTGAGCACCTGCCGGACCGCGGCATCGGAGGCCCAGGCATGCTCCGCCTCACCGAACGAGTGCAACACCGCTTCCCGCACGGTGATCGAGTCCGGCAGATCCGAGTTCTGCGACACGAACGCCACAGTCGTGCCCCTGGGCCGGGAAACCCTTCCGGTGTCTGGGGTGTCCAGACCCGCCAGCAGCCGCAGCAGGGTCGTCTTCCCGGAGCCGTTCAGGCCCAGGACGCCGATCCGGTCGCCCGTCTGCACACCCAGCGACACGCGGTCCAGCACCGTCCGGATGCCGTGCGTGACGCTCGCCGCCTCGATGTTCACCAGGTTCGCCATCAGCGCCGCCCCGCCGGCGCCGGTCCGACCAACCGCGCTCCGAGCGCGGGACCGGACGCCCTGCGAACCGTGCGGCAGGTGCCCGACCCAGCCAGTTCGGCGGCCACCCCGCCGGCGGATTCGGCGTCGGCGCACAGCAGGGCCACCGTCGGACCGGAACCCGACACCACGCCGCCGAGCGCACCCGCCGACATCCCCGCGCGCAGCGTCCTGCGCAGTCCCGGTTGCAGCGAGATCGCAGCCGCCTGAAGGTCATTGCCCAGTACGGCGGCCACCTGCACCGGATCCCCACTGGCCAGGGCGCCCAGCACCCTCCCGACGGCGCCCACCCGCGGCGGTGTGGATTCCGTCCGCAACCGGTCCAACTCGGCGAACACAGCCGGCGTCGACAGACCCCCCTCGGCCAGCGCGAGCACCCAGTGCAGCGGTGTCCTGGCCAGCACCGGGGACAGCCGATCCCCGCGACCGGTGCCGACGGCCGTGCCGCCGGTCAGCGCGAACGGAACGTCCGCCCCGATGTCGGCGCCGATCTCCGCCAGTTCGCCGCGGCCCATCTCCAGACCCCACAGGGCCGCACAGCCGATCAGCGCCGCGGCGGCGTCCGCGCTGCCGCCGGCCATTCCGCCGGCAACCGGAATCTGCTTGGCGATCTCGATGGCCACCGGGCCGCCCGCCCCGCTGCGCCGGGCCAGCATCCTGGCCGCGACGCCGGCGAGGTTCTTCGCACCCACCGGAACCCCGTCGCCCGGGACGGTGCGCACCGAATGCCGTTCCGCGGCCTGGACCGTCACCTCGTCGGCCAGGTCGACGGCGTGGAATACCGTCACCAGGTCGTGGTAGCCGTCCGGGCGGACGTCACCAACCGACAGGTGAAGGTTGATCTTGGCGGGAGCTCTGACCCGGACGACGACCGGGTGCGCGGCGGTGATGATCATCGCGGCACCGTCATTCCGGCTGCACCGCGTCGATGACCTCGGCCGTCCGGGCGATCCGGGCGAAGTCGTCGACCGTCAACACCTCTCCACGGGCCGATGGATCAACACCGGCCCTGGTCAGGACGGACTCGGCATAGGCGGGCGAACCGGCCCACTCGGCCAGGGCCGACCGAAGTGTCTTGCGGCGCTGAGCGAATGCGGCGTCGACGACGGCGAAAACCGCCGCCCGGTCGCCATCACGCGGCTCCGCCCGCCGCTCGAAGGCGACCAGCGCGGAATCGACGCCCGGCACCGGCCAGAAGACCGACCGGCTGATCGAGCCGGCGCGGCGAGCGGTCCCGTACCACGCAGTCTTGACGCTGGGCGATCCGTACGTCTTGGACCCCGGGCCGGCGACCAGCCGATCGGCGACCTCTGCCTGCACCATCACCAGCACCCGGCGCAGCGTCGGGACCTCGGCCAGCAGGTGCAGCAGGACCGGCACCGCGACGTTGTACGGCAGGTTCGCCACCAGTGCGGTCGGGTATTGGGGGGCGGCGAGGTCGGCATTTCGCAGCGTCAACCGGTCGCCGGTCACCTGTAGGGCGTCCGCGGTGACGACCTGCAGCGCGTGCAGCAGGCGGGGCGCGTGCTGGGCCACGGTGGTCGGCAGCAGACCGGCGAGCCTGGGGTCGATCTCGACGGCCGTCACCGCGGCGGCGACATCGAGCAGGCCCAGGGTCAACGAGCCGAGTCCGGGTCCGACCTCGACCACGTGGTCGGTCGATCGTAGGTCCGCCGCGGCCACGATCCGGCGCACCGTGTTCCCGTCGAGGACGAAGTTCTGCCCGAGCGATTTGGTCGGGCGCAGCCCCAGCTCCCCGGCCAGCCGACGGATCTCGACGGCACCGAGCAGGCTCACCGCAGAACGATCGGACATCCGATCATCCTCACATGACCCGCGGGGGCCCGCGGACCGTCGACCCGACCCACCGGGCGCCGGAGACCGTTTGCCGCTGGACTCAGCCGGGCCGCCGGGCCGGGCCGCCAGACCCAGCCGCGCCCGCCGGACTCAGCCGGCGGGCGGTCCGCCGGCGGCCGGGGCGCACAGCCACGGTTCCAGGCCCCGCCGCTGGTACAGCATCTTCGCGCGAGTCAGCTGCTCCTGCGGGCCGGCGTCGCCCGGATTGCCGCGCCCGCCGACCGATTCCCAGGTCGGCAGGTCGAACTGGAACAAGCCGTACGTCGACAGGAAGCCCGCCGGGTTGTAGACCGCTTTCGGGTTGTTGGTGGATTCGCAGTAGGCCAAGCCATCCCAGTTGACGCCGAACTCGGTGTCGTGGAAGAAGACCCGTCCGCCCTTGACGTCCAACGTCGACTTCGTGCCGACCCGCACCTGGTTGGGCGTTGGCTTGGTCACGGTGGTCCGCGTGATCTCCTTGCGGCCCGTCTCCTTGCCGTTCACGGTGGTGACCCTGGTGACGACCTGCTGCTTGCCGGGCGTGCCGGCCTTGGCGACGACGGTCTTGCCCTTGTTGATCGCGGGATCGTCGACCTTGACGTCCTTGGGGGCGAGCTTGACGGTCGTCGTCACGGTGGTGTTCTTGACTCGGGTCACCTTGACGTCGAGGCCGTTCTTGACCGCGGTGGCCGGCTTCGGGGCGATGGTGTCGTCGGCGGACAGGGTCACCTGCTGTTCCTGCAGCAGGGCGGCTACCGTCCTCGCGCCGGTCTTGACGGACTTCGCCGGTGCGCCGGCCACGGACAGCGACACGGTGCGCAGCGGCGTGGCGGTGACGGCGAGGCCGTCGAGGGGGATCTCCCGGGACCTGTCGGCTGAGAGCGCGAGGCCGCGGGGGTCCTGGCCGAGCTGCGTCAGGGCTTGGTCGACGGTGTCTGCCGTGGTCCAGACATCTCGCTCCTTGCCGTCGATGGTCAGCCTCAGTGGCTTCGCGCGTTCCAGGGCGATGACGGCTCCGTCGGCGATGGGTGCGTCGGCGGCCGGGGCGAGGACGTCATGCGTCCCCGCCTGCAGGCCGGCGGAGGACAGGGCGCCGGCGACCGACCCGGCGAGGGTGTGCACCTCGCGCTGCTGGCCGTCGACGGTGATGGTCACTTCCTTGCTCATCGTGGCGGCAGTGCCTCCGCCGACGGCCAACAACCCGATGGTGGCGGCCGCGACGACGAGCACGGCGGTGCGGCGGGTCCCGCGGCGCTGCGCGGGAATGGGGCTGGTCGGGGTATCGCCGGCGGCGGGCTGGTCCGCAGCCCGATCGCTGTTGGCGTTCGTCGGCGCGGGGGCGTCAACGTTGTCGGCGCGTCTGTTCACGTCACATCCGTTTGTCGGTGGGGTCCGGGCAGGGCAGGAGTCGGCGCGCGCATGTCAGTGACGTCTGAGAAACATCGGGCTATTGCTTTCGAGCGATGCGACCATTCCGGGTCGCAATTGCTGCTCTATTGGCTGCCCTGCGATGACCCCGAGGGGGTTCCGATCCGACTATCACAGAACAGTAACGACGCGCCTGGGCGATCGCAACCGCCGATAGTGGTGCGGGAGCTTCGAATAGCTCACAACTACCTACCGGAAAACCCCCCGAATAGACCAGAGCCCCGATTCGCAGGACGAATCGAGGCTCTGTCTGTGCTACTGCTCACGTCGGTTTATGCGTGAGAATCAATCTGGTGCGATATCAGCCGGCACCGGCGCACGCCCACGGCGACGTTCCGCGGTCGGCGTACAGGTTTTCGGCGATAGCGATCTGCTGCTCCCGGGTGGCCTGGTCAGGGCGCGAGGCGTAAGCGCCGCCGCCCGCACTGTTCCAGGTCGGGATGTCGAACTGCAGGCCGCCGTAGTAGCCGTTGCCGGTATTGATGGACCAGTTGTTCGTCGACTCGCAATTCGCGATGCCGTCCCAGTTCACGCCGGACGAGCCGGAGGAAGCCGGCGCGGGCGCCGCCGCCGCAGGCTCGGCGGCCGGCTGCGCGTCGGTGCTTGTGGACTGCTGGGCCGGGGCGTCCGTATTGGAGGAGCTGTTGTCGGTGCTCGAACCGTTCGTGCTCGAGCTGTCGCTGCTCGAGCTGTCGCTGCTCGAGCTGTCGGTTGACGCGCTCCTCGCGGTGGCGTCGGTGTTCTCGGCTGCCGCAACTGGCTCGACGACTACTGCCTTGGTCCCGACCGCGACGATGGTGGCCTTCGCCGGGGTGACGGCGGTGCGCTTGACCTCCTTCTTGGCGGACTGCTTGCCGTTGACGGTGGTCACCTCGTAGCTGACCTTGTCCTTACCGGCA
>JBBRVZ010000124.1:0-7926 GCA_038246445.1 Mycobacteriales bacterium
CCACGCCCTCTGGTCGAGATGCGGCCTGATCAGCGACAACCGCTCCGCCAACGGATCAGCGACTGGCTCGGGTGACGTCATACCACAAGTCTATCCAAATGAAACAGACAAACCTAGCGTATTGACCCGTGCGCCCTTAGCTGAGGCCTGAATCAGCGGACCCGGCGCCAGCTTGCGTGGGCGGTCAATGCAGCTCGATGTCGAATGAGCCAATCTGGTCGCGGCTTTCGAAGATTTGGATCAGCAACCGCTTGGCGCACTTGCCGCAGACCGGTAGACCTTTCGGCGACGTGACGTCGGCCCCCCTGGGTTTGCCGCACAGCGAGCGTTGCGCGTCGTCGTTGCGATACAGGTGAACGTCACCGTCGGCGTCGCTGGTCCGGCTGGCCATGTAATCGGGCATGGCGAAAAATTCTCCCCCTACGGTCGGAGTCTGTCCACTTGAGGCGAATGGTGTCGGGACGTCTCGATTCTGGTGAGTGCCATGCGGGCCGCTTCGGTCCGGTTCTTGACGCCGAGTTTGTTCAGAATGTTGCTGACGTGCACGCTCGCCGTGCGCTCGCTGATGTCCAAGGTCCGAGCCACTTTCCGATTGGTTGCGCCGGTGGCGAGCAGGTCGAGCACCTGCCGTTCCCGGCCCGTCAGACCGCTGAACAGGTCGCAACGGGGCTGCGTCGAGAGGTCGACCGTCGGTGGCGGACCCGTCGGCAGATCGCCGATCAGCGCCAGCTGGCGGATGGCCTGCTCGAGTGGCGCCGCGCCGAGGGCAGCGGCGATCCCGAGTGACTCGCTCAGGGCGTCGGCGGCCGCCGTCCGCGCCTGTCCACGAAGGCGTTCGGCCGCCAGCCTGAACAGGCAGTAGGCACGTGAGTAGGGCTCGCTCTGCCGCAGCCAGCCGGCCGCGGCGGTCCGCCACTGGTCGGCGGTGTCCGCGGCGGACGCGCGCGCGGCCTCCGCCTCGCAGGTCGCCATCAGCACTGCGGCGGCGTCGAGACCGCTGCGCCCAGCCGCCGCGCGAGCAAGCGCCAGGTGCTTGTCCCTGGCCGACGTCAGCGCCGGATCCGCAAAACGGGGACCGCCGTCCTCGGCGAGATCGGCCGTCGCGCGGAGCGCCATCCAGCACGCCCGAAGTAACGGCACGGCGTCATCCCGCACCCGCAGCGCCTCCAGGGCGGCGGGAATGACGGCGGCCGCAGCCCGCGGATCGCCGTCCTGCAGCGCCCGCTCGGCGGACAGGCGAGCGAGAGCGGCCACCGCGTAGGGATCTTGGACTCCCAGCGCCTGGGCGGCTGCCAATTCGGTAGCCACTCCCGATCGATCACCGCGGGCCAATTCCACCTCGGCGATCCGTGTCCGCAGATAGAGGGCAACACCGGGGCTGGAGACGTTGTCAAGGGCCTGCCTCGCCGTGGTCAGCGCCTCGTCCCAGCGGCCAAGAGTGACCAGCGCCGAAACCTGGTTGTTGCGGAGGTTCGTGACCAGCGACGTGACGTTTCCGTAGCGCTCGCAGGCGCGGATGCCGTCCGCCGCTGCCCGGGCGCATTCGTCGTGCCGACCCAGGACACCGAGAGCGAACGCCAGATTGCTGTGACAGCGGAGCATCAGCTCGAGGTCATCGAGCAGTCGTACCTCGGGCAGGCATTCCCGGAGCATGGTGATGGCTGTCTCGGCGTCTCCGAGCTGCGCCCGTGCCGCCGCGGCGGTGATGGCAGCGTGCATCCGGTCCCGGTCCGCACCGCCCGACGCCGCGGCCGCGACGGCCCCGGCGGCGGCGGTCACGGCCTCCTGGCTGTGTCCGGACAGCATCAAGGCCTGCGCCAATGCAGCCAGCACGGTGACCCGCAGCGGATCGACAAAATCCGGCGGCATCACGTCGAGAGCGCGACGATAGGCGGCCAGCGCCTCCGTCGTCTCGCCGGCGGCCGCCAGGGCGCGCCCGGTCGCCAGTTGGATGGCCGCGGACCCGACGGGAGACAGGTCCGGGAGATTGGAGGCCATTCCGAGAAGATCGAGCGCGCCCAAAGAATCCCCGCTCCACCGGGCCGCCTCGGCGGACTCACGCAACACGTCGTCCCATCCGACACCGCTTGCCGCAGTGGGGTTCTCCACGTTGGACCACCATTTACGAACGGTGTGGTAGAACGCACGGGCATCGCTGAACGCCCAGACGGAAAGCGCTCGCCGCGCGGCAAGAACCGTGTAGGGCAGGGCTTCTCGGTGCCGACCGCAGGCGTGCAGGTGGTAGGAGAGCGATCCGGCCTGCGCCGGGTCGCGCCCTGAACCCGCTGCCAGCAGCGCGTCAGCAGCGGCGGCGTGAGCGTCCCGGCGTTCTCCCGGCAGGATATTGCGCTGCACGGACTCGCCGATGAGTGCGTGCCGGAATTCGATCCCGTCGTCGCCGACGGAGATCAGGCTGCGCCTGCGCAGGGCTCGGCAGATCGCATCGAAATCCTGCGCGGGAAGATCGACGGCACGCAGCAGGATCTCGTCAGGCTGACGGCCGATCACGGCGAGCAGCACCAACATTCGGCGTTCGGCTGCCGGCAGCGCATCGAGCGACGACGCCAGCGAGTCCAACAAGGTGGACGGTGTCACGGAGGCGCCGTTCTGCGCGGCAAGGTGAACGGCCAGGAAGGGGATTCCACCGGCCATGGAGGTGATCTGGGCGGACCGCTCGGCCGCCGGGGGCTCGTCCATTTCCGCAAGCAGCTGATGGATGGCTCCGTCCCGAAGGGGCCCGAGTCGCAACAGCGTCGCGCCCGGTGCCCGGCTCCATTCGGCGGCAGCCGTCACCTCGGTCACTGCCGCATCGCGCTCGGTCAGCAGCAGCCCGACCGGCGCGCGGATCGTCCGCGCGGTGAACGAGAGCAGGTCGACGCTTGCGGGGTCGGCCCAGTGCAGGTCTTCCACGATCGCCAACAGCGGGCGTTGCTGCCCCGCGGCGGCGACAAGTTCCACGAATCCGGCGAACAACCGGGTCGCGTTGCGGTCGGTCACCACGATCTCCAAGGCCCCCGTCAAGGGCCAGAGTCCGCGCTGCAACTCCGGCGAAAGCGACCCGAAAACCTCGGGCGCCTCGCGTTTCAGGTCCGCAACCAGCCCGAGGATCGGGCCGTAGGGCAGCACCGTCGAGCCGATGGGGGCGCAGAACGCCCGCACCACCCGGAACCCCTTGGCGACCGCGGTGACTGCAACATGATCGACCAGGGCGGTCTTGCCGATGCCGGGCTCGCCCTGGACCAGAACAGTGGCCGGTCGGCCCTGCGGGACGAGCCGCAGCGCGGTCGCAACCAACTCGGTCTCCTGCTCGCGTCCGACAAGGTGACCACCAGGTCTGCCCATCGGAGTATCGTCGCAGGTCTCTTGTTGGGCGTCAGCAGTATTTCCAGGTGCCGCGGGCCCGGCCGATCTCCCGGGCGGCCAAGCGAGGCGGTTGCGGTGACACCGGCGACGACGACAGGGCCCACTCGTTGCCCGAGTTGGGAGACACCCGGCGAACCCGAGGAACCCAGGCCGCTGGCCAGGCGGCGCGCCGCGCTGAGCCGCCGCGCTGCTCTAGACCCTGATCGGCCGGCCGCTGGCCCGTCGGAATATTGCCTCGACACCAAATGCGAGCGCCACCATCCCGGCTAACACGGCGATCGCCCCGAGGGTGCTGATAACGATCAACGCGGCCAGCGCCCCCACGCACACCGCCGCCGCCAGCGCGGAGACCCAGGGCGCCGATCCGCGGCTTTTCGCGGTTTTGGCCTCGGCGACGTTCACCACCGCAAAGATGATCAGGAAACCGGCACTGCCCATGGTGGAGATGCTGTCGAGGTCGAGGACGTTGGCCAGCAGCATGGTCGCTCCAGCGGTGATCAGCAGGCCTTCCAGGGGTTGATTCCAGATCGGCCGTTCGAGTTGGGCGGGCAGCTCACGGGATGCGGCGATGCTGTAGGTCAGTCGACCGGTTCCGTACAGGGTCGCGTTGATCGCTGACGCCGTCGACAGCATCGCGGCAATGGCGATCAGCGTGAAACCCGCCGCACCTAGCGCCGGCCGCGCCGCTTCAGCCAGCGCATAGTCACGGGCGTCCACCAGTACCGACACCGGCAGCGATCCCACCGCAACGACAGCGACCAGGACGTAGAGCACCATCACGAACAGCACCGAGATGTAGTACGCCCTGGTCAGGGTGCGGCCAGGGTCGGCGACGTCCTCGGCGGCGTTGGCGATCAGCTCGAATCCCTCGTAGGCCAGAAAGATGATCATGCCGCCGGCCACCACAGCGAGCGGTGTGCTCCACTGGTCCGGCGCGAGTCGATCGGCCGAGACTCCTGCCATTCCGACGGCGACGAAGAACACCAGAATCGCGATCTTGATTGCAACGACGTAGCGCTCGGCACGGGCCACCGTGGCCGCGCCGGCGAGGTTCAGCGCAGTGATGAGGACGATGGCAACGGTCAGAAACACGTGCTTTCCCACGCTGCGAAGGTCCGGTGGGAGGAAGCTGGCCGCGTAGCTACCGAATGCCTGGGCGTACAGAGCGAGCATCACGATGTAGCTCAACCACAGCAGAATGTTGATCCCGCCGGAGAACAACCCGGACCCGAACGCGCGGTTGACGAACGTGACAGTGCCGCCGCGGCTCGGGAAGGACTTCGACAACAACGCATACGACCTCGCGGTCAACAGCGCCACCAGACCGGCTAGCAGGAACGCGACGGGCGCAGCCCCTTTGG
Organism: Mycobacteriales bacterium; assembly: GCA_038246445.1. Lineage (GTDB taxonomy): Bacteria > Actinomycetota > Actinomycetes > Mycobacteriales > Nakamurellaceae > Nakamurella. Next base: position 4,725 of record JBBRVZ010000124.1, read on the forward strand.
TGATCTGAACCGACAACCCGAGGACCGCAAAGATGCCGCCACCGACCATGCCACCGACACCGATGGCCACGACACCCCAAAGCCCTACCTGCCGTCCGCCGCCGGCCACCGACTCGGGCATTGGCGCAGCGTACTACCGCGTGTCGCGCCCTTCACAGCGATGCTGGGCGCGATCTGTGCACGGATTTGTAAGAACTTGACCATCGACTCCGGCTGCCCGCAGCACTACGAAGGAACGATGGGCTTCCGGGCAAGTGGTCGACAGTGCTGACGTTGGTTCTGATCGGCTTGCTGTCCGGGTCGGTGACCGCTGTCTCACCCTGCGTGCTGCCCGTTCTTCCGGTGATCTTCCTGGGCGCCGGAAGCCTCGCGCCCTCCCGGCGACAGAGGTCGAACGCCCTTCAGCGGGCGGGGGCAGATGCCCGCGGCGAACGGAAGATCAACAATGCCCTGGCCCGCCGACGGTCGGTCATCATCGTCGCGGGCCTTGTGCTCAGTTTTGCCGTCGTGACCCTTGCCGGGTCGCTGCTGTTGACCACCCTTCATCTGCCATCGGGCGCGCTCCGATGGGCAGGTGTGCTCGTGCTATTCGTCGTCGGCCTCGGATTGGTCGTGCCCGCAGTCGAGCACCTTGCGCAGCGACCGTTCACCGGGCTACCGCACGTCGACGCGTCCAGGGCCGGCGGACCTTTCCTTCTCGGGCTAGCGCTCGGCACCCTGTACGTACCCTGCGCCGGGCCTGTCATCGCGGTCGTTGCCATCGCCGGGACGGCGGGTCAGGTCACCGGCGGGATCCTGGTACTCACCGCGGCGTTCTCGATTGGTACGGCCCTGCCATTGCTGCTATTCGCGTACGCCGGCGAGCGGGTCGCTGACAAGATGTCCGGGCTCCGCTCGGGCGCCCGCCGCTTCCGACATGCCGGCGGAGCCGTGATGATGGCCCTGGCATTGATGCTCACCTTCAATCTGACCGATGGTCTGCAGCGGATCCTGCCCACCTACACTGCGGCGATTCAGGACTCGATCGACAGCAACGACGCCGCAAATCAAGCGCTGCAAGCGGTCTCACCGAACGCACCAGCCGGTGCCGCCACGGGAACACCTGTCCCGACCCACAATTCTACGGCGCCGGCGGCGGTGGCAGCTGGTCCGGTCGTGGCCTGTCGGTCGGCGGCAGCAGATCTGGCAAACTGTGGAAAAGCAGCTGATCTCTTGGGCATCGACACCTGGATCAACACCCCCGATGGCGCTCCGCCGACCCTCGCCGAACTCAGGGGCAAGGTCGTCCTGGTCGACTTCTGGACATATGGCTGCATCAACTGCCAGCACGTTCTCCCACACGTCACGTCCTGGTACGACGCGTACCGTGACTCGGGCCTGGTTGTCGTCGGCATCCACACCCCGGAGTTCTCCTTCGAACGGGACGCCGATAACGTCCGGGACGCAGTCGCAACACATCGCATTCACTACCCGGTCGGTTTGGACAACTCGTCCGCCACCTGGCGGAACTATCACAACAATTATTGGCCCGCCGCCTACCTCATCGATGCCACCGGCACCGTGCGGTACGTCAAGTTCGGCGAAGGCGACTACGCGCGCACGGAGTCGCTGATCCGTCAACTGTTGGTCGCCGCGAACGCAGACGTTGCGCTACCACCGGAGACCGAGCCGACCACCGGCTGAACATCTCCTGGGCGACTTCGAATCTCCTGCGCGGTTTTGCACCGAGCGGCAGGTGCGTGCAGGCCTTGATGGGTCAGCATTGCCAAGCCCGCAGCCCAACCCAACCACTCGAAGCCGTCGGCACCAGGCCCTTGACCTGCGAAATGGATACAGTGACGGAAAGGACCCTGGCGAGCGCCCGGGCCGCCGACCGATCACTGTGAGGTACGGCCATGCAATGGTGGGTTTGGGTCATCATCGTCCTGCTGGTGATTGGCGCGGTAGTGGGTGGCGTCCTGGCAATCCAGGCCCGCCGACGGTCCGGCGGAGTCATCATCAGTGACCGAACAAAGGGCAATGATCCGTCATGAGCGTGCTGCTGCGGTCCAGTGAAATCGTGAAATTGCCGGTCGTGACGTTTGCCGGTGAGGACATCGCTCAAGTCAAGGACATCGTGTACGCGGCCAACGGCGGCCAACTCGGCGGTTTCACTCTGAATGGCCGCGGCCTGTTCGCGGGTCCCCTGCATGTGGCGTTGCCGTGGGCGGCGGTGACCGGGCTGGGCCCGGACGCGTTGATCATCCAGGGCGACGACGTACTGGCCCCGATCGAGGCGCTGCTCCGTGATACCGGCGCCGGCGGGGCGCAGGCCGATGTTCTCGGGTCCCAGGTACTGACCGACACCGGCACCGCACTCGGCGTCGTGGTCGATGTCATCATCGAAGTCACCGGCGATGGCCAGTCGCAGGCCGACGTGGTCGGTTACGAGATCGACCCCGCCGAGGGTTCCGGCCATGGCAGCAACCGACTGCTGATCCCGCTGCCGGACACCCTGTCAGCATCCGGGGAGCATCTGATGGTGCCTGCCGCAGTCCAGGATTTCGTCACCGATGACCTGGCAGGTTTCGGTGCGGCGGTCGACAGCTTCCGCAGCCAACTACAGGCCGGGTGATCGAAGATGCTGTTCACCGAGCTCACCGGCCGCAAGGTCGTCAGCACCGACAGCGCATCGACCGTCGGCGTTGTCGCCGACTACATCGTCGATCCCCGCCTGCCCGGAGTGGTCGCCTTCACCCTGTCCAAGACCCCCGGCCAGGGTAGCGTCCTGCCCTGGGCGAACATTATCGCCGTTGGAGCCGACGCGGTCACCGTGCCGACCGTGGACGCGATCATCGCCCCGGATGAGCAGCTCACCGAACTGTCCGGGAAACCCCACGCCCTACCCGGCAAACGGGTCCTGTCCACGGCCGGTGAGGAAATCGGCACCGTCCGCGACGTCGATTTCGACCCGGCCACCGGTCGGCTTACCGCGCTCGAGTTGGAAACCGGTCCGATCGACCCGGCAGGTTTGCTCGGGGTCGGTTCCTACGCCGCCATCGTCCAAGCCCCGCCACCAAGCACCTAGTACGACAGGGCTAGATCAATAGTGCTTGGAGGCGAAGACGGCGCTGGAAGTGGCAGCGGCGGGCGTGGGTTTGATGGGCACGCCGCCATTTTGACCAGTGGAGTGCGTGGGTGATTTTGGTGTGGTCGTCTCGTC
>JBBRVZ010000125.1:0-7389 GCA_038246445.1 Mycobacteriales bacterium
ACACCCGTATCAGACAGCAGCGTCCGGCCACCGGATTTTTCAGCGCCCTCCTAAGGCATTCCACCCTCCTACCGGGCACAGCAGTTCGCGCCAGTGACTTCCTGAAACAACCGTCGAAGAGGTAGGAATGGGCCAATGACCACTACCGGTTCCGTGCGCAGCTGGTTCGGCGAGGAAGGATGGGGTGTCATCGACTCACCGGACACCCCCGGCGGGTGCTGGGCCCACTTCAGCAATGTCATGATCCCCGGCTACAAGGAGTTCACCGCCGGAGAGCTGGTCAACCTGGATTGGGAGCCTGCCGACCAGGACGGATACCGATTCAGGGCCCTTCGCGTCTGGCCAACAGGAACTGATCCGATCGAGACACCCCAGGTGGCGGGTTCCTCGTCCGCGTATTCCAGCACCCTGACGATCACCTTCGACGATCCAGACCACCGACAACATCCACAACCCGATTAGTTCAGGACCCCGGGGCCGCAACGGCAGGACTGTCCCCGGCAAGGCTCCCGGGGCCAGTCACTGCAGGGCCGCTATTCCAGTTCTCCGTACACCCTGCTGTAGGGCGAGATCGGCAGGGCCTCCAGATCGGGGCACGATAGCACCGCGTCAATGCATTCCTGACTGCCACCGACAAACACGCTACGGGCGTAGATGTCGTTGGCCACGCACCACTCCTGGGCCGCTGGCCACCACCAGTTCGGCAACCGTCCATCATCGTCAATGAACGGTGCGCACGCGTCCTGTAGGTCACCGTTCAGGAGGAACAGTGACCGGTGCTGCGACACCGCGATTTTCAATGCGTCCAGCTCGGTGAAATAGTCGGACACGGATGCGTACCCCTCCCAGATCAGGAAGTAGCAATCCTGCGGAGTCGCGGTGTAGGGCCCGAGGACGGACGTCAGTGCACGCGCCATCCCCGGGTCCGGGCTCCAGTCGGGAGCGTCCAGGTTGCTCAGCTCACCGTCGTCACGGAGGTTGAAGGCCAGGTCGCTCCACTGGGTTTCCGCGGTGAGCTCAACCCCTACCTGTTGAGCGATCTTGGACCAGCGGACCGGAGCCCCATCGAATCCGTTGGCGGGGTTGAGGACACGGGCGTAGGCCGCGAAGCCAGCTGACACGTACGACTGCACCACCAGCGGCTCTGTCGATGAATACCTCAGCAACCATTCCACCTGTGAGGCATCTACTGCCGGGCTGAGCATTCAGATCACCTTCGCTGTTGATGCTGTGCCGGCCAGGCTCTGGCGGCCACGACCGACCGTACCCAGTCGTCCGGTCAGTCCGGCCTTCATTCTCGTGCCTCGAAAACCTTTTGTTTACTGAGACACCGCCGCCGGGCATTGACGGTGGTTCACCCCAGCACAAGTCTCGACACTCCGGGTGTCTTAGAAAGACATCTCACGGTTGCTCGTGTCTCAGCAAATGCTTTAGGGGTTTGTGAGGCATTCTGTTCGGGTGAGACTTCTCGGCTACACCCGTTATCCCGGCATTGGACGTGTCCATTAGGCTGATTGTCTCGTGGGACGTGCAGCACCGGGTTTGATGGCGGACCGGAATATCTGAGTCGTGTCTCAGTTCGAAATTTGAAGCCGTGATGGCTCGGTGAAGCGGACTTGGCCGAATATCAGTCACTGGGTTTGTCGCGCGCGGCCGCCACGCCTGCCGGTTTCCTTGCTGCTGGTGTCGAACTGGTTGTGATTCAACGAGTCTCGACGGCGGCGTTGCTTTGGGGGGTGTTGAGTCGGCGAATTTTGGTGCTGGTTGAGGCGGCGTGTTCTCGGCGGAGGTTGGTGAGTTCGTCGTGTTGGGCCGTGATTCGGGATAGTGCGGTTGTTTTGAAGTCTTGCAGTTCGGCGATGTGGGTGTTCCGTCGACTCAGCCGGGCGTGCAGGTCATTGATTTCGGTTTTGAGGTGTTCGATCTGGGCGACCCGCGGGTCCGGTTGCTGACCGGCGTCGTGTGCGTCGGTGCGCTGACGGACGAATTCTGCTTTGAGGTGGGGGTAGGTGCGGTAGATCGTGGCCCTGGGCACTCCGGACAGGGTGCTGAGGCTTTTGATGTCGCATTTGAGGCCTTCGGGGATGTTGCCGCCGAGGAGTTGTTGCATCGCGGCGCGGATCCTGACTTCGGGGTCGGTGTGATGTTCAGGCGTCATCGGTGGTCGCCTCGTGTCGGCTGGCGGCGGCGTCGATCTCGGTGATGATCCGGGTCGCCCGGTCGAACACGGCCTGGGCGCGTGATCGTTCCGGCTTGGATAACCTGGGGTTGCCGAGGAACACGGTTTTCGTGTTTTCGGCGTGCTCGGCCCATGCCGCCCGGTGTTCGGGGTGATGGGTGGCTTGTGGGCAGCGCGCTGAATCACACATGCCGATCAGGGGCTGCTCGGCGTCGGGTGTGCCGGCGAGTTTGAGGCAGAGCGCTTTGCCGGGGTCGGTGAACCAGCAGTAGTTGGCGGTCCCGACGTGCAGGGTCTTCGACGTGGCCTTGAGTAGGGCTTCGACCCGCCGGTCGTCCACGACGGTGGTTGGGCCCGGTTCGTGCTTGGTGAGGATCTCGTCGACGGCGCGGAAGGACGCGACGAGGTCACGGGCTCCGCGGCCGGTGGGCAGCACACCTGCCTGGTAGTCGTGGTAGGCCGCGGTGGTGAGCCGGAGGTGCTCGGCGTCTTCTTCGGCGGTGAGTTCGGCGACGAACGCGGCCTGTTGGCCGCCGGGTCGGGCTGCGTAGCCCTCGGTTGTGGCGATGCTGACGTGTTTGAGGTGCACCTTCGCGGCCATCAGCCCGTGCGGGCGCTGGGCGATCATGAGAGCGAGGGTCCGCCGTAGCGCCCGGGGGTTCATCGGGCCGTCCGGAATTGGATTGAGGCCGAGGCGTTGGCCGTTCTCGCTGTTGACCCAGTTCCGCAGCGTTTTGTAGCGGGAGTTGCTGTTGTTGGATCCCTTCGCGAACAGGTGGTCTCCGGCGGCGGCACCGGTGAGGCCCTCGGCGATCATGATGGCGTGGTGAACGTCGGGCAGCACGACCCACGCGTCGCCGGTGCCGCCGAAGGGTTCTCCCTTGATCCGGCGGGTGCGGAGCCGGAATCGGGGGGTTCCGCCGGGTCGGTCGTTTTGCTGCCGGCACCCGGCCCGCAGTTCGGTGAGCTCGGAGGTCCGCATCCCGGTCAGTGCGGACGTGAGGTAGAACGCGGCGGAGGTCAGGGCGTGGATCGTGGTGGCGAGTTGTTGCCGGCTCAGCGGCAGCGCCCAGGGCACCAGCTGGTCGTTGTCGTGCCGGGTGACGAGGGTTGCGTCGCGGCACCAGGGCTCGACGATTCCGCAGTGCTGGACCCACCGTTGCAGTTCTGGCCGCAACCGTTCCAGGTCACGGCGGTGTCCCATCGCCCCGGCTGCGGCGAGGACGACCGGGTGCCACCCCATGTGCAGCAACGGATCTCCGGGGTCCCAGCCGCGGTTCAACCGTCCGCGGACGGCCGTGTTCGCCAGTCGCGGAGCCGGGATCCCGGCGGTGCGGTGGTCGTCGATGGCCGCGCGGAGGAGGTCGACCTCGTGTTTGCGGAGGCCCCGTCGGGAGGCGGCTTCATGGCGGTCGGTGTCCCTGGCCCGGGCGGCCTCCGCCGCAAGGTGCGGGCCGATCGTCTGCAGTAAATACAGGCAGTTCCCCAGGAGTGGGCGGAGCAGGGTGTCCGGCACCGGGGGCACGGTGTTCCCGGTGGGGCGGATGTATCCGGCCACCTTGTCGGCGTTTCGACCGGCCCATGGGGTGAATCCTGGTTGGTAGCTGTCGGTCAGGATTTCGCGGTATTGGGCCAGGGCCTGGGTGACGCGGACCCGCGCGGTGATCGTCGCCGGTGACAACTGCCGGTCGGGGTCGGTGGTGCTCCGCGAGGCCAGGATCAGGAACTGATCGCAGTGTCGTTGTGCGACCTGGTTCAGGGATGAGATGCCGATACCGGTGAGGTAGTTGAACCAGTCGCCCAGAAGGTGCAGCTCGGCCCAGAGGCTGTGCGGGTTGAGTGGGATTCGGAACGCGTCCGGCAGGGTGGCGACAACTGGATGCCGGGGAGCCAGCCGCGCCATCAGGTATTCCCGGGCCGAGCGGCGCCAGCGGAGGTTCGTGATGGTGGTGAAATCCAGGATCTTGCGGTGGGCGCTCATCACGACCGGGGCATCAGCCAGGCCCGTCAGGTCCCACACGTCCTGGTCGAACACCGCCGTAGGGCTGCCGGGAAGCAGCCGGAGGCCGGCGGTCTGGGCGATGGGCAGTCCGGTGAACAGCGAACCGCCGGGTGTCGGGGCAAACGGGGTTGTCGCGGCGCCGGTCATAGTGGTAGCTCCTCCAGATGCATCGGCAACTCGGCGGCGGCCTGGGTGAGGAGGCCGCGGTCCGCGGCGGCGACGGCCGCTGCGGTGAACCGGGGCAGGATGCCCTCATCCAGCCGGGTGGCGTAGGGACCGAAGACATGCAGGAACTGGGCGGTGCTCATCTGAGTTCCCTGGCGAGAGAAGAACTCTTTGAGCCGCAACAGGTTTGGTAAGTGGCGTGGCACGAACACGGCCAGTGGACAGAGTAGACACACCCAGGGCCGGGCCGGGCACAACGTGCCGGCCGGTGCGTGCGGGCTGTTCGTCGGTGCTGCGCAGGCGGCCACGAATACGTCCTGCTCGCCGTTGAGCAGTACCTGGACCGCGGCGGCGTCGAGCCCGGCATGTGCGATGAGGCCGGGAAATCCCGCGGCGAATTCGGCGGCCTGTGGGCTGGTGAGGACGACAGGCGGTTCGGCCTTGCGGCGTAGGTCGGTCTGGGCCTGCTCGATGATCGCCTCCAGGGCGTCCAGCTGAGCGGGTGTGTGGGAGTGCAGGTAGTGATCGCCCTCGACCTGCGCGCTGTGATTGGGGTCGATCGTGGTCCGCCCGGTCCAGGCGGACCGGTCCCGCCGGTGGTGGTAGGTCGCCCGGATCCGGCCGCCGTGCAACGCGAGCGGCTTGCCGTCGTCACCGCGGATGCCCGTGGCGTCCACCCATCGGCGGCGCCCGCGCTGGGTGCGCGGCTCGGCCCGAACCCGACCGGCAGTGCCGGCGTAGATCCATACCCGGTCGGCCAGATCACTGGACTGTGCACGCATCCCGCTCGAACGATCAAGCCACTGCTCCAGCAACCGCACCGCGGCGCGGGGCAGGTTCAACGTCTCCCGCCCGGTGCGACCCTTGTTGTAGGACAACAGGATCGACGTCGGCGAGGTGCGGGTGATGTCGCCGAAGGTGAGCCGGTCAATGCCGTCCGGGACGATGCCGGTGTTCATCGCGAACAAGGTCAGATACGACAGGGCCGTGTTGCCGTCCGGGCTGGTCCTGTCCGGTTCCGACCCGCCTGCTGCACCCCCACCGGCCGCCGCCCGGCCGCGGGCAGCGACCCGCGACGCCGAGATGATGCCGGTGCAGGCGGCGGCCATCCGCTGCCACTCGGCTTCGCTGTATGGGCGGTAGGGCCGGCTCGGGGTGATCGTGTTGATCCGCCGGCCGTCCAGATGCCGCCCGACCCCGGGATGCAGATCGCCGCCGCCGGCGGCGTAGCCGCGCAAGATCACCCGGATCCGGCGTTCACGGTGGAAGTCGCACGTCAGCCAGTACTGCACCACGGTGGCCGGGGCCAGCTCGCGGATGCCGCCGGTGAACCCGGAAGCGGCCAGCTCCCGGTTCATCCGACGTGCCGTTTGGACATACTGCGACGCAACGGAGCGGGTGCGGATCGGGCCGTGCGGATGCGTGGCCGCGACCAGCCCGGCCGCCAGGTCAGCAGCGAACGCCTGATTCGGCAGGTCATGGAGAACACGCCGGTAGAGGTCACCGCCCGGCAGGGTGAACACGACCGCCAGCGGCTCCTCGAGCTGTGCTGGCATCACACCACCCCATCGAGAAGGTCGCCGGGGTCGTCCACTACCGGGGTCGGAGCGGCGCTGGTGTAGGCGTCGCGGTAAATCCGTTGAGTGTCCAGAAGGTGCAGATACGCCTGGGTTGTGGTCACGCTGGCATGCCCGAGTAAGTCCCGGAGCACCAGCAGCGGATCCGCTTTCGTCAGGTAAAGGGCCAGTGCATCATCGCCGCCGGCGTCCACCACGAGCTTCGCGGCCTGCTGGTAGTAGCCGCGGACCAGCCGCTCCAGGGTGTGCATGGCGAATGAATGCCTGAGCATGTGTGGGTACACATGCCCGAACCCGGGGTCGTGCCGGTCCCGGACCCGGGCCGCGGTGCGATCCAGCACCGTTGCCCAGTCCACGAACGGGCTCCCACCGGCCCGCACCGCCAGCAATGCGCTGCCGCCGCCCGGGGCGACCAAACGCAACCGCTCCGCCGGGGTCAGCGACGCCCACCGGCTGCGGGTCCCGTTGATCACGGCCCCGTCATGAGTCGGTACCCGGACGTGTAACGGTTCCTTCGGCTGCCACCGCGAGCCCTCCACCACCGCCGCCCGATCAAAGGTGATGTAGTCATGGACCCGGGCCAGCGCGTCGTAGTCGATCCACGACGAGCGTCCCTTGCCGCCCTTCGTCGTCGGCGGCGCGAGGACCAACGGCACCGGAACCCGGGTGCGCCTGGGTGGCAGCGCCGGTACCTCGTACACGGTCAAGTACGTGAATTCCCCGGCACGCAACCCGCTCGCCAACGCCAGACCGATCACCGCCGTGTTGCGACCGGTCTGCCGGCCGGTGAACCCGGCATCCGGCGCGCCGGCAGGGTCGTTACCGGCCAACGCGTTCATCAGCAACTCGGTATACGGGCGCTCCAGATACTTCCTGCCGGCATGTGCGTTCCCGGTGCGGATGGTGGCCATATTCCGGGTGATCTCCACCCGGGCGCCGTCCGGCCGGGTGATCACCTGCTGGACAAAGCTGAACGGGACCGCATCGGAATGACCCTCGGCCGCAGCCCAGGAGTAGAACGCTGACAGGGTCTTGACCGCAAGATTCCAACTCGCCGGGGCCAGCCGCGCCTCCAACGGTCCGGACAATCGATGCTCCGCATACGCCGACAACATTCCACGCAGCTGATGACGATCCGCGAACACCGGAACCTCCTGTGCGGCAAAGAATTCCGCCCAGCCCTTTAGGACCTGAGCGTAGGTCCGCCAGGTTCGATGACTCGGTGCCCCACTGATCGGAAGCTCCCGCAGCCACCCGTTCATCACAGTCGATGGTCTCGGCCCGCCGGCGTCCTCGAACCTCAAGTCCTCATCGATCAGAACCGGCATCCCCGACCGGATCACAGGCGCACGAGCCAGGGACCAGTCAGCCCAACCGTCAGGGCTGAAGTAATGAAGAAGCATCCCCGGAGCCAAGCAGCGACCCCCGACAATGACAGTCTGAGACATCCAACAGCGCAGAAGATA
>JBBRVZ010000126.1:0-7249 GCA_038246445.1 Mycobacteriales bacterium
CAGCTCGCCGTCGAACAAGGACTGCACGTCGCGTGGTTCACCCTGGAAGACCTCGGCGGCCTGATCCGACGGCACCGCGCCGACGACACCGTCAGCAAAGCGATCAGCAAGATCCTGCGCGCCGAACTCGTCGTCGTCGATCTATGCCGACACCGCGACTATGCCGAGACGATGGGCGGTGGCCTTGCGACCGGTGGGATCTGAACTTTGGAGCTCGGCATAGTCACAGGCTTTCGAGGAACGCGAGAACCTTGTCCGATGGGTGGTATCGACCTGGTTGCGCCGAGGCGGGTGTGGTCAGGGCGAGGGCCTTCTCTTTGATGCTGATGTCTGCGTGGAGGTAGGCATCGGTCGATCGAACGCCGGCGTGACCGAGCCAGAGGGCGATCACCGAGGTGTCCACCCCGGCTTGTAGGAGCGTCATGGCGCAGCTGTGTCTGAGGACATGTGGATGGATTTGTTTGCCGAGCAGGGACGGGCATTCTTCGGCCGCGGTCACCGCGTGGGTGCTGACCCGAAGGGCGATGGCGTCGCGGCTGAGCCGCCGTCCGTTGCGGGTGGGGAACAGTGGGTCGCCCGGGCGGCCGGCTCGTTCGGCCAGCCAGACCCGCAGCAGGGCCTCGACCGGGCCGGTGAGAGGGACCGCTCGTTGCTTTCGACCCTTGCCTTCGCAGAGGACGCTGGCGCCGGTGCCGAGAGTGACGTCACCGCAGTTCAGGCCGCCGATGAGTTCGGAGACACGCAGACCGGTTTGAACGGCAAGCAACAGCAGAATCCGATCTCGTCGACCCTCCCATCGAGACTGGTCCGGGGCAGCGACGAGGGCATCGACCTCCGGTGGTGCCAAGAACGTCACGATCCGTTTGTCGAACCGTTTCGGTGGAATCGCCAGAACCCTCTGGATGAGCATGGCGTGCTCGGGGTGCCGTAACGCGGCGTAGCCGAACAGCGACCGGATCGCTGTCAGGCGAACGTTTCTGGTCCGGATGCTGTTCTTCCGCTCGGTTTCCAGATAGTTGAGGAACCCAGTGATCGTGTTGGCGTCCAGGTCATCCCAATCCAGATCGGCAGGCAACTTACCGATCTGTTCGCGCACGAACCCGAGCAGCAATCGGAGGGCGTCGCGGTAGGCCGCGATGGTGCGGGGGCTGGCCTGCCGCTGCTGGGTGAGCCGGTCGGTGAAGAAGGCCTGCAGAGTCGGCGCGATCAGGGTCATGACCGCACCGCCGACCACGCGACGTCCTGACGGGCGGCGGCCAGCGCCAGTAACTCCGGGGCGGCCGACAGATACCAATAGGTGGACGCGGGTTCGCGATGTCCCAGGTAGGTCGACAACGATGGAATCCTGGCCTGCACGTCCTCACCGGTCCGGTACCAGCCCAGCAGAGTGCGCACCGCGAAGGTATGACGCTTATGCGGAATTCCGCATAACAGGCATTATGCGGACGGCCGCGTTATGCGCCCTGCTGGCCCGGGTTGCCTTGTGACCAACGGGTTTGACGTGTCGTTGTCCGCATAATCCTGGGTGCCGGGGCCAGCTTCCCGGCGTGGTGACCGCTGCGCCTGCCGCGCGAAGAATCGCCTATCCATTCCATTTCTGGATGAAGGGTGATTCGCCATGGGCGAGGTAGGGGTCATGGTCGCCGCGGACCGAGTGGTGGCGGTGGTGCGCGATGCGGGGCGGGATGAGTACACGGTCCGTCGCTATCGGGTCGTGCTGGACCGGTTCGCCGCTTTTTTGATGGGTCGCGGCGTGGACACCGCGAGCGAGTGGGTGTGCATCGACTTCATCGCGAACCAGACCGGTGTCCGGTTGGCGGCGTTGCATGAGCCGGTCAAAGACAGAGCTGTCCAGGCCGTTCGTCGGCCGGTGCTGTTGATGGCCGAAGTGCTGGCTGGCCGGGCGGTCGACGTGGACCGCCCGGTGATCCCGGCGAAGGATGGGTGTCCGGCGAGGTTCCGTCCGCTCCGGGACGACTACCTCGCTACGTGCCGCGGTCGCGGCAACGCCGAGGCGACCGTGGTCACCAAAGACAGGGCGGCGAGCCGGTTCTTGGCCTACCTGGTCGAGGTGGGCGTCGATGATCTCGCGGCGCTCGGCGTGCGTGACGTCTCCGGGTTCTTGCTGCGTCAACGTGGACTGCGACGCAAGACCGTGGCGGCCCTGAGGTCGTGCCTGGCCGACTTCCTCACCGCTTTGGCCGCGGCGGGGCGGGCGCCGGCCGGCCTGGCAGATCGGCTGCCGCCGCACCGCCACGTCCGTCACGAGTCCGACCCGCACCTGTGGACTGCGGAGGAGATCCGCCAGTTACTGGCCAGGATCGACCGCCAGTCCGCCACCGGCAAACGCGACTACGCGATGATCCTGACGACCGCCCGGCTGGGGCTGCGGGTCTCGGATCTGCGCGGCCTGGAACTGGGCGATCTGGACTGGCGCGCGAAACAGATCACGATCGTCCAACACAAAACCGGGCGGCCGTTGCGGCTGCCGCTGCTGGAGGACGTCGGCTGGGCGATCATCGACTACATCCGCGACGGCCGGCCCGAGACCGCCTGCCGCAAGGTGTTCGTCAAGCACCGTCACCCCTTCGACGCGTTCGGGTCCTCATCCTCGGTCGCTACCCGGCTGCCGCGCCACGCCGCCCGGGCCGGGATCGAGTTCCCGCCGGGCCAGGTCTGCGGGATGCATTCCCTGCGCGGCGCGCTCGCGGTCGCGATGATCGGCGGCGGCACCCCGATCCCGGTGGTGTCGGCCGTGCTGGGACACGCCTCGAGCGACACGACCCAGGCCTACTACCTGCGGTTCGACGTCGAACGGCTGCGTGGTTGCGCGTTGGACGTAGAGGATGTCACCGAAGGTGACCTGGCCGGTGATCTTCGGTGATCGCGACACCTGAGCAGACGCTGCCGGAGCTGGTCGCCGAGCTGGTCGCGCTGCGGCACGCCGGCGGGTACCGGTTCAAAGTGCCGCAGCGGGTGCTGCGCCAGTTCGTCGAGCACTGCCGGCGGCAGGGTTACCCGGACGCCTCGATCACCAAAGAGGCGATCGACGGGTTCCTCTACGGCCGGCACCTGCGGGCCTCCACGGTCCGGCGCAACGAGTTGGTGCTGGCGCAACTGGCCGACCACGCGCGAGCCGCCGGCTGGGATGCCTATCTCCCGGACGCGGCCACCCGAGTGCGGGTCCGTCATCAGCCGCCGTATGTGTTCACCGACGAGGAGACGCGGCGGTTGTTCACCGCGATCGACTCCCAGCCGATGTCGAGCTTCTCGAACAAGGCGCTGGTCGACCCGGTCCTGTTGCGGGTGCTCTACGGCGCCGGGCTGCGGGTGTCCGAGGCGCTGAACCTGCTCCTGCCGGACGTGGATACCAATGCCGGGACGCTGCGGATCCGTGATTCAAAGAACGGTGCTGGCAGGACCATCCCGATCACCGCCCGGCTCGCCGCCACCCTGGACGGCTACATCGCGGCCGCGCATCCGGCCCCGGAACCCAGCGACCACGTGTTCTACAGCAGGGCCCCGGGTAGGCCGATCGATCAGTCGACCGTCTACCTGCGCTTCCGCGGCTACCTCGCCGACGCCGACATCCCGCACTTCACCGGTGGCCCGCATCCGCACTCGCTGCGCCACGGCTTCGCTGTCGCCAACCTGCGGCGGTGGGCCACCGGCAACGCGGACCTGGCCGTGATGCTGCCCTACCTGGCCTGCTACATGGGCCACGCCGACCTCCGCGGCACCCAGTACTACCTGCGCCTGACCGCGGATGCCTACCCCGAGGTGATGGCCAAGGCCCAGATCCGCTTCGGCTACGTCATCCCCGAACCAGCCGGAGACCCGTCATGAGCCCGCGGCCGGCGCCACCGGCGGATCTGGCCGGGCGGTGGCTGACGAAGTTCTTCACCGACCACCTGGCCGGGGAACGCGCCGCGTCGGCCCGGACCATCGCCTCCTACCGCGACGCGATGAAGCTGCTGCTCACCTGGTTCAAAGACGCCGAGCACATACCTCCCGAGCAGCTACGCCTGGTCGACATCGACCGCTCACGGGTCCTGCGGTTCCTGGGCTGGTTGGAGACAGAGCGCGGCTGCTCGCCGGCCACCGGCAACCAGCGCCTCGCGGTGATCAAGTCGTTCTGCCGTTACACCGCCGTCGAGCAGCCCGCCCACCTCGACCAGATCACCCAAATACTGGGGATCCGGCAGAAGAACACCCCGGCCCCGGACCTCGGGCACCTGACCGGCGACGAGGTCAAAACACTGCTCGGCGAACCCGGCACCGCCAGCACACGCGCCGTCAGAGACACCGTCCTGCTCGCCCTGGCCTACGACACCGGAGCCCGCGTCCAAGAGCTCTGCGACCTCGACATCGCCGACATCCGCCGCTCCACACCGATCATCGTGAGCATCCGCGGCAAGGGCGCCAAGATCCGCTACGTCCCCGTCATGGACCCGACGGCCCGCCTCCTCGCCGACTACCTGAACCACCTCAACCCGCACCCCGGCATCGGAGCCGACACGAGCCCGCTGTTCAGCGGACCGCACCACACGAGGTTGACCCGATCCGGGGTCACCAAAATCCTGGCCCGCCACGTGCGAGCTGTCCGGGCCCGCGACCCCGGCTGGGCTCCCGGACTGCCGGTCACCCCCCACACCCTCAGGCGGAGCCGGGCGATGCACCTGATCCAAGCCGGCGTCAACCTGATCTACATCCGCGACCTGCTCGGCCACGCCGACGTCTCCACCACCGAGATCTACGCCCGCGCCGACGCCGAGACCAAACGCAAAGCGATCGAGAACGCCTACCAGCCACTCACCCCGGACGTCCTGCCCGACTGGACCTCCGACACCTCTCTGGTCAGTTGGCTCGATACGCTCGGGAAGTGACACCGGCACCCAGGATTATGCGGACAACGACACGTCAAACCCGTTGGTCACTAGGCAACCCGGGCCAGCAGGGCGCATAACGCGGCCGTCCGCATAATGGCGTAGGTCGTGAAGCCTTGGCGCGCATGGGGCATCGGCTCCGACACCGGCGTTGTCGACAAGCTTGCGGAAGGTCTGGCAAACAACTGCATAGCTCAGCCGGCTGCTGGTGAGCGACACGAAGAAGCACTGCTCCTTTGGTCGCGGCTGCAACTCATCGCGGAGTCGGGCGTGATCGGTGAGTGCCTGCATGCTGGTGGTGTGCAGGGGAACCAGCCGGGACTTCCCGAACTTGGACTCCCGGATCAGCAACACACCACCGGCCCAGTCGACGTCACCGCGGTCGAGCTTGATGGCCTCGCCGATCCGCAGCCCACTCGATGCCAAAAGTCCGATGAGGGTGTCGTAAGTCGCTGCTCGCAGCGGTGACTCCATGGACCGGGTCTGGCTCATGATCGCCCTGATGTCGGCCGGGTCGTAAATGAATGGCTTGCGCCACCGCTGCCGGTGCGGCATCAATCCCAGCGGGGGCACCTCGGTGCGGGCGTCGACGCCGGACAGGTAGCGGGCGAAACCGCGGGCCGCCGTCATCCGTCGCGGCCCCATGGTCGTCACCGTGCTGGTCACGGATGTTTGGGCCCAGTCCAGCGCCGATTGAATCGTCACGGTCGGGCAATTGTGGGTATCCAGGTAGCACACGAAATCCGGTAGCAGCCAACCAGCCTCGGCCACTTCGTGGCCAAGGCTGTGCCGGAGCTGCAGGTAATCCGAGAGTGCCTGCTCCAGAACGCTCATCGGGCTGTCCCAGGCCAGGGCTGAGCCACCCGCCGCAACGCGCCCAGGTCGACCTTCGCATAGAGGGCTGTGGTGGCCAGGTCCTGATGACGCAGGACCTGGCTGATCACCGCCAACCCGGCGCCGTGGGCGAGCAGTTCACCGGCGAGGGCATGGCGAAGCCGGTGTGGCCCCACCCGTGGCACGCCCGCTCGTATGCAGGCCCGCTCCACGACGTCACCGACCAGGTCCGCTCGGATCGGCCCGCGGGGTGCCCTGCAGGTCAGGAACAGGTGACGGGCTCCCGCCGGGTTGCGGCCACCGGACAGGTAGGCGACCAGGGCGTCACCGACCTCCGCGGGCAGCGGCATCCGATCTTGCCGGCCGGCCTTCCCGCGGATGACGAGTTCCCCGGCCCGCCAGTCGATATCGTCCAGCTGCAAGCGGGCCACCTCGATCGAGCGCAACCCCAGACGGGCGGCCAACAGGAGGATCGCGAAGTCCCGGACGCCGACTGCCGTGCCGCGGGCGCACCCATCCAGCAGCAGTTGGATGTCTCCTGCTTTCATCGTGGGAGGCAACGTGGCCAGCCGCCAACCACCGACCGGAGGCACGGCTGTACCCAGTTGCAATGGTGTAATGCCCTGCAAATAGCAGAATCTCAGGATCGACCGCAGCTCGGCGACCCGCCCCTTCGACGACCCAGCCGATACCCGACCGCATTCCCGGAGCAGGAACGCGTTCACGTCCGCCCCGGTCAGACCCGCCGGCTGGAGGACTCCATCATGGGACGCCTGCTCGGAAAGGAACCGGCGGGCGGTGTTCTCGTAGCGGACCACCGTCGCCGGAGCCAGGTTCCGCTCCTGGACCATCCAGCACCGGTAATCCCCGAGCAGAACACCCAGCGGTGTGACCCCTGGCAGCTTCGCCGGGGTTACACCCACCTCCCGCAGGTAGCTCAGCAGCGGCACCATCCCTCGGGCACCCGGGACGCGGCGGTAGCCGGTCTCGTATCGGGACAGCATGAACGCCGCGATCCGGTCCTCGTTCAACTGCGACGCATCCAGGCCCTCGGTCGCCAACCAACGACCCACCTGGCCCAGGTCCTTAAGCATGTTCCGGACCGTGTCCGGGGAATAGCCGCGCCGCCCCAACCAGACCCGGTAACCCTCGACCTGCGGTCCCAGCCGGCCGGCCTTCCTCCGCGTACCCGACATCGCACTCGCCTCCCTCGCGGGAGCGCCATGCCCCGGGAACAAGGCTGCTCTCAACCCGGAAACTATGCCGAGGAAAACCCACAGCTCGCACCCGACAAGCCTGGTGTCGTCATGCCCCTGCGGGCCGGTCCATGCCCGCCTCGGCATAGTCGCGGTGTCGGCATAGATCGACCTATGTAGATATCCGCATAGGTCGATGACATAGGCCTGCTCCCGGTAGCGGCCGACGCCGCCGAAGGTCTCTACCGCCTCGTCGATGCCGCCTACGAGAAACGATCCGTGGCGATCTCCTCGAACCTGCACCCGGCAGGTTTTGACGAACTCATGCCCAAA
>JBBRVZ010000127.1:0-7230 GCA_038246445.1 Mycobacteriales bacterium
GGACACGGGAGATGTCCGACCGCCGGGAGACCGCCTTGATCGTGGCGTCCTCGGCCCATAGGTCGGTGACGAACTTGTCGGCGTCGACCTCGCGGTGGGTGCCCAGATAGATCGCCATCTCTGTCATCCGCACGGGACGTCCGCTGGGCATCACACCGTTCGCGACCACCAGCGGTGGCCCCAGAACAGCCACTCGCGGTCGCCGCGGGGTCGGGTCGAACCACTCCGCGAGGTCGTTATCGAGTTCGGTGTCTGCGGCCAGCGTCGCCTCGAGCGCGCCCACCGCCGCAGCGGACGGAGCTGGTCGAAGGGCCAGGACCTGACCCGATTTCTGTCCAACCTCCTGGTCGTCGACCACCACGTCCTCGTCGAGCTCGCCTGGCTCGGCGGGGGCGGGTATGTCGGCTTCGGCATGCCCGGGGTCGGTAACAGCGACCAGGTCTTCCGGGCGGAGCGACCCCGCTGTGTTCATCCCCCGTGCCCAAGAATCTGTGCCTGGCATCGGCCCGGGCTGCTCGAATTGCCCGGCGCAATCGAACAGTTCCAACAATCGCCCCAACGCCTCTGGGTCCATTCCTGCCGCGTTCACCCGCTGCTCACCGAGAAGTGCGGGCAACGACAGGCTCCCGTCGGCGTCGACGTTGATGACCGCGCCGCCAACTGGCGCGAATCCCTCGGCTCGTGCAACGACGGCCACCGTGGATCGACCAGCCGCCGCAACCCCTGCCAGTACCTCTTCCAACGTTTGCAGGTCATCGTCAGCAGCCGCAGCGTCGATCAGCCACACCTCCGGTGACCAATCCCCCGCACCCAGGTCCACCACCCGATCGGCCAGCACCGTGGTCTGCAGGTCCGTCATCGCCTCCCGCGTTTCACCGATCCGGCCATGCACCAACCTGACGACCTCACTGACCGTCGGCAGATGTCGGACTCGATCGGGGTTCAGCGCCACCAGCTCGCGCCCCCAGCCGACGAGGGTGACCTGTAAATGATCCGACCAGGCATTGTTCGCGAGTTCCACCGCGATGTGGGTCAGCAGATCCCGGGTCCGGTTCGCATCGCCGGTCACGCTGACCGCGCCGAGACGCTCGAAGTCCACCAGCAGGGTTTCCCCGTCCAGGTCGCCGACGCTCGTCAGCAAGGGGAAGGGCGCCGCCGGATCTGTCCAGTCTTCGCCTGACGCCGGGATTTCCGCGGTGAGGGGCAGCACCCAACTGTCGCCTTCGGCGGTGAACGGAGCGGGCGCCAGTGTTGGGGCGGCCAGCTGCAACTGCAGTTCCGTGTCGGAGAGCCACACACAAGTGACGTCGGGCAGATCAGTGGCTTCCCGCCCGGTGGCCAGGGTCGCGGCGTACCGCAGTGCGTTGTCCATCCACATCACGTCGCGGGTGCTGGCGCGTTCCCGGATCCGCTTTTCGACCCGGGCCGCCTGCAAACTGACCATCACCGGCTGCTTGCCGGTTGGCCGGTGCCGGCCTTTCTTGCGACGGGCGGCGAGTAACCCCAACCAGACCGCCGCGGCCAGCACCGCGCTCGCGCCGATCCCGACCGACGCCGGTACAACCGCGGCATGATCCCGGTCCTCACCCTTACCGGCAGTTGATTCCGCGGACTCAGCGGGTGCCGCAGTTGCCGGTTCTTGCGATTCCGGGGCCGGGGCCTGGGCCTGGTTCTGTCCAACAAGGCCCGCAGCTCCCGGCGTTGGTGCGGGAGCTGCCTCTTCGGCGGGCGCCGGGCCGGCGGCAGATGACTGGTTCGGTTCAACAAGGCCCGCAGTAGTTGGTGCCGCCGGCGGCGTTGGCGCGGGAGCCGCCTCCTCGGCGGCCGCTGGGCCGGCGGCGGATGACTGGTTCTGCCCACCGCTCTGAGCTGCCGCCGGCGCCGCGGCCGCCGGCGACTGTGCCTGGTTCTGTCCAACATCTTCAGCTGCCGGCGCCGCGGCCGACGGAGTGGGGGCTGCCGGATCCGTGGGGGCTGCCGGATCCGTGGGGGCTGCCGGATCCGTGGGGGCTGCCGGATCCGTGGGGGCTGCCGGATCCGTGGTGGCTGCCGGATCCGAGATGCGGATCACTTCACCCGGGTTGATCAGGTCCGCGTTCGAGATGTCGTTCAAGGTAGCGAGTTCGGGGTACCTGGTGGCGTCCCCGAGCTGCTCCAGGGCGATGTCGGACAACGTGTCTCCCTGCTGCACAGTGACCTGGTTGGCCGATGCCACGGGTGCTGTGGGCGGGGCGGCGGCGCCCGCGGGGAGCCTGAGCTGCCAGCCGATCTCCAGGTTGGTGGCCGAGTCCTGGACCTCCCCTCCATCGGCTTGGGCGACGCCGACGTTCAGCGCGACGATCTCCTGGTAGCGGCGGCCGTCACCGAGGGTCTTGTCGGCGATTCCCCAGAACGTGTCGTACCGGGCAACCGTCCACACCGGGCCGGCGGCAGGTACCGGCGTCGCGGCGGCTGCGGCCGGTGGGGTGGTCGCCGGAACTGGTGCAGCGGCGGGACCGCGCACGGCTGGAGCAGTAGCAGTGGCCGAGGTCCCGGCGGATAGGGACTGGTGCAGCTCATGCGCGGGGGCGTGGGCGGTTGCCGCGCTGGCTCCTCCGAGCATCACCGTTCCGGTCAGGATGACGCTGATCAACGCCGTGGCCGCTGACTGTGGAACGCGCAGGATCGGGATCTGCCAGGCCCGCCGGCGGCCGATCAGCAGTGCGGCGATTTCCAGGACCACGCACACGGTGAAGACAGCCCACGCGACGAACCCGATGACGACCAGCAGGCCGAGGAAAACACCGCCGGTGTCCCGGTTGGTCAACCCCTCCCAGAACTCACCCAGGGACGGCACACCCGCGGGAAGCAGCCCGCGACCCAGCACCCACAAGGCAATGGGGGCACCGACCACCACAGCGACCAGCACGACCAATGCCGACAACGACCGCAGCAGCCGACCCACCATGTTCATCGCCCTATCTCCTATTGCCCGTACACGAGGTTGGCGGTGCCATGACCGGTCACTGTCATCGAATCGACGCCGACCATGGACAGCATCTTGGTGGGCTCAGTGATGGTGACTTCGACGACGACCTGCTGATCAGCGATCGCCGCGGACCCCGAGACACCATGCGCGGCAAGGTACTTGTCTACGGCCGCATCCACAGCTACGTGGTCCACGCCCGAGACTGACGGGTTCACCGTCTGCAACCCGGCGCGGGCCGCCTCGTACGCGAGCTGGTTGGCTCGGTCCAGTGCGTGGGCCTTGGCGCTTCCGTCCAGGACGAGACCCAGGACCATCAGCAACGCGATCGCGGCGCCCAGCATCAGGAAGGCGATGCCACCACCGTCGCCGGACTCGGGATCACGGCTGCGCAGCCGCGCCCACCGCGCCCGCCACCAGGACGCCGCCCTCATGTGCCGATCCGCCTGGTGTCCAACGGGGATGCGGCGCTGGCCTGAATGTTCTTACTTCCCGGCCAGCCGGGGATGGTCAGATCCGACCAGGACACCGTGCACAACACCGTCACCGTCACCTCCGCCGTGCTACCCGCGGCGGCGGTGAAGCCTGCGTTGTCCACCGAAACAACAATGTTCTGGCAGGTGATACCTGCGCTGGCCAGTGACGTTTCGGCGGCCGTGATCGCGGCGGGTTGCGCCTGCGCGGCGGACACCTGTTGGGACGCGGCCCGGGCTGCGGCGCCGGCGGCCTGGTCGATCTTCCCGGAGCCGAGTTCGTACCGGCCGGCCGCGACGATCACCATGAACAGCGCCAGGATCAGCGGGGCGATGATCACCAGCTCCAGTGATTCCCCGCCCACCCCTGCTTCCCGGCCACGGCGGCGGAGGCGGTCAAGCCGTCTTTTCGACGTTGTGATCATGGCAGTCGCTCCACGACCAGGGAGGACTTCCTGGACACCGTGCCGGGAAGGATCGGGGTGTGCCCGGTGATGGACACCACCACGCCGTCGCCGGACAGTTCCACCGTCACCGAGGTGTCGGTCAGGGTGCCGGCCGCGTTCTGGTCCAGGAATTCCTGCGCTGCGAGGCGCCCCCGGTCGACCGACACCGGTAGCACCGCGGCGGCCCGGGCTCCGGCGTTGGCCGCGTCGAGTGCCAGGTTCTCCCCGTACATCCGAAATGCCATGGCGATGCCACCGAAGATCAGCGCGAGGAGCACCGGTGTCAGGAGAACCCAGGACAGCGAGAGACCTCCGCTGCCCCGTTCGTCCTGACACCGGTGTCGGTGTCCCCGTGTTGTCGGCGTCATGGCGGTGGTCAGGGCGCGATCGTCGCCTGCTTGCTCTGGATCACCGCCGTCAGCCACACACCCAGGCCAAGGGCGATCGCGACACCGACACCGATCAGGACCAATGCTTCCAGTGAGAGCCCGGCGCCGGACTCGCTGTCCCGGTCTTTGAGCAGGTGCCGTAGCCGTGCTTCCACGGTCTCCCGGTACCAGATGATCGTTGCCTGCAGCTGCTCGGGCATGGTGATTCCCTTTTCCCTCATTTGTGTTAACCCGCGATCCCGATGATCAGCGGGTACATCAGAAATCCGATGCCGGCCATCACGAGCATCACCTTCGGGATGGCCATCTGGACCGACCGCCCAGCGGCTTCAGCCTCGGCATCGGACTGCATTTGATTGCGCAGCGCCTCGGCCCGCGCCAGCAGCGTGGTGAACACCCCGGCGCCCTGCAGGCTCGCCGTCGCTGCGATATCCGCAACGTCACCGATCTCACTGATGCCCAGTTCCTCACCGAGCTGCCGCAACCCGGCCTGCGGTGACAGACCCGCCCGAAGGGATGCGGCCAGGCGGGCATCGATCCGCCGGAACGTCCACGCATCGGAGGTGGTCGCGGCCTGTTGCAGCGCCGACAGCATGCCCTCACCGGATGCCTTGAACAGCGCCAGCAGGGTCAGGTAGGAGATCAGCGCCTCCCGCATTTCCAACTTCCGCGCCGCAGCTTGCCCGGCCACCCAAACACCTACCCCGTACCAGAGCGCCAGGCCGATCAGCAACGACAAGCCCTGCGGTGCAACGAGCGCGATGGACCCGCCGGCAACGGTGACGAGCAACCAGAACAGTGGGCCGATCAGTACAGCGGCGAGGGTGAACCCGACCCTGGCCAGCAGGAACCGGCCACGGGTCCATTCGATCAACGCCAGGGCCTCATCGGGTGTGGTGAGACGCCACCCGGCGAGCCTGTCCTCCAACTGGCGGGCGTACCCAGCCCACCGACTCCGCGTCGTCGGGGTCGCCGGGGCAAGCAGAGCCTCCTGCTCGAGCACCGACGCCGACAGCATTGTTCTGTCCAAAGTCAACGCCTCATGCAAGGAGACCCGCTGCGGGACCAACCAATAGATGACCAACACCCCGACCGCGAGCCCGAACACCGCACCGGCGAAAAGGACACCGACCACGGCCGGGTTCATGGGGTCGGCTCCTGCACTTCGGACAGAATCCTCGGTGGCTGCCCCCCGACGGACAGCCGCCGCATCATCCACAACCCCAGCAGCACAATGATTCCCAGGATCAGCAGCACCACCTGACCCTGGACCGACCCGTACACCTTGGGGTACTGGGTGAACACCACCAGGCCACCGATGAAGATGCCGAGCACGATGATGATTGCTTGGGTTTCTTTCCGGGGGCCGGCTCGTTCTTTCTCGATGGCCCGCCTGGCCTTTACCTCCGCCCCGACGGCCTCGGCGAGGGTCTGCAGGACGTAGGGCACCCGCTCAGATCCGCGGGTGTTGACCGCTCGTTGCAGCGCCAACACCACGATGTCGCCGAGCGCGTCGTCGATCTCGTCGGCGAACCGCCGCAGCACCTGGTTTCTGTCCAACCGCGGGGTGGACAGGCGAGTGGCAAGCCTGGCCACCTGGTCATGGATAGCCGGCGGGGCGTGATCTGCCGACCGGACCATCGTCTGGATCGGCATCGACCCGGACGCCATGCTGTCGGACAGATGCCGCACCCACTGCTCCAACCCTTCCAATCGGTCGATGCGGTCGGCGGCGATCTTCCCGCCGCCGAAGAAGTACCTGGTGGTCAACACCAGCGCCCCGACCAGCAACGCACCTATCGGCCATCCCGTGACCAGCCACACCACCACCGTGGCAGCCGCCGCACCGCCGAACCTGATCAGCCGGCTCCGCGTCAACGCGCGCGCACCGGCCAGGCGAACCCGGGTCGTGCGGGTCCGGAACACCGAGCCGGTGTCCTTGCCGCGGAATGCCACCACGACGCCCCACAGCCCACCGACGACACCGATCACAGCGACCGCGGCGCCGACCGCGTAAGGGTTCATGACAGCCCCCGGATCGGAAACGCCGAATCCCACGCGCCGTGCTCATCAGTCAGCCATGCCATGTCCAACCCAGCGCGGCGAGCCCACAGGTTCTCGTCCAACGGCAACGGCCCCCGGGGATATCCCCGCGGATCGAGCAGCCGTGCCTCCGGGTCGGTGAGCGGCCCGTATACCTCCGCCGTCATCGGGACCGGGCTGTCCGATGTCATGTTGCCGACCTGGATAATCTCCGACACGTAACGGATCTCGGTGGGTTCACCGGTGACCCGGTCCGTGACATGCTCCCGGTCAATAAAGACAATGAAGTCCAGGGCGGTGGCGATCTGGCGCATTGCGGCCTCGTG
Organism: Mycobacteriales bacterium; assembly: GCA_038246445.1. Taxonomy (GTDB): domain Bacteria; phylum Actinomycetota; class Actinomycetes; order Mycobacteriales; family Nakamurellaceae; genus Nakamurella. Next base: position 6,643 of record JBBRVZ010000127.1, read on the forward strand.
TGTTAACGAGGGTGCGTGATCGATCAACAGGGTCGCCATCGACTCGAAGGTCTCCTTGGCCGAGTCAGCATGAAAGCTCGCCATCGACCCCCGGTACCCTCTGCTCATGGCCCGCAAGAGTGCTACGATCTCCTGATTCCTGGCCTCTCCCAGGATGATTCGCTCAAGTGAGTGCCGCAGCGTCCACGGAAAAACATCTCCGATGGTGATCTCCCCGGCCGGTTTCCCAGAGGCATCCCGGTCACCACCGCCGACCCGTTCCTCCACCGGGACCGCCAGCGGGAAACGCCCAGGGATGGTGTGCAACAACAACTCATATTCGGTTTCCAATGTTGCGAATCTCTCTTCACTGGAAATGCACTGCGCTAATGCTCTCAACATCGTGGTTTTTCCCGCGGACTGGGGGCCGACGATCAACAGCGACCGCTTCCCCACTACCGCAGCGTGCAGAAAGGCCATCATTGAACGGGAAATGGTTCCCCATTTCACCAAGTGTTCGAGGTGGACATTGACAAATCGGTGCCGACGGATTGTGACCATCGGGTGTGGTGTCACATCGAATATCAGGGCCAGCCGGGCGTCGTACCC
>JBBRVZ010000128.1:0-7156 GCA_038246445.1 Mycobacteriales bacterium
GCGCGGAACGACACCAGCCCTTTGAGCAGTTCGTTGACCACCCCGACGTCGGTGTCGGCCAGTGTGCGGGCGGCGGCGATCTCTTCGACCTCGTCGATGAAGACGACCACGTGTTCCAGCGCGGCGATGTCGGCGAAGGCCTGGTTCAGGCCCGAGGCGATGCCGGCAGCGGCGCCGAGCCGCGAGGGGAACAATTCCAGGAACGGCCAGCCGAGCCGGCCGGCGACGGCGCGGGCGAAAGTGGTCTTGCCGGTGCCGGGCGGCCCGAACAGGATGACCGCCCGGGGCGGATCGACACCGTAGTCCGCTGCGGTGTCGGGATGGGAGAGTGGCAGGATGAGGGTCCGTTCGATGACGTCCTTCTCCGCGGTCATCCCGGCGATCTCGAACCAGAGTCGGGCGTTGGGCACGGCCGCGCCGAGCTCATTGAGCAGCCGCACCGATGCCGGTGAGGTCAGTTCGGATTTCTCGAAGTAGGTCACGCCCTCGCGGGCGGCGAACCCGGAGTTGCCGAACGCGATGCTGCCGGTCTCGTCGGCCGGCAGCAGTGCTCCGATCCGAGACACGCCGAGGGTGAGCAGCCGCTGTTCGAGGGCGGCGAGCAGGTCGCTGCCCAGGCCGTGGCCTCGCCAGGCCGGTGACAGACTCAGCCGCAGCACCCACGCCCGGTCGGCATCGACCCGGCTCAGGGCCGCGCCGATCAACTGCCCGTCGGCGACCGCGACGACGGCCGGGTGACTGCCCAGGGCCGCGACGACATCGGCCAGGGTGAACACCGGTGGTTGCCGAGTCTTGGAGGACTCGTCATCGAGCCGGATCAGCGCTTCCAGATCCGCTGCGGCGAGGTCGCGAACGTGCCAGCTGCCCATTGCACCCTCTCAATCCCTTACCGACGCCCCCGCTGTACGCGGGAGTGCTTCTCTGGCTCGTCCTTCGAGTATGAGGTCAAGCGAACGAGTCGCAGACGATACCCAGTGAGGTGCCACTCGTCGCGCCGTCCTCAGGCTGAGCCACGATGTTCCGGTTTGTGGTCTGGCTCGCCCCCTGAGTGCGCGAAAGTGCCTGTCTCGCAACGAGACACAGGAACTTTCACTGGCTCAGCTCACCGCTTGGGACACCCCGATGGCGTGCCCGTCCGGCTTGAACGTCACTGCCGGGTTGCCGGCTCGTCCGCCGGGACGAAGATCTCCTCTATCGATGCTTCGAACAATCTGGCGATCCGGAAAGCCAACGGAAGGCTGGGGTCGTAGCGGCCTGTCTCGAGCGCATTCACGGTTTGCCGGGAAACATCCAACTGATCGGCCAGCGCGCCCTGGCTCCACCCGCGGCCCTGCCGCAAGGTTCGGAGGTGGTTCTGCACCGTGGTTCAGGCTCTTTTCGCAACGACCGAGCTCGCGATCAGCCACCCGGCCATCCCGGCTACATAGATGATCCAGCCAGCAAAACTCATGTCCAGCCCGGCAATTCCGAGGAAGCCCAACGTAATGGCGGACAACATCGCGACGGCGAAGCCGACCGCCATTGCGTCCAGCAACCGACCACGTTGATAGTCGTCGATCCGACGGAAATGACGGATCAGGGCTCGCACGACCCAGATCATCGGCAGAACCGGCAGCAGGGCCCAGAGGAATCGCCAGTTGCTGCTGCCGTCGAGATCCCCGAACAGCACCACCACGACCAGCAGCACGCAATAGCCGACCATGCCGGGTAGGAAGTCTCTGGCGTACGCCCGCGACCTGGCCCTGTCACCGCGACTTGCTCCATGCCTGTCAAGGTTGCTTGTCATAGGTCAAGCATCCACCGAGGGAGGTGCACTGTCAAGGACCCTTGTCAGGCTCACGTTCCGGACGCCGCGAGGTGAACTCCCGCGAGTTGGCCATTGAACCCGGTATCAGCCCTCTTGGCTGTCCGAGATGATTTCCGGTTCGTCCAGCACGCTGACGGCGATCCCGTACGGCAGGAAGCGAACCTTGCGGTTGCTCTCGGTGTTGTGCTTGTTCGCACGCAGTGCGTCGAGCTCGGCGGCGAAGATCTGTTCCACTTGGGCGCCGCCGCGCAAATCCACGGTGTAGATCGCCCACACGCCGTCACCCGTGTCGCCGGTGGTTTCCCGCTCCAGCCCCGAACCCGTGCGGCGGGTGTTCTGAGCGAAGAGTGCCGACAAACCCGACCGGTCGTCGGACCCGTCGAGCAGTCGGCCGAACTGCCCGAGCGCGCCTTGCAGCATGCGATTCAGGTCGTCCGGGTCGAATCCGAAAGGATCGTTGCTGGCCATGGGGTCCTCCTGCTGGCGTCTGTGCGCATTACCTGCCGCCCTCCAGTGTGCTCCTTGGTTCGCCGAGCGTCGTGCACGCTTCGGCCCGAACGGGGTTTCCACCCCGGATGCCCATCATGGGATTCAGAATCAGAGATTGCCAGGGGTTGACGATGCCGGCGCCACCGAACCGCGGCGCAGAGCAAGCACCCCCAGCACGCCCAGCACCGCTACCACCGTCCCGACAACGAGCGCCGAGCCGATCAGCACGGCATGCACCCACAGGAAGGACGTGGGGCTCGAAGAGCCGATCTCGCCGGTCCAGGCGCGCTGGTCCTGCCAGATAGCGAGGGCAAAGCGCGGCCAGATCACCCAGTTGAACAGCCCCGCCAGCAGCAGGAACACCGACCACTTCCGTGTGAGCATCACGCCTCGAGTATGCCGAGCCGCTCTGGGTAGGGTCGTTCCGATGGAATCGACGTCAGCCGCGTTCGCCGGCTTTCCGCCCGAAGCATGGCTGTTCTACGAGCAGTTGACGGCGAACAATTCCCGGGAATTCTTTCAACGCCAACCGAGAAAGTTTTCAGCTCTCAGTTGCTGCGGGACAAGGGACTCACCGCAGGAAAGGCCTTCGGCACTCCAGATTGGGTGTCGACCGGCGAGGCCAGGCAGCGGATTGCCCTGGCCTGGCGGGGTGCCGCGCCGATCAACGATTGGCTCAACACCAATGTCGGCCCGTCACGGCTTCCGCCGGATCCCGCGCGCCTGTAGACGGTACGCCGGCGGGCGACAATCGGGTGACACCGCGGCCGCGGTCGATCGGGCGACACATGCGATCTGGGTCGCTTGCGTCGTTCAGCTCTCTGGCAGGGCCTTGAAGTCTCGCTTGACCTGCCGGTACCAGCCCATCCCAGCGACAGGGTGTTTCCAGCGGTTCTTCATATCGAGCAATGCCTTTTCATGGGCGGTGTCTCCCGACGTGACAATCTCCTTGAGGTGGCGGTCCTGCGCCTTGATGACTTCGTCGCCTGTCGACCCGCTGAGCGGCAGATCGCAGGCGCCACCCAACTGCTTGCACGTCATTGTCTTCATCAATAAGTCCTCCTCAGGTGGCGGTCGGCCCCGCCTGATGCGACTTTAGGTGCTCGCATGCGGCGTGCACTTCTTCGATCCTGATCAATGTCGAGAGGCGGTCATCATCCGGAGGTTCTCCCGCAGTCCGTGCGTCCCGCCGCACGGCCGACCGGTGATACTGAGCGAATGGCTAACGAGTCCCGGATGGTGTTCCTCGGCTTCGGGAAGTACGCACGCGCGGACAGGATTTTCGCGCTCGAACCGATCCGCGGCGAGGACCGCGGCGAAGGCCGGCGCACCCGAGTGTGGGTGGAGGGGATCGGCAACCCCGTCATTGCGTCGCGTACCGAGCGGACAATCCTGGCAGACATGGGTCAGGAACGGGCCGCGCAGGCGTTTGTCATCGACGAGGCGCTGGAACTGGCCGAGAGGCTGGCTGCTGCCGTCGATGCAGGACGGGTGGACCTCGGTGATCTGGGCAGGCGTGCGCGGCACCTACTCGAGGCCGCGACGAACGCCGCTGCCGAGGTTGATCCGGCCTGACGACGGCGACGATCGTGTTCAGCGCCGAGACGGCGACATCGATGGCCACCGGGTAACCGCTTCCGAACCGACCGCACCGGACACAGAGACCGGGCGCCGGCCGTCATTGTCCGAAACAGCGCCCAAACGGGAATTGTCACGGCGTTGGCCGCCGCGCCGATCAGCACTGCGTTGAGTACGAACGAGCTGGAAGCGGTGTGATTCGGCGGATTCTTTGTTCAGGTCGGTGACCACCACCAGCGTGAACATGTAGTGCGAGTCGTTCTCGACAAATCGGGTCCCTATGGCCGGAAAGACCTCACGCCGGCTACCTCGCTCGCCGCCGGCAGGCCCGGCGGACACGTTGGGGGCGGCGGCCGCGCTGCTCCGGCTGGACGCTCCGGCCAGCGTCGAGGCGGTGCGACGCGCGACCTGGCGCTGCGGGGACTGACTTCTAGCGCTGATGAGCGAGAACCGTTTGCGCGCAACAGCCGTACCCCGGGTGTTACCACCACTTCAACGCATGGAGATGAATCACATGGTCAATCCGAAACTGCCCCGCCGCAGGGCGATCCTGGGAGCCGGTGCCGTGATCGGCCCGGCGCTGTCCAGCGTGCTGTTCGCCACGCCTGCCGCCGCCGCGGCACCACCCCCTACGGTCACGTTCACTGCGGGCGTCTTGACTATCACCGGCACCGCCGCGGACGACGGACTCGTAGTGGGCGCCACGACCGCCGCCGGTCGCACCCTCGGCACCGTCACCCTGAACGGGAAAGAGGTGTTGGGTGGGACCGTGCCGGTTCCGAACGTGTCCGTGATCAAGATCGCCGGCGGTGGCGGTAACAACGTCCTGAAGTTCGACGAGAGCAGCGGCATCAAGTTGCCGCGGGGCGAATTCGTTGGCGGCACCGGTCGCGACACCATGACTGGTGGGTCCGGCGACGACAGCTTTGTCGGGGCGCCGGGATCGACCGGGTCATCGGTGGTCCCGGCAACGACACCGTATCTCTGGGGGACGGCACGGATCAGTTCACCTGGAATCCCGGCGACGGCAGCGACCATGTCGACGGCGGCGCAGGTGCGGACACCCTGATAGTCAACGGGTCCGCCGCCGACGATAGCTTCGACAGCAAGGTCACCGGCGGGCGAGCCTCCATCCGCCTGATCGCGCCGCCTTTCGACTCCGTGGACTTCGGCGGATTCGAGCAACTGAAGGTCAACACCGGTGGCGGAAACGACGACGTCACTGTCGCCGCACTCCCGGTGACCGCCGCCACCCAGGTGCGGCTGGACCTCGGACTGCCGAACACCGACCACGACAGCGTCAATGTTTTCCTGGGGGATGACTCCGAGAAGGTCAGGGCGCTCCCCTCGAGCAATGCCGGCATCTCGGTGTCCGGCATGGCGGTGCCGGTGCTGATGAGCGGGACGGAGAAGCTCACTGTCATCGGAGGGTTCGGCGGCGACCTCATCGATGGTTCCAGGCTGCCGGCCGGCGCGTTGGACGAATTTGTGATGTTCGGATATTCAAACGACGGACCACCGAGCCACGGCCACGACACACTGATCGGCAGCCAGGGCGACGACCAGATCTTCGGAGGTGACGACGGCGGCGATCGGATCGAGGGCAGAGGCGGCAACGACACGATTTTCGGCACACCCGACCACGACGAGATCTTCGGCGGCGACGGCGACGACTTCATCTCCGGCCTGGACGGCGGATGTCGCGCGTCGCGGCAACTAGGACAAGACCCGCAGACGTCGCCCGCCGCAGCGTCAGTGCCGCCACGCCAGTGACCACGATGATCGGTCACCGCGTGTGTTCTGCGGGAGACGCCGCCGGGCACGGTGGTGCCGTGCCAGCCAGGACGACGCCAGTCAGTCGATGAACTCCGCCTGTAGGTTCAGCATCCGAATTCGGGCGGACTGCAGCCGCTGGTTCATCACGGTGACGAACCGCTTGGTGAGTTCGTACCCGACCGCCGGGTCCGCCTCACACTTCGCTCGCAGGCAGGCCGCGTCGAAGGCCAGTGCGCTGGTGTCCGTGATGGCCCGGGCGTCAAAGGTCCAGTGATAGGGCGGCACCATCCACGACCAGCCCACGACGTCCTCGTCGCCGAGCTCGTCCAGCTCCACGCCGCGGGCCGGCGTCCGAACTTCGATGGCGAGCCGACCGCGACGCAGCACGTAGAAGTGATCGGCCGCCTCACCCTCCCGGAAAAGGAACTCACCCGGCCGCGCATGCACGTTCACGGCGCATCCGGAGAGCAGGTCGGTGGTCGCGGCGTCCAGACCCTGGAAGAACGGGTGCTCCGGCAGGTATTGGTCGATGCTTTGCATGTTGTCCCCTCAATTCGATCGGTGGGTTCGGCGGGCCGCTGATCTGGACGGTGCTTCCTACCGTGCACGTCCCAGTGTTCGGCGAGCGGGCGGCCCCGGGAAGGGACCAAAGTCACGGCCGGTCGATGCTGGGCCGACGTTCTGGACCCGGATGAGCGAGGGGGCGTTGCTGATGCGGGCAACCGGAAGGTTATCCCGGATAGCTACTGCCTTCAACTCCGCCGCTGTCGCGTGCCGGTCAGGACAGCGCGCTCTCCAGCCGCTTCGACAGCAGCGCAACGAAAGAGGCCGGCTCAGTCAGTTCGCCACCCTCGGCCAGCAGCGCCATTCCGTACAGCAGGTGCGCCGTGTCGGCGAGAGCCGGGTCGTCCGCGTGGGTCTTGTGAGCGTCGCGCAGCCCGGTGACCAGGCCGTGCTTCGGATTGAGTTCCATCGTCCGTTTGACCTTCGGCAACTCCTGACCCATTGCCCGGTACATCTTCTCGAGCGTCGGGGTGAGGTCCCCTGGGTCGCCGACCAGGACAGCGGTCGAATCGACAAGCCGATGGGAGAGCCGGACCTCCTTCACGTCATCCGAGAGTGTCGTCGTCATCCAGGCCAGCATGCTCTCGAAGCCCTGCTTCGTGTCCTCGTCGACGTCGTCACCGCCGAGATCGACCTCGCCGCGGGCGATCGAGGTGAATTGCTTCTCCTCGAACGACGGGACGGCGTCGACCCACACCTCGTCCACCGGGTCGGTCAGCAACAGCACCTCGTAGCCCTTCGCGCGGAAGGCCTCCATGTGCGGTGAGTTCTCCAGCGCAGAACGCGATTCACCGGTTGCGAAGTAGATCGCGTCCTGCCCGTCCGGCATCCGCGCCACGTATTCACGCAGAGTGGTCGGCTCGGCGTCGTGGGTCGACGGGAAGGAGCAGATTTCCAGAATGGCCTGCTGGTTGTCGAAGTCGGACAACAGCCCTTCCTTGA
>JBBRVZ010000129.1:0-6920 GCA_038246445.1 Mycobacteriales bacterium
GCGATCGATCCGGCGGCGAGCGGGGTGATGTTAGGGTGAAATCCCGTGGGGTGGTCGCCGGGTAACCGGCAGCAAACCACAGTCGGCCGCGTCGACGTGTTCGCTCCGAACAGCCGACTTCCTGGGCCGACGACGAACACGGGAGTCGCAGTGGCGCAATCGCCGCGCATCACCAAGTACATCTTCGTCACCGGCGGCGTCGCCTCCTCGCTCGGTAAGGGACTCACCGCCTCCAGCCTCGGTCGTCTGCTGACCTCCCGCGGCCTGCGCGTGACCATGCAGAAGCTGGACCCGTACATCAATGTCGACCCGGGAACGATGAACCCTTTCCAGCACGGCGAGGTCTTCGTCACCGAGGACGGCGCCGAAACCGACCTCGACATCGGACACTACGAGCGGTTCCTGGACCGGAACCTGTCTGCCGAAGCCAACGTCACCACCGGCAAGGTCTACTCGCGGGTGATCGCGCGGGAGCGCCGGGGGGAGTACCTCGGCGACACGGTGCAGGTCATCCCGCACATCACGAACGAGATCAAGGACCGGATCCTGGCGATGTCCGCGGCCGAACCCGACGATGCGTCCGGACGCTCGGTCCCCGACGTTGTCATCACCGAGATCGGTGGCACCGTAGGTGATATCGAGTCGCTGCCGTTCCTGGAAGCGGCCCGTCAGGTGCGTCATGACGTCGGTCGGGACCGCGTCTTCTTCCTGCACGTCTCGCTGGTGCCCTATCTGGCGCCGTCCGGCGAATTGAAGACCAAACCGACGCAGCATTCCGTGGCGGCGCTGCGGAACATCGGTATCCAGCCGGACGCCCTGATCTGCCGCTCGGACCGGGAGATTCCCGAGCCGTTGAAGCGAAAGATCTCGCTGATGTGTGACGTCGACGAAGAGGCCGTCATATCCACGCCCGACGCGCCGTCGATCTACGACATTCCCAAGGTGCTGCACCGCGAGGGGCTGGACGCGTACGTGGTGCGCCGGCTCAACCTGAGCTTTCACGACGTCGACTGGACGATGTGGGGGAACCTGCTGGAGCGGGTGCACCACCCGGCGGAAACCGTGCGGATCGCTGTCGTCGGCAAATACATCGACCTGCCCGATGCCTACCTGTCGGTGACCGAAGCCCTGCGGGCCGGCGGGTTCGGCAACAACGCGAAGGCCGAGATCGTCTGGGTCCCCTCCGACGACTGCATCACCTACGACGGCGCCCGGGACCGGCTGTCGGACGTCCAGGGGGTCCTGATCCCCGGTGGCTTCGGGGTGCGGGGTATCGAGGGCAAGATCGGCGCCATCACCTTCGCCCGGATCAACAAGATCCCGGTGCTGGGTCTGTGCCTGGGGCTGCAGTGCATCGTCATCGAAGCGGCGCGCAACCTCGCCGGCCTCGGCGGCGCGAACTCCGCGGAGTTCGACGCGAACGCGGCCGACCCGGTGATCGCCACCATGGCCGACCAGCACGAGGTGGTGGCCGGCGCCAAGGACATGGGCGGCACCATGCGTCTGGGCGCTTACCCGGCCCGCCTCGCCGCGGGCTCGTTGGTGTCCGAGATCTACGGCGCCACCATGGTTTCCGAGCGTCACCGACACCGTTACGAGGTCAACAACGTCTATCGGGACGCCCTGGAAGCGGCCGGCCTGCGGCTGTCCGGGACGTCTCCGGACTCGTCGCTGGTCGAGTTCGTCGAACTCGACCGGGAGTTGCACCCGTTCCTCGTCGCCACCCAGGCGCACCCGGAATTCAAGTCGCGCCCGACCCGCCCGCATCCGCTGTTCGCGGCGTTCGTTCGGGCAGCCCTGGACTACTTGGAGTCGGAGCGGTTGCCGATCGCCGACGATGCCCCGGAACGGGTGCGGACCCAGGGGGATCTGGTCGCAGGCACGGTTTCCCGGTGACCCGGCCAACCGACCCGGACCGCACCGCAGGGACCGGGACGACGCCGGAGGTGTTCGATGTCGTGTCCAGCCGCCGCGTTTTCGACGGCGTCGTCGCGTCGATGCGCATCGACGAGGTTGTCATGCCCGGTGGCGGCACCGCCAAGCGGGAGGTGGTCGAGCACGGGGGTGCGGTGGCCATCGTGGCGCTGGACATCCCGTCACCGACCGGACCGGTGCCCGACGGGGGCTCGTCGCCGACCGTCATCCTCATCGAGCAGTACCGGCACGCCCTCGGGCGGCGGCTCTGGGAACTCCCGGCCGGCCTGCTCGATGTTGACGGGGAATCGGCGCAGGCCGCGGCCGAACGCGAACTCATCGAGGAAACGGGTTACCGGGCGGCGAGGTGGGACGTGTTGCTCGATGTCGCCACCTCACCCGGCTTCACCGAGGAATCCGTGCGGATCTTCGTCGCCACCGGCCTGACGCAGGTCGGCCGTCCGCAGGGCGAACACGAGGAGGCCGATCTACGGGTCGTCCGCGTTCCGTTGGCGGTCGCGGTGGAGGCGGCGCTCGCGGGCAAGATCGTGAACGTCATGGCGGTGTCCGGGATTCTCGCCACCGACGCCGTGCTCCGGGGTGCGTCACTGCGGGAGCAGAACCAGCCGGACGAGCAGGACGCGCCCTGGCAGGTGCACCGCGGGCCGGGGGCGCCGGCCGCGCCGCCGCTGGACGGCATCCCGCTCCGGTGACGTCGGGCCTGCCGACCCTGGCCTCGGCCGGCGGTTCCAGCCGAATCAGGTCCTGGCCGATGACGCCGGAGTCGTCCGCAGCCGCCGAACCGGCCGCGGAGCTCGCGGCCGCTCTGCGCGGCTATCTCGACCATCTGGCGGTCGAGCGCGGGATGGCCCGCAACACCCTGCTGTCCTACCGTCGAGACCTGCAGCGCTACCTCGGCTTTCTGGCTGCCGCCGGTCGCAGCCGGCCCGACGAGATCACCGCCGGCGACGTCAGCGACTTCCTCGTTGCGCTGCGGACCGGCTCGCCGGAACATCCGGCGCTGGCCGCCTCGTCCGCCGCTCGGGCGGTGGTCGCCGCCCGCGGCTGGCATCGTTTCCTGCTGGCCGAGGGCACCGTGAGCACCGATGCCGCTCGTGACGTGCACCCGCCGGTGCCGGCCCGCCGGCTGCCCAAGGCGCTGCCGGTCGCGACGATCACCGCGCTGATCGAGGCCGCCGCCGGCCAGGACCCGCGAGGCCTTCGGGACCGGGCGTTGCTGGAGTTGCTGTACGCCACCGGAGCGCGGATCAGCGAGGCCGTCGGATTGGACGTCGACGACGTCGATGCACTGACCGCGTCCGCGGCCACGGGAAAGCTTCCGGGGGTCTCCGTAGTGCGGCTGCGGGGTAAGGGCGCGAAGGAACGGATCGTGCCGGTCGGTTCCTTCGCGGTCGACGCACTACAGGCCTACCTGGTGCGGGGGCGACCCGGGCTGGTCGCGGCGCGCACCGGCCGATCGGCCCGAACACCGGGCGGTGCGCTGTTTCTCAACGTCAGGGGCGCGCGGTTGTCCCGGCAGAGCGCCTGGCAGGTGCTGCAGGACACCGCTGAGCGGGCCGGAATCCGCGGGGCCAACGGCGCGGCGGGCGTCTCACCGCACACCTTGCGGCATAGTTTCGCCACCCACCTGCTGGAGGGCGGTGCCGACGTGCGCTCCGTGCAGGAGCTGCTGGGGCACGCCTCGGTGACCACGACGCAGATCTACACCCTGGTGACGGTCGACTCGTTGCGCGAGGTCTACGCCACGTCACACCCGCGGGCGCGCTAGCACTGGGGGAACTGCGGCCCGGTCGCGCAGCATGCGCTCGAAGCACCGCGCCCCAGTAGCTCGGACCCAGGTGGTGCGATCACCCTGCGCCGCCGGGACCGCAGCGCTGGTGGGCAGCGGACCGGAGCCGGCGGGTGATCAACGTCTGTGAACTATTGCGGCGCTCTGAGCGCAGCAGCGGTTCAGAAACAATGATCACCCGTGCGTGAGACCGCGTATCACCCGTGCGTGAGACCGCGTATCACCCGTGCGTCCGGCTCGGTCCCGGCCGCCGTCGACGGCAGTCATTTGGCCGCTGCTGGCGCTGTCCCGGCCGCCACCGGCTGTGCCAACTCTGCGGGTTGCTTGTTACGGCCGAAGCGCTTTGGCCGGTGGTGGTCTTTGACCTTGAACACGGGTTCGTCACCAAGGAACAGCTGCAGCCATTTGGCGTCCGGGTCGACATCGACCAACAACGCCTTGCACAACAGGCTCGCCGGAATGGCCAGGATCGCGCCGAGGGGTCCCAGGAGGTAAGCCCAGACGATCAGCGACAGAAAAACTGACCGACGTTGTCAGCCCCACCGCGTCACCGACGAACTTGGGTTGCAACACTGACTGGATCACACAGTTCAGCACGCAGTAGACGACGATCACGGTGATCATCAGGCTGGGGCCGCCGGTGAGCAGGGCCAGCAGCGCCGGGGGTAACAACCCGATGATGAAGCCGATGTTCGGGATGTAGTTGGTGACGAACGCCAGTAGCGCCCACAGCCCGGCGGCGGGTATTCCCAGAATCAGCAGCGCCACCCAGTCCAGCGCCGCCACGATGCCGCCGAAGATCGTGGACACTCCGAAGTACTTCCGGGTGCCGGCAGCGAACGTGCCCAGCGCACTGAGCACCGGTTCGCGGCCGGGACGCCGGCTGACCATCCGGTCGCCGAACACCGATCCGTCGACGGCCAGGAAGATCAGCAACGTGATGACGAAGAACAGCGAGGTGAAGATGCCGGCGACGGTGGACAGCAGGCTCGCCGCGTAGCCGACGATGGAACTCTTGTCGACGCTGCCCAGCAGCTTCTCGACGTCGGCCTGGGTGACGCCCATGCTGGCCACCCAGGACTTCAGCCCTGACAGTTGCTGCTGCAACTGATCGGCGTACTGCGGCAGCAGGCTGGCCAGCTGGGCGATGCCCAGGATGGCCGCTGCGAACAATCCGATCACGATGGCGTACACGCCCAGCAGGACGGCCAGGGTTGCCAGCCAGCGCGGCGCTCCCTTGCGGATCAGGTACGCCCGCAACGGGTCGACGGTGATGGTGAGCACCAATGCCAGAAAGATCGGACCCAGGATTCCCGGAACCGCCCTGATACCGGTGGCCACCACGACACCGGCGGCCAGCCCGAGAATGATGATCAGCCCGCGGGGGAGCCCGTAGCCGTATCGGGGGTGCGGTGGCAACTGCTGAACCCTGGTGATGTACTCCGGGTCCTGCTCGTTCTTGGCGGCCGGCAGATTGCTCATGGCCCTCGTCCGTTTCTCCAGATGAGCGGTGTCAGGCGTTCATGGCCCGCGGCGACGCAGGCATACGTCACACCTTTGGTGGTCGGGGCCGCTGGAATCGGCGGCGCTGCACCGACCTTTGCGGCGGTGAGGTGCCGCCACATCATCCTGCTCGGGTGAAGCGCGGGCGGGTGGCGCGCCGCCACCATGGGACACAATGCCATGACCGGCGCCAACGGGAGGTTCCAGACATGGCGGACGAGCCCCGAATCGCTGGGCCCGCACCGACGGCGCAGCTCCCGCGGACCGACCCGCCGAGCCGATGGCGGGCCGTCGACGACGGACCCAGCCGCAAGCCATGGCAGGCGATCTCCGTGGTGCTGTTGATCGCCGGCTGCGTGCTGGCGCCGCTCGGAGTGGCGGCGGCCTGGGGGAAGAACCTGGTGACCAACCAGGACGCCTACCTCGAGACTGTCGGGCCGCTTCTCACCGACCCGGTGATCCTCAAGGCGGCCGAGAACAGGATCGTCACCGGCATCGACGCCGCGATCACCAACCTGAACCTGGCCGACAAGATCGGTGACGAACTGCAGTCCCTCGGGCTCCCGCCCCGGCTGTCGTCCTTGGCGACGTCTTATCTGGCGACCTTCCGCACCGACATCACCGATGCCGTCACCAAACTCACCGATCAGGTGCTGCGCAGTCCGCAGCTCACGACCGTGTGGAACGAGGCGAACGCGAAGGCCCACACGGCGTTCGTGACGCTCCTGCAGGGGGAGCCGACCCGGCTCAGCTCGATCAACCTCGACCTCAGCGCGGCGGTCTCGGCGGTCAAACAGAAGCTGTCGGGCGCCGGCGTCGAGTGGGCAAGCCAGATCCCCGACGTGCCCGTGGTTTTCAAAGTGACCGGTAACGCCGACGTGCGGCAGCTGTCCGGCTACTACGACACCCTGGTCACGCTGGGCAGCTGGCTGCCGATCGTTGCCCTGGTACTGCTGGTGCTCTCGATCCTGCTGGCACCCAGCCGGCTGGCCGGCCTGGCGAAGGCTGCCGGTTGGCTGGCGTTCTCGATGCTGGCTCTTGCGGTGGCGCTGATCGTCGGCCGGGGGGTGGCTGATCTCGCAGGTCACCGCGCAGCCGGAGGTCACCCAGGCGTTCACCCGCGAGCTCACGGCGAACCTTCGGGACACTATCCGGCTCGTCGCCGTCGTTGCGGCGGCGCTCTCGGTGCTGGCCTGGATGTTCGGGCGGTCCCGCAGCGCGGCCGCGGTGCGCACGGCCATGCACCGGCTCACCAGGAGTGGGCAGGGCCGGTGGCACTGGGCGGTACGGATCGGTGCAGGGGTGATCGCCGTCGCGCTGGCCGTCGTGCTTCTTTTTTCGGAACAGCCCAGACTCCTCTGGGTGGTGTTGATCACCGTGGTCGCCGGACTGGCCGCCGTCATCGCGTTCGCTCCGCGTCGGGCATCGGCGCCGTCAACCGCTGCGGTGACCCACGAGCACTCCGTGAACATCCCCGGGTGAGTCGAGATCGAGCTTCGGCTCGACGGACCGGGTGATCCCTATCTCCGCGGGCGGGTCGCGTTGTCCGGGCGGCCGAACTCCGCATAAGGTGATCCGGGTCGTCGGGATGACGATGATGTTCCAGTAGGCGGGAGTTCGTGGGGTCGATGAGCGAACCGGATGACGCAGCGTGGATCGCGGCGGCCGGTGCACCCCGATCCGATCTCGGTCA
>JBBRVZ010000130.1:0-6851 GCA_038246445.1 Mycobacteriales bacterium
GCCTGGCGCAGGACGAGCTGCCCACCGCCGGTGGTGTGCTCACCCCGGCGACCGCGATGAACGGTGCGTTGGTCCGGCGGCTGCGGGACAGCGGGTTCACCTTCGACGTGCAACCCACCCGGGGCTGACGGCGGCGCCGCACTCCGGTCGGCCTGGGACAGCGTCGGCACCGTCGCTGGTGACTGGGCAAACCAGTCGGGGCCGGCGAGCGCGGAGCACTAACCTGGTCGGAATGAACTCGCCCGTCCTGACAGCGGTGGCCTGGCCCTACGCCAACGGTCCCCGGCACATCGGCCATGTCTCGGGTTTCGGCGTACCCGCGGACATCTTCTCCCGCTACCAGCGGATGGCCGGCAACGACGTGCTGATGGTCTCCGGCACCGATGAGCACGGCACACCGATCCTGGTGCAGGCCGACGCCGAGGGCGTCTCAGCGAGGGATCTCGCCGACCGGTACAACCGCGTCATCGTCGGCGATCTGCAGGGCCTCGGGCTGTCCTACGACCTGTTCACCAGGACCTCCACGCGCAACCACTTCTCGGTCGTCCAGGAACTGTTCCGGACGGTGCACCGCAACGGCTACTTCGTCCCGAAGACCACGATGTCGGCCATCTCGCCGTCCACCGGTCGCACGCTGCCCGACCGCTACATCGAGGGCAGCTGCCCGATCTGCGGGTACGACGGGGCCCGCGGCGATCAGTGCGACAACTGCGGCAACCAACTCGATCCCATCGACCTGATCGACCCGCGATCCCGGATCAACGGTGAGACACCGCTTTTCACCGAATCCGAGCACTACTTCCTCGATCTTCCCGCGCTGGCAGGCGCTCTGGGCGCCTGGTTGCAGACCCGCACCGACTGGCGACCCAATGTGCTGCGGTTCTCGTTGAACCTGCTCGACGACCTGCGGCCCAGGGCGATGACCAGGGACATCGACTGGGGCATTCCGGTTCCGTTGGACGGCTGGCGGGATCGTCCGGACAAGAAGCTGTACGTCTGGTTCGACGCCGTCATCGGATACCTGTCGGCGTCCATCGAGTGGGCGCGCCGGTACGGGGATCACGGCCGGCCGGACCCGGATGCCTGGCAGCGGTGGTGGCAGGGCGGAGACGACGCAGCCCGCGCCTACTACTTCATGGGGAAGGACAACATCACCTTCCACTCCCAGATCTGGCCGGCGGAGTTGTTGGCGTACAACGGTTCCGGTGAGCGCGGCGGCCAACCCGGAACGCTCGGCGCGCTGAACCTGCCGACGGAAGTGGTGTCCAGCGAGTTCCTGACGATGAGCGGCTCGAAGTTCTCCACGTCCCGCAAGACGGTGATCTACGTCGGCGACTTCCTGCGCGAGTACGGTCCCGACGCGCTGCGGTACTTCATCGCGGCGGCAGGTCCGGAGAATCAGGACGCGGACTTCACCTGGGAGGAGTTCGTCCGCCGCACCAACTTCGAGTTGGCGAACGAATGGGGCAACCTGGTCAACCGGTCCATCTCGATGGCGCACAAGAACTTCGGCGCCATCCCCGAGCCCGGGCCGCGCACCGATCTCGACACCGCCCTGCTCCGGGCCGCCGAGCAGGCGTTCGATACCGTCGGAGACCTGTTGGCGCGCAGCAGGTTCAAGGCGGCCTCCGGGGAGGCGATGCGGCTGGCCGGGCTCGCCAACAAGTACATCTCCGAGTCCGAACCCTGGAAACTGGGTGATGACAAGGACCGTCAGGCGACGGTGCTGCACACGGCGTTGCAGGTGGTCGACGACACCAAAACCCTGCTCACGCCGTTCCTGCCGCACTCCTCGCAGCAGGTCTTCGCGGCCTTCGGAGGGGAAGGCATCTGGGCGGCGCAGCCGGAGATCCGCGAGGTCACCGACTTCGATGACGACGTCGAGGGTGTCGGAGTGCCGGAGGTCCGGGACTACCCGGTGATCACCGGCGACTACGCCGCCGAGCAGGCCAGCTGGCAGCGCCGGGACATCGCCGTCGGTCGCCCGCTTTCCAAGCCGACCCCGCTGTTCACCAAGCTCGACCCGGGGCTCGGCGAGACCGGGCCGCCCTGGGCCCCGATCGGGTGATCTCGTGGTGATGCTGCCCGCTGGGGGCGCCCGGTTCGTGTTGATCATGCAGCTCAGCACGCGACACGCCGACGGGGCGCCCGGTTCTGTGTTGATCATGCAGCTCAGCCCGCGACACGCCGACGACACGCCCGAAAAAGTGCGCTGAGCCGCATGATCAACACCCGGCGGCGGGCATGATCAACACCCGGCGGCGGGCATGACCGGCACTCCGCACCCTGCGGTGGCGCAGCGACCACTCGCGCCGCCCCCGGAACCACTTCCCGGTCCTGTGGTCGACGCGCACACCCACCTCGATGCGTGCGGATGTGCGAGCGCCGCCGACGTGGTGGGCGCGATGGCCCGGGCCGCTGCGGTCGGTGTCCGGCAGGTGGTGACCGTAGCGGACGACATGGCCTCTGCGAGGTGGGTGGTCAATGCCGCCGGGTGGCATCCGGATCTGTACGCGGCGGTCGCCTTGCACCCGACGAGGGCAGACCTTCTGGACGACGCGGCAGCGGAACTGGAGCGGCTCGCGGCGGACCCGCGGGTGGTCGCCGTCGGGGAGACCGGACTGGATCACTACTGGGATGCCGCGCCGCACGCCGTCCAGGCCGACGCCTTCGCCTGGCACATCGATCTGGCGAAACGACTCGGCAAGCCGGTGATGATCCACGACCGCAACGCCCACGACGACGTGCTGGCCATCCTGCGCAGCGAGGGAGCCCCGGAGCGGGTCATCTTCCACTGCTTCTCCGGTGACGCGGCGATGGCCGCACTCTGCGCGGACGCCGGATACCACCTGTCCTTCGCCGGTCCGGTGAGCTTCCGGAACGCGACCGATCTCGCCGATGCAGCGGCTGTCGTGCCCGACGAACTGCTGATGGTCGAGACGGATGCGCCGTTCTTGACGCCGCATCCCCACCGCGGGAAACGCAATGAGCCGTATGCGCTTCCGTATACGGTGCGGGCGTTGGCCGCGATCCGCGGGCAGGACCTCGCCGAACTGTGTGCCACGGTGACGTCGACCACACGGCGGGTCTACGGACTGCCGGATCCGCCGGAGTAAGTCGAGGTCACGGTCGCTCCGCGCAGTAGTCGAAGTAACGCCGGCAGCCCTGTAGTTGCCGGTTCGTGCTCTCCTCGTTACCCTCCCGTGATGACAGCCGGGATGGGGAATTCCCGGGTGCGACTGGGGCAGGACTTGTCGGCAGCGTAGGTCGAGGACGGGTATTCATCCGGCCGGGCGCTGGGGACGGGCCCTGTTTTTTTGTGCTCTGACGACATCGTTGTCCCGAAAGGACGCGAGTCCGGGCCGGCCGGCGCACTCCATTCTCCTGCCCGGGGGTGACGACGTTGGGAGTTCCGTGACCACGACGCACGGCCGATCCGGCCCGAACGGTTCCCCCGCCGACGACGCCGTGGACGCCCCGCCAGAGGTCGTCGACACCGATCCGCAGGTAGTCCTGGAAAGGCTGGGCTCCGGCTTCGAGGGCTTGTTCACCCACGAACCCGTCACCGACCGACCGCTCACCGACGCCCCGCTGGATGACACGCCCAAGACTGACGGCGCCTTCGATGACGGTGACATCGTCTCCACTGCCGGCGACGCGGCGACGCCGGTACCGGCCGGGCACCGCCGTGGAGCGCACCGCCGCACGTTCTCCGACCCGAAGCCGGAAGCGGCGGGAGTTCCGGGTGCGGCAGCCGCCGCGGGTGACCGCACCGCCGGGACAACCGCCCTGACAAACGGCCCCACCGACACGTGGGACGCCGAAGACGACGCCGGCAACACCGACTCCGGTAGCACCGACTCCGGTAGCACCGACGCCGGCAACATCGACTCCGGCAACACCGACGCACGCAGCACCGACGCACGCAGCACCCACGCACACAGCACCGACGCCGGCAACACCGACGATCCCGACGACCCTCCCGCCGCCGCTGCCGGCAGCGGCCGCTGGCGCAAGCCGGTTCTCGTCGGCGCGGCTGCGCTGGTCTGCGCGCTGGCCATCGGCGGCGGCACCGTCGCCGTCATGCACAAGACCGTGAGCATCTCCGTCGACGGGGTCAGCCAGGACGTCAGCACGCTGGCCGGGTCGGTCAACGGCGCACTCGACGCGGCCGGTCTGGCCATCGCCGAGCACGACACGCTGGCGCCGGCCGCCGACGCCGAGATCTCCGACGGGTCGGACATCGTTGTGCGGCGGGGCCGGTTGCTGACCCTCACCGTCGACGGCACGACCCGCACGGTGTGGACCACCGCGACGACCGTCGAGGACGCGCTCGCGGAAATCGGTCAGGACCCTGGGTCGTTCACGTTGTCCGCCGATCGGTCCCGGGCGATCCCGCTGGGCGGGCTGCAGGTCACCGCAGACACGCTGCACACGATTTTTGTCACCGGCCCGGCCGGGACGAAGCAGTACAGCACCACCGCGACGACCATCGGGGCGTTCCTGGCCGAAAACAAGCTCAGCCCCGCGAAGAACCAGCGGGTGTCGCCGGCCCTCACCACACCGGTGATCGACGGCGCGAAGATCACCATCCGCACCCTGCCGACGGTGAAGATCACCGCAGGTAAGGATCCGGCGAAATCGGTGATCGTGGGCGGCGGCACCGTCGCCGACGCACTGGCCGCGGCAAAGATCACCCTCGGGCCGGACGACACCGTTGCCCCTGGGGTGAAGACGCCGCTCAAGGACGGCCAGGGCATCGTCGTCACCCGCGTCTCCTTCGTGTCCGCCGTCGAGCAGCAACCGATCGACCAGCCCGCGGATCAGCGGCGCAACGACGACACCCAACTGGTCGGCACCACCAGCGTCGTGCAGGAGGGCGCGCCGGGCGTCGCCGAGGTCACCTACCGGACCAGGATCACGAACGGCGTCCAGGGCCGGCGGGAGGAGGTTGCCCGCAAGACGGTGACCGAGGCGGTTCCGCAGATCATCGAGGTGGGCACGATGCAACCGCCGCCGGTGGCGCCGACGCCACCGCCGGCCGCGCCCAAGCCGGCCCCCAAGCCTGCCGCGCCCAAGCCTGCGCCGCAGGCGGCTGCCCCGGCACCCGCGCCCGAACCAGCACCAGCACCGGCCCCCGCGCCAACCCCCGCCCCTGCTGCTGCGCCGGCCCCGGCACCCTCCGACGGGTCCGGGGTCAACTGGGACGGGATCGCGAACTGCGAATCCACCAACAACTGGTCGATCAACACCGGCAACGGCTATTACGGCGGGCTGCAGTTCGACATCGGCACCTGGCTCAGCAACGGCGGCGGTGACTATGCGCCGCGCGCGGACCTGGCGACCAGGGAACAGCAGATCGCCATCGCCGAACGGGTCTACGCCTCTCGTGGGCTGTCGCCGTGGGTGTGCGGCTACGCGGGCTGACCGTCGCCACCGCGTCAACACGGAGAAAGGAAGGCTGGGGCATTTCGTCGTTATTGCACCGTGATAAGGCTGCTGCTTTGCGCCGAATGGCTGATGCCCCGGGTTCATGGGCGTATCTGGAGCACGGCGCAGGGTAGGCCTCCGCCGGCGGGAGTCACGCCGTATAACATGCTTGAGCGATCAAGAAGCAGTGTCGGCTATGCCACAATAGTGTGCGAAGGGTGTCGGAACGTGTACTTCTCGTTTATCGTTTCGTGATAGCAGCTGGGATGGGACATCATCGAGCTCGTCGCATCAGGTTGTAGGGCATACAGAATTCGGTCAGCGCAATACCAGCGAGACCGCCCTACGAATTCGACCTGTGTTTGTATCCGGGAAAACCTGATGCATGCCGACGCTCCGAGCCCTGCCCGGACACCACCACCCCCCATGGATGAAACCTTGCCTTCTTACGACGAGCAGTTCGCCTCCACCGACACGGACGGAGCGCACGCCGCCGCCACCGACTCCCTCGAGCCCGCCGGCAACACCGACGGCCTCGACACCACTGCAACCACTACCGCCCGCACCGGCCGCAACCTCCGCAAGCCGGTCCTAGTCGGCGTAGCCGCTCTCGTGGTCGCCCTCGTGGCCGGCGGTGGCGTTGCCGCCGCGTCCGACAAGACGGTGACCGTCACCGTCGACGGCCAGCAGCAGGAGGTGGGTACGTTCGCCGGCTCGGTGGACGGTGCCCTCGACTCCGCCGGCGTGACCGTTGCCGAGCACGACATCATTGCCCCGGCTGTCGACACCGCCATCTCCGACGGATCGCAGATCGTCATCGAGCGTGGGCGGCTGCTCAAGCTCACGATCGACGGCAAGACCCGCGAGGTGTGGACCACCGCGACCACCGTCGAGGAGGCCCTCGCCGAGCTCGGCCAGAACCCCGCGGCCTTCAAGCTCTCGGCCGACCGATCTCGCGCCATCCCGACCGACGGGCTGACGGTGACGGCCCAAACCCTGCGCACCGCAAGCCTTTCCGACGGCGGCAAGCCTGCGGTGGCCGTCAAGAGCACTGCCACGACCGTCGGCGACCTGCTCAAGCAGAAGAAGGTCGTGCTCGGCCCGCTGGACAAGGTCGAGCCGGCCGCGAAGACCGCGGTGTCCGATGGCCTGAAGATCTCCGTGTCCCGCGTTGCCAAGAAGACCGTCGACGAAGAGGTCGCCGTGGCGCAGCCCGCCGATCAGCAGGTGCAGGACGAGTCGCTGACCGTCGGTACCACCACTGTGACCCAGCAGGGCGCTGCCGGTAAGGACAAGGTCAGCTACGAGGTGACCACCGTCAACGGCAAGCAGTCCGCCAAGAAGGAGGTCAAGCGCACCGCCGTCACCCCGGCGAAGGCCACCATCGTCGCGGTCGGGACCAAGGCAGTAGTCGTCGAGCC